>NZ_JAOWHO010000035.1:0-88304 GCF_030332605.1 Citrobacter sp. Cpo103 | reverse complement strand
GTCAGTGGAGGCGCATTATAGGGAGTTATTTCAGGCTGACAAGGGGAAATTTAAAATAATCTTCCGAGTGCGTATTTTTTATTCTTTACGCTTATTTTAACGACGCTTTGTTGGTTAATTGGGCTATTTCCCGCGCGAATCTCGCAACCTGTTCCCAATCGGTATACACCACTTCTTTATTCGTATCCGTTTCACCACCTGACATCTTCATTATCAGTTGGATCATAACTCGGTCATACCAGCGATAGCGTGGATACAGCAAAGCACCCGCAATAACTGCACTGTGGTCTGGTCGCCACGGCGAACTCATCAGGAACTTACGCGCATAGCTGTTGGTTTGCGGCGTACGTTTCTCCGGTTTACGGGCAACCAGGTTTACGGAGTAGAACGCGCTCGGCATCGAATTCAGCCGTGTGGCATGCTTTTTCACAAACTCCTGAAAAGCAGCATGGTAATGACCGTAGCGAATCGAGGCGCCAATTACCACGCTGTCATAATTTTGCCAGTCCGGCTCCGCAGTACGATGCAAATTAACAACATCTGCCCAAACGCCCAGCTCTTTGAGTTCAGAAGCCAGATATTCAGCGATTTCACGCGTTTGTCCGTCCCGGGAAGAAAAAAGAATCAGTGTTTTCACGTGTTACTCCATTATTCACGCCAGAAGGTAGGGGTAAAGAGCACCAGCAGAGTAAAGACCTCCAGACGACCAAACAGCATATTGGCAATCAGGATCCACTTCGCCACAGGGTTCATACTGGCAAAGTTGTCAGCGACAACCCCCAGTCCGGGCCCCAGGTTATTCAACGTTGCCACTACGGAGGCAAACGCGGAGAAGTCATCAACACCGGTCGCAATAATCGCCAGCATACTGATAATAAAGACCAGCGCATAGGCAGAGAAGAATCCCCATACGGCTTCAAGAATTCGCTCCGGCAACGCACGGTTACCCAGTTTGATACTGTAAACCGCATTCGGATGGACCAGTCGTTTCAATTCGCGGTTACCCTGCTTAAACAGCAGCAGGATACGAATCACCTTCAAGCCACCGCCCGTCGACCCGGCACAGCCGCCGATAAAAGCAGAACACAGCAACAGCACTGGCAGGAACAAGGGCCAGCGGGCAATACTGTCCGTGGTAAATCCGGCGGTCGTCGCCATCGATACCACCTGGAAAAAGGCCTGGTTGATCGTCGTGAGCGCCGAGCCATAGGTATCGTGTATCCATAGCACCAACGTACAGACTGCCACCAGCGTCAGCTGCACGCCGATAAACATGCGGAATTCCGGATCCCGCCAGTAGACCTTCAGACTACGCCCACTTAATAAAGAGAAGTGCAGACCATAGTTACAACCGGAGATCAGCAAGAAGATAGCAATGATAGTGTTAATCGTGGGACTGTCGAAATACCCCACGCTGGCATCGTGTGTGGAAAAACCACCGATGGCGATTGTGGCAAAACTGTGCCCAATGGCGTCAAACGCGGGCATCCCGGCAAACCATAGCGCCAGCGCGCACGCCACCGTCAGCAATACATAGATTAGCCACAGCGTTTTCGCCGTTTCGGCAATACGCGGGCGCATTTTATTATCTTTCAGCGGCCCCGGCATTTCTGCACGATAGAGCTGCATCCCACCAACGCCAAGAATAGGCAGGATAGCCACCGCCAGCACGATGATCCCCATCCCGCCGAACCATTGCAGCATCTGGCGATAAAAGAGAATCGCGTGTGGCAATGAATCCAGCCCCACCAGCGTCGTCGCACCTGTAGTGGTTAATCCGGAAAAGGATTCAAAAAAAGCGTCGGTTATCGTCAGGTTAGGGCTTTCCGCAAAGATGAACGGTAGCGCACCCACACTGCCCAGAACGGTCCAGAACAAAACGACAATCAGAAATCCTTCGCGCGATTTCAGTTCACCCTTCTCTTTACGGTTTGGCCACCACAGCATGGAGCCGATCGCCAGAGCAACGAAGAAAGTTTGGGTGAATGCACGCCCTGCCCCATCGCGGTAGATGAGCGCTACCAGTCCGGGGATAATCATTGTCCCCGAGAATAAGATGACCAGTAGTCCAACGATTCGGGTGATGGCGCGAAAATGCATCTCTGCCGCTTCCTTAGTTCTTTAAAATGAGGTGGGGATTATTCTTCAATCGCTAACAATTGCAATGAACCACGACTAAAATCCGCCAGTTTTGCCGAAAACTCATCCACTCTGGCAAAAGGAAGCGCCACCCTGAGCCGAACAAAAGCCTGGTAATCACTGGCAACGACTTTACCGTCAAACTGCCCCAGCAAGGCTTCAATGCCTGCCAGCTGACCGTACTCACACTGCAAAGTATATTCGGTTAATGGCGTCTTGCGCTGTGTCGTTAACTGGCGCAACGCCTGATTCACACCGCCACCGTAGGCTTTTACCAACCCTCCAGTACCGAGAAGGATACCGCCGTAGTAGCGCACGACTACAGCGGTAATCTCGCCGACACCGCTCCCCATCAGCTGCGCGAGCATCGGTTTACCTGCCGTACCCGCCGGTTCGCCATCGTCTGAAAATCCTAGCTGCTGCGAGTCATTGGGCGCACCCGCCACCCACGCCACACAATGGTGGCGGGCGTCAGGGTGTTCCGCTTTGACTGACTCAACAAACGCCTTTGCCGCTTCTACGCCGTCCGTATGGGCAAGCAGCGTAATGAAGCGGCTTTTTTTGATCTCTTCAACGACGCTGACCGGCGCCGCAGGGATTAACCAACTGTCCATTACGCCAGTTTCAAATCCCGCGTCATGTTTTCGATATTGTTCTCGTGGACCACCACGTTGTCTTCAATACGAATACCGCCGAACGGTTTCAGGGCTTCAATTTTCTGCCAGTTGAAGTGCTTGCTGAACTGTCCTTCACGCCACGGCGCCAGCAGAGATTCAATGAAGTAGATGCCCGGTTCGATGGTCAGAACCATGCCTGGTTGCAGTACGCGGGTGCAACGCAGGTAAGGATACTTCGACGGCGCGGCCAGATGAGTACCGCTGTCATCCTGCATAAAGCCAGCGACATCATGCACCTGCAGACCCAGCGGGTGGCCAATACCGTGCGGCATAAACGGCCCGGTAAGATCGTTTTCCACCATCGCCTCTTCACTCATATCAGTGATGATTTGATGCTTACGCAGCAGCTTCGCGATGCGCTGATGGAACTGAATGTGATAATCCACGTAGCTGGTGCCTGCTTTCATGGTGGCAATCAGCGCCAGCTCTTCGTCGTTAACGTCTTTCACCAGATGCGCATAGTCATTGTCGCTTTTCGCCGACCAGGTACGCGTCAGATCTGCCGCATAACCGTTGTATTCCGCACCAGCGTCGAGCAGGAAGCTGCGGATTTCAGACGGTGCCTGATGATCCAGCTTGGTGTAATGAAGCACCGAAGCATGCTCGTTAAGCGCCACGATGTTGCTGTATGGCACGTCGGTGTCGCGGTGACCGGTGGCAGTCAGGTAAGCGAGGTTGATGTCAAACTCGCTCATTCCGGAACGGAACGCTTCTTCTGCGGCACGGTGTCCATTTACCGCCATTTTCTGCGCTTCGCGCATACAGGCCAGTTCGTAATCAGTTTTATAAGCACGGTAATAATGCAGGTAGTCGATCACCTCTTTCGGGTTGATGTTGCTGGCCGCGATGTCCAGTTGCAGTGCACGTTCAGGAACCGGGCCGATGTAACCGATATTGCCGCGAGCAGCAGGCAGTTGGCTACCGATACCATCTGCTTTCGGCAGCGCGATGATCTCAATTTCTTCCGTCCAGAAGGAAGTAGGCAGCGGCTCAACGTTGTGCCAGTAATCAACCGGCAAGTAGAACCATAGTTTCGGCTTGTTTACGCCATCCACCAGCAACCAGCAGTTAGGAACCTGCGTGACAGGCACCCAGGCTTTGAATTGCGGATTGACCTTAAACGGGTACGGATGATCGTCGAGAAAGACGTTAACAAGTTCGCCTGAGTGAATAAGTAACGCATCCAGCTTGAAGCGCTCCAGCGCGTCGCGCGTCCGTTCCTGTAAGGTAACGATATGATTTTTATAGAGTGCGGCCAGCGATTCCATTTTCTATCCTTCTGTTTTTTGACCTCAAGTCTCCGCATCTTAGCACATCGCTTTGTGAGTGCGTGATTTCTGCCGAGCGTGATCGAATCGTCATTTCTTTAATCATTCATTTGCATTTTATTAACATAAAACACACACTTCGATTCATCTGGTATGACCAGATCACCTTGCGGATTCAGGAGACTGACATGCTTTACAAAGGCGACACCCTGTACCTCGACTGGCTGGAAGATGGCATCGCCGAACTGGTGTTCGATGCCCCTGGTTCGGTCAATAAACTCGACACGGCAACCGTTGCCAGCCTGGGCCATGCGCTTGATGTGCTGGAAAAACAATCGAATTTAAAAGGGCTGCTGCTGCGTTCTAACAAAGCAGCCTTTATTGTTGGTGCCGATATCACCGAATTCCTTTCACTGTTCCTCGTGCCTGAAGAACAACTGAGCCAGTGGCTGCATTTTGCCAACAGCGTCTTTAATCGCCTCGAAGATCTGCCTGTTCCGACCCTGTCAGCGGTAAACGGCTACGCGCTGGGTGGCGGCTGCGAGTGTGTTCTGGCAACCGATTATCGTCTGGCAACGCCGGACCTGCGCATTGGCCTGCCGGAAACCAAGCTGGGCATTATGCCGGGCTTTGGCGGCTCCGTGCGTATGCCACGTATGCTGGGTGCGGACAGCGCGCTGGAAATTATTGCGGCAGGTAAGGATGTTGGTGCTGAGCAGGCGCTAAAAATCGGCCTGGTCGATGGCGTAGTGAAGCAAGACAAACTGCTTGATGGCGCGATCGCGGTATTACGTCAGGCGATTAACGGCGACCTCGACTGGAAAGCCAAACGTCAGCCGAAACTGGAGCCGTTGAAACTCAGCAAAATTGAAGCGGCGATGAGCTTTACCATCGCTAAAGGCATGGTAGCGCAGACGGCTGGTAAACATTACCCCGCACCGATTACCGCGGTAAAAACCATTGAAGCAGCAGCCCGTTTTGGTCGTGAAGAAGCGCTGAATCTGGAAAATAAAAGCTTTGTTCCACTGGCGCACACCAGTGAAGCCCGCGCGCTGGTAGGGATCTTCCTTAACGATCAGTTCGTGAAAGCCAAAGCCAAAAAGCTCACCAAAAATATTGAAGCACCGAAGCAAGCCGCGGTGCTGGGCGCGGGCATTATGGGCGGCGGCATCGCTTACCAGTCAGCCTGGAAAGGCGTGCCGGTTGTCATGAAAGATATCAACGACAAATCATTAACGCTGGGCATGACCGAAGCGGCCAAGCTGCTGAACAAACAGCTTGAGCGCGGCAAAATTGACGGTCTGAAAATGGCGGGCGTGATTTCCACTATTCATCCAACCCTCGACTATAGCGGTTTTGAGCGTGTGGACGTGGTGGTTGAAGCGGTCGTGGAAAACCCGAAAGTGAAAAAAGCGGTACTGGCGGAAACCGAAGATCAGGTACGCCCGGGCACCGTACTGGCGTCGAATACCTCTACCATCCCAATCAACGAGCTGGCCAGCGCGCTCAAGCGCCCGGAAAACTTCTGTGGAATGCACTTCTTTAACCCAGTACACCGCATGCCACTGGTTGAGATCATTCGCGGCGAGAAAAGCTCGGATGAAACCATCGCCAAAGTTGTCGCCTGGGCAAGCCAGATGGGCAAAACGCCAATTGTGGTCAACGACTGCCCTGGTTTCTTCGTGAACCGCGTGCTGTTCCCGTATTTTGCCGGTTTCAGCCAGCTGCTGCGCGATGGGGCGGATTTCCGCAAAATCGACAAAGTCATGGAAAAACAGTTTGGCTGGCCGATGGGCCCGGCTTATCTGCTGGACGTGGTGGGAATTGATACCGCGCATCACGCGCAGGCAGTGATGTCCACAGGCTTCCCTCAGCGTATGCAGAAAGATTATCGCGACGCGATAGACGCCCTGTTTGATGCGAACCGTTTCGGACAGAAAAACGGTCTTGGATTCTGGCGTTATAAAGAAGACAACAAGGGCAAGCCGAAGAAAGAAGAGGATGCCACCGTTGACGATCTGCTGGCAGAAGTCAGCCAGCCGAAACGCGACTTCAGCGATGAAGAGATTATCGCCCGCATGATGATCCCAATGGTCAACGAAGTGGTGCGTTGTCTGGAAGAAGGCATTATCGCCAGCCCGGCAGAAGCCGATATGGCGCTGGTTTATGGCCTGGGCTTCCCTCCGTTCCATGGTGGCGCGTTCCGCTGGTTGGATACGCTCGGCAGCGCGAAGTATCTCGATATGGCCCAGCAGTATCAGCACCTCGGAGCACTGTATGAAGTTCCGGCTGGTCTGCGTGATAAGGCGCGCCATAACGAACCGTATTATCCCCAGGTTGAGCCTGCCCGCCCGGTTGGCAGCCTGAAAACGGCTTAAGGAGTCACAATGGAACAGGTTGTAATTGTTGATGCGATCCGTACCCCGATGGGCCGTTCGAAAGGGGGCGCGTTTCGTAACGTGCGGGCAGAAGATCTCTCCGCACACTTAATGCGTAGCCTGCTGGCGCGAAATCCTGCGCTGGAGCCATCCGCGCTTGATGATATTTACTGGGGCTGCGTGCAGCAAACGCTGGAGCAGGGTTTCAACATCGCCCGTAACGCCGCGCTGCTGGCGGAAGTTCCGCACTCCGTTCCGGCCGTCACAGTCAACCGCCTGTGCGGTTCATCAATGCAGGCGCTGCACGACGCGGCACGTATGATCATGACCGGCGATGCTCAGGCGTGCCTGATTGGCGGCGTGGAACATATGGGCCATGTGCCAATGAGTCACGGCGTTGATTTCCATCCGGGCATGAGCCGCAACGTGGCAAAAGCCGCGGGAATGATGGGTCTGACTGCGGAAATGCTCTCTCGCATGCACGGCATCAGCCGTGAAATGCAGGACGCTTTCGCCGCACGTTCACATGCTCGTGCCTGGGCTGCAACACAGTCTGGCGCATTTAAAAACGAAATCATCCCGACCGGTGGCCATGATGCCGACGGCGTGCTGAAGCAGTTTAACTACGATGAGGTTATCCGCCCAGAGACAACCGTTGAAGCGCTCTCCACCCTGCGCCCGGCGTTCGATCCGGTTAGCGGAACGGTCACTGCCGGTACCTCCTCCGCGCTCTCCGACGGCGCAGCAGCGATGCTGGTCATGAGCGAAAGCCGCGCCCGTGAGCTGGGTCTGACGCCGCGTGCCCGAATCCGTTCGATGGCTGTTGTTGGCTGTGACCCGTCAATTATGGGTTATGGTCCGGTTCCGGCCTCAAAACTGGCGCTGAAAAAAGCGGGACTCTCCACCAGCGATATCGGTTTGTTTGAGATGAACGAAGCCTTTGCCGCTCAGATCCTGCCGTGCATTAAAGATCTGGGGCTGATGGAGCAGATCGATGAGAAGATCAACCTCAACGGCGGGGCGATCGCTTTGGGTCATCCGCTGGGTTGCTCCGGGGCGCGTATCAGCACCACCTTGCTCAATCTGATGGAACGCAAAGACGTACAGTTTGGCCTGGCGACGATGTGTATCGGGTTAGGCCAGGGCATCGCGACGGTATTTGAGCGAGTTTAATCAAAGCATGTGACTTATTGTAGGCCGGGCAAGCGAAGCGCCCCCGGCGACTATGCCGGATGGCGACGCTGATGCGTCTTATCCGGCCTACAACACAAATGCCATTGTATAACAATTTAGTTGCCGTTCTTCCCGCCTGTCAGGGGCGGGTTTTTTATTTCTCTGAACTACCTCGCACCACTAACTGCACCGGCAACAGCAGATTCTCTTCCTGATTTTCTTCCAGCAATAAACGCAGCGCTTCACGCCCCAATTGTTGTTTATCAACCGCAATAGTAGTGAGTGGTGGATGTGACCAGGCCGCAGCATCGATATCATCAAACCCCACCAGCGCGAGATCTTCCGGGATGCGTATCCCCTGCTGTGCGCACACCCGTTGAACAACCAGCGCTGCCGCATCGTTATAGGCAAAAATAGCGTCGGGCGGCTCCGGCAATCTGAGTAGCTCATTTACCGCCTCAACAAGAGATTGATCGGTATCCAACAGCGGCGGCGCAACGGCTTCATACTCTGGCGGCATGAGCAAACGGGCCTCATACAATGCCTGACGGTAGCCCTTCTCGCGCTGACGGATGCTGTAGTGCGCAAGCGTGCTGGCAAGAAAAGCAATACGGCTGCGACCTTGTGCAATCAAATGTTGCGTGGCCAGATACCCACCCTGAGTGTTATCCGGGTTCACGCAAGGCAGGCCCGGCGCCCAGAGATCCACCAGCACCAACGGCAGCTTCATCTGTTGCAGCAAGCCAAGTAATTCAGGCTCAAAAAATCCGGCACAGATCAGTGCATCAGGCTGGTGCAGCAGCACCTGCTCACTCACTACATCGCCTGGACCAATGGAGAGAAAGCTCAGCGCAATACCATGGTCACGACAGTTATCTTCTATCCCCAGCAGTAGTTGAGAATAAAACGGCAATGCCCGGCTGATATTGTGCTGGCGGTGAAGCAAAAACAGGACGCGTTTGATCTTGTCAGTACGCAGACGGGAAAAATCATAACCCTGCTGCTGCGCCACAGAAATAATGCGCAGCCGGGTGTCTTCACGTAGCCCCGGCTGCCCTTTTAGGGCGCGGGAAACTGCACCAACTGAAACACCACAAGCTTCGGCAATATCTCTGATACGTACAGGTTTCGTCATTTCACTCTCATTGATTCTACTATGGCTTGTTGCGCCCCCAGCCAGGCCGCACCGCGTACGCCGCTGCTGTCGCCGTGACGGGCCCGAACAATCGGTGTGCGGCACTGCTTACCAAATACGTACTGCGCCACTCGCGCCTGTAAACCCGAATACAGTAAATCGATATTGGATACCCCGCCCCCTAGCACGATAACATCGGGATCGAGCGTATTCACCACGCCCGCCAACGCACGCGCCAGTTGATCGCAATAGCGTTTCCATACAAAGCAGGCATCCGCATCACCCGATTCTACCTGTTGCATAATTTGTGGCACACCCACATGCTGCGCGGTGTGATTCAGGTACTGGCGTTCCAGACCGCTGCCGGAAATAAAGCTCTCAATACAGTTCAACTGCCCGCAATAGCATGTCACTCCAGCCCCGTCCTGAGATTCGTGGTAGCGCGGCAATGCATTATGCCCCCACTCTCCTGCGCAGGCGTTAGGTCCAGAGATCAAGCGGTTATCGATGCATAGTCCACCGCCGCAACCGGTACCGAGGATCACGCCAAATACCACGCTATGCCCGTGTCCGCTACCGTCCATCGCTTCCGACAAGGTAAAGCAGTTGGCATCATTAGTAACAGGCACGGGCATTCCTAACGCTCGCTCAAGGTCTTGCGCAAAGGCCTGTTGATTGAGCACCAGGATGTTGGAGTTCTTAATTAACCCCTCGCTATCCACCGCGCCAGGCACCCCAATGCCAACCGATAAAGGCTGATTAACGGCCAGTCTGGCCTTAGCAATCATCTCCGTCACGGCCTGGAAAAAATCACCGTAACTCTGCTTTGGTGTCGCGCATCGCTCGCGGTAAACAATTTCACCCGCGTTATCAATCACCACCGCTTCGATTTTAGTCCCGCCAATATCCAGTCCGAGCCTCATGGTTTTCCTCGTTTGCGCCTCGCAATTTGATTGCGTCTAGTTTGCCAATTTTGTTTACTAAACAAAAAGAGGCCTGTCACAAAAGCTAAGTTTTGTGATTAATAGATAGGAAAAATATGTTTACTAAAAAACGTGGTAAAAAAGAGAAACAACGAGATCGGGCTTGCACCCTGTTAGAAGAAGTAAGGTTGGTGATGAATGCGCCGGAAGGACTCCGGCGCACAGCGCTTAAATGAACGCGAAAGCGTCGCCAAACAGGCGATCTTCACGCGCACTGCGTTCATTACAGAACAGATCGCGCGCGATTTTGGCCATTTCGAAACGACCAGCGATGTAGATATCATGCTCCGCCAGGGTACCGTAATCCTGCAATACTGCCGTTAACACGGTTCCCGTACGACCACGCCAGCCGTCTTCAGGCTGTTCCACCACTGGCTCAACGCGCAGATTCGGGTGGTTCACAGACAGCGCTTCCAGCTCGGAGAGATCGTAGAGATGCTTCTCTTCGCGCCCGCCCCAGTAAATGGTGATATCGCGATTTGGATTGCGCGCCAGCGCGGTAAGCAGAATGGAACGCACGTAAGAGAACCCTGTACCACCGGCAATCAGGATCAGCGGGCGCTCGTCTTCATCACGCAGCCAGGCTTCGCCATGCGGAATGTCGACCTTGATCTCCCGGTCTTTCAGAATACGGTCCATCACGGCCATGGCATAAAGATTTAGCTCAGAGGCGCCAACGTGCAGCTCAATGAATCCTTGCTCGTCCGGCGTTGATGCCATGGAGAACGGACGCTTATCCCTTTCGTCCATCACGACCATTAAATACTGGCCAGCACGAAAGGAAAACGCCGCGTCTGGCACTAAACGAACGCGATATACGGTGTCAGTGATAGCTTCTACCGAGGTCACTTTACAGCTTAAGGTTGTCATGCGCTCTCTCTGTCGGATCAATAGGCAAAACGATCGCGCCTCAGGCGCTTTTGCCGTCATTAAAGATGGCCAGTTCATCCCAAATTGCGTCAATGCGCGCAGTCACTTCAGGATCTTTTTTAATCGGACGTCCCCATTCACGTTGGGTTTCGCCCGGCCATTTATTTGTGGCATCCAGCCCCATTTTTGAACCAAGGCCGGAAACCGGCGAGGCAAAGTCCAGGTAATCAATTGGCGTATTCTCTACCAGTACCGTATCCCGGGCCGGGTCCATACGGGTAGTAATTGCCCAAATCACATCATTCCAGTCACGTGCGTTGACGTCATCATCGCAAACAATAACAAATTTGGTGTACATAAACTGACGCAAAAACGACCAGACACCCATCATGACGCGTTTGGCATGACCAGCGTACTGTTTTTTCATCGTCACGACGGCCAGGCGATATGAACAGCCTTCCGGAGGTAGATAAAAATCGACAATCTCCGGGAACTGCTTTTGCAGAATAGGAACGAAAACTTCGTTCAGCGCCACGCCGAGTACCGCGGGCTCATCTGGCGGACGTCCGGTATAGGTAGAGTGATAAATCGCATCTTCGCGCTGGGTAATGTGCGTGACGGTAAAGACCGGGAAGCTATCTACTTCGTTGTAGTAGCCGGTATGATCGCCATACGGCCCTTCCGGAGCCAGCTCGCCCGGTTCAATGTACCCTTCCAGCACGATTTCTGCACTGGCAGGCACTTCCAGGTCGTTGGAAATACATTTAACTACTTCGGTCTTGGTTCCGCGCAACAGCCCGGCAAATGCGTACTCGGATAATGTATCAGGAACCGGCGTCACGGCCCCCAGAATGGTCGCAGGATCGGCTCCTAACGCCACAGAAACCGGGAAGCGTTCGCCCGGATGCGCTGCGCACCACTCCTGGTAATCAAGCGCACCGCCGCGATGGGACAGCCAGCGCATAATGAGCTTGTTTTTGCCAATCAGCTGCTGACGATAGATGCCCAGATTCTGCCGCTCTTTATGCGGACCACGCGTTACGGTGAGCCCCCAGGTAATCAGCGGCGCGGCATCTTCCGGCCAGCAGGTCATAATCGGAATGCGGTTTAAATCAACGTCATCGCCCGAGTAGATTTTTTGCTGACAAGGTGCACCGCGCAACCGCTTAGTCGGCATGTTCAACACCTGCTTAAACTGCGGCAGCTTATCAAACAGATCGCGGAATCCTTTCGGTGGCTCTGGCTCTTTCAAAAACGCCAACAGTTTACCGACTTCTCGTAGCGCCGAGACATCTTCTTGTCCCATCCCCATCGCAACACGCTTTGGTGTGCCAAACAGGTTACACAGCACCGGCATTGAATAGCCTTTCGGATTCTCAAACAGCAACGCAGGCCCACCGGCACGCAGGGTGCGATCGGCAATTTCAGTAATTTCCAGGTGGGGATCCACCTCAAGCGAAATGCGTTTGAGCTCGCCCTGCTGTTCAAGCAGCGTCAGGAAGTCGCGTAAATCGTGATATTTCATGGCGTCCATTGTGGCCTCTTCGTAAGCGCTTCATTATACGGCGTTCATCATTGTGATGCTGTATTTTTGTTAAATTAGCGTGAACTCTGGCGATACATATAAGCCCTGGGAGTATATACCCATTGGGTTTCAGCCTGCGTTGAGGCGGGTATAATTAACTTAACGCATGGCTTTTGCTATGCTGGCGCTCAGAACAAGCGGATAAGAGTTATTATGCAATCCTGGTATTTACTGTACTGCAAACGTGGGCAACTTCAGCGAGCCCAGGAACACCTGGAAAGACAGGCGGTGAACTGCCTGACGCCTATGATCACCCTGGAAAAAATAGTGCGCGGTAAACGTACCACAGTCAGTGAACCACTATTCCCTAATTACATGTTTGTCGAGTTCGACCCGGAAGTGATCCACACCACCACCATCAACGCCACGCGTGGTGTCAGCCATTTCGTCCGTTTTGGCGCGACGCCTGCGACCGTCCCTTCTCCCGTTATTCACCAGCTTTCTATCTACAAGCCTGAAGGAATTGTTGACCCGCAAACTCCTCAGCCAGGGGACAGCGTGATTATTACTGAAGGGGCGTTTGAGGGGCTAAAAGCGATCTTCACCGAACCGGATGGCGAAGCGCGTTCCATGCTACTGCTTAACCTGTTGAATAAAGAGGTTAAGCAGAGCGTGAAAAATACCGGCTTTCGAAAAATTTAAGCCGTTTAGAAGGTCACTTCGAACAGCGTTCTGACGTTAGCATCAATGGTGGCTGACAGCCATTGAGGATCTTCTCCGCGCCAGTGGGCAATACGCTCAAGAATATGTGGCAGGTGCGCCGGTTCATTGCGCCGTGACGTCGGTTTAGGCGTTAAGTCGCGAGGAAGTAGGTAAGGCGCATCAGTTTCGATCAGTAGTCTTTCTACCGGAATAAACGGCAGCAGTTCCCGCAGTTCCATCCCCCGACGCTCATCACAGACCCAGCCGGTAATACCAATATAAAGCCCTCGGTCCACGCAGTCCTGCATCTCCTGGCGCGAGCCGGTGAAACAGTGCAGCACCGCGCCGGGCAGGCTGTCCAGCCACGGCTCCAGCAACGTCAGAAAACGCTCATGGGCATCCCGACAATGCATGAAAATCGGCATCTGCAGTTCAGCGGCAATGCGCAGTTGTGCCTCAAAAGCACGTTCCTGCTCCTGTGGCGTGGAGAAATTGCGATTGAAATCCAGACCGCACTCGCCAATAGCGACCACCTCAGACTGGTTTGCCAGCGCGATAATCTCGTCTTCCGTTGAGGATTGCCATTGGCTACTGTCATGCGGGTGCACGCCAGCCGTGGACCAGCAATGTGGATAATGTTGCGCCAACTTCAGCGCCTGCTGGCTTTCGTGCAGGTTTGTTCCGGTCAGAAGCATACCGTTTACGCCCGCAGCAAAGGCGCGCGCCACAACATCATCCCTGTCTTTCGCAAATTGTGAACTGGTTAAATTAACGCCAATATCAAACATGCTACCTCCCATATGACAACCGCCCTGACGGGCGGTTGAATTTACTCTTCTGTTTTCTCGGTGGCTTCGGCTTCTTTTGCTTCTTCAGCCTCGTTGTCCTCATCTCGCGTACGTCGCTTACCGACATAGAAACGAGAGAAGAAAACGCCCACTTCAAACAGGCAGTACATCGGTATCGCCAACAACGTTTGCGAGAAGACATCTGGCGGAGTCAGTAACATCCCGACGACGAATGCGCCCACCACAACGTAAGGTCGTTTCTTACGTAAATCTTCAGGTGTTGTAATGCCCATCCAGCATAGCAGCACAATGGCGACAGGGACCTCAAAAGAGACACCGAAAGCCATAAACAGCGCCATTACGAAACTGAGATAGCTGGCAATGTCCGTCGATACCTGCACGCCTTGCGGAGCCGTGTTGGCCAGAAAACCAAACGCCAACGGAAAGACGACAAAATAGGCGAATGCCATGCCGATGTAGAACAACAACGAACTGGAAACCAGCAGCGGCACAACCAGTCGACGTTCATGTTTATACAAAGCAGGCGCAATAAATGCCCACACCTGGTAGAGGATCACTGGCGCTGACAGGATCAGCGACACCATGAAGGTCAACTTTATTGGGGTAAAGAACGGCGAGGCCACATCGGTGGCGATCATCGTTGCACCCTGCGGCATCTGTTTAATCAGCGGCGCCGCAACCATATGGTAAATGTCGTTGGCAAAGTAAACCAACGCCAGAAAGATCACGATAACCGCAATGATGCAGTTCAGGAGTCGCTTACGCAGTTCAATAAGATGCGTAATGAGCGGTTGGGTATCTTCTACAGCCATGTTTACGGTTTATCACTCGACGAGGGGGAGGATTCGACAACAGGTGCGGCAGCTTTCTTATCTGCATCCATTAACGTTGCGGAAGTGTTTTCCTTTGGCTCTGGCGTTTTAGCACCCGTGGATTCCGGTTTTTGCTCCGGCGAACTGGCCTGGTTTTCAGCGGCGGCAGGGGTGACCCCTTCTCGCTGCGCTTCACCGTCTTTCACCACCGGATTATGGATAGTGTGCGCTTCATCGCTCGCTTTCTCAGGATCGTGCACGCTGTAAGAACGCTTCATCGATTCCGCCGCTTCACGCAGCTCATCCATTGACGCTTTCAGCTCCGGGGTCAGATTTGTCAGGCTCGCTTTCTCTACTTTCTTCAGGCTGTCCTGAAACTCCTGAAGCTTAAGCTCCTGGGTCAGTTCATTCTGAACAGTAGTTGCAAGGGAACGCAAAGCGCGAACCCAGCCAGCAACCGTTTTTACCGCTACAGGTAATCGTTGCGGCCCCAGAACAATGAGGCCGATCACGAACACCAATAACAGTTCGCTAAAACCGATATCAAACACGGATTATACCTGCTCTTTATCTTGGCTTTTGGCGTCTTCCTTTTTCACTTCACCCTGCTTATCGGTGATGGATTTAGCAGTAAAATCAGCGTCCTGGCTGGTTTTATCTTGCTTAGGCTCATCATCACCCATCGCTTTTTTGAAGCCTTTGATCGACGCGCCAAGATCGGAACCGATGGAGCCGAGTTTCTTGGTGCCAAATAGCAGTACAACGATGACGGCAATGATCAACAACTGCCAAATACTGATACCACCCATACATGTTCCTCTGTCATAGATGATGAATTAATAAGGCCGTAGTATACGTTACACGACCTGCCTTGGGCGATGAAAAATTCAGCGCATTTTGCGCCAGCCGATCAACCAGGCTATGACGCCTCCCGCCATTAACCAGCCCGGCATAAGCCCCCACTCAGGGCGGCTTACCAGCAGGAATGTTCCACTTAGCAACAATGTTACGCCAATGCCCAATAAATAACGGGATTGTCCCTGGCGTACATGATTCGCGTGAAGCTCGCGGGCAATCTTATCAACACTGTGCTGTAAATATTTGCCCTGGCGCAAACTGTCATACACCAGTTCAGGTATTTCTGGCATTTTTTCGACCCAGAACGGTGCTTTTTCTTTAAATGCCCTAACGAGCGCCGGAATACCGACCTGATCTTTAATCCAGGATTCGAGGAATGGCTTAGCCGTTTTCCACAAATCTAACTGCGGGTAGAGTTGTCGTCCGACACCTTCTACGTACAGCAGCGTCTTCTGGAGCAATACCAGTTGAGGCTGAACTTCCATATTGAAGCGGCGCGCAGTGTTGAACAGATTCAGCAGCACGTGACCAAAGGAAATCTCCGCCAGCGGTTTTTCAAAAATCGGCTCGCACACGGTACGAATGGCAAATTCAAACTCTTCTACGTTGGTATCCGGCGGAACCCAACCAGAATCCACGTGCAGTTCAGCAACTTTGCGGTAATCGCGGTTAAAGAACGCAATGAAGTTTTCAGCCAGGTAACGCTTATCTTCTTTGTTTAAAGAGCCCACAATCCCACAATCAATACCAATGTATTTCGGGTTTTCAGGGTGCTCATAACTGACAAAAATGTTCCCGGGGTGCATATCCGCATGGAAAAAGCTGTCGCGGAATACCTGAGTAAAGAAGACCTGAACACCACGCTCGGCCAACAATTTCATATTGGTGCCGTTCTTCTCAAGCGTGGTGACATCTGAAACCGGGATGCCGTAAATGCGCTCCATCACCATCATGTTCTGACTGCAATAGTCGGAATACACTTCCGGGATGTACAGCATCGGACTATCTTCAAAATTACGTCGTAGCTGAATGGCGTTCGCCGATTCGCGCAGCAGATTCAGTTCATCGATCAACGTTTTTTCATATTCACGGACGACTTCTGTTGGTCGCAGGCGACGCCCATCTGGCAGCAGACGAGGAACCCAACGAGCCAGGCGGTAGATCAGTTTTAAATCCGCTTTGATGACCGGAAGTATGTCCGGGCGAATAACTTTGATCACCACCTCTTTGCCATTCGATTTCAACCGCGCAGTGTGGACCTGAGCAACAGACGCAGATGCCAGCGGCGTGATCTCAAAATCATCAAACCATTCCTCGACGGGCAGCCCGCCCATAGCCTCTTCGATTTGTTTTTTCGCTCTAAGCCCATCGAACGGGGCAACCCGATCCTGCAATAGCGCAAGCTGATCGGCGATGTGCGGAGGGAAAAGGTCACGACGGGTAGAGAGCATTTGCCCAAACTTGATCCACACCGGGCCGAGTTCCTGTAAAGCCAGTCTCAGCCTTTCTCCCAGCGGTTTATCTTTATGTCGGTTGGGCATCCAGAACAACGAGTAACGCCACAACCGAAGCGGCAGCGTGATTCGCATTTTGGGGATGAGTTCATCAAGACCGTAGCTTAAAAAAGTGCGAATGATGAAATAAAGGCGCCGTACTTCACCTGGCGTCATTTGGCCTCCAGTTTTTCCAGCCGTTTGGCCAGAGATTCAACCGCGCGCTCAACTGCTGCCGTTTCTTCAGCAAACCATGCAACCTCTAGTGGACCAGGAGCCATGCGCCACTCTTCAGTGATCGCTTCGGCGACATAGCGCTGCTGGCGCTGAAAGTTATGGCACAGGAACTTCGCTCCACCACGCAAGACTTTGCTGACCCCTTCCGCGACGATATCGCCGGTATAGGGTGCTAACAGTTCTGCAGGATCCAACTCCGCCAGATCGGCCAGCGCAACAAAGTTCTGTACTACCTGGATATCGCCCTGGACTTCCAGCTCACCGCTGCGGATAAGCGTGGTGAGTTGCTGTCGGTCACGCAATTTCGGTAACACACTGGCATATGTGATTACGGTGCAATCGGCTTCGCCTTCCCATGCCCCCAGCACATCGACCTGGCGCTCGCTAAACACCAGGACTAACGGTGTTGAAAATCCTTTGAGATCAACACGCAGCACCTTCCCTTGTAAACGCGTTCTGGCTGACTTCAGCGCAGGAGAACGGTACAGAAAGGTGTTGAGCAGATTTTCAACGCCTGCGGTTACTAAGGGTTTTAAAGGCATCCCCACTCTCCTGTCAGAACTTGTAACCACGATGCAGCGCAACGACACCTGCTGTCAGGTTGTAGTAATCAACGCTTTCGAACCCGGCATCTTGCATCATTGCTTTTAAGGTGTCCTGATCGGGATGCATACGGATGGACTCCGCCAAATAACGGTAGCTGTCCGCATCGCTTGCTACCATTGAACCTATGCGCGGCAGAACATGGAAAGAGTATGCGTCGTAGGCTTTGCTCAACGGTTCGATGATGGGTTTGGAGAATTCCAGCACCAGTAGACGTCCGCCCGGCTTCAATACGCGGTACATGGAGCGCAATGCTTTGTCTTTATCCGTTACGTTGCGCAGACCGAAAGAGATGGTGATGCAGTCAAACGTGTTGTCAGGGAAAGGTAATGCTTCCGCATTCGCCTGAACGTACTCAACGTTACCTACCACGCCAATATTACGCAGCTTTTCGCGACCCATTTTGAGCATTGAGTCATTGATATCCGCCAGCACAACTTTGCCGGTTTCACCAACCATGCGAGAGAATTTCGCCGTCAGATCGCCGGTACCGCCTGCTAAATCGAGAACGGTTTGCCCGCGACGCACGCCACTGCAATCAATGGTGAAGCGCTTCCACAAACGATGAATGCCAAATGACATTAAGTCATTCATAACGTCATATTTAGACGCCACAGAATGAAAAACGTGGGCCACCATGTCAGCTTTCTGCTCTTTAGCGACGGTCTGAAAGCCAAAGTGCGTCGTTTCTTGTGAATTATCCACCATCTCAGTGCCTGCTCATCCAAAAAATGTTCGAGAAGTGTAACAGATTGGGCCAATTTGCCCTACCCTTCTACCGGGTTCAACTACCCCAAATGGACTAGTTTGATTGCTGATTTATCGCTTCATCCTCGGGGTAAGACGCATCTTGTTGCGTCTCAGGGACCGAGCGCAAGCGGTATTCTTCATCCTGTGTAGTAGCTTGTTCAGCCAGCTCAGGATTAATCTCGCGCTTAATTTCCACGCCTAAACTACGAAACGCTTCTGCCTGCGACAGGACGTTTCCACGACCGGAAGAGAGTTTTTTCATCGCCTGTCGGTAGTTGTCCTGGGCTTTGTCCAGGCTTTGGCCTATTGCCGACATATCATCCACAAACAACCGCATCTTGTCATAAAGTTTGCTGGCCCGATCGGCAATTTGTTGCGCATTACGACTCTGATGCTCGTAGCGCCACAGGTTGGCGATCGTGCGCAATGCCACCAACAGCGTGGTAGGACTCACCAGCATAATGTTATTTCTAAGCGCTTCGGTAATCAGTTCGGGCTGTCTGTCGAGCGCCAGCAAAAAAGCGGGCTCAACGGGGATAAACATCAACACATAGTCAAGCGTACGCAGCCCAGGAAGCTGCTGATAATCTTTGCGACCCAGTAGTCGAATATGGTTGCGCACCGAGGCGATGTGCTCCTGCAATGCACTTTCGCGGGTGTATTCATCTTCTGCGTTAAAATAGCGCTCATAGGCGACCAGCGTCATTTTCGCATCGATCACCACATCTTTACCCTGCGGTAGCCGAACGATGACATCAGGCTGCATTCGCGAACGGGCGTCGTTTTCGATGCTAACCTGGGTTTCATATTCATAACCTTCACGCAGACCAGAGGCTTCGAGTACCCGCGTGAGTACGACCTCTCCCCAGTTACCCTGCGTTTTGTTATCGCCTTTTAATGCCCGCGTCAGGTTTACCGCTTCCTGCGCCATCTGCGCATTCAGTTGCTGGAGATTACGAATTTCGTGCGCCAGGGTATGGCGTTCTTGCGCCTCTTTACCAAAGCTATCCTGAACCTGGCGACGAAAACCGTCCAGTTGTTCACGAAGCGGCGCAAGCAGGCTGTTCAGACTTTGGCGATTTTGCTCATCAACACGGCGGTTGCTGTGCTCAAAAATACGATTCGCCAGATTTTCAAACTGTTCGCTCAGACGCTGTTCGCTGTTGATCATCTGGCGGATTTTATCTTCCGCATGCTGTTGGGTTGCTTCCAGCCGGGTAGTGACTTCACGGAGATCGGCTTCCAGAGAGGTGTTGATACTGTGCAGACTGCGTAATTCGTTATTGAGTAGTTCGCACTCATCACGCCAGTGAGCTTCCTGCGAGAGCTGCTGGCGAGCGGCGCTTAGCGCAATATCCAGTTCACGTCGCTCTTCGATGAGGTCGGCACGGATTTGATCGGCGCGTGCTTTTGTCGCCAGCCACCCTACCAGTAGCCCTGCGGCTAACGCCAACACGGCACTCATCATAATTGAAATATCCACAACGCCCCCTTACAGCAACGACTTACCCGCACAAAATAGAATTGTGCTGTATAAACGTCCAGTTTAAAAGGAATTTCCTGCGAGGCACTACGCAAAATAAAAAGGCCGAACGCGTCGGCCTTTTTGAATAGAAGGGGGAATTACAGTAAACGACGCGCGGCTTCAACCACGATTTTCACCGCGTGACTTTCCGTTTGTTTCATCGTTTCCGCATTAGGGATCTCTTGCTGAGTACGGTTCACGATAACACCTGCGACCATACCGGCACGCAGACCCTGGCTTGCGCACATGGTCAGCAGCGTAGCAGATTCCATTTCGTAGTTCATGACGCCCATAGACTGCCACTCTTCCATTGAGCCTTTGAAACGGCTCACGACGCGACCAGAGAAGGTGTCATAACGCTCCTGGCCCGGGTAGAAGGTGTCAGAAGACGCGGTGACCCCCACGTGAGTGGTGGCGCCGATAGATTTCGCCGCTTCCACCAGCGCGGTGGTGCACTCGAAGTCCGCAACGGCCGGGAATTCCATTGGTGCGAAGTGTAGGCTTGCACCGTCCAGACGAACAGATGCAGTGGTAACCAGTACATCACCTACGTTGATATGCGGCTGGATAGCGCCAGTCGTACCGATACGCAGGAAGGTACGAATGCCCAGCTGTGCCAGTTCTTCTACGGCAATAGAGGTGGACGGGCCGCCGATACCGGTAGAACAAACGATCACGGCTTTACCATCCAGCTCAGCACGCCAGGTGGTGAACTCGCGATGAGATGCCAGCTTAACCGGCTTATCCATCAGCGCGGCGATCTTTTCCACACGCTCCGGGTCGCCAGGGACGATAGCAAGCGTAGCCCCTTGTAAATCGTTCTTAGTGAGGCCGAGATGAAAAACATCAGACTTAGACATAAAAACTCCTCTGTGAATCGGTTTTGTCAGAAGAAGCAAAAACACACTTTACCGAAGGCATAAACATATTTTCGTGACAGTCATCACTATGATGTAAATCAATTGCATTCAATTACCATCAAAAAGTGATTAATGTCACATAAATGATGTGATGTAAGGAAGCCCTGCACAAAAGATAGCCCGTTTAAGGCAATGTGGTTCGTTGCATGTGTCTATAGTTAACAATGCGCTTTTTTGCTGAATATTTAAGGGTACGGAGAATACCATGACAACACGACAATCTGGCTTTGCACCTGCTGTATCTCCACCGACGTCTACCACGGTTCACACCCCGGATAATGCAATTATCGCCGGTGTAACGTCCATACCTTCACAAGGCGATGATATGCCAGCGTATCACGCACGACCAAAACAGACTGATGGCCTGCTGCCCGTAGTCATTGTCGTGCAGGAGATTTTTGGTATTCATGAGCACATTCGTGACGTTTGCCGTCGTTTGGCTCTGGAAGGGTATCTGGCTATCGCACCAGAACTCTATTTTCGCGAAGGCGATCCCAATGACTTTGCCGATATCCCTACGCTGCTTAGTGGCCTTGTCGCCAAAGTGCCCGACTCTCAGGTACTGGCCGATCTGGACCACGTCGCTAGCTGGGCCTCCCGCAACGGAGGAGATGCACACCAGTTGATGATCACCGGATTTTGCTGGGGTGGGCGCATCACCTGGCTGTATGCCGCACATAATCCGCAGTTAAAAGCGGCCGTGGCGTGGTATGGCAAACTGGTGGGTGATAAAACCCTTAACTCGCCAAAACATCCCGTTGATATCGCAACCGATCTTAACGCCCCCGTTTTGGGGCTTTATGGCGGCCAGGACACCAGCATTCCGCAAGATACCGTTGAAACAATGCGCCAGGCACTGCGCGCCGCCAATGCTAAAGCGGAAATCGTGGTCTATCCCGATGCCGGACATGCGTTCAACGCCGATTATCGCCCGAGCTATCACGAAGAGTCCGCGAAAGACGGTTGGCAGAGAATGCTGGAGTGGTTCGTGCAATACGGTGGGAAGAAATAAACGTTAATTGCCCGGTGGCAGCGACGCCTGACCGGGCCTACAACTATTGCGATTTCCTGTAACCCGGGTAAGCCCCAGCGCTTCCCGGGCACCGAATTACGCCTGACGCAAATTCTGCGCCGCTTTGACCATGTTCGCCAGCGCGGCACGGGTTTCCGGCCAGCCGCGGGTTTTCAGGCCGCAGTCCGGGTTCACCCACAGACGTTCTGCTGGAATGCGCAGCTCGGCTTTCTTCAACAGGGCTTCAATCCACTCCACGCTCGGGACGTTCGGCGAGTGAATATCGTATACGCCCGGCCCGATTTCGTTCGGATAGTCGAACTCTTCAAACGATTCCAGCAACTCCATATCAGAGCGCGAGGTTTCAATGGTAATCACGTCCGCATCCAGCGCCGCAATGGAGTCCATGATGTCGTTGAACTCGCAATAACACATGTGGGTGTGGATCTGGGTTTCATCCTTCGCTACCGCCGCGTTAATGCGGAAGGCTTCCACGCCCCACTCCAGATACGCCGCCCAGTCGCTGCGACGCAGCGGCAGACCTTCGCGCAGTGCCGGTTCATCAATCTGGATGATGCCGATACCCGCCGCTTCCAGATCCGCCACTTCATCACGCAGCGCCAGCGCAATCTGCTTCGCGATGGTTTCACGCGTCACGTCTTCACGCGGGAATGACCAGCAGAGAATGGTCACCGGACCGGTCAGCATGCCTTTTACCGGTTTGTCGGTCAGCGACTGGGCATATTTCGCCCACTCCACGGTGATCGCTTCCGGGCGGCTGACGTCGCCAATCACCACCGGCGGCTTCACGCAGCGAGAGCCGTAGCTCTGCACCCAACCGTTTTGGGTAAAGACGAAACCGTCCAGGTGCTCACCAAAGTATTCGACCATGTCATTACGCTCGGCTTCACCGTGTACCAGCACGTCGAGACCCAGACGTTCCTGTTCAACAATCGCCTGTTTGATATGTTCCGCAATTCCGGTGCGATAGTTACCAGCATCCAGGTTGCCCTTTTTGAAGTCCAGGCGTAATCCGCGAATTTCCGTGGTTTGCGGGAATGAACCGATAGTCGTAGTCGGCCATGCCGGCAGATTAAAGCGGGCACGTTGCGCCTCGGCGCGAACCGGGTAAGCGTTAGCGCGCTGGCTGTCCTGGGCGGTGATTGCCGCCAGACGTTTTTCCACTGCGGCGTTGTGTACTCGGGTAGAGTGACGACGAGCCTGAATCGGTGCGCTCCACTCGGCAATTGCCGCCGTATCACCGCTATTCAACGCATCGCGCAGCAGCGCCAGCTCGCCGCATTTTTGCAGAGCGAAGGCAAACCAGCTCTTAACTTCTGCATCAAGGCGGGTTTCCACACTGAGATCGATTGGGCTATGCAGCAGGGAGCAGGAAGAAGCCACCCACAGGTTACGTTTCCCGACGATATCTTTGATTTGTGCGTATTTTTCGCTGAGATCGGCACGCCAGACGTTGCGGCCGTTCACCAGCCCCGCTGACAGCAGCCAGTCGACTGGCAGACGCGAGTGCAGCTCGGCTGCATCATCTTTGCCGTGCACGAAGTCAACGTGCAGCCCCTGTACCGGCAGGGCGGTAATGGTATCCAGGTTTGGCGTTACGCCTTCGAAGTAAGTGGTCAGTAGCAGCTTCACCTGACCCGTCAGCGCGTCATAAGCTGGTTTGAAGACCTCCAGCCACGCTTGCGGCAATTCCAGCACCAGAGCGGGTTCGTCAATCTGCACCCACTCAATACCGCGTTTCGCCAGCTCGGCCAGCACCTGCTGGTAAACCGGCAGAATGTCGTTCAACAGGCTCAGACGGTCAAACTGCTCGCCTTTCACTTTACCCAACCACAGGTAGGTTACCGGCCCCAGCAACACAGGCTTCACTTTGTGACCGAGCGCCAGCGCTTCGTCCACTTCATCCAGCAGTTGGGTCCAGGTCAGTTTGAACTGCTGACCTTTAGTGAACTCTGGCACCATGTAGTGATAGTTGGTGTTAAACCATTTGGTCATTTCTGCCGCCGCCGCGGGTTCACCCGTTGGTGCGCGGCCACGGCCAATGCGGAATAAGGTATCGATATCGACCGAGCCGTCTTTATTTTGATGGCGAGCCGGAACGTTGCCGAGCAGCAGGCTGGTGGTCAGCACGTGATCGTACCAGGCAAAATCACCCACCGGCAGCAGGTCAACGCCCGCCTGCTTCTGCTGATCCCAGTGGCGGGCACGCAGCTCGCGGCCAACGGTCAGCAAATCTTCACGGGAAGAATTTCCCGCCCAGTAGCTTTCTTGCGCTTTCTTCAACTCGCGACGCAGGCCAACGCGAGGGAAACCGAGGGTGTGATTCAATATTGTCATTTTTCTTCCTCTCTTATTTTATTGAATCTGAAGCAAAAACTCTAAATAGTTCGGTTTGCAGGAAGGCGGCGACACAGCGCATCCCCAGGAGCTTACTGAAGTAAGTGACTGGGGTAAGCGAGGAAGCCAACGCATCTGCAAGCCGAAATATGACGAGTTTTGGACGTCCAGATGTTTACACATCCATAATTGGCGGTTACTGTATATTCCTCAAGCGCAATTTGTTCATGCCGAAGTGAAGGACTTTCATGATCGAGATTAAACACCTGAAAACGCTCCAGGCGTTGCGGAATAGTGGTTCTCTGGCAGCCGCAGCGGCGACGTTGCATCAGACCCAATCCGCCCTTTCTCACCAGTTCAGCGATCTGGAGCAGCGCCTTGGCTTTCGACTTTTTATCCGTAAAAGCCAGCCTCTGCGCTTTACGCCGCAGGGAGAAATCCTGCTGCAGTTAGCCAATCAGGTGTTGCCGCAAATTGGTCGTGCGCTGCAGGCCTGCAACGAACCGCAGCAAACCCGGTTGCGAATCGCGATTGAATGTCACAGTTGTATTCAATGGCTGACGCCCGCGCTGGAGAATTTTCGTGCCAACTGGCCGCAGGTGGAGATGGACTTTAAATCCGGCGTGACGTTCGATCCGCAACCAGCGCTACAGCAGGATGAGCTGGATCTGGTGTTAACCTCCGACATCTTGCCGCGCAGCGGATTGCACTACTCGCCGATGTTCGATTTTGAAGTCCGCCTGGTACTGGCGCCTGACCATCCGTTGGCTAGCAAAACGCAAATCACGCCAGAAGATTTGGCCAGCGAGACGCTGCTCATTTACCCGGTGCAACGGAGTCGACTGGATGTATGGCGGCATTTCCTGCAACCTGCAGGCGTTAGTCCGTCGCTGAAAAGCGTGGATAACACCTTGCTGCTGATTCAGATGGTTGCAGCCAGAATGGGTATCGCGGCGTTACCTCACTGGGTGGTGGAGAGTTTTGAACGCCAGGGCCTGGTAGTGACCAAAACCCTGGGTGATGGATTGTGGAGCCGACTGTACGCCGCCGTGCGTGATGGCGAGCAGCGACAGCCGGTCACAGAAGCGTTTATTCGCTCAGCGCGGAATCACGCCTGCGATCACCTGCCGTTTGTACGGAGTGCGGAACGACCCACTTTCGATGTACCCACAGTGAAGCCACTATCACAGCCGCACCAATGATGAAGCTTGGCCAGTGAGGTTGTTGATGCCAGATAGCAAGGTTAACCAGCAGTCCGGCAGGGACATGCATATTGTTCATGATGCCCAGCGTGCCCGCATCCACCTGGGTCGCACCGTAGTTCCACATAAAGTAACCAATGCCGGACGCCGCCACGCCAAGAAAGACCAGAATTCCCCACTGTAGCGTGGTTGCAGGCATTTTCTGCGCATTGCCCAGCATGAACCAGGCCACGACAGCCACCATAAAGGCGCCCATATAAAACCAGGCAAAGGCGTTGTGCTGCGGCATTGGCCGCGTCTCCATCAGACGTTTATAGCCCACCATACCAATGGCAAAGCTGATATTGGACAACTGCACCAGCAGCAGACCGGTCCAGAAGTGGCTGGTCACCTGATCGTAACGAATGATCCCCGCACCAATCACCGCCAGTAACGCACTAAAGGCGTAACTCCAGCGCAGACGACGTCCGCTCATCAGATCATAAATCAGCGTAATGTAGAGCGGCGTCAGCACGGTAAAGAGCAGCAGTTCTGAAACCGTCAGGTACAGATAGGCGTGAAAACTCAGCATGTACATAATGCCAAGCTGCATGGCACCCACCAGCATATACAGCCCGATCGTTTTTACGCTGTGCCCACGAGTACGTAGAAACGGCAGGAACACCAGCGCAGCCAGCCCAACGCGCACCAGCACCGCAAAATAGCTATCGACATGACCGGCAAGGTACTCGCCAAACAGGCTAAAGGAAAAGGCCCACAGAATTGTGGTAATGATGAGTAACGCCACAATGGATGTCTCTTAACAAAAGGTACACCCATTGTAGCGAAGTTTTTAGTTGACAACTGGTCAACTAACGAACAGTAGGTTACTACAAAAACAGTTCACGCAGATAGTGTGGCACGGCATCGTCGGCATTAAGACCAATGACTTCCAGTTCCGGGTGCAGATCCTTCAGGCGCTGGTGGGCGTTGCCCATGATGCAGCCTTTACCTGCCATGGAGAGCATTTCCGCATCGTTCATCCCGTCGCCAAAGGCGATGCAGTCTTTCAGGCTGTAGCCCATCGCTTTTGCTACCGCTTCCAGCGCATGACCTTTCGATACGCCGCCAGCCATAACTTCCAGACAGGTAAGCGTAGAGAAGCTGACGTTGACGCGATCGCCCCAGCGGGCGTTAATCGCCTGCTCCAGCGGCAGTAGCCTTTCGTGAGAGTCGGTGGTGAAGAACACTTTGCTGACGCCCTCAGGCTCCAGTAATGCAGGTTCAAACAGTGAATAGTTAAACACCGCTTCTTTGAAGAAACGCATTTCGTCCGGACGATGGCGATTCATAAACCACTCATCATCACGATATACGTTGGTCACGATGTCCGGGTTTGCATTCACTACGCCAAACAGGTCGCTGGCAATATCGCGATCCAGGTTATGGGAAAACACCAGATTCCCGTCAGAATCATGCACGCGCGCGCCGTTGGACGTGATCATGTAGGTTTTAATGCCGAGGTTATCGCGAATTTGCCCCACATCAACATGATGACGGCCAGTCGCAAACACGAAGTTAACGCCGCGAGCGGTCAATAACTTCAGCGTCTCTTTGGCATAAGGGGACAGAGTATGGTCGGGAGAAAGCAGCGTACCGTCTAAATCAGACGCAACAACCTGATACATAAGAAAATTCAACCTCTAGGCAAAGCGGGTTCCGCTGGATGAGTTATGCTTGTCGAAAAATTCGACAATAGCGTTAAGCGCAACTGAGCGCATGGCGTCCTTTTCAAAAAGGATCTCATGGTACGCGCCTTTGATGACAAGCGGCTGCCCCCCTTCTACAGGATGGCCCGCTGCAGCGCGGAGTTCACAAAAACGATCGTGCATGCGGTTATCTACCACACGCTCTTCTTCAGCCTGAATCAGCAGCGTCGGCGTCGCATCATCCCCGGCGCCAGCCAAAACCTGTTCGCCAGCCAGAATCCCTTCACGTACCCAGTGATAGGTGGGACCGCCAACGCGCAACCGCGGCTCATCAGCATAGAAGCGCAGATTGCGCCGATAGCGCTGTCGACTATGGGTTAACGCATTCATACCGAACGGCAGCGCCCGCCAGCGCCCGGTTCCCATCGCATAGCCTTCGCGGATCCGCGGATGCCCTTCGGCCCAGTCCAGTATATGGCGCACCATCCAGTCGGGAAAGCGCATCACAATACCAAACATCGGTGCGCAAAGCGCGATGGCATCACACTGATTCGGGTGGCGTTGCAGGAATAACGTCGCAATCGCCCCGCCCATTGAATGCGCCAGGATATAGCGTTTTCTCCATGGGCCGGGTAGCACTTCCTGCTGCCAGAAGGCGGTTAGATCGTCGACATAATCATTAAAGTTATCGACATGACCGCGATGCGGATCCGAAAGCATACGCCCGGAACGCCCCTGGCCACGGTGATCGATAATGAGAACGTCAAAACCAGAATGAAACAGGTCATACGCCAGTTCAGCGTATTTCACGTAGCTTTCAATGCGTCCAGGACAGACGACGATGACGCGATCGTTTTTTTCTGCATGAAAACGAACAAAATGTACGGGAATATCATCCACGCCCGTAAATTCCGCTTCTTCCCGCTGACGCCAGAAATCTGTCAGTGGCCCCATGGAAAAAGCAGCAAACGCGTTTTCTCTTGTTTCCCAGTCTTTTTGCTGCTGAAACATCGGGTATCCAGCCTCGCTGACCAAGTAAAATCGTTTTTTTCGCCGTCACTGACACAACCTAACGGCAGTAGCGTATTGTGGCATAAAAATAGACAATCCGGGAGTTTCTCATGACCTTTGAATGGTGGTTCGCCTACCTGCTGACCTCTATTATTTTGAGCTTGTCCCCAGGCTCTGGCGCAATCAATACCATGACCACCGCCATCAGCCACGGATATCGCGGTGCCAGCGCGTCGATTGCGGGTTTGCAGACCGGGTTGGGTATTCATATCGTTCTGGTTGGCGTAGGACTGGGAACGCTATTTTCACGTTCGGTGATCGCATTTGAGGTGCTGAAGTGGGCGGGAGCGGCCTATCTGATTTGGCTGGGTATTCAACAATGGCGGGCGGCGGGTGCTATCGATCTGAATACCATGGCGAATACGCAATCGCGCAGCCGGCTGTTCAAACGCGCGGTCTTTGTTAATCTGACCAATCCTAAGAGCATAGTTTTTCTTGCCGCTCTGTTCCCACAGTTCATCCTGCCGCAGGAACCGCAGTTGATGCAGTACGTGGTGCTTGGCGTCACGACCATCGTGGTCGATATCATTGTGATGATCGGTTACGCGACGCTGGCCACGCGCATTGCTGGCTGGATTAAAGGGCCAAAACAAATGAAGGCGCTGAACAAAGTGTTCGGTTCGCTGTTTATGCTGATAGGCGCCCTGCTGGCATCGGCAAGGCATGCCTAGCAAATGGAACGACGCTCGCAATGAAATGCTAACAGTATGAGCGTCTGAACATGACTTTCCGTACTTTGCCGCAAAGGGAGAAAAGCCTTTTATTCTGTACTGTTAGACGTTGATTGCTAATGCCAGAATTCCGCCACATTCACCTTTCACGGATGATTAACGATGGCGGAAGTAACAACACCACATGATGCAGTATTTAAGACCTTCCTCTCCCGCGTGGAAACTGCGCGGGACTTTATCGAACTTCATCTTCCGCCCTCGTTGATCAAAATCTGCAAACTGGAAACGCTCCGTCTGGAATCAGGCAGTTTTGTGGAGGACGATCTGCGTCCCTATTTCAGCGATATTCTCTACTCACTGGAAACCACCAGCGGGCATGGCTATGTACACGTGCTCATTGAGCATCAAAGCTCACCAGACAAGCATATGTCATTTCGCCTGATGCGCTACGCTATCGCAGCGATGCAACGTCATCTTGAGGCGGGAAACGACACTCTGCCGCTGGTTATTCCAGTGCTCTTTTACCATGGCAAGCAAAGCCCCTGGCAAGGTTCGATGAACTGGTTGGATCACTTTGAGGATTCAGCGATCGCCCTTCAACTTTACAGCACACCATTTCCGTTGGTGGATGTGACGGTTATTCCAGATGATGAGATCATGCAGCATCGCAGTATGGCAGCGCTGACATTAGTACAAAAACACATTCGCCAGCGCGACATGGCGCAGTTGCTGGATAAACTTACCCGCCTGTTTATGCTGGAGAAGATGAGCGGACAACAAATAACCGTACTGGTAAACTACATGGTGCAAGCAGGGAATACACAAGATGTTCAGACATTATTGTATAAGCTGGCACAGCGTGTGCCGCAGCATGGAGACAAACTGATGACAATGGCGGATCAACTAAAGCAGATAGGCCGCGAAGAGGGCAAACGTATTGCCATACTGGACATAGCAAAAGCGATGCTAAAGCGGGGTCTTGATACCGATGCAATTATGGAAATGACCGGCCTTTCGAAGGACGAATTACAGAAGCTTGCGCAATAAGCCGCATACCGCCTGGGAGTCCCAGGCGGGCAACATACTTAGCGCGAAATAATCAGATGGATACCGAAGCCCGCGAACAGCGCGCCGGCAAAACCATCAATCCACTTCGCCAGACGCTGATAGCCACGACGCATTTTTGGCAGAGCAAACAGGCTGGCGACCACGGTAAACCACGCCAGCGTTTCCACGATAATCAGAGCAAAGATCCCCCAACGCGCGCCCGTTCCCACGTTGTCGCCAACGAACAATGAGAAGACGGAGCCAAAATAGATAATGGCTTTAGGGTTCGCCAGGTTGGTCAGCAGACCTTTCAAAAAGCTGCGTCCGCTCTGCGCCAGCTCCACCTGCGGAGTGGGCGCTGCAACATCCTGTTTTTTAAACGCGCCGCGCAGCATCTGATAACCCATCCAGCACAGATACAGCCCCCCGCCAACCATAATAATGGTATGCAGCCAGGCCATTTTTTCGATAATCAGATGCAGGCCGAGCAGTGCCACGCCAGCCCAGACCATGACGCCGCAGGTAATGCCCAGCACGCCCATCATAGCTTCTTTGCGCGAACGGCTAACCGCAGTTTGAGAAACAAAAAAGAAATCGGGACCGGGGCTCATCAGCGCAACGATATGCACCAACGCAACGGTGAAAAATAGCGTTAACATAAAAATGACTCGCGGGGGAATAGTTCAGTGAGTCACCATCCTGGCACTTTTTTGCCCGGCTGACTACTCTTCGTCGTCACCATCAACGTGTGCGCGAATAAGCGCCATAAACTCTTTACCGAAACGCTCAAGTTTCCGCATCCCCACACCGTTGACGCTTAGCATTTCACTCGGTGAAACCGGCATCTGCTCCGCCATTTCAATCAGTGTGGCGTCGTTGAACACCACGTACGGCGGAATGTTCTCTTCGTCGGCAATGGCTTTACGCAGCTTACGCAATTTGGCGAACAGTTTGCGGTCGTAGTTACCACCGAAGGATTTCTGCATCGCACGCGGTTTCAGCGCCACAATACGCGGTACAGCAAGCTGTAACGCAACGTCACCGCGCAACACCGGACGCGCGGCTTCGGTTAGCTGTAACGCGGAGTGATGAGCAATATTCTGCGTCACCAGGCCCAGGTGAATAAGCTGGCGAATAACGCTCACCCAGTGTTCGTGGCTTTGCTCGCGACCAATGCCATAGACCGGCAGTTTGTCATGAGCCAGTTCGCGAATACGCTGGTTATTCGCTCCGCGCAGCACTTCCACGACGTACCCCATGCCGAAGCGTTGGTTAACACGGTAAATCGTCGACAGCGCTTTGCGCGCATCCATGAGTCCGTCGTACTGTTTTGGCGGGTCGAGGCAGATGTCGCAGTTACCACACGGTTCCTGACGCCCTTCGCCAAAATAGTTCAGCAGCACCAGACGACGACAGGTCTGCGCCTCGGCAAACGCCCCCATCGCATTGAGCTTATGACGTTCGATATCCAGCAGTTGCCCAGCGGGTTTCTCTTCGAGGCAGCGGCGTAGCCATGCCATATCAGCCGGATCGTAAAACAGCATCGCTTCCGCAGGCAGGCCATCACGCCCGGCGCGGCCGGTTTCCTGGTAATAGGATTCAATGTTGCGCGGAATATCGAAATGCACCACGAAGCGTACGTTAGGTTTGTTGATCCCCATACCGAACGCCACGGTCGCCACTACGATTTGTAGGTCATCACGCTGGAATTTCTCCTGCACCTCGGCGCGTACGGCATTTTCCAGCCCGGCATGATAAGCCCCGGCGCTGATGCCACGGCTTTGCAGACGCGCGGCGGTGTCTTCGACTTTGGCGCGACTGTTACAATAGATAATGCCAGACTTACCGCGCTGCTCTTGCACGTAGCGCATCAGCTGATCGAGCGGCTTAAACTTCTCCATCAGCATGTAGCGAATGTTCGGGCGGTCAAAGCTGCTGATCTGAATTAACGGATCGTTCAGTCCCAGCAGACGCACAATGTCCAGCCGGGTTGTCTCATCCGCGGTCGCGGTCAGCGCCACAAACGGCAGGGTTGGGAAACGCTGACGTAACTGGCCCAGCGCAGCGTACTCGGGGCGGAAATCATGCCCCCACTGCGAAATACAGTGCGCTTCATCAACCGCCAGCAGCACCGGATTCCAGTGCGCCAGATGCTCAAGGAAGTTATCCAGCATCAGGCGTTCGGGCGCAATATACAGTAAGCGAATCTGCCCGCTGCGACAGCCCGCCATCACCTCAAGCTGCTGTTCACGACTTTGAGTAGAATTCAGGCACGCCGCCGCCACGCCGTTGGCCAGCAGTTGATCGACCTGATCTTTCATCAGGGAAATCAGCGGGGAAACGACAACGGTGAGTCCGTTTAGCAATAACGCGGGAATTTGATAGCACAGGGATTTACCGCCGCCGGTCGGCATAACGACCAGGCAGTCGCGACCAGAGAGCACGGTATCAATGATTTCTTCCTGACCGGGGCGAAACTGTTGGTAGCCAAAGGTTTCCTGCAAAACCTGTTTAGCGCCCATTTCCAGATTCAACACTTCCGCCTGCGCCACATTAACCCCATTCGCCCGAAATAAAAACAGGCGCTATTTTCAGCGCCTGAGAGAGAAACTGCAATGATTAAAATACTCTCAATACTTATCAGAAGATATCGTTGAGCATCACGCCCACACCAACACGCGTCTGATTGAAGTTGTAGTCAATCAGCGATTCGCCGTAACCACTGTAGACCTGAGTGTATAGACGCACATGCTTCGTGATGGGGTAACTGGCCCCCAGCTCTGCGCCGCCGTAGCCGGTATTCCAGTTGTACTGGCCTTTCACGCTGATAACCGCGTCACCCAGGTGATACCCCATTTTCAGCTGATAGTAGCCCATGTATTTAGTGATATCAGGGTTATCGTCGGTGCTACCAATCACGTACCACGGCTTAACTTCCACCAGCCAGTTACCATTTTCAGCCATCAGACGGGTATAAAGACGGTTCCAGCTACGTGAAGTGGGATCGGATCGGCCGTTGGAGTCATGGTTATAACCCATTTCGACATCACGAAGCGTCCAACCGGCAAAGCGATAGTCTGTGGCGAAACCGAGGAACAATTGCGGTTCGTAGTTGGTTTCGCGAAACGGTGAAGACTCTTCACTGTTCGAAAGCTGCCACCAGGACTTCTGGGTATAGGAACCGCCAAGTACCGAGTTTGGGCCTAATATCCCGCGCCAGAGCGGAAACGCCAGGCTTAGCTGAAACTTAACCTCATCTTTGCGCGCATTTTCGGACCAGCTATAACTGCTGATCGCCTCTTTGTTCATGTCGCTGGTATTGGTGTAAATAAGATAGTTGGTGTCATACGGATAAAGCGTGAAAGGGTTGTCATGTTCCTGCAGCATATTGGCGATAATACTGCCACGAACCGCCGGTGCATCATGAATCTCTTTCACTGTCGCTTCCTGCGCATACGCGGTCAACGGCAGCATAATTGCTGGTAGTAACCATCCCAGAATCGCCCGCATCGGTAATGTTCTCCTGAACCAAAATATTGATGAATTGTATAATTATCTGGCAAGTATTCTACATACTTAGCTAGTTCCTCGTTAGTTATCCCGTCCTAAAGTAGAAAACAACAAATAATAAGCATAATATCAACATTTCATTAACCATTGAGATGTAGGGATCGTATGTCTGCCGTACTTACTGCTGAGGAAGCGCTGAAGTTAGTGGGTGAAATGTTTGTCTATCATATGCCGTTTAACCGGGCGCTGGGACTGGAGCTCGAACGCTATGAGAAAGAATTTGCTCAATTAGCCTTTAATAACCAACCGATGATGGTCGGCAACTGGGCGCAAAGCATTCTGCATGGCGGCGTGATCGCCTCGGCGCTGGACGTCGCCGCGGGGCTGGTATGCGTTGGGAGTACGCTGACCCGCCATGAAACGATCAGCGAGGACGAACTGCGTCAGCGAATGTCACGCATGGGCACAATCGATTTGCGTGTTGATTATCTGCGCCCCGGAAGAGGGAGCCGCTTTACCGCCACCAGTAGCCTGCTGCGGGCGGGCAATAAAGTCGCTGTGGCGCGCGTGGAACTGCATAACGAAGAACAGCTTTATATTGCCAGCGCAACCGCCACTTATATGGTGGGGTAAGTGCCTAAAAAAAGGTAAACTGCTGTTACATTTCTGCAATGAGTTTTCCCGATGGATGCTAAACAAACGCGGCAGGGCGTGCTACTCGCTCTTGCTGCTTATTTTATTTGGGGTATCGCTCCCGCCTACTTCAAGCTGATTTACTATGTTCCGGCGGATGAGATCCTGACGCACCGCGTCATCTGGTCATTTTTCTTTATGGTGGTACTGATGAGCATCAGCCGCCAGTGGTCAGGTGTCAAAACGCTGCTACAAACGCCAAAGAAGATCTTCCTGCTGGCGCTCTCTGCAGTGCTCATCGGCGGAAACTGGCTGCTGTTCATTTGGGCGGTCAATAATCACCATATGCTGGAAGCCAGCCTCGGCTATTTTATTAACCCACTGGTGAATATTGTGCTGGGAATGCTATTCCTCGGTGAGCGCTTTCGTCGCATGCAGTGGCTGGCGGTACTGTTAGCCGCCTGCGGCGTGCTGGTACAGCTGTGGACCTTCGGATCGCTGCCAATAATCGCGCTGGGACTGGCGTTCAGCTTTGCGTTCTATGGGCTGGTGCGCAAGAAGATTGCTGTCGAAGCACAAACCGGCATGCTGATCGAAACCCTGTGGCTTTTACCTGTCGCCGCCATCTATCTGTTTGGCATTGCGGACAGCTCAACCAGCCATATGGGGCAAAACCCCATGTCGCTCAACCTGCTGTTGATTGCCGCGGGTGTCGTGACCACCATTCCGCTGTTGTGCTTTACCGGCGCGGCAACCCGCCTGCGTCTGTCAACGCTGGGATTCTTCCAGTATATCGGGCCTACGCTGATGTTCCTGCTGGCCGTCACCTTCTATGGTGAAGTTCCGGGAACGGATAAAATGGTCACGTTTGCGTTTATCTGGGTGGCGCTGGCGATTTTCGTGATGGATGCGATTTATACGCAACGACGGGTTCGTCGGAGCTAGGGGAGTGCCGGATGGCGCTTCGCTTATCCGGCCTACAAAAGCACATCGCCGTAGGCCGGATAAAGTACAGTGATTACAGCCAGTTCTTGCGCTTAAAGTACAGATACGGCGCCAGACCCGCGAGCATCATAAAGACAATCGCGCCCGGGTAACCGAAGCTCCAGTGCAATTCCGGCATAAACTCAAAGTTCATCCCGTAGCTGGAAGCCACCAGCGTCGGCGGCAGGAATACCACAGAAACAACCGAGAAGATCTTGATGATGCGGTTCTGCTCGATGTTGATAAAGCCCATCGCCGCCTGCATCAGGAAGTTAACCTTCTGGAACAGCGATTCATTATGCGGCAGCAGGGATTCGATATCGCGCAGGATCTCACGCGCCTGCTCCAGCTGACTGCCCGGCAAACGCGCTTTACGCACCAGGAAGTTTAGCGCGCGCTGGGTATCCATCAGACACAGACGAACCTTCCAGCCGATATCTTCCAGTTCCGCCAGCGTCGACAACGCTTCGTCATATTCATCGCCCTGACGCCCTTCCATGATCACACGGCTGAGTTTTTCCAGGTCGCTGTAGATGTTTTCGATCTCATCCGCCAACTGTTCAATTTTGGTTTCGAACAGGTCAAGCAGCAGCTCGTAGGCGTTGCCATCCACCATCGCCTGATTACGCGCACGCATGCGGTACAGGCGGAAAGCCGGCAGTTCGCGCTCGCGCAGGGTAAACAGGCGGCCTTCGCGAATGGTAAATGCGACGGTTGAGTTACCCGCGTGATCGTCGGCATCTTCATAAAAGAAGAAGGAGTGAATGTGCAGACCGTCTTCGTCTTCAAAAAAACGTGCGGATGCTTCGATGTCTTCCAGTTCAGGGCGCGTAGCCAGATTCTGGCCCAAGTCCTTTTGCACACGGTTTCGTTCTTCGTCATCCGGCTCGACTAAATCGACCCAAACCGAACTGGCCAGGTGCTCGATCTCGTCTGCCTCAAGGCGAGTTAAACGATTGTTTTCCAGTTGAAATGCGCTCAGCATGACCGGGACTCCCAATGCAAAAAATTATCGGACAGTTCGGAGGGCACACAGAAACAAATTGGGTTTCAGACCATTAAACAGCCTGACTCAGCGCGACGGGAAAAAAACAGAAGGTCGCTGACAACCGCGAAGGCTATCAGCAAAAAGGGATAGCCTTAGGAGTTGATCCTGGATGACAGGATAATGAGCCAGTATCTACTGGGTGTGTCCAAGGCGAATGTCCTCTTAGCGTAATCGTGCGCGCATGTTACGCCAGCAAAATTTTGACGTCAACACGCAACGGATGGCGAAAAAGTAATAATTTCCCCTTATACAGAAAGGTTAGCAGAGGGGAATTATTTATCTATGATTTCAGAATATTAACCGACAGGTTGCCGGATGTCGGCTCGGCCTTATCCGGCCTGGAAATCAAAATATTACGTTCTGCGTAGGCCTGATAAGCGCAGCGACATCAGGCGATCATACCGTTTCCAGTCTGGCGTAGGCGGCAACCAGCCATTTGATCCCCTGCCCCTGGAATGCGACCTGCAAACGACTGTGTTCGCCGCTTCCTTCCAGATTAACGATGGTGCCCTCGCCAAATTTAGCATGGCGCACGCGCTGACCGAGCTTGTAGCCGGTATCGTTTTCCGCCATTGGCGTGCCCATCCGCTGATGGCTCACCGGACGGCTGACCGTGGCGCGCAGGCGAACCTCTTCAACGCACGCTTCCGGCAGTTCGCCGATAAAGCGCGACGGACGATGGTAAACCTCTTTGCCGTACAGACGACGCGTTTCGGCGTAGGTCAGCGTCAGCTTTTGCATCGCGCGGGTTACGCCGACGTAAGCCAGGCGGCGCTCTTCTTCGAGGCGACCACCTTCGTCCAGCGACATTTGGCTGGGGAACATGCCTTCTTCCATCCCCACGATAAACACCTGCGGGAATTCCAGACCTTTCGCCGAGTGCAGCGTCATCAGCTGAACCGCGTCCTGCCAGGTATCCGCTTGCCCTTCGCCTGCTTCCAGCGCGGCGTGAGACAGAAACGCCTGCAGCGGCATTAAGTCTTCGTCTTCTTCGTTGTAGCTGAACTGGCGCGTTGCCGTCACCAGTTCGTCTAAGTTTTCGATACGCGTCTGGCCTTTCTCACCTTTTTCCTGCTCGTACATCATGCGCAGGCCGGAGTCTTTAATCACCCGGTCAGTCTGCACGTGCAGCGGCATATCGGCGGTCTCCTGCGCCAGTGCGTCAATCAGCTCCATAAAGCGCTGTAAGGCGCTGGCGGCGCGACCCGCGAGGGCTTTTTCCTGCAACAGCTCACGACAGGCCTGCCACAGTGTTAGCTGGCGGTCACGGGAGGTCTGACGCACCACGTCTAAAGTACGATCGCCAATCCCGCGCGTCGGAGTATTCACCACGCGCTCAAACGCGGCGTCGTCATTGCGGTTGGCAATCAGGCGCAGGTAGGAAAGCGCATCTTTGATTTCCTGGCGTTCGAAGAATCGCATCCCGCCATAGATCCGATACGGCATGCTGGCCTGTAACAACGCCTCTTCCAGTACGCGCGACTGGGCGTTACTGCGATAAAGAATGGCGCACTGTTCCAGCGCTCCGCCGTTGTCCTGCCAGGTCTTGATGCGATTGACCACAAAGCGCGCTTCATCAAGCTCGTTGAACGCGCAGTACAGCGAGATCGGTTCGCCGTCGACGCCGTCGGTCCACAGTTTTTTACCCAGACGCCCGTTGTTGTTTTCAATCAGGGCGTTGGCCGCGCTGAGGATATTGTTAGTCGAGCGGTAGTTCTGCTCCAGGCGAATAGTTTCTGCGCCGGGGAAGTCAGTGAGGAAGCGCTGGATGTTCTCCACCTGCGCTCCGCGCCAGCCGTAGATTGACTGATCGTCATCGCCGACGATCATTACCTTGCCGGTATCGCCCGCCAGCAGGCGGATCCACGCATACTGAATGTTGTTGGTATCCTGAAATTCGTCCACCAGGATATTGGTAAAGCGTTCGCGGTAGTGCTGCAGGATATGCGGCTTGTTGAGCCACAGCTCGTGAGCGCGCAGCAGCAGCTCGGCGAAATCCACCAGCCCCGCGCGGTCACATGCTTCCTGGTAAGCCTGATACACTTTCTGCCAGGTTTGCTCAACCGGGTTGCCGTAGCTTTGCAGGTGGTGCGGACGCAGCCCTTCGTCTTTCTGGCTGTTGATGAACCACATCGCCTGACGCGGCGGCCACTGCTTCTCATCAAGGTTCATCGCCTTGATCAGACGCTTGAGCAAACGCAGTTGGTCTTCGCTGTCGAGGATCTGAAAATCCTGCGGCAGGTTCGCATCCATATGGTGCGCGCGCAGCAGACGGTGGGCCAGACCGTGGAATGTACCGACCCACATACCGCCCTGGCTGGTTCCCATGATCTGGCCGATACGGTGGCGCATTTCCGCCGCCGCTTTGTTGGTAAAGGTCACCGCCATAATGGAGTACGGCGAGTTGTTCTCAACCGTCAGTAACCAGGCGATACGGTGCACCAGCACGCGCGTTTTACCACTCCCCGCGCCTGCCAGAACCAGCATGTTGCTGCGTGGCGCGGCCACCGCTTCACGCTGTTTATCATTAAGGCTGTCGAGCAGGTAAGAAACGTCCATTGGCACCGCCGCGTAAAAGTAGGTAAGGCGGATAAGCGTAGCGCCATCCGCCAAAAAGCTGGGTATATATACAGAGTTCTGCTGGTGATTATATCAGCGAGGTCAGAGATGCCAACTGTGAAATTTCGATATGCGGAAGCAAACGACTGTCTGCGGTTTGCATCAGGTCGGCATTTTCCGGTTTGATCCAGCAGGCCTGCATACCACAACGGATGGCGCCCGCGACGTCCGTCGTCAGGTCATCACCCACGTGCAGAATCTCACCCACAGGCATTTTCAGTTTTTCCGCCGCCAACGTGTACATGTCGCTAAAGGGCTTTGATCGCCCGTCGGGACCGGCGCGCAGCACAAACTCAAAGTAATCACCCAGGCCAAACAGTTCCGGCTGCGCGTTACCGTTGGTGATCGCCACCAGCGGCCATTTGCGGGCCAGCGCCTTCAGCGTGTCATGCGTCGTCTGCGGGACTTCAATGCGGCTACGCCATTTGGCAAAATTCATCATTGCCGCATTCGCCCCCATTCTGGCTTCTGCCGCTGACAACCCCGCCTCCAGCATAGCGCGCTCTACGGCACGGTGACGCCATTGGGTAACATCGTGGTATATTTCCGGCTCGGCGTCGCGAACGGCCTGACGTAAGCGCTGTAGGTCGCTATTTTGCAGCGAATTCAACGCCGGATGGTAATTCTGTACAAACGCGAGCGCTTCCTGCTCGGTGCGAGTGATAACGGGACGGTTATCGTAAAGGGTGTCATCAAGGTCAAAGGTGAGCGCAGAAATGCGCCCCAAAGGCCGGTAAAAACGCATTATTTCCCCCGTTTGGCGCGCGGATGCGCTGCATCGTACACTGAAGCCAGGTGTTGAAAATCAAGATGGGTATAGATTTGAGTCGTGGAGAGATTGGCATGACCCAATAACTCCTGCACTCCGCGCAGATCGCCGCTCGACTCCAGCATATGCGTCGCAAAGGAGTGACGCAATTTGTGGGGATGTACGTGGCTGTTCAGCCCCTGCTTGATACCCCATTCAGCAAAGCGTTTCTGCACGTTACGCGCCGAGATACGTTTGCCCAGTTTGGACAGAAATAGCGCATCGTCATCGCTGCCAAATAGCCCGCGTAGATCCAGCCAGTGCTCAATCCACGCCACCGCGTTGCGGCCAATCGGCAGGCGACGCTCTTTACTGCCCTTACCCATCACCCACACTTCGCCGGTGTCGAGGTCGAGATGTTTAATATCCAGCCCAACCAACTCAGATAAACGCAGACCCGCGCCGTACATCACTTCCAGCATTGCTCTATCGCGCACGGCAAGGGGATCGTTGAGATCGATATCCAGCAGACGATTAACATCGTCGACATCGATATTTTTAGGGAGATGACGCGGTGCTTTCGGCGCGGAAACGCTTTTTGCCGGATTGGCTTTCAGCTCGCCCTGATTAACCAGCCAGTCGAAGAAACTGCGTAACGCGGAGAGACGCAGCGCCAGACTCGCCGGCCCCAGTCCCTTACGACGGCTGCGAACAGCAAAACTACGTACCATCGCAGCATCACATTGTTGCCAGCTTTGCAGACCGGTCTCTCCGGCTAACGCAATGATGGCATCAAGCTGACGCTGATAATTAAGCAATGTGATCGGGCTAAGCTGACGCTCAACGCCCAGATAGCGCAAAAAGCGCGCCACATCCTGAGAAAAGGGTGAATCGGTCATACGCGTTCAATCCAGCGCTCCAGCAGCTCCGGCAACATCAGCGAGATTTCCTGCAGCAATTGCGTGCCTTGCCCCTGCTGGTAATGATTAACGTCACGGCTGCTAAACAGCATCACGCCCAGAGAGCCATCTTGCCCGAGCATCGACATCGCCACCGAGCCTATGGCTTTCGCCTCCGGCATCATGACCAGCAATTCCGGACCATTAAGCGGCCCAAGATAGTGCTGTGACTGACCCAGACGCTGGATACGCAGCGGTTCAAAAGCCTGACGGCTTAATGCCAGATGGGTGAATTTTGATGGCGCGCCAAGTCGCCAGCGATCCGGGAACAGACGAACCGTCGCTCCGGCCAGCCCTAACTCACGCGCCCAGCGATGAAATCGCATCAGCATGTCGTCAAGACTGCTGGCCGACACCAGCCGTCCTTGCAGATTTAACAGACGATAGAACAGGCTTTCATTGGCGTTGGCTTGTTCCATCAACAACGCCATGTTCTCTTCCAGCACGTTAATATGATTACGTGCCCGCGCCATATGCCATTCCACTAAAGAGACCGTGCCCCGCACTGGGTGCGGAACTCGCATCGCTTCAACGGCCTGGGCATTACGGATAAAAAACTCAGGATTACGTTGCAAGTAATCGACGACCGCCCGGTCGTCCAGCTCCATGAGCGTTTCCTGTAGTTCTTCCCCTGGTTGCTTCATAAGTGAATAAATCCGTCGTAGACATGTGCCGCCGGGCCAGTCATATACAGCGGATGACCCGGACCTTTCCAGGCGATATCAAGTCGACCGCCCGGTAATTCCACCCTCACTTCTTCCGCCAGCAGACCCTGCTGGATACCGACCGCAACGGCAGCGCACGCACCGCTGCCGCAGGCCTGCGTTTCACCCGCGCCGCGCTCATAGACGCGCAGTCGGATATGCTCGCGTTTTACCACCTGCATAAATCCGATATTGGCGCGTTCAGGAAAGCGTTCGTGGCTTTCCAGAACCGGTCCCAGTGTTTCTACCGTGGCCGTATCAACATCATCAACCTGAATCACGCAGTGCGGGTTCCCCATTGAAACCACGCCGCACAATACTGTCTGTTCGGCCGCGCGCATAATATAGGTCTTCTCTGCTTTGTTAGCGCGAAAAGGAACCTGCGAGGGTTCAAAATTGGGTTCGCCCATATTCACCCGCACCAGCTCGTCGTCGGTTACGGTTAATACCATACGACCATTCGCGGTACTGACGCGAATATCACGTTTATTAGTCAGCCCTTTCAGGCGAACAAAACGGGCAAAACAGCGGGCGCCATTGCCACACTGTGACACTTCACTGCCGTCGGCATTAAAAATACGGTAGTGGAAATCCAGCTCCGGATCATACGGAGGCTCAACCACCAGCAGTTGATCAAATCCAACGCCGAGATGTCTGTCGGCCAGGCGGCGGATCAGCTCTGGTGAGAAAAAGACATTCTGCGTTACCGCGTCGACGACCATAAAATCGTTGCCAAGGCCATGCATTTTAGAGAATTGCATCATTCACTCCGTTCACGCGGGTACAGAAATGTAAAATCTATTCCTGCCGTTAGTAATTCACCTGAGAAGGCCCATCACTAATCCCACGATCGTTTTTCTCAGGCGTGGTGGATTGCGATTGCGGCTGAACGCTCTTGGTCGGAGGCGGCGCGGTTTTATCAGCTGGCGGGAAATAGAGCGGGCCTTTTAGCCCACAGCCCGTCAGGCTGAACAGAGTAAAAATGACAGCGAGTGGCTTTAACACGTTTTTCATTATGGATTGCCTGTAAAGTTCATGCTTTCTGTTTTCTATCATCGCAGGAGAAGGCGTAAAAGCAAGAGTTTGGCTAAAAACTGCATCGCGATTTATTCCACGTTATACTGCGAGCATCACGAAAAATAGGATAAGAAAATGAACGACAGTGAATTTCATCGCCTTGCTGACACCCTGTGGATGACCATTGAAGAACGTCTGGATGACTGGGATGGCGACAGCGATATCGATTGTGAGATCAACGGCGGCGTGCTGACCATCAGCTTCGAAAACGGCAGCAAAATTATCATTAACCGTCAGGAGCCGCTGCACCAGGTGTGGCTGGCAACCAAACAAGGCGGCTACCACTTTGACCTGAAAGGCGACGAGTGGATCTGCGACCGAAGCGGCGAAACGTTCTGGGATCTGTTGGAACAAGCGGCAACACAGCAGGCGGGTGAAGAGGTGAGCTTCCGCTAAGCTTTAGTGCCGGATGCGCTTTGCTTATCCGGCCTACTTTAGCCCGGTAAGCGTCGCGCCACCGGGCAAGTTAACTCACGAGAAATACTGCTGTAACAGCGGCGTGTCGTTGTCCTGACTGGCTGGCGGAACGGCGCTAATCGGCTGGGTGCGGAACGGAATCACCTGCGCGCGCCCGTCGGTTTTCACAATCTGATAGAACTGCGGCAGGTTAAAGTTGATGAAGCTGGAGCCGTAGGTAAAACGATCGTGCGACGATGAGTAGAAACGGCTGACGTCGCGTACCAACTCCTCTTTGCTACCTTCGCAGTGGTGATACACCTCGGCCCGATTGCTTTCGTCCAGAATGTAGATATTAAAGCCCTGCTCATCACCCGTTTCTTCGAAAAAGAACTGAATAATCCCTTCACTGGCAAAACCGTCGACCACCGACGGCAGTTTCACATGGTTGGTCTCAACCTGGACGGAAAGCCCGTGCAGTTTGTTATGTGAAATCGCGCCATAGAATTCAATTGCGTTTTCCAGCTTCTGTACCGAAACGTTCAGGCGCTCGAAGAACAATCCCCACGTCTGGCCGGAAACACGCAGCGCTTTGAAACGTCCGGTTTCCTGACGGGTGCTGGAGAGGCGTAATTCGATGCACTCAGACACCAGTTGCTGGACGCGGGTGCGAATTAAACCGCGCAAATGCTGGCTATAGCAGAACACTTCGACGCTATCCGGCGGCGCGGCATCCTGGTGCATTTTGCCCAGAATCGTTTTTAACGCTTCAATCATCGCCTGCTCGCCGTTGAAGTGCAGCGTACGCACTTCATTCCACGAGTTGCGGTACAGCAGGTCGACGCTTCCTACCAGGCAATTTTGCTCTTCGCCAAAGCTGAAGACATCCAGCTTACGGAAATCAAAATGTACCACCTGATTACGGAATGCGGCCGTTGGGTCATATTCGAGGTTAACGATAATCGCCAGATGGCGAATTTCGCATGGGCTATAGAGCGCTTTCGGCGTTGGTGCAGGCAGTCGCAGCGGGAAGTGGTGCGACACGTCGGCGACCATTTCCTGTAGCTTCGGCAAATCAACAATGCCGTTGCCCTTAATAAACAAATGCGTACGCGAGGTCAGCAGGCCGTTGAACCAGGCCCACGCCACCAGCTTGTTGAGATAGCGGTTATATTCCAGCGGCTGATGGCTGATGATCGAGTCCATGTTCGGCGCGCGGTTGTAGAGATACCAACCTGAACGGTTAGCACGACCCGGCGGTACATGGATAAAGGTCAGATTCGGTTCTGAGAGGTCCGGAGATATCTGCGGGTTCACCAGCGTTACCTTGCCTGGCAACGCTTCAAACGCGGCATACAGCTTACGGGTCAGCACGCCGATATCCTGCGGACTGGCGCTAACGCTGAGGTTATTGCGCCGCGCAAAGCGGATCAGATTACGATAGCTCTGCATCATCGCATCGAGCAGTTCGTTATGCGCTTCGCGTACCTGGTCAATCTTCCAGTTAGCGCGGTTATCCAGCATGGTCAGACGGGCGTCATCCCAGCCCCACTCTTTCACTAACTGACTTAATACTTCACGACGCCAGCCCACGCAGGCGCGCTCACGGCTCAGTTTCTCACACACTTTTAAGTAGAAACATCGACGCACTAAATCCAGGCGCGTCGGATCTTCGATCGCCGTGAGATACTCGGTAACGCGCTCCAGCATCATACAGTAAGGATCGAGACCAAAAGAGACGATCTCGCCGTCATGCAGGCGCTGTTTAATATCTTTCGCCAACAGGCGTGGATTTGGGTATTCCCAGGAATAGGCTTCCAGCAGCAGCGTTTTCAGCACCGCTTTGTACGGGGAGTCGATACTCTTGTACAACTGCCAGAGGCTGGCGCCAAAGTACTCTTCGGCGGAAAGCGAACTGAGCCCGCCGAGATCCAGCCATTCGTTTGGCGTTAGCACCCCCTGTGCGTAGAGCGTCATGACGTAATCGTCGTAATGCTCTTCTTCGTCGCCCGGCACCATATTCCACAGAATACGTTTACCCGCGAGGCGCACAGCGGTGCGATAGAATTCATCAAGCAACAGGATATGCTGCGTCGAGCCACAGTCTTCACCACCCAGACTGCCGCTTTCATTGTGACGGAAACGGTTTTCATCAATCAGGAAGAAACTGACTTCCACGCCCAGCGAGGCGGCCCAGCTTTCCAGCAGACTACATTTTCGCTGCAGCAGCTGGCGCTCTTCGCTATCCAGCCAGGATTGATGGCAGACCCAGATATCAAGGTCAGAGGAACAGCTTTGCCCTACCGAAGAGGTGCTGCCCATTGAGTAAACGCCGGTGATCGGCAGTTCGCCCTTGGGAGGATCCTGCGGCGACATACCGCGGTACAGTTCCAGTTCGTTCAGGTAGTGGCGTTGGGTTTCATCAGGCGTGTAAAAGCATATGCCTTTGGGAACGTTACCATCGAGGTAACCCGGCATCAGCGGATGGTGGTAGTGCAATAATGTCGGCAGCAGACTGTATACCTGCTGGAAGGCAGGTCCCATGGCAGCAAGCGCGCGATCCACACGCAGTTGATTTATGGCATCCAGTCTCTGTTTCAGAGTCTCAATATAGAGGTACAAGACGTATCGCCTGATGTTGCTATCCGTCATGTTGTCGATTGCCGCGGCGCAAGCGCTCACAATAATCGCCATCAATTCGGATAAACCGTATGTCAAAAATAACCGTTACCTGTTTTTCGCCCATATTTTTTTATGCTGTTCAGCCGAAAAAATGGTCTAAAACGTGATCAATTTAACACCTTGCTCATTGACCGTAAAGAAAGATGCGCTACATACAAGTGTAGCACCGTTCGTTACGTGTAAATTCCTTCATACGGTCGGGAGGTTTCTCGTCATTATTCACTGCCAGTGATGATGCAGCGCCTTTTCCTCTCACTTACGTTTGAGCGTAACGCTGACATCCCTTTGATAAGGATGTTAGGATGGTCAATGATTGATAATGACGGTAACAAGCATGTTAGACAATGTTTTGAGAATTGCCACACGCCAAAGCCCCCTTGCGCTCTGGCAGGCACATTATGTCAAAGACGCCTTAATGGCAAACCACCCCGGTCTGATCGTGGAGCTGGTTCCTATGGTAACCCGTGGCGATGTGATCCTTGATACCCCGCTGGCGAAGGTCGGGGGAAAAGGGTTGTTTGTTAAAGAGCTGGAAGTCGCGCTGCTGGAAAAACGCGCCGATATCGCTGTGCATTCCATGAAGGATGTGCCGGTTGAATTCCCTGATGGTCTTGGGCTGGTCACCATTTGTGAGCGAGAGGATCCGCGTGATGCTTTCGTCTCAAATAAGTACAACTCGCTGGATGAACTCCCCGCAGGCAGCATCGTCGGGACATCCAGTTTGCGCCGCCAGTGCCAGTTGGCAAAACGTCGCCCGGATCTCGTCATCCGTTCGCTGCGCGGCAACGTAGGCACGCGCCTCAGCAAACTGGATAACGGCGATTATGACGCCATTATTCTGGCGGTCGCCGGATTAAAACGTTTAGGTCTTGAGTCGCGAGTCCGCACCGCTCTGCCGCCGGAAGTCTCCCTGCCCGCAGTCGGGCAAGGCGCAGTAGGCATTGAATGTCGACTGGATGATATGCGCACTCAGGCGCTGCTAGCGCCGCTCAACCATGAAGAAACCGCGCTACGCGTCAAAGCAGAACGCGCCATGAACACCCGCCTGGAAGGGGGATGTCAGGTACCTATTGGAAGCTATGCCGAAATCATCGACGGTGAGATTTGGCTACGTGCGCTGGTCGGCGCGCCTGACGGTTCACAGATGGTATGCGGAGAACGTCGCGGCGCCACACAGGATGCCGAACAGATGGGTATATCTCTGGCAGAAGAACTGCTGGAGAACGGTGCGCGCGCCATTCTGGCGGAAGTTTATAACGGAGAAGCCCCCGCATGAGTATTCTGGTCACCCGCCCGTCTCCCGCAGGGGAAGAGTTAGTGAGCCGACTGCGCACACTGGGGCAGGTGGCCTGGAGTTTTCCGCTCATCGAGTTTTCACCTGGTCGGGAACTGGCAACGCTTGCTTCCCGACTGTCGGCGCTGACGGAGAACGATCTGGTCTTCGCCCTCTCGCAGCACGCCGTTACCTTTGCAGATGCCGAACTTCGCCAGCAAGAGAAAAGCTGGCCATCCCTTCCGCGATATTTTGCCATTGGTCGAACAACGGCGCTGGCGCTGCATACTGCTAGCGGCTTCAATATTCACTACCCTCTGGATCGGGAAATTAGCGAAGTCTTGCTACAATTACCTGAATTACAAAATATTGCGGGAAAACGCGCGCTTATATTACGCGGCAACGGTGGCCGGGAGCTGATAGGTGATACCCTGACGGCACGCGGAGCCGATATCGATTTTTGTGAATGTTATCAACGCAGTGCAAAACATTACGATGGTGCGGAAGAAGCGATGCGCTGGCAATCCCGTGGCGTAACCACGGTGGTTGTCACCAGCGGAGAGATGCTACAACAGCTCTGGTCGCTCATTCCGCAGTGGTATCGTGAGCACTGGTTACTACGCTGTCGGCTGTTGGTCGTCAGTGAGCGTCTGGCGCACCTCGCCCGGGAACTGGGCTGGCAAGATATTAAGGTCGCTGATAACGCCGACAACGATGCGCTACTACGCGCATTACAATAACTCTCATAATGGGATGCCATAATGACGGAACAAGAAAAATCCTCCGCCGTGGTTGAAGAGACCAGGGAGGCCGTGGAAACCACGTCACAGCCAGTTAATACTGAAAAAAAGAGTAAGAACAGCACGGCGCTGATTCTGAGCGCTGTGGCGATTGCTATTGCGCTGGCTGCAGGCGTTGGGTTATACGGCTGGGGGAAACAACAGGCAACAACACAAACGGCAACCAGCGATGCGCTGGCGAACCAGCTGACGGCACTGCAAAAAGCGCAGGAAAGCCAAAAAGCTGAGCTGGAAGGTATTATTAAACAGCAGGCAACGCAGCTGGATGAAGCCACTCGCCAGCAGGCCGCGCTGGTCAAACAGCTTGATGAAGTCCAGCAAAAAGTCGCCACCATCTCCGGCAGCGATGCTGGCACATGGCTGCTGGCGCAGGCTGATTTTCTGGTGAAACTGGCCGGTCGCAAATTATGGAGCGATCAGGACGTCACCACCGCCGCGGCGCTGTTGAAAAGCGCCGACGCCAGTCTGGCAGATATGAACGACCCGAGCTTAATTACCGCCCGTCGCGCGATTACTGACGACATTGCGAGCCTCTCTGCGGTGACTCAGGTCGACTATGACGGCATTATCCTGAAAGTGAATCAGCTCTCTAATCAGATTGATAACCTGCGTCTGGCCGACAACGACACCGACGATTCTCCAATGGACTCAGACAGCAGCGAGCTTTCCAGCTCAATTAGCGAATGGCGCGTCAATCTGCAAAAAAGCTGGCAGAACTTTATGGACAGCTTTATCACTATTCGCCGTCGTGATGAAACCGCCGTCCCGCTGCTGGCGCCGAACCAGGACGTTTACTTACGTGAAAATATCCGTTCCCGCCTGTTAGTGGCTGCCCAGGCCGTGCCGCGTCATCAGGAAGAGACATACCGCCAGGCGCTGGAAAATGTCTCCACATGGGTGCGTGCTTACTACGACACCGACGATGCAGCGACCAAAGCGTTCCTTGAAGAAGTAGACCAACTGAGCCAGCAAAGCATCAGTATGGATGTTCCAGAAACGCTGCAGAGCCAGGCTATTCTCGACAAGTTAATGCAGACCCGCGTACGTAATTTACTGGCGCAGCCTGCCACAGCACCGGTAGCAGCAGCGCCAGCGCCTTCGACAGACGCTCCGGCAACCGCGCCGCAAGGAGAATAATGATGCTAAAAGTATTGTTGCTCTTTGTGCTGTTGATCGCCGGGATCGTCGTCGGTCCGATGATAGCCGGTCATCAGGGTTACGTGCTGATCCAGACGGATAACTACAATATCGAAACCAGCGTGACGGGCCTGGTGATCATCCTGATCGTCGCCATGGTCGTCCTGTTTGCGATTGAATGGCTGTTGCGCCGAATTTTCCGCACCGGCGCACATACCCGTGGGTGGTTTGTGGGTCGTAAGCGTCGTCGCGCCCGTAAGCAGACCGAACAGGCGCTGCTCAAACTGGCAGAAGGTGACTATCAGCAGGTTGAGAAGCTGATGTCGAAAAATGCCGATCATGCAGAACAGCCGGTAGTGAATTACCTGCTGGCGGCAGAAGCGGCGCAGCAGCGCGGTGACGAAGCGCGCGCCAACCAACACCTTGAGCGTGCTGCCGAACTGGCCGGAAATGATACGATCCCGGTAGAAATCGCTCGCGTTCGCCTGCAACTGGCGCGCAATGAAAATCACGCCGCACGCCACAGCGTAGACAAACTGCTGGAAGTGACGCCACGTCATCCGGAAGTACTGCGTCTGGCTGAGCAGGCTTACATTCGCACCGGCGCATGGAGCTCCTTGCTGGATATCATCCCATCCATGGCAAAAGCGCATGTGGGTGATGACGAGCACCGCGCCATGCTGGAACAACAGGCATGGGTTGGTTTGATGGATCAGGTCCGCGCCGATCAGGGCAGCGAGGGGCTGCGTGCATGGTGGAAAAACCAGAGCCGTAAAACCCGTCATCAGGTTGCTTTGCAGGTAGCGATGGCTGAACATCTGATTGAGTGTGACGATCACGATACGGCTCAGCAGGTCATCATTGATGGTTTGAAACGTCAGTACGATGACCGCCTGGTGCTGCCGATCCCGCGTCTGAAAACCAATAACCCGGAACAGATAGAAAAAGTGCTGCGCCAGCAGATTAAAGCCGTGGGCGATCGCCCGTTGCTGTGGAGTACGCTGGGTCAGTCGTTAATGAAGCATGGGGAATGGCAGGAAGCTACGCTCGCCTTCCGTGCCGCTCTCAAACAGCGCCCGGATGCCTATGACTACGCCTGGCTTGCTGACGCACTGGACAGACTGCACCAGCCGGAAGAAGCCGCCACCATGCGCCGCGATGGCCTAATGTTGACGCTGCAGAACAACAATCCCCCGCAGTAACTCCTGAATGCCCGGTGGCGCTTTCGCTTACCGGGCCTACATATTTTTCAATCGTATAAACAAAATCCTTCGAGAAGTCGCTCGAAGGATTTTGTTTATGCATAAAAAAACGCCCGCTCGGTAAGGAGCAGGCGTTAAACAGGTCTGTATGACAACATAAATGGGTGCTTCACTCAACGTTATGTCCATGGTGTTTGATGAGGCTTGAGCGACATCTGTCTGTGGACGATAAGCACCGTAAACGGCTCTGCATCATTCCTGAGTTTATGAGGCCAGATGGCGAACATAAGAGATGGAATGAGCATCTACCCGCATATTATTGCACAACGCATGCCACGATTGCACTGCAAAAACCAGGTATTCGGACTTTTTAAGACTTCAGGAAATTCGCAGGTGTGAAGGCTAAGAAGGGAAAATCTGAAAACAAAAAACCCCGCCGAAGCGGGGTTCAAAATTGGTCGGCGAGAGAGGATTCGAACCTCCGACCCACTGGTCCCAAACCAGTTGCGCTACCAAGCTGCGCTACTCGCCGTTTTACTGCTTTTTGAATTTTTAGTTCAATTCTTTAAGTCGTGGTGCGAGGGGGGGGACTCGAACCCCCACATCCTAAGGACACTAACACCTGAAGCTAGCGCGTCTACCAATTCCGCCACCTTCGCATTTCACAACTTTAAATTAATGGGGTGGCTAATGGGATTCGAACCCACGACAACTGGAATCACAATCCAGGGCTCTACCAACTGAGCTATAGCCACCACTGCAAATCTTTTACGCGGTATTAAAACCACCGCAGCTCTGGCACCCTACTAAATGGTGCGCCCGACAGGATTCGAACCTGAGACCTCTGCCTCCGGAGGGCAGCGCTCTATCCAGCTGAGCTACGGGCGCTTAGCGCCGTTGCGGGGCTGGATATTACGGAGGTCTCGGTCTTCTGTCTAGTGCTTTTTTAAAATAAATTATCGTTTGGTCATGGTTTGTGCGTTTTGTCGCTTATTCCCGCAATTTATGGGCTGTGCCATGACGATTCAGACCAAAAACCTTATAAATGAGCGTCACGGCCAGTAAGAAACCCATGCCAACAAAAAGCGACATTCGGGTATCTTCATTAAAGTACATGCCAATTAATACGCAAATCAGGAACGCCATCGTCAAATAATTCGCCCACGGGAACAGAATGGAGCGGAATGGATGACTGGCAATCGCCGCTTTATGCGCCTGACGGAAACGCAACTGGCTTATCAGGATCACAAACCACGGCACCATCCCCGGCAACACGCTGGCACTATAGACATAAACAAACACGCGCTGCGGGTTAGGAATGATGTAGTTCAGGCATGAGCCAATCAGCAGGATCGCGATAGAAATAGCCACTCCGGCAACCGGCACGCCATGGCGTGATACTTTTCCAACAACGGCAGGAAGCTGGCGATTCTTTGCCAGCGCGTAGAGCATACGCCCACAGCTGTACATGCCGCTGTTACAGCCAGACAGCGCCGCCGTCAGCACCACAAAGTTAATAATCCCTGCCGCAGCAGTAATACCAATCTTGGCAAAGGTGAGCACAAACGGGCTACCGTTGCTGCCAATCTCATTCCACGGGAAAATAGTGACGATGACAAAAATCGCACCAACGTAGAAAATCAGAATGCGCCACAACACTTTACCCACCGCGCTACGCAGCGTGACCTGTGGATTCTTCGCTTCCCCTGCAGTGATGCCGATCAGCTCCACGCCCTGGTAAGACGCCACAACAATACACAATGCCGTCAGGAAGCCCTTCCAGCCCCCAGCAAAGAAGCCACCGTGCTCGGTCAGGTTGCCAAAACCAATCGCCTGGCCGCCATTGCCGAAGCCGAAGAAAATCACCCCAACCCCAATGACGATCATCACAATGATGGTGGTCACTTTGATCATGGCAAACCAGAACTCAATTTCACCATACAGGCGAACCGCAGCGAGGTTTGCCAACGCAACCAGTCCGACTGCGATCAGTGCGGGTATCCATTGTGCCATTTCCGGGAACCAGAACTGTACGTACACCCCGATGGCGGTAATCTCTGAGATCCCCACCGCCATCCACATAAACCAGTATGACCAGGCGGTAAGATAGCCAAAGAAGGGGCTCATATAACGGTGGGCGTAAACAGCGAATGAACCGGCAACCGGCTCGAGGAATAACATCTCCCCCATAGAACGCATGATGAAAAAGACGAACAGCCCGGCGACGATATACGCCAGCAGAACTGAAGGTCCCGCCCATTTAAGGGTACTGGCGGCCCCCATAAATAGCCCAACGCCAATAGTGCCCCCAAGGGCAATTAATTCGATGTGACGAGCCTCCAGCCCACGCTGTAGCTCAGGTTTGTTCTCGGCCATAAATCCTCTTGTTGTGTTTGCATGCTGCCCGGTATTACCGGTTCTCGTTATGGGTACATCTTGTTATGCCATAACAGGCCATACGGCACCGACCGCTTAACGGTTGGCGCCAAACACACCATGGCACTGCAATGATTGTTGCGAATGGTTTCCTAAAATCGCTTAAATGGCAATTAAAGCATTCAAAAAATAAATAGATTGTGCGAGAAAGCAGCGATAATGTTGTGAATAAGTAGCGTAATTAGCAGATCACGCTACTTACCAGAGGAGAGAGGGCGTCAGAGGTTGCCGGTATAGTGCCAGCGGAGATAGCGTAATAAGCGAAGTTGTCGAGTAATACGGCTCGGCTGCGACAATAAGCGATACAGCCACTCCAGCCCCAGATTTTGCCAGATTTTAGGTGCGCGCTTAACGTGACCGGTAAAGACGTCGTAGGTACCTCCCACGCCCATATACAGCGCGTCAGGGTGAGTCTTGCGGCAATCACGCATAAAGATCTCTTGTTTTGGCGAACCCATCGCCACCGTCACAATTTGCGCACCGCTGGCGTGAATACGCTCAAACAACGCCTGACGCTGCTCTGGGGCAAAATAACCGTCCTGACTACCCACAATGTTCACGCGCCACTGCGCACGTAGTTTTGCTTCTGTTTGCGCCAGAACTTCAGGCTTGCCACCAACCAGGAAAACAGGCGTTCCGTTTTGCCCGGCTCGCGCCATCAGCGCTTCCCAAAGGTCAGCTCCGGCCACGCGTGAAACCTGTGCCTGCGGGAATTTTTTGCGCACCGAACGCACCACGCTAATTCCATCCGCATATTTGAACTCCGCGGCGTTGATCAGCTCCCTCACTTCAGGGTTATCTTCTGCTGTCAGCATCTTCTCAGCGTTGATAGCCACCAGCGTTCCTGACCTGAGGTGTCCTTCGGCAAACAGGTAATTCAGCGCATGTTGCATATCGCGCCAGCCAATCAGTTGTAATCCGCGCAACGAATACAGCGGCGCAGTTGTGTTATCTGTCATTACGATCCTTCAATCTGTGTCCGGGGCAGCGATTTGATTCGTTTATGGATGAGTCCCGCGCTATCGAATAGCCAGAACAGCAGTTTTGCCACCAGTAGGCAAACGCCGAAAATCACGAGGAAAAAGACCACTCGTGAGACAAACGAATCCAGCCCTTCACGTGCCAACACAATCATATTGAAAATGGCGCCAAAACAGAAACTGTGCAAAATCGCCGCCTTATATCGATTGGTTTCTCGGTTACCTAGCTCATACAGCCAGTCGAACCACTTGATGATGAGCCCAACAACAATCGCGCCTAATGGTATAAACAGCGCCCCGCCCATCACCACCAGTGAACCAATTAACGTCGGCGAAATCGCCAGTCCTGAGTGGTTGTTCAACACTTCCCAGGTAAAGTAGTTCGCTGAGTTGAGTACAATACTCGGCCGCCCAGGCCACAGCCAGGAGGGGATAAAGACGTAGAAGTCACGGACGATCGGCGCCAGCCCCTGGAACTCAATATTGTGGTAATTCTGCAACAACAGCGCCAGGTTCTCCCACGGCGAGAAGGTGTCGCGCGTAAGGTACAGGAACGTATAGAACGCCTCATCGCCGCTAACGCTCATTCCGTAGCGCTTCAACGCCAGCCAGAACATCCCGACAATGCCCAACAGGCCTGCAGCGGCCAACATCCACAGCGAAATCCAGCCGCGAATAATGCCGATAAACAAGAAGATGGCAAACGCGATAATGATATTGGCCCGCGTCCCACCCACAATCATATAGGTCAGCAAACCAAACGTGACGGTACTCACCAGGAAGAACACCCACGCTTTGCTGTCCTGACGTAAGAAATAAACCACCAGCATTGCCGGAATGAAGAAGTAGAAGAAACGCTTCAGAGCGACGCCAGAGACTTCACTGGAAAAAATCTGGCTATAGGATTGCAGTCTGAACAGCAGGAATCCGTTGTGCATAAAGAAGATGCCCACGCTCACCAGCGCAATCGCCATCAGGATAACCCAGGTCAAATGGGCTTCAACGCGATTGATGGTAAACAGCGGCCTGCGCGGCTTATCATCTACTCGTTTGCGCAAGCGCGTTTTATACGTCACGTAGTAGACGGCATAGAAACAGGCGGCTGACAGCAAGGCCTGTAGAAGGATCTCCGGCGGAGCCACTGCCACATCAAAGCGGAACACCAGGATGCTGGTTAACGGGAATCCGAAGAAGAACGTCAGCAAGAACAACAATGAGAAGAAAACATTGAAGTTAAAACGCACGCGGCGGAACTCAAACCAGGTCAGCGTGGCGATAAACAAGGTGGAGAGCAGCCAGACCACCAGAAGACCGCTGAATTGCATCAGGCTCATACGGTTTCTCCTGAAGCAATGCGCAGCGCGTTGTGCCACGGCTGCAGATAATTCGGGCTAAAGAAGGTAATAGTATTTTTATCTACCGATGCCAACTGGCGCTGCGCTTCACGTACGACGCCTTCATTGAGATCATCAGTGGTAAATAACACCGGAAGATTTTGTTCCACCATATCCTGCCAGAAGGGATTTTCACGGTTGAGCACGCATGGGATACCCGCCTGGATCAGCAAACACAGGGTACCGATTCCCTGTTGACGGGCAAAAATAAAGTAACCCAAATCACACTGCCGCAATAATGTTAGATAGGCATCAAATTCCAGCTTTTCACTCAAAATTTGCAGATTGTCAGCGCTAAATAACGCCAGACCGGCCTGACGAACCTCATCGATATAGGCCGTATTATTGGCGGGATAACCCATTGGCACAATCACATTCACCGTGTCGCCAAACTGCTGATGGACGGCGCGAAGCGCGGCAACATGCTCATTGCTGCGATCGCCAGAGTTGCCAACCAGCACCGTCATCTTGCCGCTGCGCTGGCAATCATTGCTCATGTTATTGAGTGAAGGGTCCATTCGCGTTGGGAAATAGAGCAACTCACCCCGCACACGGGGATGTTGCTCGGCGAAATAACGTAAATCGCCCCGTGTGGCAAACACGCAGCCCACACGATTCTGTGCCATGCGGCGAATCGGGTAAAACAGGCGGAATTTCAGCCCACTGGAGACTTCGTATAAATCAGCGCCCCAGATATGCCAGTAAAACTGCGCCGGTTTAATCCCGCCACTCAGCAGCGCCAGCCACAGGCTGGTGTTGAACTGACCGTGGAAGAAGAAACGCTGCTGGCGATCCGCTTTTGCTTTCGCGATCACAGCGTCAGCAAGCGCCTTTTTCCCGCTGTAGAAGCTTAGCGATAACGCCGGGCAGCTCTCACTGAGTCCCGCATCCTGACCGGCAACCATAAACGTGCGCGCATGCTCGCTCGTCGCAGCCAGCGAGTCGTTGAAAAACCGCAGCACGGTTTGGTTATGGTGAGGGATATCCGATCCCAGAACGTGAATCAGTACAGTCATGCCCGCCTACGCCAGAGTAAAAACACGCCACAACAAAGAGAAAAATAGACGATGTACGTTGCCATATAAGCCTGTGCCGCTCCCAGCGCACCGTGTGCAGGGATCAGCCAGTGAGCAAACACCGTCAATAACATGAACTGGCTAATTTCAGCCAAAATATAAAACCGCAGCGATGCTTTCGCGATCACCAGATACCCAAAGACATACGCCCCTACTTTCAGTACATCGCCGACCAGTTGCCAGGCAAACAGATCGCGCATGGCGGTGAATTTTGCGGAGAAAAGCAGCCAGATCGCAAAATCACGCAGCAACCAAACAGTAAAGCTCGCAGCGGCAACCGCCGGTAACACGAACTTCAGCGACTTAACCACCTCGCGCGTAATGTCGCGCTTTTCGGTCAGTCGAGACAACGTCGGAAGCAAGTAAACGCTGAATGAGGCGGTAATGAATTGCAGATAAGCATCAGAGATACTGCTTACTCCCTGCCAAATCCCCACATCATCCCAACTGTACTGCGCCGCCAGCAGGTTTCGCATCATCACGTATGCCACAGGCAGCGTTACGGAGGTAATCAGCGCCATCAGGGTAAACTTGCTTAGCTGTCCAGCCAGACCGTTATCCCACGAGGGTTTCAGGTAATGCAGGGGAATTGCCCCACGCTTAATCAGCATAATAGCGGCGGGGATAACGACCAACGCGGGCACTAACGCCAGACCCAGCAAAGCGCCTTCATACCCTCCCAGGCGATAACAGCCATAATAAGCCACTACGCCCACCAGGCTACCCACAATCAGCGACAGCGCGTTACCCGCCGCATCGCGAAAGCCCTTCATCAACGCCAGCAGCAGGTTCGCCCAGGCAATACCCATCTGCACCAGCGCAACCAGTCTTACCAGCCCCTGATAATGAGTATGGCCAAACAATCCCTGACTGATTGGCGCGGCCGCCAGCAGAAAAATCACCGCCATCAGCGTAGAGAATCCGAGCACCATCGCGGAAGATGTACCGACTACCTTACGGAGCTGGGTCGGATCGTCATGGTGCTGCGCAACATATTTCGTGACGCCGTTGAAAATGCCGGCCCCCGCCAGGACACCAAGCACGGTGACCATCTGGCGGAAGTTACCCGCCTGCCCCACACCTGCCGGGCCAAACGACACCGCCAGCAGCTTCACGACCAGCAATCCTGCACCAATTTTTACCAGCGTACTGGCTGCCGTCCATAAGGACGCTTTAGCAAGCGACATATCAGGCGAAGTAGTTGAGTAAGGTCGAAATGACCGTTCGCTGGTTTACTGGCGACAGGTTGTAAAACAGCGGCAAGCGCAGCAGACGCTCGCTCTCTTTAGTGGTGAAACGATCAACACCGGCAAATACGCCGAATTTATCGCCAGCCGGACAATCATGTAGCGGGATATAGTGGAACACCGCCATAATTTCAGCTTCTTTCAAGAAGTTAATCAACGCCGTGCGATCGTCGATATCGCGCAGCTTGATATAAAACATATGGGCGTTTTGCACGCAGCCGTCCGGGACAGAAGGTAGCTCGATACGTCCGGCACGCGCCAGCGGTTCGAGAGCATCATAGTAGTTCTGCCACAGCGCCAGACGCTGCTGGTTAATACGGTCAGCCGCTTCCAGTTGCGCCCACAGATAGGCAGCCTGCAGATCGGACATCAGATAGCTGGAGCCAATATCACGCCAGGTATACTTATCCACCTGACCGCGGAAAAACTGGCTGCGGTTAGTTCCTTTTTCACGGATGATCTCTGCACGTTCGACTAATTTTTTATCATTAATCAGCGTCGCACCACCTTCACCGCCTGCGGTATAGTTTTTGGTCTCGTGGAAGCTAAAGCAACCGATGTGACCAATCGTCCCCAGCGCCCGACCTTTGTAAGTCGACATGACGCCCTGGGCCGCATCTTCCACGACAAACAGGTTATGTTTGGTCGCCAGCGCCATGATGGTATCCATTTCACAGGCTACGCCCGCGTAATGCACCGGAACGATAGCGCGGGTCTTGTCGGTGATCGCCGCTTCAATCAGCGTTTCGTCAATGTTCATGGTATCCGGGCGGATATCAACAAAGACAATTTTCGCACCGCGCAGCACGAAAGCATTGGCCGTGGAGACAAACGTATAGCTCGGCATAATGACTTCATCGTCAGGCTGGATATCCAGCAGCAATGCCGCCATCTCAAGCGATGCGGTGCAGGAAGGCGTCAGCAATACTTTCTCGCTGCCAAAATGCTGTTCCAGCCACTGTTGGCAGCGACGGGTAAAACCACCGTCGCCACACAGCTTGCCGCTGTTCATCGCAGACTGCATGTAATCGAGTTCAGTGCCCACCACCGGCGGTGCGTTAAATGGAATCATCGTGTCACCTGTATAACCAATACGCGGTGCTTTCCACATTCGCACCACTGTGTATATAGCGTTTAAGCGCGGCGGTATTGCCCATTTGGGTCGCCACGCGCAATGTTGTTTTACCGCGAGCCTGCGCCCAGCAAAGGGCAGCCTGCATCAGTTCTGCTCCCGCCCCACGCCCGGCCAGCAGGCCAATTCGCGCCTCGGTCGCATTCAGTTCACGCAACGAGACATAGCCACGAATATCACCAGCCGGTGTACGAAAAACGAGGCATTGATGATCGAACGTCCCCAGCACCGCGTTTTCAATCCACTGCGCGTAAAAACGCGCGCTGGCATCTGCGGCATACCACGGGGCGCGAAAACGACTTTGCGCGAACGCCTGTCCTGCCAGTTGGCGTAATGCAGGGATATCCGTAGTTTGTGCGACCTGCGCACCGGGGTCGTCGCTGACACACATCACTGGCATTACGAAATCCACTTCACCTTCAACCAGTGAGAAGCCCAACTGTTGCAGGGCGTCTAATTCTTGGGTATTGGCGGCAGGAATTTTTGCCTGTACCCGCGACCAGGGCTGCAACACATCCGCAGTCAGAACCGGCGCGTGTTGGTCAAAACGCACAATGGCGCTATTCACGCCAAAGAACGTATTTTCCCAGCTAAGCGGCTCAATACTGGCGCGGATTTTCACCGCCAGACCCCTTTGGTATCAACGATATATTGCTGGTGAACCGCATCGCCTTTAATGGCTTTAAATTCATTATGGTCGACCAGCAAGACCAGCACATCGGCGCTTGCCAGGGCATCGTCCAGCGCTGCCAGTTGGCACAGACCGTCCAGTTTTTTCGGCAGTTGATGGATGTTCGGTTCCACCACCAATGTTTCGCCTTTGTGCCAATGCGCGATGCTTTGCGCAATTCCCATCGCCGGGCTTTCACGTAAGTCATCAATATTCGGTTTAAATGCCAGACCAAAACAGGCAATTTTCACTTCGCTGGCTCGTTTATTGGTATCCGCCAGACAGTCGGCCACGGCAGCTTTTACCTGATCAACCACCCAATGAGGCTTACCGTCGTTTACCTCACGCGCGGTGCGAATCAATTTCGCCTGCTGCGGGTTCTGCGCCACGATAAACCACGGATCAACCGCGATACAGTGCCCGCCAACCCCCGGACCCGGTTGCAAAATATTCACGCGCGGATGGCGATTTGCCAGTCGAATCAGTTCCCAGACGTTGATCCCCTGATCGGCGCAAATCAGCGACAGCTCATTGGCGAAGGCGATATTGACGTCACGGAAGCTATTTTCAGTCAGTTTGCACATTTCCGCCGTACGGGCGTTGGTCACGACACATTCGCCCTCAAGGAAAATGTTGTACAGTTCGCTAGCACGCGCGGAACAGACGGAGGTCATTCCCCCAATCACGCGGTCGTTTTTAATCAGTTCAACCATCACCTGGCCCGGCAGCACGCGCTCTGGGCAATAAGCAATGTTAACGTCCGCGTGTTCACCGACTTGCTGCGGGAAAGTCAGGTCAGGACGCATTTCAGCCAGCCATGTGGCCATCTGTTCAGTGGCCCCGACAGGCGACGTCGATTCAAGGATCACCAACGCGCCTTTTTTCAGCACCGGTGCAAGAGACTTGGCTGCGGCTTCCACATAAACCATATCGGGTTCGTGCTCCCCCTTAAACGGAGTAGGCACAGCAATCAGATAGGCATCCGCATCTACAGGGGTTGTGGTCGCACGCAGAAATCCATTTTCGACCGCCTTTTTCACCACTGCGCCCAAATCTGGCTCAACGATATGAATTTCACCGCGATTAATGGTATCCACCGCGTGTTGATTTACATCTACGCCAATCACATGCTTTTGACGGGAAGCAAAGGCAGCCGCCGTCGGCAGTCCGATATAACCCAGCCCAATGACAGAAATGGTCGTAAAACTCATAGCGATATCCGATTATTTTTTAACGCGTGTAAAATGCGGCCACATGCCTGCCCGTCACCATACGGATTATGGGCGCGGCTCATGGTCTGATATTCATTGTCGTCATGCAGCAAACGCGTGACTTCTTCGACAATACGCTGCGGGTCGGTCCCTACCAGACGTACTGTGCCTGCAGTAATCGCTTCCGGACGTTCCGTCGTTTCGCGCATCACCAGTACGGGTTTCCCCAGAGATGGGGCCTCTTCCTGAATCCCGCCAGAGTCGGTAAGGATCAGCCAGGCGTGATTCATCAGCCAGACAAACGGCATGTAATCCTGCGGTTCAATCAGGATGACGTTTTCAACGTGACCCAGAATGCGATTAACCGGTTCGCTGACGTTAGGATTCAGGTGCACCGGATAGACAATCTGTACGTTCTGATTGGCCGCAGCAATTTCCGCCAGCGCATGGCAAATGTGTTCAAAACCGCGACCGAAGCTTTCCCGACGATGACCGGTCACCAGTATCATCTTTTTATCCGAACTCAGGAATGGGTAATGCTCTGCCAGTTCAGCTCGCAATGCATCGCTCGCCAGTACGCGATCGCGTACCCAGATCAACGCATCAATAACCGTATTACCTGTAACGAAGATACGGCTATCAGAAATGTTTTCTCGTAACAGGTTTTGGCGCGAGTTTTCTGTTGGTGCAAAATGATACATCGCCAGATGCCCGGTCAGCGTACGGTTCGCCTCTTCCGGCCAGGGAGAGTAGAGATCGCCTGTACGTAAGCCTGCCTCCACATGCCCTACCGGGATGCGCTGATAGAACGCGGCCAGGCTAGTAGCAATGGTGGTTGTGGTATCGCCGTGAACTAACACAACGTCAGGTTTAAAATCAGCCAGAATTGGCTTTAATCCTTCCAGTATTCGGCAGGTAATTTCTGTTAGTCCCTGACCTGGCTGCATAATATTGAGATCGTAGTCAGGTACAATGGAAAAGAGGTTCAACACCTGATCGAGCATCTCCCGATGCTGCGCCGTGACGCAAACTTTTGCCTCAAAATCAGGATCTTTTGCCAGCGCATGAACCAGAGGTGCCATTTTTATGGCCTCCGGTCGCGTGCCAAATACAGTCAGTACTTTCACATCGATTCTCTTCGGATTGGCAGTGAGGGCCCAGCCCCTCACTGCAACGATATTGCTAAATCGTGCGGCGACGGGTTAACGCGACACCGGCACCGATCAGAGCCCCAACGATACCCCACATAATCATCAGGAAGGCACGACGAGGGCTGTCACGTTTTACCGGTTCCTCCGGCGTACGCAAATAACGATAGGTCTGAAAACGCGGATCCAGAGTTGGCCCAACGTTCAGTGTGTTAAGCATGGCTCGGTTTTGGAAGTAGTCCAGATCGAAATCGGGACCAACAGATTGCAGGTTTTCGAGTCGTGCCTGCAGCATAGGACGTCCAAGCAAAAACAGTTCAGAATCGGGTAGCTCTTCAGCCGGAACGTCAGTGGAAGTACGCGAAATATTATGCTGTTCAGCAATTTTGAGAGCCTGCTCAATGTTGTGAACTCGGCGAGAGAAAATCGATTTCGCCACTTCTTCCTGGCGTTTAACCTGCGCCTTCATCTGCACAGTGCGCGCAGCCCAGGCTCCCTTTAACTCGTCGTTCAGATGACGCGCCGCACGCTGACTGGCAAACGCGACGTACTGACGCAACAGATTGTTGGCATCAGGTGCCGTTTCGGCAATCAGCTTCACGCTGTCATTGGTATTACGAACCGCATCGCCGGGCATAAACTGAATGTTATTAATCAGTTCATCCAGCATCGCCGCATCGGCTTTACTGTTACCCACCATACGTTGCTTGTAATAATCAGTCTGCTGCCAGAATTCACGGCGCGTATCCCATGAGGCAAGCTGCATGATAAATTCTTTATAGGCCTCATCCATCACTGACGGCTGATCCGCAGATGCAAGACTGGCCTTGATGTCCAGGTTACGTAAGAACTGCTGCTGAGAGTAATAGCCGCCCAACATATTAACCGTTGGCCTGTCTGAAATCGCCGTCGCGCTCCACTCCTGACGAGCAAAAAACGTATAGGCGAGAGCGACTAACGCGAAGGCGAGAGCCATACCGATGATCCACACCTTCCCTGTCCACAAAGTACGAAACAACCCACGGATGTCCAGTTCATTTTCAGCGCTCATGGCATGTTCCCCCGGTAATGGTTGTGTCATCGTACCCTCAATTTATTTGGTTAAGTTTGGTTTACTGTCACGGTTTCTACGCAACTTGCGCTTCCAGCGTTTGATAAATCTCGCTACCTTCCAGGCACGTTTAATACAATAGTCGTACAAGACAAATGCCAGTAAAAAGAGCACCAGCATCACCCATTCCGGAACGACCCGAGAATATTCAGCCAACACGCCGATAGAAGCCAGGATCGCAGCAGCCAGCGTAATCAGGACAAAAGCCTGTCGGGAGGTAAACCCGGCACGCATGATTAAATGGTGAATATGTTGACGGTCCGGGGAGAAAGGGCTCATGCCTTTACGTAAACGACGATACATGATCGCCACCATATCCATTAACGGAATAGCAATAATCCACAGTGCGGTGACCGGACTAATAGGATGCGTTTTACCTTGAGTGGTCTCCAGCAGGATCCAGATGACCGTAAAGCCAATCAGCGTACTCCCCGCATCGCCCATAAAGACCTTATAGCGCCGTCCGAGAATACCCAGGTTCAGCATGATGTAAGGCAGAATGGCGGCGATCATGGCAAAACACCAGATAGCCAGGCTTGTCTGGCCGTCAAACCACAAGATAAGCCCCATTGCGGCGAATGATACGCTGGATAGCCCGCCTAACAGACCATCAATCCCATCCACCATGTTAAAGGCGTTAATTGCAGCCCAAACGGCGAAAAGGGTAAGGAAATAGCCAAAAGGACCGAGCACCATCTCCCAAGGGCCAAAAATGAACCCAAGGCTCAACAGATAGAGCTTACCTACCGCCATCATAATGATGCCGATGATAGCCTGGATGGTCGCACGGATTTTTACACTGATATCAAAGCGGTCGTCCAGTGCACCGATAAATACCAGTACACCAGCACAAGCCAGGTAGAGAGTTGCATGCGGGATATAATAATCGGCGATGAGGAACGTAAAGCAAATGCCTGCGTAAACCGAAATCCCCCCAACCAACGGAATCAGTCCCTGATGACGTTTGCGGAAGTTGGGTTTATCCACCAATCCTATCTTTTTCGCAACCTTACGGGCAAAGAAAAGAAACAGCGTTGTGAATAAAAAAATACTGATGAGATCAGTACTTGCTGTCAGTAAATTCACTATACATACTCTCAAAGAATATCAATATATGAAGTATAACCATCCAGGCGATTATTCAGAAGAGAAACCCGATTCCATATCAGGTGGTTCTGTATGATTATTAACCACAAAATACGAATTACAACCCTTCGTCGCCAGGCGGTATGTCATACCGGATTATTATTATTGTGTCGTTAAGATTACATCCACAAAAGCAAAACGCCACGTAAAAACGTGGCGTTTTCAGATGATGCCCGAATCAGGAACGCTTCATCATATCGAAGAAGTCGTCATTGGTCTTGGTCATCGCCAGTTTGTTAATGAGGAATTCCATTGCGTCGATTTCACCCATCGGATGGATGATTTTGCGCAGGATCCACATTTTCTGCAGCTCTTCCTGGGTGGTGAGCAGCTCTTCTTTACGGGTACCGGAACGGTTGTAGTCGATAGCCGGGAAGACGCGTTTTTCAGCAATCTTACGAGAGAGATGCAGTTCCATGTTGCCGGTACCTTTAAACTCTTCGTAGATAACTTCATCCATTTTAGAGCCGGTATCAATCAGCGCAGTCGCGATGATGGTCAGGCTACCGCCCTCTTCCACGTTACGTGCAGCACCAAAGAAACGCTTAGGACGATGCAGGGCGTTGGCGTCCACACCACCGGTCAGTACTTTACCGGAAGCCGGTACGACGGTGTTGTAGGCGCGAGCCAGACGGGTGATGGAGTCGAGCAGAATGATAACGTCTTTCTTGTGTTCAACCAGACGTTTCGCCTTCTCGATAACCATTTCCGCAACCTGAACGTGACGAGAGGCTGGTTCGTCAAAGGTAGAGGCAACCACTTCACCTTTCACCAGACGCTGCATCTCGGTAACTTCTTCCGGACGTTCGTCAATCAGCAGCACCATCAGCACGCAGTCAGGATGATTGTATGCAATGCTCTGCGCGATGTTCTGCAGCAGCATGGTTTTACCCGCTTTCGGCGGAGCAACAATCAGACCACGTTGGCCACGACCGATCGGCGATGCCAGATCCAGTACACGCGCCGTTAAGTCTTCAGTAGAACCGTTACCACGTTCCATACGCAGACGAGAGTTTGCGTGCAGCGGCGTTAAGTTCTCAAAGAGGATTTTGTTACGGGCGTTTTCTGGTTTGTCGTAGTTAACTTCGTTAACTTTCAACAGCGCAAAGTAGCGTTCACCTTCTTTTGGCGGGCGAATCTTACCAGAAATGGTATCACCAGTGCGGAGGTTGAAACGGCGGATTTGGCTGGGAGAAACGTAGATGTCATCAGGACCGGCGAGGTAGGAGCTGTCTGCAGAGCGGAGGAAACCAAATCCATCCTGCAATATCTCCAGCACACCGTCACCAAAGATATCTTCGCCACTCTTTGCGTGCTGCTTCAGGATGGCAAAAATAATGTCCTGCTTGCGCATACGAGCCAGGTTTTCAAGGCCCATATTTTCGCCGAGAGTGATCAGCTCAGAAACCGGCGTATTCTTTAATTCGGTAAGATTCATAATGGTGTGAGTTCTTAAACTTGGGGTAAATCTCGAACTTAATGTTGTGAATGGTATGGCAGGGTCATCCATGCCTGTTTACGGCCATCAACTCATGTCTGTTCGCTGTCTGGTCACAGGAAAGTACGCAGAACTGAAACGACAAGACGGATTGAGTGACAAGCCAGGAATCTGTCCACTTCTCGCGCGAGAAACAACGGGAAGTATTGGATATAACTAGATTCAAACTTAATAAGGTATGTTTAATACGAAGTCAACACTAACTTAGCACGACTCAAGTCGGGCGTCCAGTCATCCGAATCATTTCGAAGTAGGGTCGCCCGATCATGAGACTTCCTTACGCTAAATTAGCGTCGAGGAATTCTTTCAACTGACCTTTGGACAGCGCGCCGACTTTCGTCGCCGCAACTTCACCGTTTTTAAACAGCAGCAGGGTCGGGATGCCACGGATACCATACTTCGGCGCGGTGCCTGGGTTTTGGTCAATGTTCAGTTTAGCAACCGTCAGTTTGCCCTGATATTCGTCAGCGATTTCATCCAGAATCGGAGCGATCATTTTGCACGGACCGCACCACTCTGCCCAGAAATCAACGAGGATTGCTCCGTCCGCTTTGAGTACATCCGTGTCAAAACTGTCGTCAGTCAGGTGAATAATTTTATCGCTCATAATAACTCCACAGGAATAAGCCTGGTGCATTGGTGTAGCATTAATCAACGACGTGTTGATGTAGCATTAACCAACTAAAGGTTGACTTTATTTCACCGGATACGCTTTCGTAAAGCAATAGTAAGCTGATATTCTACCACACTATGAGCAAAACACATTTAACAGAACAGAAGTTTTCCGACTTCGCCCTGCACCCAAAGGTGATAGAAGCCCTTGAAAACAAAGGCTTTCATAACTGCACGCCCATTCAGGCCCTCGCGCTGCCGCTAACGCTGGCTGGTCGTGATGTTGCCGGGCAGGCGCAAACCGGTACCGGAAAAACGATGGCGTTCCTGACGTCAACGTTTCATTATCTTCTCTCTCATCCCGCGATTGCCGATCGCAAGGTGAACCAACCGCGTGCGTTAATTATGGCGCCAACGCGTGAGTTAGCCGTGCAGATCCACGCCGATGCCGAGCCGCTGGCACAGACCACGGGTCTGAAATTAGGCCTGGCGTATGGCGGCGACGGTTATGATAAACAACTGAAAGTGCTGGAAAGCGGCGTCGATATTCTTATCGGCACGACCGGTCGTCTCATCGACTATGCAAAACAGAACCACATTAATCTGGGCGCGATTCAGGTCGTGGTGCTGGATGAAGCCGATCGTATGTACGATCTGGGCTTTATTAAAGATATCCGTTGGCTGTTCCGTCGTATGCCGCCAACCACCCAACGTCTGAACATGCTGTTTTCTGCAACCCTCTCATACCGCGTTCGCGAACTGGCGTTCGAACAGATGAATAACGCTGAGTACGTTGAAGTCGAACCGGAACAGAAAACAGGCCACCGCATTAAAGAAGAGCTCTTCTACCCTTCCAACGAAGAGAAAATGCGTTTGCTGCAAACGCTGATTGAAGAAGAGTGGCCAGATCGCGCCATTGTTTTTGCTAACACCAAGCATCGTTGTGAAGATATCTGGGGCAGCCTTGCTGCGGACGGTCATCGCGTCGGTCTGCTGACCGGTGACGTAGCACAGAAAAAACGTCTGCGTATTCTTGATGAGTTCACCCGTGGCGATCTCGACATTCTCGTTGCGACGGATGTCGCTGCGCGTGGCCTGCATATTCCAGCTGTAACGCACGTATTTAACTATGACCTGCCGGATGACTGTGAAGATTACGTTCACCGAATCGGTCGTACCGGACGTGCTGGCGCAAGCGGTCACTCTATCAGCCTGGCCTGTGAAGAGTACGCGCTGAATTTACCCGCAATCGAGACCTATATCGGCCACTCGATTCCGGTAAGCAAATATAACCCGGATGCGCTGATGACCGATCTGCCGAAGCCGTTGCGCTTAACGCGCCCGCGTACAGGCAATGGCCCACGCCGTACCGGTGGTGCTCCGCGTAATCGTCGTCGTTCAGGTTAAGAAAAGTTATGCCTTACACAAAATCATTCAGCCTGTATCAAGGCGGCAAGAAAACGAATCCCGATGAGCTTACTTTAGTAAGTGATTCGGGTGAGAGAACGCAGCCAACACAGATACAGGTTGAAGGATGAAGTGTATGAATTCTACTTCGCTGTATGCGGCAATCGATCTCGGCTCGAATAGTTTTCATATGCTGGTTGTACGCGAGGTGGCAGGAAGCATCCAGACGCTCACGCGTATCAAACGCAAAGTGCGTCTGGCCGCTGGACTCAACGGTGACAATGAGCTCTCTGTTGAAGCGATGGAGCGCGGCTGGCAATGCTTGCGCTTGTTTGCAGAACGTCTGCAGGATATTCCGCATCCACAAATCCGCGTGGTCGCCACGGCAACATTACGCATCGCCGTAAATGCCGATGTGTTTATTGCCAAAGCGCAAGAGATCCTTGGCTGCCCTGTCCAGGTAATTAGCGGTGAAGAAGAAGCGCGACTGATTTATCAAGGTGTAGCCCACACAACCGGCGGTGCCGATCAGCGTCTGGTTGTGGATATTGGTGGCGCCAGCACTGAATTAGTCACCGGTTCCGGCGCACAAACCACCTCTCTGTTCAGCCTGTCGATGGGCTGCGTCACCTGGCTCGAACGCTATTTTACCGATCGTAATCTGGCACAGGAAAACTTTGACGAGGCAGAGAAGGCCGCACGTGAAGTTCTGCGCCCGGTCGCCGACAAACTGCGTTTTCATGGCTGGAAAGTTTGCGTTGGTGCCTCTGGTACCGTCCAGGCGTTGCAGGAAATCATGATGGCGCAGGGCATGGATGAGCGCATTACGCTGGCCAAACTTCAGCAGCTCAAGCAGCGCGCCATTCACTGCGGTCGTCTGGAAGAGCTGGAAATCGAAGGGTTAACGCTGGAACGTGCGCTGGTTTTCCCCAGCGGGCTGGCCATTCTGATTGCTATTTTCACCGAACTGAACATTCAATGCATGACCCTGGCCGGCGGCGCATTACGTGAAGGTCTGGTCTACGGTATGCTGCACCTGGCGGTGGATCAGGATATTCGTAGCCGCACATTACGCAATATCCAGCGTCGCTTTATGGTCGATACAGAGCAAGCACATCGCGTTGCTAATTTAGCGACTAAATTTCTCGATCAGGTAGAAAAAAAGTGGCATCTTGAACCGATTAGCCGCGAACTACTGATTAGTGCCTGTCAGCTGCATGAAATTGGCCTAAGCGTTGATTTTAAACAGGCACCACAGCATGCCGCTTATCTGGTGCGCAATCTCGATCTCCCGGGTTTTACCCCTGCGCAAAAGAAACTGCTAGCAACGCTGTTACTCAACCAGACCAATCCCGTCGATCTCTCTTCGCTCCACCAGCAAAACGCAGTGCCACCGCGCATCGCGGAGCATCTTTGCCGTTTGCTACGTTTGGCGATCATCTTCGCCAGCCGTCGCCGTGACGATCTTGTGCCGGAAATTCAAATGGATGCAAGAAACGAGCACCTGACGGTCACGCTACCAGAAGGCTGGCTGGAACATCATCCGCTGGGTAAAGAGTTAATCGATCAGGAAAGTCAGTGGCAAAGCTATGTCCACTGGCCACTGGACGTTCATTAGATGTTGGTTGCCGGATAGCGCGCGTTTACACGTATCCGGCCTACAAAATACCTACTTCGCTTTGGCTTTCGCCATCATTGCCCGAATATTAGCGATGCTGGCCTGCCCTTTTTGCATCCGCTCCTCAGCGCTCACCACTTTACGCTCTTGCTCCCAGATAACGTCATCCTGTGGCAGCTCCAGCAGGAAACGACTCGGTTCCGGACGCACCAGCTCACCGTACTGACGACGCTCTTTACACAGCGTGAAGATGAGTTCTTTCTGTGCACGCGTAATCCCTACGTAAGCCAGACGACGTTCTTCGTCGATATTGTCTTCATCGATACTGCTCTGGTGCGGCAAAAATCCTTCTTCCATTCCCACCATAAACACGTACGGGAACTCCAGCCCTTTGGAGGCATGCAGCGTCATCAATTGCACCTGATCCAGCTCTTCTTCACTCTCTCCACGTTCCATCATGTCGCGCAGAGTAAAGCGGGTAACGACCTGGGTCAGGGTCATTGGCTCTTCCAGCTCACTGCCTTCCAGCATCTCCGTCATCCAGCTGAACAGCGTATTGACGTTTTTCATACGCATTTCAGCCGCTTTCGGGCTCGGCGAGGTTTCATACAGCCAGGATTCGTAATCAATACCGTGAATAAGATCGCGCACAGCGGCAACCGGTTCGCGCTCCGCCAGGCGCTGAATTTCACCCAGCCAGTGCGTAAAGCGGGTCAGAGAGTCATACCCGCGCCCGGTCAGTGTCTGGCTAAGCCCCATATCAAAGCTGGCGGTAAACAGGCTTTTATTACGCGTCATCGCCCATTCACCCAACTTTTGCAGCGTAGCCGGACCGATTTCACGCTTTGGCGTGTTTACGATGCGCAAAAATGCGCTGTCGTCATCCGGGTTGCTCAGCACACGCAGGTAGGCCAGCAGATCTTTAATTTCCGGACGCGAGAAGAACGATGTTCCGCCGGAAATTTTGTACGGGATACGGTTCTGCATTAGAAACTTTTCGAACACGCGTGACTGATGGTTGCCGCGATACAGGATGGCGTAGTCTTTATATTGAGTCTTGTTCACAAAGTGATGGGCAATTAATTCCCCGGTCACGCGTTCCGCTTCGTGCTCTTCATTATTGGCACTTAGTACCTTCAGCTCAGCACCGTAACCCAGCTCGGAAAAGAGCCGCTTTTCAAAGACGTGTGGATTGTTCGCAATGAGGATGTTCGCCGCCTTAAGGATGCGACCTGATGAACGGTAGTTTTGCTCCAGCTTCACCACCTGCAAAGCCGGAAAATCTTTGCTCAACAGTACCAGGTTCTGCGGACGGGCGCCGCGCCAGGAGTAGATCGACTGATCGTCATCACCCACGACGGTAAAGCGCGCACGTTTCCCTACCAGCAACTTCACCAGCTCGTACTGGCTGGTGTTAGTATCCTGATATTCATCCACCAGCAGGTAGCGGATTCTGTTTTGCCAGCGCTCACGTACTTCTTCATTGCGCTGTAGCAGCAGCGTGGGAAGCAGGATCAGATCGTCAAAATCGAGGACGTTGCACGCCTTCATATGCGCGTCATACAGACCATAGCAGTGGGCAAAAATACGATCGCGCTCGCCCTTTGCGCTGGCTGCCGCCTGCGCTGGCGTCATCAGATCGTTTTTCCAGTTGGAGATCGTCGAGATCAGCTGCTGGAGAATAAGCTTATCGTCTTCGATTAGCCCTTCGGTCAGTTCCTTAAGCAAGGCCACCTGGTCAGTATCGTCAAACAACGAGAAGTTAGACTTCATCCCCAACGCCGCGTATTCACGCTTAATGATATCCAGTCCCAGGGTGTGGAAGGTGGAGATCATCAACCCACGCGCCTCTTTACGACCCAGCGTTTGTGCCACGCGCTCTTTCATCTCGCGCGCAGCCTTATTGGTAAAGGTCACTGCCGCAATATGTCGTGCCTGATAGCCACATTCACGGATCAGATGGGCAATTTTGTTGGTGATAACACGCGTCTTGCCGGAACCCGCTCCCGCCAGCACCAGGCAAGGTCCGGTGACGAATTCGACGGCTTGTTGTTGTCCGGGGTTCAAACGCATAAAGGGTCACTCATGAAAGTCGGGAGGGGAGAATAACAGCGTGGTAGTATAGCCAGCCTTAACCACCCCACTCAAGGCACGATCATGGCAAAAACAGCAGCAGCAGTGCATATCCTTGTTAAAGAAGAGAAACTGGCACTGGATCTTCTGGAGCAGATTAAAAACGGCGCCGACTTCGGCAAACTGGCGAAAAAACACTCCATCTGCCCATCAGGCAAACGCGGCGGTGATTTGGGCGAATTCCGTCAGGGCCAGATGGTTCCGGCATTCGACAAAGTGGTCTTTTCCTGCCCTGTGCTGGAGCCAATCGGCCCGCTGCACACTCAGTTCGGCTACCACATCATTAAAGTGCTGTACCGTAACTAAAAAAGCCGGGTGGCGGCTACGCCTTACCCGGCCTACATTTTACGATTTTGTAGGTCGGGTAAGCGAAGCGCCACCCGACAAGATTTATTAGCCTGCGACCGCAATGCGCTTCATATCGGTCATGTAGCCACGCAGTTTCTGGCCCACTTTCTCGATAGCATGGCCGCGAATCGCATCGTTCACGTCACGCAGCTGCGCGTTGTCTACCGCGCCTTCAGCAATCGCTTTGCCCAGGTCGCCGGTCTGCAGGGTGGTCATGAACTCTTTCAGCAGCGGTACGCAAGCGTAAGAGAACAGGTAGTTGCCGTATTCTGCGGTATCAGAGATAACCACGTTCATTTCGTACAGACGCTTACGGGCAATGGTGTTGGCGATCAACGGCAGTTCGTGCAGTGATTCGTAGTAAGCAGATTCTTCGATGATGCCGGAATCCACCATAGTTTCGAACGCCAGCTCAACGCCCGCTTTCACCATCGCAATCATCAGAACGCCTTTATCAAAGTATTCCTGCTCGCCGATTTTACCGTCGAACTGGGCAGCGGTTTCGAACGCGGTTTTGCCGGTCTCTTCACGCCAGGTCAGCAGTTTCTTATCGTCGTTAGCCCAGTCAGCCATCATACCGGAAGAGAATTCACCGGAGATGATGTCATCCATGTGTTTCTGGAACAGCGGTGCCATGATCTCTTTCAGCTGTTCGGACAGCGCGTAAGCACGCAGTTTCGCCGGGTTAGACAGACGGTCCATCATCAGGGTGATGCCGCCCTGCTTCAGCGCTTCGGTGATGGTTTCCCAGCCGAACTGAATCAGTTTTTCAGCATATGCCGGGTCAGTACCCTCTTCCACCAGCTTATCGAAGCACAGCAGAGAACCGGCCTGCAGCATACCGCACAGGATAGTCTGCTCACCCATCAGATCAGATTTCACTTCCGCAACGAAGGAGGACTCCAGCACACCCGCACGGTGACCGCCAGTAGCCGCAGCCCAGGCTTTAGCAATCGCCATGCCTTCGCCTTTCGGATCGTTTTCCGGGTGAACGGCGATCAGCGTAGGTACGCCGAAACCACGTTTGTACTCTTCACGCACTTCTGTACCCGGACATTTCGGTGCCACCATCACGACGGTGATGTCTTTACGGATCTGCTCGCCCACTTCCACGATGTTGAAGCCGTGGGAGTAACCCAGCGCTGCGCCGTCTTTCATCAGCGGCTGTACAGAACGCACAACGTCGGAGTGCTGCTTGTCCGGCGTCAGGTTAACCACCAGATCAGCCTGCGGGATCAGCTCTTCGTAGGTACCCACTTTGAAGCCGTTTTCGGTCGCTTTACGCCAGGAAGCACGCTTCTCAGCAATCGCTTCTTTACGCAGGGCGTAGGAGATATCCAGACCGGAGTCACGCATGTTCAGGCCCTGGTTCAGACCCTGAGCGCCACAGCCGACGATGACCACTTTTTTACCCTGAAGGTAGCTCGCACCATCGGCGAATTCGTCGCGGCCCATAAAGCGACATTTACCCAGCTGTGCCAGCTGCTGGCGCAGGTTCAGTGTATTAAAGTAGTTAGCCATGATGGTGTACTCCGTGATGTTGTGTTGTGGTGCTTATTATTCGGTTCGCAGATTTGTATTTGCGAGATTGAATCCACATTACAACAGGAAATTTATTGCGGAAATTGATATATTCACAACGTCACATTGCAATTTATGCAACGTAGAAAATCGGAGGCTCGTCTGTGGATTTACGCGATCTGAAAATGTTCCTGCATTTGGCTGAAAGTCGTCACTTTGGCCGCAGCGCGCGGGCAATGCACGTCAGCCCATCCACGCTTTCCCGGCAGATTCAGCGCCTCGAAGAAGACCTCGGCCAGCCGCTGTTTGTGCGCGATAACCGCACGGTTACGCTGACCGAAGCCGGTGAAGAGCTGCGCGTGTTTGCCCAACAGACGCTGTTGCAGTACCAGCAGTTACGTCACACCCTCGATCAACAAGGGCCGTCGCTGTCAGGCGAACTGCATATCTTCTGTTCGGTAACTGCCGCCTACAGCCATCTGCCGCCAATCCTTGACCGTTTCCGCGCCGAGCATCCGTCAGTGGAAATTAAGCTCACCACCGGCGACGCTGCCGATGCGATGGACAAAGTGGTCACTGGTGAAGCCGATCTGGCGATTGCCGGTAAGCCCGAAACACTGCCTGGCGCGGTGGCGTTCTCGATGCTGGAGAATCTGACGGTTGTGTTGATCGCTCCGGCGCTGCCCTGCCCGGTGCGTAATCAGGTATCGGTCGATAAGCCAGACTGGTCGACGGTGCCGTTTATCATGGCCGATCAAGGTCCGGTACGCCGCCGTATCGAGCTGTGGTTCCGCCGTCACAAAATCAGCAACCCATCGATTTACGCCACGGTGGGTGGCCACGAAGCGATGGTCTCAATGGTAGCACTGGGCTGCGGCGTGGCGCTGCTGCCGGAAGTGGTGCTAGAAAACAGCCCGGAGCCGGTACGTAATCGCGTGATGATTTTAGAGCGCAGTGACGAAAAAACACCGTTCGAGCTTGGCGTCTGCGCGCCGAAAAAGCGGCTGCATGAACCGCTGATCGACGCGTTTTGGAAGATTGTTCTGGAACGTAAATCCGCAGAGTAGCGCCAGCGTCAGGTCTAAAATCAGTGGTAGATTCAGTATTGGCGCTCCTTTTCTGTATAATGTCGTGATCCATTGTAGTGGGGGGCTTGTTAACCATCGCGTTAAGCAGGCCAGAACAGACGGTGTCATTGCGCACTTGACAGCGAAAATACAAACTTAATTAGCCATCATTATGATAATCAAACCAAAAATTCGTGGATTCATCTGTACAACGACCCATCCGACTGGCTGCAAAGTCAACGTGGAAAAGCAGATCGAGTATGTTAAGCAGAACGGGAAAATCGAGAACGGCCCGTCTCGCGTGCTGGTGATCGGTGCTTCCACCGGTTACGGTCTGGCTTCCAGAATTTCCGCCGCCTTTGGCAGCGGTGCCGCCACTATCGGCGTATTTTTCGAAAAACCGGGCACGGATACCAAACCAGGTTCCGCAGGCTGGTATAACTCTGCAGCTTTCGACGAAGCGGCCAAGCGTGAAGGTCTGTACTCCAAAAGCATTAACGGCGATGCGTTCTCTGACGAATGCCGTGATGAAGTGATCAAACTGATCAAAGAAGACCTGGGTCAGATTGACCTGGTGGTTTACTCACTGGCTTCCCCAGTGCGTAAAATGCCGAAAACCGGTGAAATCGTCCGTTCAGCGCTGAAGCCAATCGGTGAGGTTTACACTTCTAAAGCGATCGATACCAACAAAGATCAGATCATCACCGCCAGCATTGAGCCGGCTACCGAAGAAGAAGTTCAGAACACCGTCACCGTCATGGGCGGCGAAGACTGGGAACTGTGGATGGGCGCGCTGAGCGAAGCGGGCGTGCTGGCTGATGGCGTGAAAACCGTAGCCTACTCCTACATCGGTACCGACCTGACCTGGCCAATCTACTGGCACGGCGCGCTGGGCAAAGCGAAAGAAGACCTCGATCGCGCGGCGGGAGAACTGCGTAACCAGCTGGCACCGCTGAACGGTTCCGCTAACGTTGCCGTACTGAAGTCCGTTATCACCCAGGCATCTTCTGCGATTCCGGTAATGCCACTGTACATCTCCATGGTCTTCAAGCTGATGAAAGCGCAGGGGATTCACGAAGGTTGTATTGAGCAGATCAACCGTCTGATGACCACCAGCCTGTACGGCGATAAAGTGGCGCTTGATGACAACCAGCGTATCCGTATGGATGACTGGGAACTGCGTGACGACATTCAGCAGGCATGTCGCGATCTGTGGCCGCTGATCACTACCGAAAACCTGGCGCAAGAAACTGACTATGCAGGATACAAGCAGGAATTCCTGAATCTGTTCGGTTTTGCCCTCGACGGTGTGGATTACGATGCTGACGTGAATACCGAAGTCGAATTCGACGTTATCACGCTGTAATCTGCTGATACAGTAGCAAAAAGGGTTCATGTTTTTACATGAACCCTTTTTTAATGGCTGTCGTTAACCCGCTAGGAAGAACCTGAACGCCGGGTTATGTGTTTCATCATGACAGTCATAACCCAGTTCATTCAGCCGCGTTTCGAAATCAGGATCGTGTTCACCCAACTCAAACGCCGCCAGCACACGACCATAGTCAGTGCCGTGACTGCGATAGTGGAACAATGAAATATTCCAGTGCGTCCCCAGGGTATGCAGGAATTTGAGCAACGCCCCCGGCGACTCCGGAAATTCGAAGCTATAAAGACGTTCCTGTAAGGGTTTCGACGGACGTCCACCGACCATATAGCGCACGTGTAGCTTCGCCATCTCGTCATCGGACAGATCCACCACGCTATAGCCGCCCTCATTGAGCAGTTGCAGGATTTCCTTACGCTCTTCCAGCCCACGACTCAGACGTACGCCGACAAAAATGCAGGCGTCTTTCGCATCAGCAAAGCGGTAGTTAAACTCGGTCACCGAGCGCCCGCCCAGCAGTTGGCAAAACTTCAGGAAGCTGCCCTTTTCTTCCGGGATGGTCACGGCCAGCAAGGCTTCGCGCTGTTCCCCCAGCTCGCAACGTTCGGAAACGTAGCGCAGGCCGTGGAAGTTAACGTTAGCGCCGGAAAGAACATGCGCCAGGCGCTCGCCGCGAATATTATGCTGGGCGATGTATTTTTTCATCCCCGCCAGCGCCAGTGCCCCGGAAGGCTCCGCCACCGCACGTACATCCTCGAACAGGTCTTTCATTGCCGCGCAAATAGCATCGCTATCCACGGTAATAATATCGTCGAGATATTCCTGGCACAGACGGAAGGTTTCATCACCAATACGTTTCACCGCCACGCCTTCGGCAAAGAGACCCACTCGCGGCAGATCCACCGGATGACCGGCATCCAGCGCCGCTTTCAGACAGGCCGAATCTTCGGCTTCCACGGCAATCACTTTGATTTGCGGCATCAGCTGTTTAATTAGCACCGCAACACCTGCCGCTAATCCGCCACCACCAACTGGCACAAATACGCGATCGAGATGCGCGTCCTGCTGGAGCAGCTCCAGCGCCAGCGTGCCCTGCCCGGCAATCACCATCGGATGATCGAACGGCGGCACCCAGGTAAACCCCTGCTGCTGCGACAATTCAATCGCTTTGGCTTTGGCTTCATCAAAGTTCGCGCCGTGCAGCAGCACTTCTCCGCCGAAGCTGCGAACGGCGTCGACTTTGATATCGGCGGTAGCCGTTGGCATGACAATCAGCGCCTTCACGCCTAATCGCGCAGAGGAGAAAGCGACGCCCTGAGCATGATTACCAGCCGATGCGGTAATGACGCCATGCGCTTTTTGTTCTTCGGTCAAGCTCGCCATCATGGCATAGGCACCGCGTAGCTTGAAGCTGTGAACGGGTTGACGGTCTTCGCGCTTCACCAGAATGACGTTGTCGAGGCGCGAAGAGAGTTTTTCCATTTTCTGTAGCGGCGTTACCTGTGCCGCTTCGTATACCGGCGCACGCAGTACCGCTCTGAGATACTCGGCGCCCTCAGGAGCGCCGGATAGAGGTTGTGAATCCGCCATGATCATTATCCCCCGAGCTTCGACTTATCGCGCACCGCACCTTTGTCGGCACTGGTTGCCAGGCTGGCGTAGGCGCGCAGTGCAAAGGAGACCTGACGCTGACGATCTTTTGGCGTCCAGGCTTTGTCACCGCGAGCTTCCTGCGCTTCACGGCGCGCAGCGATTTCCGCATCACTCAGTTGCAATTGAATGCCACGATTCGGGATATCGATGGCAATCATGTCACCATCTTCGATAATCGCGATATTACCGCCGCTGGCCGCTTCCGGAGAAACGTGACCAATGGAAAGCCCCGAAGTACCGCCGGAGAAACGACCGTCGGTAATCAGCGCGCAAGCCTTACCGAGGCCCATCGATTTCAGGAAGGTGGTTGGGTAGAGCATTTCCTGCATGCCTGGTCCGCCTTTCGGCCCTTCGTAGCGAATGACAACCACGTCGCCAGCCACCACTTTACCGCCGAGGATGGCTTCAACCGCATCGTCCTGGCTTTCATACACTTTTGCCGGGCCGGTGAATTTCAGGATGCTGTCATCCACGCCTGCGGTTTTTACAATACAGCCGTTTTCCGCGAAGTTACCGTACAGAACTGCCAGACCGCCGTCTTTGCTATAAGCGTGCTCCAGCGAGCGAATGCAGCCTTCAGCGCGGTCGTCATCCAGCGTATCCCAACGGCAATCCTGTGAGAATGCCTGGGTAGTACGAATGCCGGCCGGGCCGGCACGGAACATTTTTTTCACCGCGTCGTCTTTGGTCAACATCACGTCATACCGATCAAGCGTTTGCGGCAAAGTCAGACCCAGCACGTTTTTCACGTCGCGGTTCAGCAGTCCGGCACGATCCAGTTCGCCTAAAATACCCAGAACGCCGCCTGCGCGGTGTACGTCTTCCATATGGTATTTCTGCGTGCTCGGCGCCACCTTACACAGCTGCGGGACTTTGCGGGACAGCTTGTCGATATCACTCATGGTGAAGTCGATTTCCGCTTCCTGCGCGGCCGCCAGCAGGTGCAGAACGGTATTGGTGGAACCGCCCATGGCGATATCCAGCGTCATGGCGTTCTCAAACGCCGCTTTGCTGGCAATGTTGCGCGGCAGGGCGGAGGCATCATCCTGCTCGTAATAGCGTTTGGTCAGCTCGACGATGCGCTTACCTGCGTTGAGGAACAGTTCTTTACGGTCGGCGTGAGTCGCCAACAGCGAACCGTTACCCGGCTGCGACAAGCCCAGCGCTTCGGTCAGGCAGTTCATCGAGTTAGCGGTGAACATACCGGAACAGGAGCCGCAGGTTGGGCAAGCGGAACGCTCAACCTGCTCGCTTTGTGAGTCGGAAACTTTCGGGTCAGCGCCCTGAATCATCGCATCAACCAGGTCAAGCTTGATGATTTGGTCAGAGAGCTTGGTTTTCCCGGCTTCCATCGGACCGCCGGAAACAAAGATCACCGGAATATTCAGGCGCAAAGAGGCCATTAACATCCCGGGGGTGATTTTGTCGCAGTTGGAGATGCAGACCATCGCATCAGCGCAGTGGGCGTTAACCATGTACTCAACGGAGTCAGCGATCAGCTCACGCGACGGCAGTGAATACAGCATGCCGCCATGGCCCATGGCGATACCATCATCCACAGCAATGGTGTTGAACTCTTTCGCCACGCCGCCTGAGGCTTCGATTTGTTCGGCAACCAGCTTACCGAGATCGCGCAGGTGGACGTGACCCGGCACAAACTGGGTAAAGGAGTTCACCACAGCGATAATCGGTTTGCCGAAGTCATCATCGGTCATCCCGGTAGCGCGCCACAATGCGCGGGCACCCGCCATATTGCGGCCGTGGGTGGTGGTAGCAGAACGATACTTAGGCATGCTTGATTAACTCCCGTCTGTCTTTCCCCTTCATACTTCACGCCGCAGGTGCGTTGACCGCCTCGCTCACCCCAGTCACTTACTACAGTAAGCTCCTGGGACTTGCTGCGTTGCCGTCTTCCTGCAACGTGAATTATTTTGGGGGAATATTAATTTTGTTATTGGTTTACTGAATCCAACCAGCCGTATTTATCTTCCGTTTCACCGGTGAAGAGGCCAAAGAAGGCCTGCTGGATGCGTTTGGTGACCGGACCGCAGCGGCCTTCGCCCACCTGGATACCATCGACACTGCGTACTGGGGTGATTTCAGCCGCGGTACCGGACATGAACACTTCGTCGGCCAGGTACAGTGATTCACGGGACAGCACCTGCTCACGCACTTCGATATCGAGATCTTTCGCCAGCTTAATGATCGCGTCACGGGTAATACCCGGCAGTGCAGAAGAGGTAAACGGCGGGGTAAACAGAATACCGTCTTTTACTTCAAACAGGTTTTCGCCCGCACCTTCGGAGATGTAACCATTCACATCCAGCGCAATGCCTTCCTGATAGCCATGACGACGCGCTTCGCTACCCACCAGCAGCGAAGACAGATAGTTACCGCCCGCTTTAGCAGCAGTAGGGATGGTGTTCGGCGCAACGCGGTTCCAGGAAGAAACCATCGCGTCGATCCCCTGCTCCAGTGCTTCAGCACCGAGGTAAGCGCCCCACGGGAACGCGGCGATGATCACGTCAGTGGTGTATCCCGCTGGCGGGTTAACGCCCATCCCCACGTCGCCAACAAACACTAGCGGACGGATATAGGCGCTGGTCAGATTGTTTTTACGAATCACCTCGCGGCAAGCTTCCATCAGCTCATCAACGCTCTGAGAAACCGGAAAACGATAGATCTTGGCTGAATCACGCAGACGCTGCATATGTTCGCGATGACGGAACACCACCGGCCCTTTGTGAGAATCGTAGCAACGGATGCCTTCGAATACTGAAGTACCGTAGTGCAGCGCGTGGGACATCACGTGGACCTTCGCGTCTTCCCAACGAATCATCTCGCCATTAGACCAAATGTAATCAGCTTTTTTCGTCGTCATTTTTCTTCCTTTTGCGCTCAGGCGCGGATTTGTTGTGATGTGGTTGTGCTCTGGCAGATAGCAACATGTGCAACGTCTACCAGTTTACTTAACTGACTAAACAGTAAGTCGACCGACCGGGGGCTGGCAACGGTCAATTCGATATTTATATTTTGCGCATCGCTGGCGGCTTCCATATTCATGGAGCACACCTGAAAACCACGATGGCGTACCACGCGTAAAACACGTTCTAACGTTTCCGGATTGAAACGAGCCTCAACGGCGACCTGATGTTGCATCATGATAATTTCTCCAGCATTTCTGAGTTACTGGCACCTGGTGGTACCAGAGGCCAGACATTCTCAAGTTCGTCGATTGAGACATGAAGCAGGTATGGCCCCTCGCTGTTCAGCATGGTGTCGAGTGCCGCTTCAACCTGGTCTTTACGGGTGATGTGTTGACCTGGTATGCCGAAGGCGCTGGCCAACATGAGGAAATCGGGGTTATCGGTAAGGGTGGTTTCGCTATAACGTTCCTGGAAAAACAGCTGCTGCCATTGTCGCACCATGCCTAACCGCTGGTTGTCGAGTAAGACTATTTTCAGCGGCAATTGCTTGCGTTTTACGGTGCCCAGCTCCTGTACATTCATCATGAAGGAGCCGTCACCGGAGATACAGATTACCGTATCGTTCGGGCGAGCAACCTGCGCACCAACCGCTGCTGGCAGGCCAAAGCCCATCGTACCCAGGCCGCTTGAGGTGATGAAATTTTCCGGGCGGGTGTAGGTCATATGCTGCGCCGACCACATCTGATGCTGACCAACATCCGTTGTCACTACGCTGTCTGTGGGTTTGCGATCGGACAACTGCTTCAACAACAGTGGCGCGTAGATAGCCTCACCGGGATGATCATAGCGCCAGGTATGCTCTGTGCGCAGTTCAGCGCTATGCTGACGCCATGCGTCAATCTTCAGAGATTGCTGCAATGCCGGCAGCAGAGAATTTAAATCACCCTGCAGGGCGACGTGCGCCTGGCGCAGTTTGTTCATTTCCGCCGGGTCAATATCCATGTGGATCACGCTGGCGTTCGGTGCGAAGGTATTCAGCTTGCCGGTCACCCGGTCATCAAAACGCGCACCCACTGCAATCAGTAAATCACATTCTTGCACCGCGAAATTTGCCGCTTTAGTGCCATGCATTCCCAACATACCCAAATAGTATGGGTAGTAAGCTTCTACTGCGCCCAGCCCCTTCAACGTGCAGGCGACCGGCATTTGGGTTACCGCGATAAATTCACGCAGGGCCGGGACCGCCTGCGCCATACCAACGCCGCCACCGACGTACAGGATCGGTTTTTGCGCCTGCGCCAGCATTTTACGTGCCTGCTCAACATCCGCGTGCGGGAAAACCTCTACATTTTCGACGGTCGTAAAATACGGCTCCAGCGTACCGCTGGCCAGCTGGATGTCTTTCGGGATATCAACCAGAACCGGACCCGGACGACCGGAGTTCGCCACAGCGAAAGCCTCTGCCATGATGCGCGGCAGCTCTTCCAGTGACTGCACCAGGAAACTGTGTTTGGTGCAGGACAAAGACATACCGAGAACGTCCACTTCCTGGAACGCATCCGTTCCGATGAAAGGTGAGGCCACCTGACCGGTGATCGCCACCACAGGAACAGAATCTAACAGCGCATCGGCGAGTCCGGTGATCAGGTTGGTAGCGCCAGGACCTGAAGTGGCGATACACACGCCGGTTTTACCGGTCGCACGGGCATAGCCAATTGCCGCCATTGCCGCGCCCTGCTCGTGTCGGCACAACAGGTGTTCTACGCCGCCGTCATACAACGCATCGTAAACCGGCATAATTGCGCCACCAGGATAACCAAAGACGGTTTGAACCCCTTGTGCACGCAACGCATGTACCACCCACTGTGCCCCATTCATAGTTACATCCCCGCCGTAAATCTTGAGAAACAGAATTTTATGCTACCGCTCACTTTCTGCTCCTCATGTATGTTTTTAAGGTCAAAAAAAACCCCCGGACCTTTCGGTGCGGGGGTCTTAGTTCGTTAAGGCTTGTTTTCTAAGCCTTTCCTCGTCCAAGTGCAGCCCCGCACGGTGGGATAATAATCACCACCACGCTAATCACGACCAGGCTAATCACTCGTAGAAGGGCTGTCATTTTTGTATTTTCTTGCATCTTGTTCGAAGGAATACCTAAAGAGTTACCATAGAATTTGCAAATGACACAAGATATTTTTTTATTCGTTTTTCTGACGCCGTTAACGGTTTAGATAAATATCATTGTTTTTTATACAAAAAATCAAAAGTGAAAATATTTCACGTTTCAGGTGATTCTCGGCAACCCGTTCCCTACTAAAAACGTTATTCAAAAGCGTTTGCGGGCGCTATTCCAGGCTTTATGCAAGCAGTATTGAGCTACATAAAAACACGGGAATAAGCCTCTAAAAACCGTAATTATGTGAAATCTTGCCGCGATGTATTGCGACATAATGCTTTCATCAGGAGGGCTTATGTCACTATCGATTGTTCACACACGCGCTGCGCTGGGCGTGAATGCGCCAGCTATTACCATCGAGGTACATATCAGTAATGGTTTGCCTGGTTTAACCATGGTGGGATTACCCGAAACAACGGTAAAAGAAGCCCGCGATCGGGTTCGCAGTGCGATTATTAATAGCGGTTATGAATTCCCGGCGAAGAAGATAACCATAAACCTCGCTCCGGCCGATCTCCCGAAAGAAGGGGGACGATATGATTTACCTATCGCAGTTGCGCTTCTGGCAGCGTCTGAGCAGCTTACAACCCATAACCTCGATACATATGAGCTGGTAGGCGAATTAGCGCTTACAGGCGCGTTACGCGGCGTTCCCGGTGCGATATCAAGTGCAACTGAAGCTATTCGCGCAGGCAGGAGAATTATTGTCGCAAAAGAGAATGCAGCTGAAGTGGGACTGATACACGGTGAAGGGTGCCTTATTGCCGATCATCTACAGGCTGTATGCGCATTTCTCGAAGGTAAGCATGATTTAGACAGACCATCATCGGCAGATTTTACCCCCTGCGCATTAGCAGATGATCTGAGCGATGTTATCGGCCAGGAACAAGGTAAACGCGGACTGGAACTTACCGCAGCTGGCGGTCATAACCTCTTACTCATCGGGCCGCCGGGAACGGGTAAGACCATGCTGGCCAGTCGCCTGAGAGGATTGCTTCCGCCACTGAGCAATGATGAGGCACTGGAAAGCGCCGCGATTCTAAGTCTGGTCAATTCCGACACGCTACAAAAACAGTGGAAACAACGCCCTTTTCGTTCGCCGCATCACAGTGCTTCATTAACCGCCATGGTCGGTGGAGGCTCTATTCCTGCGCCAGGCGAGATATCTCTGGCGCATAACGGCATACTGTTTCTGGATGAACTTCCCGAGTTTGAGCGGCGCACGCTGGATGCACTGCGAGAGCCCATTGAGTCCGGGCAGATTCATTTATCCCGCGCTCGGGCAAAAATAACTTACCCCGCGCGTTTTCAGCTTATTGCTGCCATGAATCCCAGCCCAACAGGACATTATCAGGGGAACCATAACCGCTGTACCCCAGAGCAGACACTACGCTACCTCAATCGATTATCAGGTCCATTTCTTGACCGCTTCGATCTCTCCCTCGAAATCCCCTTACCGCCGCCCGGCATACTCAGCCAGAGCCAGGTAAAAGGGGAAGATAGCGCAACGGTGAAGCAACGCGTTATGGCAGCACGAGAGCGTCAGTATCAGCGGCAGAATAAGTTAAATGCGCATCTGGACAGTCAGGATATCCATAAATACTGTCCATTGCGTAGCGACGATGCGCAGTGGCTTGAAGAAACGCTCGCGCATCTCGGATTATCCATCCGCGCCTGGTTACGCCTGATAAAGGTCGCTCGAACGATCGCGGATATAGAACAATCTGACCATATATCTCGCCAGCACTTACAGGAGGCTGTTGGGTATCGGGCGATAGACAGATTACTCATTCATTTGCAGAAACTACTGGCATAAAAAAAGGGCTTTCGCCCTTTTTTATTAATCATCAGATTCGGTGTAGTCTTCCGCACCTTCCACCTGAGGTTTCCCGCCAGACAGCGTGTGGAAGCGTTTTGGACGCTTAATGCGCGTCATGTATTTGGACCACACACGTTCAGCTTCGGTAACCGGTTCGCGCTCACCACGGCATACCGCAACAAACAGTTTTTCTTCTTCCGTTACCGGCTCACGCTTGCCCAGATCCAGCTCGTTGAAAGCATAACCGTGACGCTCAAGCAGTTGTGCTTCTTTAATGGTGAAATCACCATGACGGGAGAATCCGCGGGGATAATATTTATTATCGAAATATCGATTAGTCGTCGTAAAGCTTTCCGCCATCCTGCACGCTCCTAATTCTTTGGCCGAGCTATTTATGGCGCGGAGTATTAGTTACGCTTGACAGAGCGTCAAACAAAAGATTTAAATCATAACGACAAATAATTTTATGGAGCGAGTTGTGGATACGGAATTGTTAAAAACTTTCCTGGAAGTTAGCCGGACACGCCACTTTGGCAGGGCTGCTGAAGCGCTCTATCTGACCCAATCAGCGGTTAGTTTCCGGATCAGACAACTGGAAAATCAATTGGGTGTAAACCTGTTCACCCGACACAGAAACAATATCCGTTTAACCGCTGCAGGTGAAAAATTATTACCTTACGCTGAAACGCTGATGAATACGTGGCAAGCAGCACGTAAGGAGGTTGCGAATACCTCGCGGCATAACGAGTTTTCTATTGGTGCCAGCGCATCCCTCTGGGAATGCATGCTTAATGGCTGGCTGGGGCGTTTGTACCAATCCCAGGAGCCACAATCCAGCCTGCAATTTGAAGCGAGGATCGCGCAGCGACAGTCGTTAGTAAAACAGCTTCATGAACGACAGCTTGATCTATTGATTACTACCGAAACGCCCAAAATGGACGAATTTAGCAGCCAACTGTTGGGATATTTCACGCTGGCGCTCTATTGCAGTTCTCCTTCACAAACCAAAGATGAACTGAATTATCTGCGTCTGGAATGGGGACCTGACTTTCAGCAACACGAGGCTGGATTGATTGCGGGAGATGAAGTGCCGGTACTTACCACCAGTTCGGCAGAATTAGCCAGGCAGCAACTTTCAGTCCTCAAAGGTTTTAGCTGGCTACCGGTCAGCTGGGCTAAAGGTAAAAGCGATCTCCATACGGTTACCGACAGTACAACGCTTTCACGCCCGTTATATGCAGTTTGGCTGCAAAATAGCGATAAACATGCGCTGATTTGCGATCTGCTGAGAACGAATATTCTGGAAGATTAAGGAAAATGCTGGCAAGGATGCCGGGAGTAAAATAGAAAGAAGGAAAAACTCAAATTACAGGTAAAAAAAAATCCTTAGCAATAATGCTAAGGATTGTTTCTGGCAGGGGCGGAGAGACTCGAACTCGCGACACCCGGTTTTGGAGACCGGTGCTCTACCAACTGAGCTACGCCCCTAAATCTTCTTATCATTAAGCCTGCTTAGTAGCAGGCTTAATTTTCTAATAAGTGGCGGAACGGACGGGACTCGAACCCGCGACCCCCTGCGTGACAGGCAGGTATTCTAACCAACTGAACTACCGCTCCACCGAATTTCTTTGTCACCACCCGGATTCTTCATCCCGGTTTACTGCAATTTGATGCCTGGCAGTTCCCTACTCTCGCATGGGGAGACCCCACACTACCATCGGCGCTACGGCGTTTCACTTCTGAGTTCGGCATGGGGTCAGGTGGGACCACCGCGCTACAGCCGCCAGGCAAATTCTGTTTATCAACACGCTTTTGCATGTCAATCTAATCTGTAATCAGGCTGAATATTGTCTCTGTCTTTCGCCAAAACATCTTCGGCGTTGTAAGGTTAAGCCTCACGGTTCATTAGTATCGGTTAGCTCAATGTATCGCTACACTTACACACCCGACCTATCAACGTCGTCGTCTTCAACGTTCCTTCAGGACTCTCAAGGAGTCAGGGAGAACTCATCTCGGGGCAAGTTTCGTGCTTAGATGCTTTCAGCACTTATCTCTTCCGCATTTAGCTACCGGGCAATGCCATTGGCATGACAACCCGAACACCAGTGATGCGTCCACTCCGGTCCTCTCGTACTAGGAGCAGCCCCCCTCAATTCTCCAGCGCCCACGGCAGATAGGGACCGAACTGTCTCACGACGTTCTAAACCCAGCTCGCGTACCACTTTAAATGGCGAACAGCCATACCCTTGGGACCTACTTCAGCCCCAGGATGTGATGAGCCGACATCGAGGTGCCAAACACCGCCGTCGATATGAACTCTTGGGCGGTATCAGCCTGTTATCCCCGGAGTACCTTTTATCCGTTGAGCGATGGCCCTTCCATTCAGAACCACCGGATCACTAAGACCTGCTTTCGCACCTGCTCGAGCCGTCACTCTCGCAGTCAAGCTAGCTTATGCCTTTGCACTAACCTCCTGATGTCCGACCAGGATTAGCTAACCTTCGTGCTCCTCCGTTACTCTTTAGGAGGAGACCGCCCCAGTCAAACTACCCACCAGACACTGTCCGCAACCCGGATCACGGGTCTACGTTAGAACACCAGCCATTAAAGGGTGGTATTTCAAGGATGGCTCCATGCAGACTGGCGTCCACACTTCAAAGCCTCCCACCTATCCTACACATCAAGGACCAGTGTTCAGTGTCAAGCTATAGTAAAGGTTCACGGGGTCTTTCCGTCTTGCCGCGGGTACACTGCATCTTCACAGCGAGTTCAATTTCACTGAGTCTCGGGTGGAGACAGCCTGGCCATCATTACGCCATTCGTGCAGGTCGGAACTTACCCGACAAGGAATTTCGCTACCTTAGGACCGTTATAGTTACGGCCGCCGTTTACCGGGGCTTCGATCAAGAGCTTCTCCTTACGGATAACCCCATCAATTAACCTTCCGGCACCGGGCAGGCGTCACACCGTATACGTCCACTTTCGTGTTTGCACAGTGCTGTGTTTTTAATAAACAGTTGCAGCCAGCTGGTATCTTCGACTGATTTCAGCTCCATGGGTAAACCACTTCACCTACATATCAGCGTGCCTTCTCCCGAAGTTACGGCACCATTTTGCCTAGTTCCTTCACCCGAGTTCTCTCAAGCGCCTTGGTATTCTCTACCTGACCACCTGTGTCGGTTTGGGGTACGATTTCGTGTTACCTGATGCTTAGAGGCTTTTCCTGGAAGCAGGGCATTTGTTACTTCAGCACCGTAGTGCCTCGTCATCACACCTCAGCGTTAATAAGGTACCGGATTTACCTGGAACCTCCGCCTACATGCTTAAACCGGGACAACCGTCGCCCGGCTAACATAGCCTTCTCCGTCCCCCCTTCGCAGTAACACCAAGTACAGGAATATTAACCTGTTTCCCATCGACTACGCCTTTCGGCCTCGCCTTAGGGGTCGACTCACCCTGCCCCGATTAACGTTGGACAGGAACCCTTGGTCTTCCGGCGTGCGGGTTTTTCACCCGCATTATCGTTACTTATGTCAGCATTCGCACTTCTGATACCTCCAGCATACCTCACGATACACCTTCAACGGCTTACAGAACGCTCCCCTACCCAACAACACATAGTGTCGCTGCCGCAGCTTCGGTGCATGGTTTAGCCCCGTTACATCTTCCGCGCAGGCCGACTCGACCAGTGAGCTATTACGCTTTCTTTAAATGATGGCTGCTTCTAAGCCAACATCCTGGCTGTCTGTGCCTTCCCACATCGTTTCCCACTTAACCATGACTTTGGGACCTTAGCTGGCGGTCTGGGTTGTTTCCCTCTTCACGACGGACGTTAGCACCCGCCGTGTGTCTCCCGTGATAACATTCTTCGGTATTCGCAGTTTGCATCGGGTTGGTAAGTCGGGATGACCCCCTAGCCGAAACAGTGCTCTACCCCCGAAGATGAGTTCACGAGGCGCTACCTAAATAGCTTTCGGGGAGAACCAGCTATCTCCCGGTTTGATTGGCCTTTCACCCCCAGCCACAAGTCATCCGCTAATTTTTCAACATTAGTCGGTTCGGTCCTCCAGTTAGTGTTACCCAACCTTCAACCTGCCCATGGCTAGATCACCGGGTTTCGGGTCTATACCCTGCAACTTAACGCCCAGTTAAGACTCGGTTTCCCTTCGGCTCCCCTATTCGGTTAACCTTGCTACAGAATATAAGTCGCTGACCCATTATACAAAAGGTACGCAGTCACACCCCAAAGGGTGCTCCCACTGCTTGTACGTACACGGTTTCAGGTTCTTTTTCACTCCCCTCGCCGGGGTTCTTTTCGCCTTTCCCTCACGGTACTGGTTCACTATCGGTCAGTCAGGAGTATTTAGCCTTGGAGGATGGTCCCCCCATATTCAGACAGGATACCACGTGTCCCGCCCTACTCTTCGAGTTCACAACACATGCACTTTTGTGTACGGGACTTTCACCCTGTATCGTGCGACTTTCCAGACGCTTCCACTAACACACATGCTGATTCAGACTCTGGGCTGCTCCCCGTTCGCTCGCCGCTACTGGGGGAATCTCGGTTGATTTCTTTTCCTCGGGGTACTTAGATGTTTCAGTTCCCCCGGTTCGCTTCATTACGCTATGTATTCACGTAATGATAGTGTGACGAATCACACTGGGTTTCCCCATTCGGAAATCGCCGGTTATAACGGTTCATATCACCTTACCGACGCTTATCGCAGATTAGCACGTCCTTCATCGCCTCTGACTGCCAGGGCATCCACCGTGTACGCTTAGTCGCTTAACCTCACAACCCGAAGATGTTTCTTTCGATTCATTATCGGTTTGCAAAAATTTGAGAGACTCGAACACACCGCTTTTCATTTCTTATTACGGAGAAATGAAACAGTGTGTCGTTTCAATTTTCAGC
>NZ_JAOWHO010000034.1:213311-226203 GCF_030332605.1 Citrobacter sp. Cpo103 | reverse complement strand
CTGACGCACTATTTTGACACCAAAGCCTATCCGCAGACGTGGGAATATTTCAGTAGACTGGATGAGAACATGGCGTCTGCTGCGATGGTGCTGGCCTCGACGGGGTCAGCGGCAACGGCACAGGGCATGGTGGCGAGCAATGAAGACAGGGTTCCTTCTTCGGCGTGGTACGTTACGGGCGAAATCAATGGCCGGCAGTTTTCAGGGTGGCTGGGCGCGCCCTATTGCCGGGAAGGTGAGGAAGTGGAGCTGATTGCCGCGCCGGTAGGAGAGGAGTATCTGGTATATGCCCTTATCCGGCCGCATGCACGCTCGCTGACCATGCCGCCGTGGTGCTACCAGGGAATACGACGGGCACGAATAGACGCGATGAAAGTCCCCATTTCGATCGTTATTTTGTTAATTATTACGATGTTGGTAGTGTTTATTTACCAGGATGGCTGGGTTGTTACTGAAAAAATAGTGAGCGGGGTAACGATGTTTCTGACCATGGGAACCTTTCTGTATATCCTGCCCGCAATATGGACGATCTGGCGACGACATCCTTTTCCGAAAGAACAGCTGACGGAAGAGATATTGACTGTTGCTGGCTGGGATAATGTGACCAATATTGATTTGCGAAGATTAAAACGCAGAAGAATAAAACAATTCAAAAAAAATGGAAAATCTGTGCGGGTAATGACATCAGGATGGTGGTTTTTTTACTATTAGACGAATTTTATTTGTGGGTTTAATTTTTAAAATAATATTTATTACCAGGTAAGATGTTATTATCTGATCTTTATCTGATTATATAGATATGTTGGATAATCTTTCGTTTTTTCAAAAAATCACATCTGAATAGTTATATTGTTTTATAGTGAGGTTTTATGTTTCTAGGCTTGGTCAGACTCAATGATCCATTAAGTAGTGGCGGTAAAGTAATTTCCGTTTCATCAACGATAATTATCGATGGTTTAGGTGTCGCATTGCTTGGTGATACTGTTATATGCCCTATTCCATTTCATGGAGTAAATAAAATAATCCAGGGGTCTACAGAGTGGATCTCAGATGGAAAACCAGTAGCTGTGCATAAATGCATGTGTCAATGCGGTTGTTATGTCATCTCAACTCTTCCCTGTAGCGGGATTTGGTAAGTTAAAATGAGTTGGAATATTCCAGGTAAAAAGAAAATACAACCCGTACCTTCTATAAGGTGGGGGCGTGATGGTAGTGTTTTTTTCTCATTGTTAATAATTATTATTCTGCTATTTACTTTTTTTTATTATATTACACATAATAGTGATTATTTTTATTATGCTTTTGCAATATCGCTAAGTGTTTTTTTAGTATTCATTATATACTTAGGACTTAGGTTATTTCAACTCGGTGTATCCCTTGAAAAAAATGAAATGATATCAACGGAAAGTTCTAATATTGATTATGAGTGGTCTGAATGGGCGTCTGATTATATAAGTATTGTAGATTACAGTTATCTCTTTCCAGAAGAATCGCAGATACCTCATTTACTTGAAGTCAATGAGTTCAATGCCATTGGAGCCAGGGCGTTACATTTTCCAGAATCGATTAATTCTACTGTTTTATTCCATGAGTTATTGGCTCCCATGAGAGCTAGATTAATTGATATTACTTCTGAAAAAGGTCTGGTTATTAGCTTTATTGTTGGTCAGATGTCAGGGACTTCAGCATGGCAGTCTTTTTTATTGGCATGGAAACGACTTGGGCTCTCTGATGATATAATTAAAAATAGTGAATTTATCTTGCATGATTATGTATTAAATATTAATGAATGGCTAAGTGTTACAGAGGATAAATTCAGATTAATTATTGTAGGGGAAAAATCAACGGAAATCAAAGATAATCACCATAGAACGGGTGATGGGATGTGTGCTTTTCTTTTTGCTCCGCCGATGTTAGTTAATCAGAATAATATTTTCGAGAAAGCAAGATTGTATAGGTCTATCTCTACGAATGGAGGTGAACTGCTCAAAGACCTTAACGATCTTATTTTTTATCAGGCCAGGGTTGGGATAATAGACAATTTATTGATAGGCAAACATAGCGATAAAAAAGATGTGGCTAAGGTGGCAGTTCTTCTTAATGAGCATAATAACAACCTTGAGCAATATTATGCAGAGTTATATATCGGCATTCACGGAGAGTTTGATATATGGATGATGTTAATGTTCTCTTTGTTAAATGGACAAAACGTGAGTGCTGTTGATCTAATATTATCGGAATCGGATGAAAGAATTATATTGTCGAGGGTTAAAAAAATTAGAAATCAGGAATAGATATATGAAGAAGTCCACCTTGTTGCTGCTATTTGGTCGGTTATGTATTTTAGTTGTCGTTGGTTTGATATGCTATGTAGTTCTTTTTTACTACGGAGAGTATTTGGGGGTGAGGACCCAATCAACAAGGATAATAGTCGTTACAACTGTTTTAATAGCACTATGTTATATTTTTAAATTATGGCAGTTGAATGCGCTGAAATCAGTATTGATATCGTATGTTCCATTGTTAAAATATAAATCAATTGTTTATTCTTTTTTGCCATGGAAATCAGCTGATAAGACAAATGTTGGAAATAATATAACTACCACATTGGATAGTAATATATTCATTAACTTCCATACTACACTTAAAGATAACTATGGCCGCCTCTGGCGCGCCAAAACGCGTATCCTGCTGGTGATGGGGGATGCCTCCCAGGTTGATCAATTAGTACCTAAACTCACCTCTCAACGCTGGGTTGAAGGGGATGGCGTGGTGTTAATGTGGGGAGGTACGCTCACTGAAGCGCCAGATGCCTCGTTGTTTGATGCGATACGCAAGCTGCATCGGCGTCCGCTGGATGGGATTGTATGGGTAACCCCCACTTTTCAGCACCAGGATACACTGGTTCAATCGGCACCTGTTGTCTCTTTAACCGCAGAACAAATAGATAATGCCGCCCGCCATCTTCAGGCTGTTTTTACCACGCTCCGCTGGCGAGTACCGTTATACCTTTGGTCGCTGAATGGCGCTCAATTCGTCCGGGATGACGTAACCCTGCACTCTGCGACATGTTTGTTCCCTGCAGGATGCACCACGGCTTTATGTCGTTCGCAGTTGACCTCGTTGGCAATGCAGATGGCGGAGCAGGGTACGCAGCAGGTTACGCGCAATATCCGCGATAATTTCTTACTGAAAATGGCTAATTTGCTGATGCCTGGCGCAGAAGCCATCAGCGAATCGTTGTCCACTTTTTTCAGCCCGCATCGGCCTCTGCCGCTGGCGGCGGTAATCCTGAGCCAGTATGCGGAAAATACTTCATCGCACGTCGCGCATGCCTGGATGCGTGATGAGCGCTGGCGTGCGCTGCTTGATTCACTCCCTGCGTTACCTGCTGAACTTAAGGCACAGCGTACAGGCCGTTCAGGGATGCGCGTGCTGGCAGTCGGTACAGCCGGTTTGATGCTGCTATGGGGAGCGGGAATGGTGGTGTCTTTCCTGGCGAATCGCACTCTGATTGGCGAAAGTCTGGACCAGGCGAGCCTGGCAGGCGGTGCGGATAAACCGCTCGCCGAGCGTCTTACGGCGCTGTCTGCTCTGCAGCAAACGCCAGGCATGCTTCGCTGGCGTCAGCAGAATGGGACGCCGTGGTACTACCGTTTCGGCTTAAGCCAAAATGATGCTCTGCTGGATGCACTATGGCCGCGCTATACGCGTATCGCTATTCCGCTCCTGCGTGATGAAGCCGCCCAACATCTTACCCAGGAATTAACGGCTTTAACCCGACTGGCTCCAGACAGCCCGCAGTTTGCCGCCCAGGCAAAGATCGCCTACAACCAGTTGAAAATGTATCTGATGCTTTCGCGGCCTGAGCAGATGGAGGCGTCATTTTTTAGTCAGGCGCTGATGCAAGACTGGCCGGAGCGAGCGGGTATTTCGCGCGCATCATGGCAGGGCGTTGGCCCTGGGCTCTGGCAATTCTGGGGAGAAAACCTTCAGGCGCATCCTGAATGGAAGATAGCAGCCGATAAAAATCTTATTAGCCAGGTGCGAACGCTGTTAATTCGTCAGATGGGGATCCGCAATGGCGAAGCCGCCCTGTATCAGAAAATCATTGAACAGGTAACGCCGCATTACACCGATCTTCGTCTGGAAGACATGACCGGCGATACCCGGGCAGAGCACGTATTTTATACCCACAGTTCGGTTGCTGGCGTGTATACCCGCAAAGCCTGGGAAGAGGAGGTTTTGCCCGCCATTGAGAAAATCGTAAACAACCGTCGGGAAGAAATGGATCAGGTGCTGGGAGATGATACGCATTCTGCAAGTGACCCTCTCTCTCCACAGGCCTTAAAGGTGCGTCTTAGCGAGCGTTACTTCACGGATTTTGCCGACAACTGGCTGGATTTTCTCAACAGTATTCGCTGGAAGCGCACCCAGACGCTAAGTGATGCTATCGATCAACTCACGTTGATTGCAGATATCCGTCAGTCTCCTCTGGTTGCGTTAATGAATACGCTCGCCGTTCAGGGACGCACAGGGTTAACCGGAGAAGCGCTGTCGGACTCACTGGTGAAGTCGGCAAAGGATCTATTTAACACCAAAGAAAATCAAACCATTGACCAACATGCGCGGGAAGAAGGCCCTATGGCGAGTACCTTCTCGCCAATCCTGGCATTAATGGATGAACAATCGGCTGGGCAGGATATCAGCCATCTGAGTCTGCAAACCTACCTGACCCGGGTAACGCAGGTCAGGCTGAAACTCCAGCAGATTACTAACGCTGCCGATCCGCAAGGCATGAGCCAGGCCCTGGCGCAAACGGTGTTTCAGGGTAAAACCATCGATCTCACCACCACGCGTGACTATGGCAATCTGGTGGCTGCCAGTCTGGGACAAGCATGGAGTGGATTTGGTCAAGCGATGTTTGTTCAGCCACTGGAGCAGTCATGGCAGCAGGTGTTGCAACCCACCGCGGCGGGCTTGAATGCGCAATGGAAGGCGCTGATTGTGAATGACTGGAACAGCGCATTCGGTGGACGTTATCCGTTTCGCGATGTTGGCAGCGAGGCTTCTCTGCCGCTGCTGGCGCAATATCTGCGAAGCGATAATGGCCGAATCCCGCATTTTCTTGAAAGTCATTTAAGCGGTGTCCTGCATAAACAGGGAAGTCACTGGGTTGCCGACACGGTGAATGCTCAGGGGCTGGAGTTTAATCCGGCGTTTCTCGAGGCGATGGATCAGCTCAGTCAAATTGCGGATGTCGCATTTATTCGTGGGGAAGCCAGGATGCGCTTTGAGCTGCGTCCTGGAACGGCGCGCGACGTGATGCAGACTGACCTCGTGTTGGATGGACAGAAACTCACCTACGTTAATCAGATGCCAGCGTGGAAAAACGTTGTCTGGCCTGCTGATACGCAAGCGTCAGGGGCAACCCTAAGCTGGGTGAGCACCAATTCGGGAACCCGAATCTACTCAGATAACCCCGGTACCTGGGGGTGGATCCGACTGCTTGAGAAAGCGGAGATAACCGATAACGCTGGCGTGAGCAGCGGTTTTAACCTGCGCTGGACTGCGCAGGATGGATTGCCGCTGAACTATACCCTGCGAACGGAAGCCGGTGAAGGTCCCCTTGTATTACTCAAACTCCGCGATTTTGAACTACCAGAAGCAATTTTTGTTGTAAGCGGCAATATTTCCTCAGAGGAAGAAGAATGAGCGCTCTGAAACGTCTACTGGCCGCCAGCACGGCTTCGCCAGATGAACAACAGCAACTGATGGAACAGGCGCAAACGCAGACTGCGCTATGGCAAAACTGGCTATTGCCCATTTCAGCTGCCAACCCCGGTGGTGAAGATCCAGGCTATGACGATGATTTTCAGCATATGCGAGAGGAGGTGAATAAACTTTCTGGCGCACAAACGGATCTCATCATTGAGCTTGCGGAAAAAATCCTGATCCACACCTGTAAGGATGTCCGTGTTGTCACGTACTACACATGGGCGCGTTTGCATCAGGATGGTGAGTCCGGCCTAGCGGATGGTCTGATTTTGCTGGCTGGCCTGATGCAGCAATATGGCGATTCTCTCCATCCTTTAAGAGCCAACAGCTATAAGGCCGCCCTTGAATGGCTGGCAGGCGGGAGGATGCTGGATAGTCTGGCGCGTTTTCCCGAAGTTTCACGACCTGACGCGCAACGGATCGCCGGTGCGCTGATGCTGCTGGAGCAGCAGTTTAGCCAACGAGAAGGGAGCATTCGTCCTGGGCTTGGGGCGTTGTATAGCGCGCTGGAGAACCGTCTGGCCCAATCTGGCGGGGCTCAGGCATTGGTGCCGCAAAATATCAGTACCCAAGCCAGTAGGCACAGCGCAGAAACTCCTGTCCTTAAAAGTATTACCTCTGGACGTGAGCTGCTGGAGCAGGCACGAGTGTTGGCGAAATACTTAAGCGATCAGCCGGATGGCTGGCTGGCGGCGCATCATTTGATGAAAAGCGTGCGGCTCGATACGGTCAGCCAGCTTCCACCGCCAGATGGCGCCGGACGTACGCGCCTGGTACCGCCCAAGAGTGATTATCGCGCGCAGCTCAAACGTCTGTATTTGCAGCAAAGCTGGACCGAACTGATTGAGTTAACGGACAGCTTATTTGTTGAGGGAGTGAATCATTTCTGGCTGGACGTGCAGTGGTACCTTCATCAGGCATTAATGAGGGCGGGATCGCCTTGGGATAAAAATGCCGGGATTATTATCAGCGATCTGAAAATGCTGCTACATCGGATGCCGGGTCTGGAAACGCTGGCGTTTAACGATGGGACTCCCTTTGCCGATGATGTCACGCGTGAGTGGATAGCCCGTGACGTGCTACAGGAAAGTGACTGGCATACTGAAAAAGTCGCTGCGGCTAGTGCAGGAACGGACGACGATATTCTGCTTCTTGAAAGCGAAGCTTTGACGTTAGCGGATAGCGAAGGCGTTGAAGCCGCGCTCGCCTGGGTTCAGGCACGACCAGGTATTGTTTCACGTCGACAGCGTTGGTTACGCCAGCTGTTGATGGCCCGTCTGACAGAACAATGTGGGCGCAACGATCTCGCGCTGCATTTGCTTGGGGAATTGAATACTACAGCACACTCTCTCACTCTCAAACAATGGGAGCCTGAGCTGCTGTTTGAAGTTAAAGCGCGACGGCTGAAACTTTTGCGTTTAAAAGCCAGCCGCAGTGAAAGTGACAAAGCGCGTCTGGCACCAGAGATGGACTCACTGTTGTCCGGTTTGGTCGCCATTGATCCCGCCAGAGCCGCCGTTTTGTGCGGTTAAAACAAAATAAGCGAACTGTAAAATGGAAGATTTAACTCTGCGTTATTATGACGCGGAAATGCGTTATTTAAGGGAAGCGGCAAAAGAGTTTGCGCAGGCGCATCCGGATCGTGCAGCGATGCTGGATCTGGATAAAGCCGGCATTCCCGATCCCTATGTGGAACGGTTATTTGAAGGTTTTGCATTTTCGATGGGGCGATTGCGCGCCAAAATAGACGATCATCTCCCTGAATTTACCGAAGGGTTGATGAGTCTGCTGTGGCCACATTATTTACGTACCATTCCCTCCTTAAGTATTGTCGAGCTTTTACCAGATATTGATGTGCTAAAAATGAGTGAGCGGATTAACGCGAAGTTTGGCGTATTGTCACAGCCCGTTGGCCCTAAAAAAACGGTATGTCAGTATCGTACTACTCAGCCCGTCACACTTAATCCGCTGTCTGTCGCGGCGGTGAAAATCGATGCCGAACCTGATGGGCGCTCGGTCATCCGTATGCGAATAAAGTGCAATCCACAGATGGACTGGTCGCAAACCGATCTGACGCGTCTCAGCCTTTACCTCAGCGGTGACGCGCCGGTAACTCACGCGTTGCACCTTGCTTTGACAAAGCGTCTGGCTTCTCTTTATTTGAGACTCCCCAACAGCGTAGAACGTATTCGACTGGAGGGTTTCTTTTCCCCGGGTGGATTTGCCGATGAAGACTGTTTGTGGCCAAAAGGCGATACGGCGTTTGGCGGCTGGCAATTATTGCTTGAGTATTTTACGTTCCGCGAAAAATTTATGTTTGTCCATCTTAACGGTCTGGAAGAAATATCGTTTCCTGCGGGTATAGACTGCTTTGAAATAGAAGCGGTACTGACTCAACAGTGGAGTTCTGAGCTTCCTGTGGGGAGTGAAAACATCCGTCTTCATTGCGTTCCGGTTATTAATCTTTTCACGATTGAGGCCGATCCGCTGGTAGTTAATGGTCTGGAAAGCGAATATTTGCTGCGTCCGCGAAGGTTGCAGGATGGCCACACGGAAATATATGCAGTCGATGCGGTTTCAGGTTCACAGCGAACGCGTAACGCCGTTTATGCCCCTTTCACCAGTTTTCGCCATAAGGGAGGCATGATGCGCCGTAACGCACCTGGGCGTTATTACCATACTCGTGTCAGACGCGGCGTATCCGGATTATATGATACATGGCTGATCCTCGGGGGAGATGCCTGGGAGCGGGATCGCCTTGCTGAGTATGAAACCTTGTCTTTGAAAGTGACCGGAACAAACGGTCAGCTACCGCGGCGAGCTTTGCAAAGTACATTGCTCAATCGTTGTGAGCAGATACTCCAGACGCCGCTTGCCGTGCGCAATCTGTGTAAACCGACGCTACCTGCTTACCCTCCCGCTGAGGATCGTTTTCACTGGCGAGTGTTGAGTCACCTGGGATCCAGCTTTCTGAATATGATGGCCAGCGCTGAAGTGCTTAAAGGAACGTTGTCTCTCTATAACTGGCAGGATGATGAACTTAATTATCGTCGTCTGGATGCGATCATGGATGTTCAACAACATGAAATACAGCGCTTTGAAAAAGGATTTCTACTCCGTGGTGTGGACATCGAAGTAACGCTTGATGAAAACGGATTTACAGGCGAAGGCGATATTCATCTGTTTGGTGAAATGCTTAACCGCTTTTTTGCATTGTATGCGGATATTCATTTGTTTAATCAGCTTACTTTAATCATACAGCCGGCAGGGAAAAGCTTGCGATGGAAAGAGAATCACAATCAGCGACTACCCGGTTGCTAACGAGCCTTGGCGAACACCTACCCCGTACTAATTTTTATCGTTTCTGTCAGTTGCTGGAACAGTGGGATCCACAAGCGCCCTGTCCCGGAAGCCAACAAAGCCCACGTTTCGATACCATTCGTTTTCGCCCTCATCCGGGGATGGGATTCCCGGCGGGTGAAATAAAAAGTGCAGAATATGATCCGCAGCAACCCACACTTCCACCAACGGTTCGTGTCACTTTTATGGGGCTGTATGGCGTGGAATCGCCGCTGCCGACAACCTATCAGGATGATATTGCCCAGCGTCAGGAAGGTGCGGACGTTGCCGCTGAGTTTCTGGATATTTTTAACCATCGCTTAATTACGCAGTTTTATCGAATCTGGCGTAAATACAGCTATCCAGCGACTTTTCGCTCAGGCGCGACAGATGAGACTTCACAATATTTGCTGGGGTTGACTGGGCTGGGAATTCAGGGGTGCGCCACACAAACAGCTACCCCGATATCGCGCTTTTTGGCGCTGCTGGGAATAATGAGAATGCCAACGCGTACGGCAGAAGGTATATCCGCGCTGGTTTCTTTATTATCGCCAACAACAAATACCACCGTGACCCCTCATGATAAACGCTTAATCCTGCTGGATAAGGCGTTAAAAATGAGTGTGCGGCAACCCGTTAGCCTCCATTCTCGTCCGGTGATGGGAAGTAGCGCCGTAGATATTAACAGTCAGGTGCTAATTACGCTTACAACGGACGTTCCCGATGAGGCTCGCGAATGGTTACCGGGTGGCCAGCTTTACCATGATTTTCTCGCGCTGATGCACGTTTATTTAGGTGCCAGAGTGAATGCGAGACTGCAATTACGCATTCCTCGATCGGTGCTTCCGGATGCTCATCTTACCAGTAATAAAAGTGAGCACGCAGTTCAGCTTGGCCGCACTGCTGTGATGCGTCTGGATAACCAGGAAGCGAAGAATCAATTTATAACAATTAAGCTTGGGCTTTGGCAGAGCCTTACTCAACATGTTCAACGGAGGGAAGCCGATGAGACTGGCGATTATCGCTATTAATTTTGCCGTAATAACCGGAATGGTCAGTTTAGTTACTGGGTGTGGTCTGACACAAAAAGTATCTGAAGGTACCGTGTCATTAACGAAGTCGATTTTTTATAAGGAAATTAAAACCCTGCATTTGGATCTTTCCGCCAGAGAAGCCGCAAATAAAAATGCGCAGGGCATAGCGCTTTCGACGGTCGTGCGTATTTACCAACTCAAAGATCGAAAAGCATTTGACTCGGCTAATTATCAGTCCTTATTTGCGCAAGATAGTACGGTGGTGAAAGCAGATTTATTGGCTCAGAAAGATGTTAGGGTACGACCAGGTGAAAGCGTAGCTGTCGATATTCCATTCGAAAACGAAGCGCAATATGTTGCCGTGGCGGGAATGTTTATTTCTCCCGATCAGTCTGAAGATTCATGGCGTGTGGTATTACGTCGTGAAGATCTCGATCCTGATAAGGCGCGAGTGATTGAATTAAATTCTCAGGCTCTGGTTCTCCTGATGCCGGAGGATGAGTAATGATTAAACAGCCTTCTCTTTATGACATCTTGCTGGGTAATTTTTCCGGTGGTTTTCCTTTGCTCGCAGTCAGCGAAAATACGCAGGTCATCTTGTCCGTCCTCGATAATATGCAGCGCATTTTGAATACTCGTGCCGGTAGCCTCAAACATTTACCCGATTATGGTCTGCCGGATATGACCAAAATCCTCCAGGGTATGCCGGGAACAGCACATCAGCTTATCAGCACGCTTTCTCAGGTTTTGTTGAAGTATGAACCGCGACTAAAAGACATTAAGGTAACGATGCAGGAGCAGGAAATGCCGGGGCATTTGCGTTATTCCATTGATGCGGAACTTCATGATCTTGGCATTGTGCGCTATGGCACTGATTTTACCCCTGAGGGGCGGGTTCTTATTCGTCATCTTAAGAAGCAGGGGTGGCTTGAGACGGGAGTGTACTGACATGGAAAAGAAACGCATCAGCACCGGCGGCGATCCGCGTGCTTTCACGGAGTTTGGTCAGTTACGCGATGAAATCAGCAAGCTGACTCACCCCGCACGCCCGGATGTTGACTGGCAAAAGGTGGAACAGTTAAGCCTGGCGCTGTTTCGTCATAACGGAGTCGAACTGCAAACACTGGCCTGGTACACCGTCGCCAGAATTCGTAGCGCAGGTTTGGCTGGGCTAGCCGAAAGCGCGGAACTGCTGGAGGCATTACTGACGCATCACTGGAGCGTAATATGGCCGCAGCAAACCCATGCCCGCGTTGAAATATTGGCATGGCTGTCAGCTCGTTTACAGCAAGAATTACGCACGCTAACGTTGTCATATGCGGATTTATCAATGGTATATCGGGTTGAGCAGAGTCTGAAACATGTCTGTGAGGTGCTGCAACGCCTTGAGTTAAAAACGTTAAGTAAACTAGACGCTGTCGTTACCTGGATGCATAACGCAGCTTTACGCCTGGAGAAGTCTGAAGCGGATTCGGGATCCACCGCTGTGATGATACCGGCTTCAGGTACGACTAATCACGCTGAGACGTCTTTGCCACAGTTGGTCTTTGTGGTTAATGAAGCATCGTCGCCCGATCAATCAAGCGCAGCGGAGTTTGCTACTCAAAGCGTTCATCGACCCCGGCGAATGTGGTTGGGATTCGCCATCGGTGTCATGGCTACGGCAGTGGTGAGTACAGGCACTTTTCTTGGTATCAGCCCTATGTGGGACGACAGATTTGAACTGGTTCAGCCATTGCCACGGGGGCTGACACCTGAACAATTGTCCACATTGAAACATTCCTCAGATTTGAAAGAGAAGAAACAGGAATTAATCGCCGCAACGCAAGGGCAATTGGACGTTTTACATCGCCTGTCACCTTTGTGGTCAAGAGAATATGCCGCATCATTAGCACAGCAATTAGTCACCCTGTGGCCGGAAGAATCGCAGACTACGGTATTCGCCAGCGGATTACAGAAACAGTTAAACACGGAAGCGTTGCCGGAAAGTGCTCTGCAAAACTGGCATCATGCTCAGCAGGGGCTGGAGGCGTTAACTGCCCAGCTAAATTCGCTTGATGAACGTAAAGGTAAATATCTGACGGGTTCGGAGCTGAAATCAGCCATTTTCACTATCCGCCGCCAGCTTGACCAATCGCCGCCGACAGAAGAGTTATTGCGTCAAATTGATGAGGAGTTAAAAAAGCAGGGAAGTGTATCACCCGCTTTGTATCAGCAACTTGATATGCGGATTAATCAGCTTCTTAATCGTTATGCGCTGTTGAAACAAAGTTCGGTGAGGAGAGAATAGTGACTATTCTCCAAAAGCAAAAACCCGCCTTTTGGGCGGGTTCTTTGAATAGTGGTGCCCGGACTCGGACTAACGCTGTAAGCGTTGAACAGCGCGCTTGTCGCGCTGGCCCCGAAGGGGTGAGCCGCTGGCGGCGAATAATCGAACGAAGTTCGATGAAGAGTCCGTTTCGCTAAAAGCAAAAACCCGCCTTTTGGGCGGGTTCTTTGAATAGTGGTGCCCGGACTCGGACTAACGCTGTAAGCGTTGAACAGCGCGCTTGTCGCGCTGGCCCCGAAGGGGTGAGCCGCTGGCGGCAAATAATCGAACGAAGTTCGATGAAGAGTCCGTTTCGCTAAAAGCAAAAACCCGCCTTTTGGGCGGGTTCTTTAAATAGTGGTGCCCGGACTCGGACTAACGCTGTAAGCGTTGAACAGCGCGCTTGTCGCGCTGGCCCCGAAGGGGTGAGCCG
>NZ_JAOWHO010000034.1:199159-213261 GCF_030332605.1 Citrobacter sp. Cpo103 | reverse complement strand
TGGTGCCCGGACTCGGAATCGAACCAAGGACACGGGGATTTTCAATCCCCTGCTCTACCGACTGAGCTATCCGGGCAACGAGGCGCATTAAAACCGATTCGCTTCGTTTCGTCAACGAAATTTCTTCAAATCAACGCAGACTGCACAATCTATCACCACATTGTTGCTATTGCACGCATTCTCAGGCAAAAAATGCCGTCCACGCGGCGGAAAGCGGCATTGCCAGCAGAAGGGCAGGAAGCATATTCACAACCGCAAACATTTTGATTCCACAAATACGTAAACCGGTTGCCAACAACAGCAGTCCACCTACGGCGCTGAAATCGGCCATCATGGCTGGCGTCGTCAGGGGCAAAATAAGTGCTGCGCAGGTGGCAAGCGTTAGCTGGATTGCCAGCATTGGTACACAAATTGCCGATACCGCGATACCTAATGAACAGGCAAAAATGATGGCCGTGAAGAAATCAAGAAACGACTTCGCGATTAAAATATTCGGGTCGCCGGTCATCCCTTCATGTATCGCCCCGAAGATCCCGGTACCACTGGCGCAAAATAGCACGATGATGGCCACATAGCTCTGGATGAAGGATTCGTGTGTGGTGTTGGCATCCGACCGGGTGAAAAGCTGCTGCGCTTTGGCAACCGCGGTATTGATCCCTTTTTCCAGATAACAGAACTCGCCAATTAATGCACCGACTAACGTAGCCAGGACCATCACCGGTAGGTTAGCGCACTTGATAACCAGCAAAATACCAATTCCCAAAGAGCACAGTCCGAATATGGAGGTCATGGAGGCACGAATGCGTTCCGGTAAATGCTGGCTGAGTAGTGCGCCGAGAACACCACCAAATAAAATAGCGCCAGCATTAATAAAGGGTCCAATTACCACGTTTGCTCCTGCGTACCCATTATCGTCTTGATGCTAAAGGCAATTCTCTGGGTAAAATATGTTTTCAGATTGCATTATTATGCCGCGATTGACAGACGAAATGCTTGTTTATCTGTGAGGTTCGGGCGCGGGATTTTATCTTGCGCCTGAAAGTGAAAGGTGCCATGATTGCGCGAATTTTCTCCTGTCTGAATGGGGCTGCCTGGGATGATATTACTCCCCCTACATCGCCTTCAACATCGCCTTTTTGCGCGACGTTTGCCCCTTCCTGCGACTTATCTTTACGCTCCCACCATGCGGTGAGGGCAGCGCACGCTCACTGCAGGATAACAGTAAAATCAGAGGCTATCTGCTTTTACTGATGTCTGGCGGTCGGGGCTGGTAACCAGTTTGACCTGTCATTTCGTGGGCAAAGCAATGTGGCTTTGTCCGGGACTTTTGATTTTCCCGAAACGGGTTATTGCGCTTATGAAATCAATGAAAATTGCCGCCAGTGGAGAACTGGTTTCTCGTCTGTCCAGCCATCGTCAGGTGGTGTCGCTGGACAGTACTGATTTTACTGACGTTGCGGCAGTCGTCATTACCGTTGCGGATAGCCGCAGCGGGATCCTTGCTTTGCTGAAACGCACCGGTTTTCATATACCCGTGTTTCTGTTCGCAGAGTCGGATGTTGATCTGCCGGCGGGCGTGAATGCGGTCATTCGCGGTCAGGCGCAGGACTGGCTGGAGCTGGAGTCTGCTGCCTGTCAGTATGAAGAAGATTTGCTGCCGCCGTTCTATGACACGTTGACTCAGTATGTCGAGATGGGGAACAGCACATTTGCCTGCCCAGGACATCAACACGGTGAGTTCTTTAAAAAGCATCCCGCGGGGCGCCATTTCTACGAGTTCTTTGGTGAGAATCTGTTTCGCGCGGATATGTGCAACGCCGACGTTAAGCTTGGCGATCTGCTGATTCATGAAGGCTCGGCGAAACATGCGCAGAAATTTGCTGCGAAAGTTTTCCACGCGGATAAAACCTACTTTGTGCTGAACGGGACCTCTGCGGCCAATAAAGTAGTAACCAATGCGCTGCTGACGCGCGGCGATCTGGTGCTATTTGACCGTAATAACCATAAGTCGAACCACCACGGTGCGCTGATCCAGGCGGGTGCGACGCCGGTGTATCTGGAAGCGGCGCGTAATCCGTTTGGCTTTATTGGCGGCATTGACGAGCACTGCTTTGATGAGGAGTATCTGCGCCAGCAACTTCGTGATATTTCGCCGCAAAAGGCAGAACAACCGCGCCCGTTCCGTCTGGCGATCATTCAGCTCGGCACTTATGACGGTACGATCTACAATGCCCGGCAGGTGATCGACAAGATCGGTCATCTGTGTGATTACATCCTGTTTGACTCAGCATGGGTCGGCTACGAACAATTTATTCCGATGATGGCCGATGGGTCACCGCTGCTGTTGGATCTCGATGCTAACGATCCGGGGATCTTTGTCACCCAGTCGGTACACAAACAGCAGGCCGGATTCTCGCAAACCTCGCAGATCCACAAAAAGGATAACCATATTCGCGGTCAGGCGCGGTTCTGCCCGCATAAGCGTCTGAATAATGCATTTATGCTGCATGCTTCTACCAGTCCGTTTTACCCGCTGTTTGCGGCGCTGGATGTTAACGCCAAAATCCATGAAGGCGAGAGTGGTCGTCGGCTGTGGGCGGAGTGTGTGACGCTGGGCATTGAGGCCCGTAAAGCGATTATTACCCGCTGTAAGATGATTCAGCCGTTTGTTCCCCCGGTAGTCGATGGCAAACCGTGGGAAAGCTATCCGACGCAGGTGATTGCCAGCGAGCGTCGCTTCTTTAGCTTCGAACCAGGTGCTAAATGGCATGGTTTTTCCGGCTACGCGCGCGACCAGTATTTCGTTGACCCTTGCAAACTGCTGTTAACCACTCCGGGCATTGACGCACAAACCGGGCAATATACCGAGTTTGGTATTCCGGCGACGATTCTGGCGCATTACCTGCGTGAAAACGGCATCGTGCCGGAGAAATGCGACCTTAACTCGATTCTGTTCCTGCTGACCCCGGCAGAAAGCGCAGAGAAACTGGCGCAACTGGTGGCGATGCTGGCGCAGTTTGAGCAGCATATTGAAGACGATACGCCGCTGGCAGATGTGCTGCCAACCATCTTCAATAAGTATCCGGTACGCTATCGGGATTACACGCTGCGTGAACTGTGCCAGGAGATGCACTCACTGTACGTCAGCTTTGATGTGAAAGATCTGCAAAAAGCGATGTTCCGTCAGGAAAGTTTACCTGCCGTGGCGATGAACCCACAGGATGCGAACAGCGCTTTTATCCGTGGTGATGTTGAACTGGTGCGGATTAGTGAAGCAGCTGGCCGCATTGCGGCGGAAGGTGCGCTGCCTTATCCTCCGGGCGTGCTGTGCGTGGTACCGGGCGAAGTATGGGGTGGGGCGGTACAGCAATATTTCCTGGCGCTGGAAGAGGGCGTAAACCTGCTGCCAGGCTTCTCGCCGGAGCTGCAAGGTGTTTACAGTGAAACGGATACAGACGGTATTAAGCGCCTGTATGGATATGTTGTGAAGTAAGCGAAAAAAAAGCGGGTTACCTTTTGGCAACCCGCTTTTCTCTGCGTAAAAGTTAGTGCGCGATAGTCTGGGTGCCTGCTGGAACGCGTACGTGTTTGTATTTAAACAGCGCAACGAAGGCAAAAGCCAGAACCAGCGAGTAACCTGCGAAGATCAACCACACGGTCTGCCAGTCGGTAATACCGTTCAGCGTATAGTGTTCAACGACTTTACCGCTCACCAGTCCGCCCAGAATACAACCGAAGCCGTTGGTCATCATCAGGAACATACCCTGTGCGCTGGCGCGGATTTCAGGGCGTACTTCTTTCTCCACGAACACAGAACCAGAGATGTTGAAGAAGTCGAAGGCGCAGCCGTAAACAATCATCGACAGAACCAGCAGCACGGTACCGAACGGCGTTGGATCGCCGTAGGCAAACAGGCCGAAGCGCAGCATCCACGCCACAATACTGATAAGCATCACGTTCTTAATACCGTAACGGCTTAAGAAGAACGGGATGGTCAGGATAAACAGCGTCTCGGAAATCTGTGAAATCGACATCATCACCGATGCGTGTTCCACGATAAAGCTACCGGAGAACAGCGGGTTGTTATCGAAGCTGTGCAGGAAGGTGTTACCAAACATATTGGTAATCTGCAGCTCTGCGCCCAGCATCATTGAGAAGATGAAGAAAATCGCCATACGCTTGTTTTTAAACAGCGCGAAAGCATCCAGACCGAGCATTGATGTCCAGCTCTGGTTTTTCTGCTGATTGGCAACCGGAATATGCGGCAGCGTCAGGGTGAACAGTACCAGTACCAGGGACAATGTCGCACCGATATACAGCTGCATATGGCTCAGTTCAAAGCCGGAGAAGCTCACGGCCCACATCGCCAGAATAAAGCCGATGGTGCCCCAGATACGAATTGGCGGGAAGTCGGTAACGATATCCATCCCGGCAGATTGCAGGCGATAGTAGGAGATGGTGTTGATTAGCCCCAGTGTTGGCATATAGGCCAGGGAGTTAAGCAAGATCACAAAGAACATGGCCCCTGGCGTGGTGACTTCGGCTGCGGCAAACAGCGTTCCTGCGCCGACCAGGTGGCAAAGGGCGTAAACCCACTTCGCACTGATCCATTTATCGGCCACGATCCCTAACAGCGTTGGCATAAACACGGCGGCGATCCCCAGCGAGCTATACACCGCGCCAATGGATGCACCATCGAATTTAAGGGTGACAAACATATAGGAGCCGAGGGTAGTGAGCCAACTACCCCATAAGCAGAACTGCAGAAACGAGAGAACTTTCAGCTGCAGCTTAAGATTCATGTTAATTTCCTCACACCGTAATGCGGATGAATGTTTTAAAAGGCACATTTGCCGTGGCTATATGATGTGATTCTATCAATGAGAGGCACTCTTTTTTTGTTACCTGTGACAAATATTTGCAAACAATTTCTGATTGCAAAGCAAAAGAGTGATGGAGTTAACATTTTTGGTGCTTCAGGCCCCCGTTTTAGGGGGCTGAAGAGGAATACATTAGCGGCGTCGATAGGATTTTTGTGCGGAATTGACCTTGTAAAGGTATCGGCGTGATTCAGCAGAGGGATGTCGGGTGGTCAGCGTTTGATAAACGTCACCTGGAGACATGCTGTTAATGATATTCGCGGCCTGAATTTTATCGTTCGAGAACACGCGCAGCACGCTGCCCGCGCCGCCGTTATACGCGGTGATTACCGCATAGCGACGTGAGGTCGGATTATCGATACCACCCAAATAGACATTGTTGAGCATTGCCAGATAGGCCGTACCGGTATCAATGTTGCTGGCCGGGTCAAACAAGAAGCTACGGCTTGGTGTGCCTGAGCGCCCTTGCGAGCGGAACACATCTTTCCCGGCGCTGTGCTGTACCACCTGCATCAGTCCCAGCGCATCGGCATGGCTCACCGCATACGGGTTAAACGAGGATTCGGTTTGCATGATAGCCAGAATCAGCGACTCGTCGACGCCGTACTTACGTGAAGCCTGACGCACCATACCGACGTATTTATGCGCGCGCTTATCAAGGTGGTTCGGCACCAGATTGATCGTCACGCTATAGATGATACGCAGGCCATTGCTGCGGCTTTTAAGTCGTGTTTGCAGCAGGTAGTTGGCAAAGTTGGTGGCACGCCCCTCCCAACGAATGGGCTGGCCGGTATTATCAACCACCTGTCCGTACAGGAATGGCTCTTTGGAAATCTTAATGTCGTCGACATCGGAATAGAGGTCGATAGAACCCGGATCATCGCCCATCAGCAATGTCTTGATAATCGCCCGACGCAGGTGTCCGGCGGGATCTGTCCCGGCAATGGTCTCGACGGTTATCGTACCGTCATCAAAGTTGATGTGGCTGCGGGTTTGATACTGATCGGTATACTTGACGTAGTCCTTCGGACCCGCAATCAGCACTTCCTTAAATCCCCACAAATTCTCAATATTATGGGCAAATTGCCCCATCAGAATATCAAAACCGTTGGTATCCTTGACCCAGGCTTCGTTATAGGAATCGCCTTTTTTGGTCGAACTGGAACAGGAGATGAGCAACGGCGCAATAACGGCAAGCGCGAGAAATTTTTTCATCATTCCGGGAGTGCGTGTTGTGTTTGTTGTTTGCAAGGACCAGATTAAAACGTAGGCCGGATAAGCGCAGCGCCATCCGGCAACGGTTCTTATGATTCTGGCGTATAGCCTTCAATATGCACATCCTTACCTTCAAACAGGAAGTTAATCATCTCCTGTTCCAGTAACTTACGGTGTTCGACGTTCATCATATTGAGTTTTTTCTCGTTAATCAGCATGGTCTGTTTATGCTGCCATTGCGCCCATGCTTCTTTAGAAATCTCGTTATAAATGCGTTTTCCCAGATCGCCCGGGTACAGCTGAAAATCCTGGCCTTCTGCTTCGCGTTGCAGGAAAGTGCAAAAAATCGTTCTGCTCATAAAAAGTCCTCTCTATCGTCCGGTACGTTAAACGTGTGTACCGGCACGTAATTGCTGTAACAAACGCTCCACGGGAGCCGCCAGTCCGACCGACGGCGGTTGCGCTAAGTTATACCAGAGCGCGTTGCCTTCATCCATGCATGAGGTGAATGAAGACACGGGAAGCCACATAGGCACAATATCTAAGTGGAAATGGCTAAAGGTATGGCGAAACGCATTAAGTTGGGTCAGATTATCTGCGTTAATTTGTCGTTGCGCCAGCCAGTTGCGCAGTCCATCTTCGTCGTCAAACTGCGGAAAACAGTATAAACCACCCCATAAGCCGCTGGGCGGTCGCTGTGTAAGCAGCACTTCGTCATCATGCTGCATCAGTAAAAAATAGCCCGTTCGTTCCGGTAGCGTCTGTTTGGGCTTTTTACCGGGATACAGCGCCCAACTTGCATTGGCGCTCGCCACACAGCCATTTTCCAACGGACACAGGGAACATTTAGGTTTTGAGCGCGTACAGACCATGGCGCCTAAATCCATCATCGCCTGATTAAAACGCTCAACACCCTGGGCCGGCGTAACTTGCTCACTCAGCTCCCACAGCTTCTTTTCGACCTCTTTTTTACCCGGCCAGTCGCTTACAGCATAACAGCGAGCCAGCACGCGTTTGACGTTACCGTCGAGAATCGGAAAATGCTGACCCAGAGAGAGAGAAAGGATCGCGCCTGCGGTTGAACGTCCGACGCCAGGTAGGGCGGCTACTTCATCAAAGGTTTGCGGAAATATACCGCTATGCAGCGTCACAACCTGCTGCGCGGCTTTATGCAGATTACGCGCACGGGCGTAATAACCCAGCCCGGTCCACAAATGCAGAACTTCATCCAGCGGCGCATGGGCTAAATCCGTTACCGTTGGGAAGCGCGCCATAAAGCGCTCAAAATAAGGGATAACGGTCGCAACCTGAGTTTGTTGCAGCATTACCTCAGAGAGCCATACTTTGTAAGGCGTCTTGTCAATTTGCCAGGGCAGCGTTTTCCGCCCGTATTTGTCGTACCAGCTCAAAACCTGAGCCGAAAATTGAGACGCTTGCATGATTACCGTTTCATTATTGCCGGGGGCAAGATTGCAGCACAGCGGCAACGGGGTGTAAACCGGAACTTTCCGCTGCTCACTTTCTTCCTTTACTTGCATCCGGCAACTAACTTTGGATAATGCCCGTTTTCAGAACTCAAACACAGCAGACTAAACTTTTATGAAGAACGACGTCATTTCACCGGAATTTGATGAAAACGGCCGCCCTCTGCGCCGGATTCGTAGTTTTGTTCGTCGCCAGGGGCGACTGACGAAAGGGCAGGAACACGCGCTGGAAAACTACTGGCCGGTGATGGGCGTTGAGTTCAGCGAAGAGCCTGTAGATTTCGCAGAACTGTTTGGCCGTGACGCGCCAGTCACGCTGGAAATCGGTTTTGGTATGGGAGCGTCGCTGGTTGCAATGGCGAAAGCGCGTCCGGAACAGAATTTCCTCGGCATTGAGGTTCACTCACCGGGCGTTGGTGCGTGTCTGGCTTCAGCCCATGAAGAGGGTGTCGAGAACCTGCGCGTCATGTGCCATGATGCCGTTGAAGTCCTGCATAAAATGATTCCTGACAATTCTTTATCTATGGTTCAGCTGTTTTTCCCTGACCCGTGGCATAAAGCACGTCATAATAAACGCCGTATCGTTCAGGTACCGTTTGCTGAGCATATCTTAAGTAAGCTGAAGCTGGGCGGCGTGTTCCATATGGCGACCGACTGGGAAGCGTATGCGGAGCACATGCTTGAAGTGATGTCCTCGATTGACGGGTATAAAAACCAGTCAGAGAGTAACGATTATGTACCGCGCCCGGAATCGCGCCCGGTAACCAAATTTGAACAACGTGGTCATCGTCTTGGCCACGGCGTATGGGACTTAATGTTCGAGAGGGTGAAATAATGGCAAAGAACCGTAGCCGTCGTCTGCGTAAAAAGATGCACATCGAAGAATTCCAGGAAGTAGGATTTTCGGTTGCATGGCGTTTCCCGGAAGGTACATCTGGAGAGCAGGTCGATCAAATCGTTGATGACTTTATCAATGAAGTCATCGAACCGAACAAGCTGGCTTTTGACGGCAGCGGCTATCTGGCCTGGGAAGGTCTGATCTGTCTGCAGGAAATCGGCAAATGCACCGAAGAACACCAGGCAATCGTGCGTAAGTGGCTGGAAGAGCACAAACTCGAAGAAGTGCGTACCAGCGAACTTTTCGATATTTGGTGGGACTAAGTAGCACAGGGTCGGCAAATGCCGACCCGATTTGTATTGAGGAAAAGATATGATGCGCAAAACGCTGCTGGCGGCAGTCCTAACGTTCACGGCGATGGCCGCACATGCAGATTACCAGTGCAGCGTCACCCCGCGTGACGATGTGATTTTGAGCCCACAAACGGTGCAGGTGAAGGGCGAGAATGGCGACCTGGTTATTACCCAGGCTGGCGATGTCACCTTCAACGGTAAACAGTACAACCTGAACGCCGCACAGCGTGAGCAGGCCAAAGATTATCAGGCGGCGTTGCGTAGCAGCCTGCCGTGGATCGACGAAGGTGCCAGAGCGCGCGTAGAGAAAGGTCGCGTGGCGCTAGACAAAATCATCGCCAAAGAGGTCGGTGAAAGCAGCAACATGCGTGGCCGCTTAACCAAGCTGGATGCGCAATTGAAAGAGCAGATGAACCGCATCATCGAGCATCGAACTGATGGCCTGACTTTCCATTATAAGGCGATTGATCAGGTCCGCGCGGACGGACAACAGCTGGTGAATCAGGCGATGGGCGGCATTTTGCAGGACAGCATCAACGAGATGGGAGCTAAAGCCGTGCTCAAAGGCGGTGGTAATCCACTGCAGGGCGTACTCGGAAGCCTCGGTGGTTTGCAGACCTCAATTCAGAACGAATGGAAGAATCAGGAACAAGACTTCCAGCAGTTTGGCAAAGATGTCTGTTCCCGCGTTGTGACGCTGGAAAACGATCGTAAAACGCTGGTTAGCACTCTGAAATAATCTTCACCTCTTATTAACGGCACAGAAACATTCTGTGCCGTTTTATTTTGTATATTTCTGTTTTTTTGATATCCATCTCTAAGAACGGCAATTTGGTGGAGATATAAATCTGGTTAATTGGAACTCGTCACATTATTCATCTGTAGGATAGACATAATGCTGCAAATTCAAGTAACTGGAGAAATAACATGGAGTTTTTCAAGAAAACGGCACTTGCCGCACTGGTTATGGGTTTCAGCGGCGCGGCGCTTGCACTGCCAAACATCACCATTTTAGCGACCGGTGGGACGATTGCCGGCGGCGGTGATTCCGCGACAAAATCTAACTACACGGCAGGCAAGGTTGGCGTAGAAAATCTGGTTGAGGCCGTACCTCAATTGAAAGATATCGCTGTCGTTAAAGGCGAGCAGGTGGTGAATATCGGCTCCCAGGATATGAATGACGAAGTCTGGTTAACGCTGGCGAAAAAGATTAATACCGAGTGTGATAAAACCGACGGCTTCGTGGTAACACATGGTACGGATACCATGGAAGAAACCGCCTATTTCCTCGACCTGACCGTCAAGTGCAACAAGCCGGTGGTGCTGGTCGGCGCAATGCGTCCGTCTACGGGTATGAGCGCTGATGGCCCGTTCAACTTGTATAACGCGGTAGTAACTGCCGCAGACAAAGCCTCTGCCAACCGCGGAGTGCTGGTGGTGATGAACGACACCGTTATGGATGGTCGTGACGTGACTAAAACCAACACTACCGACGTCGCTACCTTCAAATCCGTTAACTACGGCCCGCTGGGTTACATCCATAACGGTAAAATCGACTACCAGCGTACGCCTGCGCGTAAGCACACCACGTCTACTCCGTTCGATGTGTCTAAGCTGACCGAACTGCCGAAAGTTGGGATTGTTTATAACTACGCTAATGCCTCCGATCTGCCGGCAAAAGCGCTGGTGGATGCGGGTTACGCCGGGATCGTCAGTGCGGGTGTAGGTAACGGTAACCTGTATAAAACCATTTTCGATACGCTGGCAACCGCCGCGCATAAAGGTACCGTTGTAGTGCGTTCATCCCGTGTACCAACGGGCGCCACTACACAGGATGCAGAAGTTGATGATGCAAAATACGGATTTGTGGCTTCAGGTTCCCTGAACCCGCAAAAAGCACGTGTTCTGCTGCAGCTTGCGCTGACTCAAACCAAGGATCCTAAGCAGATCCAGGAAATGTTTAATCAGTATTAATCGATGAAGGTGGCTGCGCTTACCGCCCTAACCCTGTAGGCCGGATAAGACGCAGCCGCCATCCGGCAATTTTCCTGATGGCGCTACGCTTATCAGGCCTACGTTCACCAGCCATCACTCCGCCAGAAACAGCTCCAGCAGCGAGTTCAAGAACAGCTTACCGTGTTGGGTAATCTGCCAGTACTCATCGCATTCACTCAGGTAGCCCTGGGAAATAGCCTCATCGATCTGTCGACGAATAACGTCTTCGGTAAGACCGGTATATTGCGTAAACTCCGCGCGAGGCGCGGCTTCCAGCAGCCGGAAACGATTCATGAAGAACTCGAACGGCTTATCGGCTTCGGCAACATCGCGCTGGCTTTCGAGATAACGCCCTTGCATATACCCACGCGGATGCCGTGTTTTGGTGGTGCGCAGGATGCGTCCGTCAGGGAATGTGATCTTACCGTGTGCGCCGCAGCCAATGCCAAGATAGTCGCCAAAACGCCAGTAGTTAAGGTTGTGCTGACACTGATAACCCGGTCTGGCGTAGGCTGAGGTTTCGTACTGCTGATATCCCGCGGCGGTCAGTAGCTGGTGGCCTTGCTCAAAAATATCCCACAGCGCGTCATCGTCCGGTAAAACCGGCGGTCGGGAACCGAACAGCGTGTTGGGTTCGATGGTCAACTGATACCAGGAAAGATGCGGTGGGTTGAGCGCGATTGCCTGCTGTAAATCACCCAGCGCCTCTTCCAGCGTCTGATCCGGCAAACCATGCATCAGGTCGAGATTAAAGCTGCGTAGCCCCAGACCGCTCGCCAGGTGTGCTGCTCGTTTGGCTTCTTCCGGCCCGTGAATACGTCCCAGACGTTCGAGTTTGGTGGAGCTAAAGCTCTGTACGCCAATCGAGATACGGTTGACGCCAGCGCGTTGATAATCCACAAAGCGATCAGCTTCCACCGTCCCGGGATTCGCCTCCATGGTGATTTCTGCATCTTCGGCCAGATTCAGCCGTGCTCGCACGCCGTCGAGCAGCGTTTGCATCGCCGGGCCAGAAAGCAGGCTCGGCGTGCCACCACCGATAAAAATCGTCTTTACTTCACGGCCCTGGGCATGGGCCACCTCAGTATCCAGATCGCTCAGCAGATGCTGCACATAGTCATCATGAGGGACTTCGCCCTTTAGCGCATGCGAGTTGAAGTCGCAGTACGGGCATTTCTGCACGCACCACGGAATGTGAATATAAAGACTTAGCGGCGGAAGCTTAACCATTACGCAGGGCATCCAGCAGCAGCTTTAGCGCCTGTCCGCGGTGAGAAATTGCACTCTTTTCTTCACGGGTCAGTTCGGCTGCGGTTTTCCCTTCAGACGGCACAAAGAAGATCGGGTCGTAGCCAAAACCACCGTTTCCGGCAGGTTCACGGGTAATCACGCCCGGCCAGCTTCCGTGGCACACAACAGGCGTTGGATCGTCTGCATGGCGCATATACACCAGCACGCAGTGGAACTGCGCCTGGCGCTTGTCATCAGGAATATCCTGCAGGGTGTGAAGCAGTTTTTCCAGGTTCTGCTGATCGGTCGCATCTTCGCCGGAATAGCGGGCTGAATAGATACCCGGCGCGCCGCCAAGGGCATTTACTGCCAGACCTGAGTCATCAGCAATGGCCGGTAAGCCGGTAATTTGCGCGGCATGACGCGCCTTCAGAATGGCGTTCTCAATAAACGTCAGCCCGGTCTCGTCTGCAGAATCAACACCCAGTTCCGTTTGGGCAACAACATCAAGACCGAAATCACTCAGAAGAGAGGCTAGTTCACGCACTTTACCGGCATTGCCGGTCGCGAGGACAACTTTTTGCATGGGATACCTAATCAGTTAACGCCGCAATTTCGGGCGGGATCTGTTGCGGATGAATGATTTTAACCTGTTTGTGACGACCAAGCTCGCCCTTCTCAATGACGACCTGGCTTTTTGCCACACGGAACTGTTTTCCGAGAAACTTCACCAGATGGCTATTGGCCTGGCCATCTACCGGTGGGGCGGTAATGGCGACTTTAACTTCGTCGCCATGTAAACCCACAATACTGTCACGGCTGGCTTTAGGCTGAATGTAGAGCCGTAAAACCAGACCGTCGTCGCAGGGTGTAACGGCACTCATAGCGCCATCCACAGCCCCGGCAGCAGCATGTTGCCTGTCGCCTGTAACACTTCCGCGATGCCCATGTTAATAACGTAGAGCAGCAGAACCAGAATCATTGGGGAGAAATCGATCCCGCCCATGCCTGGAAGTATGCGACGGATAGGACGTAGCAGCGGATCTGCCAGTTGAATCAGCACGTACTCTACAGGACTGCGGCCCTGGCTGACCCAGCTCATAATCGCCATCACAAGCAGCACCCAGAAAATCAGCAGCCCGATAGTCTTCAGGACAATCAGTACGGCGGCGATCCAGATGATCGGCTGGAACGTGACCACCTTAAACAGCACGATTGCTTTGATAAAGCTGAGAACGAGCGCAACTAATGCCGAGGCGCTGTCGATCGGTCCCATCGGGGGAATAATGCGGCGTAACGGCCCAATGATGGGCTGAGTGATTTTCACTATAAACTGCGAGAACGGGTTGTAAAAATCGCAGCGAGACCATTGCATCCACACGCGCAGCAGCAGCGCCATGGTATACAGCTCAATTACCGTTGAGAGCAGGAAGGTCAACGTATTCATGGTGTTCCTTAGTTTTCCTTATTTTTTAGTGTAATCACGAGCACCAAAAATGGCAGTGCCAATGCGCACCATCGTGCTACCCGCCGCGATGGCGGCATCCATATCATCAGACATTCCCAGTGAGAGAGTGTCGATGCCTGGGTAGCGTGTTTTCAACCCGGCAAATGCTACCGCCATTTGCTGTGCAACTTCAAACTGCCTTACATAATCTGACTCTGGAGCCGGAATCGCCATCAGACCACGCAGGGTAATGCGCGGCAGTGCAGCGACTTCAGCGGCCAGTGCATCAAGCTCTGCCAGCGGAATGCCTGACTTACTGTTCTCATCGCTGATATTAATTTGAATCAGTACATTGAGCGGCGGCAATTCCGCCGGGCGCTGTTCGCTCAGACGGGCAGCGATACGCAGACGGTCGATCGTATGGCACCAGTCAAAGTGCTCGGCGACCAGACGACTTTTGTTGGACTGCAGCGGGCCGATAAAGTGCCACTGCAGATCGTTGACGCCTTTTTCCTGGAAGTAGCGGATTTTATCCACCCCTTCCTGCACATAGTTTTCACCGAAGGCACGCTGCCCTGCGGTAATGGCTTCTTCGATGGCGCTCGCAGGTTTGGTTTTACTGACTGCAAGCAACGTAACTTCTTCTGAAGACCGCCCGCA
>NZ_JAOWHO010000034.1:0-199109 GCF_030332605.1 Citrobacter sp. Cpo103 | reverse complement strand
GGATCTACACCTGTGCAATGCATGGCCTGCGCGCTGGCGCATACGTGGAAAAGTCGAAATCGCACCCTTTACTACGCCTGGTGGGACTGTGGATGTGCTGAGTACAAAATGTGAGTCTGTAGGAAGATGTAAACAGATTTAACAAACAGAATTTTTAATTCGTTTTTATTTAGCTCAAGTTCGCTTTAATTTAAAGGTTTAAAGTAATAAAAACAGGTGTAAAATTATATCTCTAATAAAGTTAAGCTATTACTTAATTGGTGGGGTGAATATTGTTGCTTATTTTATAACTAAACGATAATACACATTGCAAATATAAGTTTGGGACATGGTGATGATGTCAATAAATGGAGTTGGAAGCATTTAATGTTCATGCTAATGGTTCGCTTTGTGATATTTAATATTCTTCATTTATAAATGAGGTGTTGTAAATGTGGAATAAAGAAGCCGCTATAAATTTTGTTAGACATAATGCTCATCCACACGCTACGGGTTATTGTGCAGGGCAGTAACAGCAGCTATCGAACATGGTGGCGTATCATTACATCATGATAATGCTAAAAATATGGGTAAATATTTAGTATTAGCTGGTTTTCGTGAAGTATATGGGAATCCTATAAAAGGTGATGTTGCTATAATCCAACCATATACTGGAGGAAATACAGCAGGTCATATGGCGATTTTTGATGGGCATTACTGGTGGTCAGATTTCAAGCAGGAACATGGCGTGTACCCCGGACCTGGTTATCGTAAAAGTCAGCCTTCGTATAAATTATATAGGCACAACTGATGAAGCGATTAATATTATTTACTTTTCTATTCTCATCATTTGCTTTGGCAGAAATAGTTCCTGCTGATATGCAAGCATTAAAATTCAATGCCTGGTATATAAAGCAGATTACTCATAATATCATCCCAGTTGCAGATAACCCGACGGCATTAGAGCCTTTTGTTAGTATTGATACATTGAATGAATTAAAACAAGCTTATATGAACAATGAGCTTGAAGAGGATTATTTTCTAAAGGTTCAGGATTTTGCAAATGAAGACTGGAGTAAGCATATTAGTATTGATCTAACTATAACTGATCCTATTTGTACCAATGTCTATTTGACATTTGGAACAGGTGAGTCATCTCAAAAAGTCATTGACTGCATGGTAGAAGAAAATGGTGTATGGAAAATCAAGAGCGTGGCTACTCGCCATTAGTTATTGTTTTCACCAATTGAAAATAATCCTGCCGTAATGGCTTCTTCGATGGCGCTCGCAGGTTTGGTTTTACTGACTGCAAGCAACGTAACTTCTTCTGAAGACCGCCCGCAACGTGTCGCGGCGGCTGAGATTTTGTCCCGGACATGTGCCAGGTTATGCGCGATATCGTTCATTTTCCGAGGATGTTCATATGAATATGGAAGAAATAGTGGCCCTTAGTGTAAAGCATAACGTGTCGGATCTACACCTGTGCAATGCATGGCCTGCGCGCTGGCGCATACGTGGAAAAGTCGAAATCGCACCCTTTACTACGCCTGACGTGGAGAATCTGCTGATGTGCTGGCTCAATGAGCAACAACAGGTACAGTGGCAGGAACAGGGGCAGCTGGATTTTGCTATTGCGCTGGCAGGTTCCCAGCGGCTGCGCGCCAGTGCTTTTGTTCATCAACAGGGAACCTCGCTGGCGCTAAGATTGCTCCCGCTTGATTGTCCACGTTTAGACGATCTCCAGACCCCTGACGTCATACCTGAACTGCTGCGCAGTGAAAATGGGTTAATTCTGGTGACAGGCGCTACCGGTAGCGGTAAATCAACGACCCTGGCGGCGATGGTGGCATATCTTAACCAGCACGTTGCGGGACATATTTTGACGCTGGAAGATCCCATTGAATATCGCTACACCAGCCAGCGTTGTCTTATTCACCAACGGGAGGTGGGCGTACACTGCGCTTCTTTTGCCGCCGGTTTACGCGGCGCGCTGCGTGAAGATCCCGACGTCATTTTGCTGGGCGAACTGCGCGACGCGGAAACTATTCGCCTGGCGTTAACGGCAGCGGAAACCGGGCATCTGGTGCTGGCAACGTTACATACGCGAGGGGCGGCGCAGGCCATCGCGCGGCTGGTGGATACCTTTCCCGCACAGGAGAAAGATCCGGTGCGTAATCAGCTGGCAGACAGCCTACGGGCGGTACTTTCGCAAAAGCTGGAGGAAGATAAGTTGGGAGGACGCGTGGCGCTATTTGAGCTGCTCGTCAACACGCCAGCCGTGGGCAATTTGATTCGTGAAGGGAAAACGCATCAGCTACCCGGCGTAATTCAAACCGGGCAGCAGACAGGTATGCAGACGTTTACGCAGAGCCAGCAGCAGCGCCAGGCGCAGGGTCGGCTTTAGTAGCCCTGCTCGAAATAGCTTTCGAGAATAATAACGGCAGAAGCGGAGTCCACTTTGCCTTTATTCAACGCCCGGTATCCGCCTTGTTCGAACAGGCCGGAGCGGGCCTCGACGGTGCTCAAGCGTTCATCGTGCAGCGTTACGGTTACGCCAAAGCGACCGTGAATACGGTTAGCGAACTTACGCGCGCGTGCGGTAAGGGGCTGTTCTGTGCCATCCATGTTGAGTGGTAGGCCGACAATGATTTCATCCGGCTGCCATTCTTTCAGCAGGCGTTCAATCAAACTCCAGTCTGGCGTACCGTCCTGCGCCTTAATGGCGGGCAACGGTCTGGCCGTACCGGTAATGCGCTGACCAACAGCAACACCAATACTTTTCGTACCAAAATCAAAAGAGAGTAATGTTCCGCTCATCAGGCATGTCCCGCCACGCCAGGCATGGTCTGAATATCTATCCCGATAAGCTTCGCCGCATCGCGCCAGCGGTCGGCAATCGGCGTTTTGAATAAGATGTTGAGGTCTGCGGGCGCCGTGAGCCAGGCGTTATCCAGTAGCTCTTGTTCCAGTTGACCTTTTTCCCATGATGAATAACCCAGAGCAACCAGCACTTCGGACGGTTGTTCTTGCGTGCCCAGGGTTTCTAGTACATCGCGGGAGGTTGTGATGATGGTGTTATCTGAGATGCGAATACTGGAGGCAAAGCGTGACGGTGGAGTGTGGAGAATAAATCCACGGTCTTCCGCCAGCGGGCCGCCGAGCATCACTGGTTTATCCAGACGAATGGCCGGATCGCGTTCTTCTGGGGTAATCTTCAGCTTTTCCAGAATCCCTTCAATTTGTAAGTTTTCCAGAGGCTTATTGACGATAATCCCCATTGCTCCGTTCTCATTATGTTCACAGATGTACACCACGGAACGGCGGAAAATCGGATCCTGGAGAGCAGGCATGGCAATCAGAAAGTGATGCTGTAAATTCATTGTCAGAGGTTCTGTTTCCTGGTTCAAAAAAGCAACAGAGCCCAGTATGTGGGCAAAGCTCGAAGATGTCACCCTCTGAAGATAGCATTGCCGGATGACGGCTTCGCCTAATCCGGCCTGCGGGGTGCAATTCCAGGCCGGATAAGACGCGATAGCGTCGCTATCCGGCAACGTATTTATTTCTGTAAACGCGCCTCAATGGCATCCATCAGCATACCGGTAATCGAAACCGGGAACTCCGCTTCAATTTCACGAATACAGGTTGGGCTGGTAACGTTAATTTCCGTCAGACGATCGCCAATGATATCCAGACCGACAAAAATCAAACCTTTCGCTTTCAGCGTTGGCCCAATGCGACGTGCAATTTCCCAGTCGCTGTCGGTCAATGGACGCGGCTCGCCACGACCGCCAGCGGCCAGGTTGCCACGGGTTTCGCCGCCCTGCGGAATACGCGCCAGGCAATAAGGAACGGGTTCGCCATCGACCACCAGGACGCGTTTATCGCCATCTTTAATTGCTGGCAGATAGTTCTGCGCCATGCAGTAGCGGGTACCGTGCTCGGTCAGCGTTTCAGCAATGACGCCAAGGTTCGGGTCGCCTTCCTTCACACGGAAAATAGATGCGCCGCCCATGCCGTCCAGCGGTTTGAGAATGATGTCGCTGTGTTTTTGCCAGAAGGCTTTCAGCTGCGCTTTGTTACGCGTGACCAGCGTTTCCGGCGTCAGGTCGGCAAACCATGCGGTGAACAGCTTTTCGTTGCAGTCGCGCAGGCTCTGCGGTTTGTTGACGATCAGCGTCCCTTTTTCTTCTGCACGTTCCAGAATATAGGTTGCGTAGATGAACTCGGTATCAAACGGCGGATCCTTACGCATCAGAATAACGTCCAGGTCTGCCAGCGGGAGATCCTGCTCGCTCTTGAACTCATACCATTTGTCGTAGTTCTGCTCTACGCTCAGGGTACGCGTATGGGCGCGGGCTTCACCGTTGATCAGATAAAGATCGGCCATCTCCATATAATGAATTTCGTAACCGCGACGTTGCGCTTCCAGCAGCATAGCGAAGCTGGAATCTTTCTTGATGTTGATGCTTGCGATGGGATCCATCACGATGCCGAGCTTGATCATTTTCTTCTCCGTTTATGCCTTAGCCTAGATCGCCAAAACGCACCTGTAGCGCAGTAATGGCGGTGAGCGCGGTTGTCTCAGTACGCAGAACGCGAGGTCCTAACAGAATATCAGTAAACTGATAACGTGCGGTCATGGCAATTTCATCTGCCGACAACCCGCCTTCCGGGCCAATCAGCAAGCGGATGCGCTCCACCGGCAGCGGCAGCGTATTGATGCTGGCGCTGGCGCGCGGATGCAGGTTCAGTTTCAGACCTTCGTCCTGTTCCGCGCACCATGCTTCCAAATCCATTGCCGGGCGAATTTCGGGCACCCGGTTACGACCGCACTGTTCGCAGGCGGCAATGGCGATTTTCTGCCACTGCTGGAGCTTCTTGTTCAGGCGTTCACTGTCCAGTTTAACGCCGCAGCGCTCAGAAAAAAGTGGCGTAATGAGGCTTACACCCAGTTCGATCGATTTCTGGATAGTAAATTCCATTTTTTCACCGCGCGACATCACCTGACCCAGGTGGATGTGCAACGGCGACTCACGATCGTCGAGTTCAGCGTTAAGTACCTTCACGTCCACGCTTTTTTTACTGGCGTGGGTGATTTCAGCGTCGAATACCTGATTGCTGCCATCAAACAGCTGTAGCGCCTGGCCCGGTCCCATACGCAGCACGCGGCCGATATGGTTGGCTGCATCTTCACACAGTGAAATTTGGCTGCCGGAAGTGATTGGCTCAGGGTGATAAATGCGAGGAATGCGCATAGTTAAACATCCGCGTCATGGCCCTGGGCTACGAAAGGCCAGGGCATGGTTAAAAATATTGACGCTAGTGTAGGTTAGCTCTTTTGCGCCTGGCAAGCGCGTTGCACATATGGGTTATGGTTCCCCTGTACCTTTGCAATGCGTTCGTCGCGCTCACACTCCCAGTCGGTGACCGGATATTGCTTATTCCAGGCGTTAAAAAGCTGAGTTTGCTGGCGGGAGAGCGTTAGAGAGTACTGGTCGCGCATGTAAAAATAGGTACGAGCAATGGCACCGCGGGCGCGGGCTGGCGGCTCGGCAACTTTCTCTTTGAAGTCGACCTTCATGGCGCATTGCCCATACTGACCCTCGCCACCGTTCCACTGGCTGTACATGAAGTTAGCGCGATCGCCATTTACCTCACCCACCGCAGGTTGCAGGTTATGCATGTCGCTTTCCATTTTGCGATAGACCGGATCTTTGGCGCAGTTTTTACGCCCTCCGTCCTGCCAGCACTGACGCTGATGACCAAATTGCCAGGCGGGGACAACGTGCTCCCATTCAATTCGACTGGCGCGGTTTTCATTTTTTCGCACTTTATAGCCGCAGGATTCGAGGTCAACGACCCCTTTTTTGCCTTGCCAGTTAATTTTACAACCGCAGTAGAAATCGCCCGGCGCATCGGCGTTAACCTTGACGCCTGCTGCTTTTGCCTGAGAAAAACTGTTGATGCCTTCGGCTAAAACCGGGCCTGAAAACGCAGCGGCTAACAGGGCCGCAGCAAAAGAAAAATGACGGTACATCACAAACTCCGTGTCAAAACGAGCCCGCAACGTAGCGAAAGTTATTCCAGTATGCAATCAGTTAGGTCAGAAAAGTTCCTGATAATTCTGAAGATTATTCTGCAACCAGTGGTTCGCCGCAGTGAACACAGCGGTAGGTGGCCTCACCGCGCACAATGCGGTTATGGCGCCGGACGGTCAGTTGGTGCTCCTGACACTTACAGCGGTAAGTAAAAGTCTTGCGCTGCACCGATTGCAGTTCAAACTGATGCGTGCGCCGGGCCGGTACGCCCAGAACGCTTTCCATCATCCATTTCCACTCTTTCCCGTGTGGCGGCACGCGCCCAAAGTGCTTCCACACCAGTAAATGCGCCAGTTCATGGGGCACAACTTCGTTAATGAATGCGTCGACGTTTTCCATCAGCAGGACGGGATTAAGGCGAATTTCATAGGTTTGTAGCCACGCAGTGCCCGCGGCGGTGCCGCGCTGTTGGTAAACCAGCTTTGGCTCCGGGTATTGGCGTTCGAGCTTGAGATTGGCCTGGGCGAGTTTTTCCCGCAGGCTACGCATAACGGCTTGCTGGATGGCGATAGGGAGACGGGCGGTTTTCATAACGCCAGAGGATAGTGCGACAGGGAAGGGACTGCAAGAGGAAGGCTTCCTCCGCTGGGGAGGAAGCCTTTGGTGATTAGTCGTGTGCGCCAATTTCGCGCAGTTTACGACCCTTCATCAGGTTACGCTCAATGTGTTCCAGAGAGACGTTTTTAGTTTCAGGGATCAGCCACAGAGTCAGGAAGATGAACAGTACGTTCAGGCCGCCGTAGACCCAGAAGGTGTTGGCGCTGCCCAGTGAGTTCAGCATCGTCAGGAAGGTTGCGCCGACGATCATGTTGGCAATCCAGTTGGTTGCAGTAGAGCAGGTGATGCCGAAATCGCGGCCTTTCAGCGGCTGGATTTCAGAGCACAGTACCCAAATCAGCGGACCGGCGCTCATGGCAAAGCCAACGATAAACATCAGCAGCATCAGTACTGCGAAGTATTGTGCGGATGCCGAGTGAATCCCCACGTGCATCATTGTACCCAGCACGCCCATACCAACGGCCATCACGATAAAGCCAAGGATCAGCGTAGGCTTGCGGCCCCAACGGTCAACCAGGCCAATGGCGATAAAGGTTGCCAGCACGTTGGTCAGACCGACGATAACAGTCCCCCACATCTGCTCGGTGGTGTTGGTGTAGCCCGCCAGCTCAAAGATTTTCGGTGCGTAATACATGATGACGTTCATCCCGGTGAACTGCTGCATCACCTGCAACAGAACGCCAAGGAATACCGCACGACGGAAGTTGCTGTTTTCTTTAAACAGCGCCCAGCCACTCTGCTTTACCTGCAGACTTTCACGGATTTCATCCAGCTCGCGTTTGGCTTCTGCGCTGGTGTCACGCAGACGCAACAGGACGCGTTCAGCATCAACAAAACGACGTTTAGCTGCAAACCAACGTGGGCTGTCCGGCAGGAAGATAACGCCGACCAGAAGCAGCAGGGCAGGGATGATGATTACACCCAGCATCCAGCGCCATGCGCCGCTGTAGCTAAACGCTGTATCGGAAAGATACGCGCCCAAAATACCGATGGTGATCATCAGCTGATACATAGAGATCATGCTGCCACGAATCTTTTCCGGGGCAATTTCAGACAGGTACAGCGGCGCGGTATAAGACGCAACGCCTACAGCCAGGCCTAGCAGCACGCGGGAAACCAGCAGGACTTCAACGTTTGGCGCAGCGGCGGAGAACAGTGAACCCGCAACAAACAAGATCGCACCGATCATCAGGCTTTTTTTGCGTCCCAGTTTGAAGGAGAGCCAACCGCTGCCGACAGCACCTACCGCCGCACCAAACATCATGGAACTCACCACCCATTCCTGAGTGTGCGGGGTAATTTGAAACTCGTCGGTGATGAACGGTAAAGCACCGGCAATAACACCGATATCCAGGCCAAAAAGTAATCCAGCCAGGGCTGCCAGAAAGCAGACAAAAAATGTCATGGCTTTGTTGGAATGCCCCGTTTTTTTATTGTCAGGCATGATGCCCTCCGGTTGGGTAGCTAGTTTTGTTGATGTTAAGGGTAGGTGAGTACGGGGTAAAAAAATGCGAATCACATCACATTAGTGTAATCGCTTACACTGTCATTCATGCGGGTTATTAGTTAATTCATTGAAAGTTAACATTATTTATTGGGGTTAAATAATGTTTGTCGTCTGAATTTAAGACAATGATGAAAGATAATGTAACAGTGATGCAAGTGTGCTGGCTAAGAGATGTTAATTCAAGGTAGAGGGAAATATTGTGTGATGTAATCGCTTTCATTTTCATTTAAAGCAATAGTAATCAGCGCGGTTTGGTGATGGATGTGGGAGAGGAAATAGGTATAAAAAAAGACCAGCGCGAGGCTGGTCTTCATAAGCGTTAAGTCTGGTTTAAATTACTTCAGACCGGCAGCGTCGCGCAGCAACTGTGCTTTGTCGGTTTTTTCCCATGGGAAATGTTCGCGACCAAAGTGACCGTAAGCAGCGGTTTCTTTGTAAATCGGGTGCAGCAGATCCAGCATCTGAATCAGGCCATACGGGCGCAAGTCGAAGAACTCACGCACCAAAAGGGTCAGCTGCTCTGAAGGCACTTTTTCAGTACCGAACGTTTCCACCATGATAGATGTCGGTTCCGCCACGCCGATTGCGTAGGAAACCTGAATCTCACAACGGTCAGCCAGGCCTGCGGCAACGATGTTTTTCGCTACGTAACGGGCTGCATAGGCTGCGGAACGGTCAACTTTAGACGGATCTTTACCAGAGAATGCACCGCCGCCGTGACGCGCCATGCCGCCGTAGGTATCAACGATGATTTTACGACCGGTCAGACCGCAGTCGCCCATCGGGCCGCCGATAACGAAACGACCAGTTGGGTTGATGAAGAATTTGGTCGAAGCGGTCAGCCATTCAGTCGGCAGTACCGGCTTGATGATCTCTTCCATAACGGCTTCTTGCAGCGATTTCTGGTCGATATCTTCAGAGTGCTGAGTAGACAGAACAACCGCATCAATACCGACGATTTTGCCGTCGTCATACTGGAAGGTTACCTGGCTTTTTGCATCCGGACGCAGCCAGGATAAGGTGCCGTTTTTACGCACTTCAGCCTGACGCTGCACCAGACGGTGAGCATAGGTAATAGGTGCTGGCATCAGCACGTCGGTTTCGTTGGTTGCATAACCAAACATCAGGCCCTGGTCGCCTGCGCCCTGTTCCAGCGGATCGGCACGGTCAACACCCTGGTTGATGTCCGGAGACTGTTTACCAATCGCGCTCAGTACCGCGCAAGAGTTGGCGTCAAAGCCCATGTCGGAATGCACATAGCCAATTTCGCGAACCGTGTTACGGGTGATCTCTTCGATATCAACCCATGCGCTGGTGGTGATCTCACCGCCAACTAAAACCATACCGGTTTTGACGTAGGTTTCGCAGGCAACGCGTGCTTTTGGATCCTGTTCCAGGATTGCATCCAGCACAGCATCAGAGATTTGGTCAGCGATTTTGTCAGGATGCCCTTCTGATACGGACTCGGACGTAAAAAGGTGTTTTGCCATATTTAATTTCACCTAAGGAGAATTTGGTTAGCTCAAACTGTCGAGTGGAATAGCCATGTGTAGAAGATTCTACCATGAGTCTGCAGATGACGGACACTGGCAGTCTGAGTGTTAATCGGTATAGATGGATTAACATCTGGACGGCTATTTTAGGACAGTTCTTCGCCTGATTTCCAGCTTTTTTTGATTGAGGTCGCATTGTACTGAAAATGTAACTGGAAATTTTTCCTGACGGTGCTGGCAATGTGCATATTTATCTTTTGCATTTTCGTACTGTTGTCGGTATAAAACGCGGCGCGCGGCTCATATAAAAGCACACGACGTTTTCATCGTGTTGCCACTTCCAGCCGGGTTAAAACTTTAGCTTTGGCTTGTGGGTTCGTTCCGTAAGGAGCAACCGTGGAGGTGATACGAGATAATGAACCGTTGTATTCTGCAGAATCTGTCGCACCGTTCTGGTGTACATATGTCCCCCGCAATCTGCATCTCTGCTTTGCATACCTGTCGATGTTATATACACAAAATCATTTATGCTGCGTCGAGGCGGCAAGTGAATGAGTCCCCTGAACGTACGAGTAGTACGTGACTGGGGCGAATGAGCGTAGCCAACAAAGAGGCTGCATGAAGGATGAAGTGTATACCCATCTCGGCGTATCTCAGGACTCAAGAGCCGGTAACGGTCACTAAGAACTGAACAAGGGCGCTCTTGGTAAACAAGAGTTTTCTCGTGGTTTCGCCGAACCGTCAGCATTAAGTTCGGTTACGTGTTTACATTGATATGAAAAAGAAACCGGTCGCACAGTCGGAGCGTCAGCACTATCTGCTGCAAATTCTGCCTGTATTTGGGTTGTTATCGCGTCTTCGGATTGCGATAGTAGTCAACTGTTTTACACTTGTTAATAAAATTTGAGGTTCGCTATGTCTGACGACATTTCTTTGGGTTCGCCTTCGTCAGCAGGCGAACACGGTGTACTACGCTCCATGCAGGAGGTTGCAATGAGTTCCCAGGAAGCCAGCAAGATGCTGCGTACTTACAATATTGCCTGGTGGGGTAATAACTACTACGACGTCAATGAACTGGGTCACATCAGCGTGTGCCCGGATCCGGACGTACCCGAAGCGCGCGTTGACCTTGCTGAGTTGGTGAAAGCCCGTGAAGCGCAGGGCCAGCGTTTGCCTGCATTGTTCTGCTTCCCGCAGATCCTGCAACACCGTCTGCGTTCGATTAACGCCGCGTTTAAACGTGCCCGTGAATCTTACGGTTACAACGGTGACTATTTTCTCGTTTACCCGATCAAGGTCAACCAGCACCGTCGCGTGATTGAATCGCTGATCCACTCTGGCGAACCGCTGGGGCTGGAAGCGGGTTCCAAAGCTGAACTGATGGCCGTTCTGGCCCATGCCGGAATGACCCGTAGCGTGATCGTGTGTAACGGTTATAAAGACCGCGAATATATCCGTCTGGCGCTGATTGGCGAGAAGATGGGCCATAAGGTCTATCTGGTCATCGAGAAGATGTCTGAAATCGCTATCGTGCTGGATGAAGCTGAACGCCTGAATGTCGTTCCGCGTCTGGGCGTGCGTGCGCGTCTGGCGTCGCAGGGCTCTGGCAAGTGGCAGTCCTCCGGCGGGGAAAAATCGAAATTCGGCCTGGCGGCAAACCAGGTGCTGCAACTGGTCGAAATTCTGCGCGAGCGCGGTCGTCTGGACAGCATTCAGTTGCTGCACTTCCACCTTGGCTCGCAGATGGCGAACATTCGTGATATCGCCACCGGCGTACGTGAATCGGCGCGTTTCTACGTTGAGCTGCACAAGCTTGGCGTCAATATCCAGTGCTTCGACGTGGGCGGTGGTCTGGGCGTGGATTACGAAGGTACCCGTTCGCAGTCTGACTGTTCTGTAAACTACGGCCTGAACGAATATGCCAACAACATCATCTGGGCTATTGGCGACGCCTGTGAAGAACACGGTCTGCCGCATCCGACGGTAATCACCGAGTCTGGCCGCGCGGTTACCGCGCACCATACCGTGCTGGTATCTAACATTATCGGCGTTGAGCGTAGTGAACACACAGAAGCAACGCCTCCGGCTGACGATGCGCCGCGTGCTCTGCAAAGCATGTGGGAAACCTGGCAAGAAATGCATGAACCGGGAACTCGCCGTTCGCTGCGTGAATGGCTGCACGACAGCCAGATGGATCTGCACGATATTCACGTTGGTTACTCTTCAGGTACCTTTAGCCTGCAAGAGCGCGCGTGGGCTGAGCAGCTTTATCTGAACATGTGCCATGAAGTGCAGAAACAACTCGACCCGAGCAACCGCGCGCATCGCCCGATTATCGACGAGCTGCAGGAACGTATGGCGGATAAGATTTACGTCAACTTCTCGCTGTTCCAGTCGATGCCGGATGCGTGGGGGATCGATCAGTTGTTCCCGGTAATGCCGCTGGAAGGACTGAACCAGGTACCTGAGCGCCGTGCGGTGCTGTTGGATATCACCTGTGACTCTGATGGCGCTATCGACCACTATGTTGACGGTGATGGCATTGCGACCACTATGCCGATGCCGGAATACGACCCGGAGAACCCGCCGATGCTGGGCTTCTTTATGGTGGGGGCGTACCAGGAGATCCTCGGCAACATGCACAACCTGTTTGGTGATACCGAAGCGGTTGACGTGTTCGTCTTCCCTGACGGCAGTGTGGAAGTTGAGCTGTCTGATGAAGGGGATACCGTGGCGGATATGTTGCAGTACGTGCAACTGGATCCGAACACCCTGCTGACGCAGTTCCGTGACCAGGTGAAAAACACCGATCTGGATACCGAGCTGCAGCAACAGTTCCTCGAAGAGTTTGAGGCCGGTCTGTACGGTTATACTTATCTGGAAGATGAGTAACGATAAATGCCTGCTGGCGCTACGCTTACCGGGCCTACGAAAGTAGGCCGGATAAGGCGAAGCCGCATTTGTGGCACTTACTTGAATCCGTACAAAATAACGGCGATAATTTGCCGTAAATATGCAGCTACCAAATCAATCCCTTCCTCGTCGGGCTTAACGACGCGGAGGGGATTTTTTTTCATCGATTTTTAAAGAGGTCAGTACATGAGCACCTTAGGTCATCAATACGACAACTCCCTGGTTTCTAACGCCTTTGGTTTTTTACGTCTGCCGATGAACTTCATGCCATACGAAAGCGACGCCGATTGGGTGATCACCGGCGTACCGTTTGATATGGCAACGTCTGGCCGCGCGGGCGGGCGTCATGGTCCGGCGGCAATCCGTCAGGTTTCCACTAACCTGGCGTGGGAACACAACCGCTTCCCGTGGAACTTCGATATGCGCGAGCGCCTGAACGTGGTGGACTGCGGCGATCTGGTTTATGCCTTCGGTGATGCGCGTGAAATGAGTGAAAAACTGCAGGCGCATGCTGAGAAGCTGCTTTCTGCCGGTAAGCGTATGCTCTCCTTTGGCGGCGACCACTTTGTCACGTTGCCGCTGCTGCGCGCGCACGCTAAACACTTTGGTAAAATGGCGCTGGTGCACTTTGATGCCCACACCGACACCTACGCGAACGGCTGCGAATTCGACCACGGCACTATGTTCTACACGGCGCCGAACGAAGGGCTGATCGATCCGAATCACTCTGTGCAGATTGGTATTCGTACCGAATTCGACAAAGACAACGGCTTTACCGTGCTGGATGCCTGCCAGGTGAACGATCGCAGCGTAGATGACATCATCGCCCAGGTTAAGCAGATTGTCGGTGATATGCCGGTGTATCTGACCTTTGATATCGACTGTCTGGATCCAGCGTTTGCGCCGGGTACCGGTACGCCAGTGATTGGCGGTCTGACTTCCGATCGCGCGATCAAGCTGGTACGTGGTCTGAAAGATCTGAACATCGTCGGGATGGACGTTGTTGAAGTGGCTCCGGCTTACGATCAGTCAGAGATCACCGCGCTGGCAGCGGCTACGCTGGCTCTGGAAATGCTGTACATCCAGGCAGCGAAAAAAGGCGAATAAGTTGTTTTGCCGGATGGCACTAACGCTTATCCGGCCTACAGCTGGTTGATGTTTGTAGGCCGGATAAGGCGTTCACGCCGCATCCGGCACGATTAACGGTTATTTGATCCCGTCTGCGCTCATGCGATCGCGAATATGTTGCGCACGTTCTGCGGATGCCGGGTGATCGTCAAACATTGAGCTTTGACGTCCAGCTTCCAGTTTGGCCAGTTTCTCAAAGCTGGTGGCTAAACCTGCCGGATTGATCCCGCGTTTGCGCAACAAATCATACGAGTAATCATCCGCCTCGGATTCCTGACGCTGGGAGAACTGCGAGTTCACCAGTTTCTCGCCAAGATCGCCCAATTGCGACTGCGACAGGCTGCCGACAATGCCGCCAGCGGATGCCGCCGCTGCACGTATGGCGTTAGTACCCAGCGCAACCTGCATACCTTTTTTCACGTGACCCAGCGCGACGTGGCCCATTTCATGGCCGATTACCGCTTCGACTTCGTTGTCGGTCATCATATCCATCAGGCCGCTGTACACGCGGATACAGCCGTTTGCCATGGCAAAGGCATTCACATCTTTCGCCATATAGACTTTGTAGTTCACCGGCTGGCCGTTTATGTTATCGCCAAGCGCGGCGGCGATTTTGCCAAGACGCGTTGCGTACTCGCTGCTGGCCGGAGCGATAGTAGCCTTGCTGTCCATATCTTTACAGGCCTGATCGCTCAGCGCTTTTACCTGAGCATCGCTCAGACTGTAGGCCTGAAAAGCCTCCGCGCCAGAAGAAAGCAGTCCGTTGGAGTCCATGTTCTGGCAGCCGGTCAATGCCGCAGCCATGCTCGTAGCAAGCAGTAAAGCGCGAATTTTCATTTTTTCTCTTCCGCACAAAGTCAGGATTATTCTAAAAATTACGTCGTTTGCAGGTGAACCGACGCTCGGCCTAAGTATAAAGAAAAGAACAATACGCGGGCGAGAAGATTGCGCAACTTGCGCGCATGATCCAGAGATTTCTGAAGCGGCAAAAGGATGCTCCATGTACATGACACGCGGCTTGGGTTACATTGTTGGCACTTTTTTCCGGCGTAGCCCAAAACGCGCTGTCGTCAAGTCGTTAAGGGCTCAGCCTTCATTATCCGATCTGGAGTCAAAATGTCCTCACGTAAAGAGCTTGCCAATGCTATTCGTGCGCTGAGCATGGACGCAGTACAGAAAGCCAAATCCGGTCACCCGGGTGCCCCGATGGGTATGGCTGACATTGCCGAAGTCCTGTGGCGTGATTTCCTGAACCACAACCCGACTAACCCGTCCTGGGCTGACCGTGACCGCTTCGTGCTGTCCAACGGCCACGGCTCCATGCTGATTTATAGCCTGCTGCACCTCACCGGCTACGATCTGCCGATGTCCGAGCTGCAGAACTTCCGTCAACTGCACTCCAAAACTCCGGGTCACCCGGAAGTGGGTTACACCGCGGGTGTTGAAACCACTACAGGTCCTCTGGGTCAGGGCATTGCGAATGCAGTGGGTATGGCTATCGCTGAAAAAACGCTGGCGGCGCAGTTTAACCGTCCAGGTCACGACATCGTTGACCACTTCACCTATGCTTTCATGGGCGACGGCTGCATGATGGAAGGTATCTCTCACGAGGTATGTTCCCTGGCTGGTACGCTGAAGCTGGGTAAACTGGTTGCGTTCTACGATGACAACGGCATCTCTATCGATGGCCACGTTGAAGGCTGGTTCACCGATGACACCGCGAAGCGTTTTGAAGCTTACGGCTGGCATGTGGTTCGTGGCGTTGATGGCCACGATGCTGACGCCATTAAACGTGCAGTAGAAGAAGCACGCGCAGTGACCGACAAACCGTCCCTGCTGATGTGCAAAACCATCATCGGTTTCGGTTCTCCGAACAAAGCGGGTACTCACGACTCTCACGGTGCACCGCTGGGCGATGCAGAAATCGCACTGACCCGTGAACAGCTGGGCTGGAAATACGCACCGTTCGAAATCCCGTCTGAAATCTACGCGCAGTGGGATGCGAAAGAAGCCGGTCAGGCAAAAGAAGCTGCATGGAACGAGAAGTTCGCTGCTTATGCGAAAGCCTACCCGCAGGAAGCGGCTGAATTTACCCGTCGTATGAAAGGTGAGATGCCGTCTGACTTCGACGCAAAAGCGAACGAGTTCATTGCTAAGCTGCAGGCTAATCCGGCGAAAATCGCCAGCCGTAAAGCTTCTCAGAACGCGATTGAAGCCTTCGGTCCTCTGCTGCCTGAATTCCTCGGCGGCTCCGCTGACCTGGCACCGTCTAACCTGACGCTGTGGTCTGGTTCGAAAGCGATTAACGAAGATACCGCCGGTAACTACATCCATTACGGTGTGCGTGAATTTGGTATGACCGCGATTGCCAACGGTATCTCGCTGCACGGTGGTTTCCTGCCGTACACCTCCACCTTCCTGATGTTTGTGGAATATGCCCGTAACGCGGTGCGTATGGCTGCGCTGATGAAACAGCGTCAGGTCATGGTCTACACCCACGACTCCATCGGTCTGGGCGAAGACGGCCCGACTCACCAGCCGGTAGAGCAGGTTGCTTCTCTGCGTGTGACCCCGAACATGAGCACATGGCGTCCGTGTGACCAGGTTGAATCCGCCGTTGCGTGGAAATACGGCGTTGAGCGTCAGGACGGCCCGACCGCGCTGATCCTCTCCCGCCAGAACCTGGCACAGCAGGAGCGTACCGAAGAGCAGCTGGCAAACATCGCTCGCGGTGGTTACGTGCTGAAAGACTGCGACGGTCAGCCGGAACTGATCTTCATCGCTACCGGTTCTGAAGTTGAGCTGGCTGTGGCTGCGTGGGACAAACTGACTGCCGAAGGCGTGAAGGCTCGCGTGGTTTCCATGCCGTCTACCGACGCGTTCGACAAACAGGATGCCGCTTACCGTGAGTCTGTGCTGCCGAAAGCGGTTTCCGCTCGCGTTGCAGTGGAAGCAGGTATCGCTGACTACTGGTTCAAATACGTGGGCCTGAACGGCGCAATCGTCGGTATGACCACCTTTGGTGAGTCTGCTCCGGCAGAGCTGCTGTTTGAAGAGTTCGGCTTCACCGTAGACAACGTTGTCGCGAAAGCAAAAGAACTGCTGTAATTTCGATTACAGGTGAAAACGGGTCGCTCAGGCGGCCCGTTTTTTTTTGCTTTTCCGGAACGCGCCGCGCGTTGCGCAATCGCACGGCGCAGTCTGCTATCCAGACCGTCTGCGGCATCGTTGAAGGGCTCCGGGACTCGGACCTCGCGCTGGTGATTAGATGTAGGTTAGGGGGCTTTCTGATTTAAATCAGGGTGTGTAACACGACAACGAAATAATTTTGCTACGGTTATTCGTCATTCTGGAATATGGAATAAATTTAGCGTTGAAGGGCGTTAAAATGTGACGCAAGTCAGATAACTGTGTTCTGTTGCTGGACAATCATTCCTTTTATTCCGCGTTTCGCTTATTCTAGCTGAAGCGTTTCAGTCGATTAAATGTTCGACAATTAACCAATTAGTCGCAGTTTGCGACAGGTAAGGTTTCCCTGAGCGATTTGCTGCATTACTCTGTCTGCCACATCGTTTCTGAGAAATCCTTGCAGGAGACCTATGACCGTACGCGTAGCGATTAATGGTTTCGGTCGCATCGGACGCAACGTGGTTCGTGCTTTGTATGAATCCGGGCGTCGGGCGGAAATCACCGTGGTGGCAATCAACGAACTTGCGGATGCTGCAGGCATGGCGCATTTGTTGAAATATGACACCAGCCATGGACGTTTTGCCTGGGATGTTCGTCAGGAACGTGACCAGCTCATCGTTGGCGATGACGCTATCCGCATTCTGCATGAGCGAACACTCGATGCACTTCCATGGCGCGAACTGGGTGTCGACATCGTGCTGGATTGTACGGGGGTCTTCGGCAATCGCGAACACGGCGAGGCGCATATTGCCGCTGGTGCAAAAAAAGTGCTCTTTTCACATCCTGGTAGTCACGACATCGACGCAACCGTTGTGTATGGCGTTAATCAGGATCAGCTGCGCGCTGAGCACCGGATCGTTTCCAACGCTTCCTGCACCACGAATTGCATAATACCCGTCATTAAATTGCTGGATGATGCTTACGGCATTGAGTCTGGTACCGTCACCACGATCCACTCTGCGATGCACGATCAGCAGGTTATTGATGCTTATCATCCTGACCTGCGTCGCACGCGAGCGGCCAGCCAGTCGATTATTCCGGTTGATACCAAACTGGCGGCGGGCATCACGCGAATTTTCCCGCAGTTTAACGATCGTTTTGAAGCGATAGCGGTGCGTGTACCAACCATAAATGTGACGGCGATCGACTTAAGCGTGACGGTGAAAAAACCAGTAAAAGCCAGTGAAGTCAACCAGTTGCTGCAAAAAGCAGCACAAGGTGCATTTCATGGTATAGTTGACTATACGGAATTACCGTTGGTCTCTGTAGATTTTAACCACGACCCGCACAGCGCCATCGTTGATGGTACGCAAACGCGTGTGAGTGGCGCTCACCTGATCAAAACGCTGGTCTGGTGTGATAATGAATGGGGCTTTGCTAACCGTATGCTCGACACTACGTTAGCGATGGCTGCTATTGGTTTCAGGCTCGACGCTTGAGCGTCGACAAAACTTTATGAATCAACGAGAGGATTCACCATGTCTGTAATTAAGATGACCGATCTGGATCTGGCTGGTAAACGCGTTTTTATCCGTGCGGACCTGAACGTACCAGTTAAAGAAGGGAAAGTAACCAGCGATGCGCGTATCCGTGCTTCTCTGCCGACCATCGAACTGGCCCTGAAACAGGGTGCGAAAGTGATGGTAACTTCCCACCTGGGTCGTCCTACCGAAGGCGAGTACAACGAAGAATTCTCTCTGCTGCCGGTTGTTAACTACCTGAAAGACAAACTGTCTGCTCCGGTTCGCCTGGTAAAAGATTACCTGGACGGCGTTGAAGTCGCTGCCGGTGAACTGGTAGTTCTGGAAAACGTTCGCTTCAACAAAGGCGAGAAGAAAGACGACGAAGCACTGTCCAAAAAATATGCTGCGCTGTGCGACGTATTCGTAATGGACGCTTTCGGTACAGCTCACCGTGCACAGGCTTCTACTCACGGTATCGGTAAATTCGCTGATGTAGCTTGCGCAGGCCCGCTGCTGGCTGCTGAGCTGGATGCGCTGGGTAAAGCACTGAAAGAACCTGCTCGTCCGATGGTTGCTATCGTTGGCGGTTCTAAAGTTTCCACCAAACTGACCGTTCTGGATTCTCTGTCAAAAATCGCTGACCAGCTGATCGTTGGCGGTGGTATCGCGAACACCTTCGTTGCCGCTCAAGGCCACAACGTGGGTAAATCCCTGTACGAAGCTGACCTGGTTGACGAAGCTAAGCGTCTGCTGACCACTTGTGACATCCCGGTCCCGACCGACGTTCGCGTAGCGACTGAATTCTCTGAAACTGCACCGGCTACTCTGAAGTCCGTTAGCGATGTGAAAGAAGACGAGCAGATCCTGGACATCGGCGACGCTTCTGCACAGCAGCTGGCTGACATCCTGAAGAATGCGAAAACCATTCTGTGGAACGGCCCGGTTGGCGTGTTCGAGTTCCCGAACTTCCGCAAAGGTACTGAAATCGTTGCTAACGCTATCGCAGACAGCGAAGCGTTCTCTATCGCAGGCGGCGGTGACACCCTGGCAGCAATCGACCTGTTCGGCATTGCTGACAAAATCTCCTACATCTCCACTGGCGGCGGCGCTTTCCTCGAATTCGTGGAAGGTAAAGTATTGCCAGCAGTAGCGATGCTCGAAGAGCGCGCTAAAAAGTAAGCATTTAATGGGCAGGGAAACCTGCCCAATTATTAGCGCGCTTTAGAGCGCGCGCCCTTTCCAAGGCCGAAGATACAGGATTCGTAATATGTCTAAAATTTTTGATTTCGTAAAACCAGGCGTAATCACTGGTGATGACGTACAGAAAGTTTTCCAGGTAGCAAAAGAAAACAACTTTGCTCTGCCAGCTGTTAACTGCGTGGGTACCGACTCCATCAACGCCGTTCTGGAAACCGCTGCAAAAGTTAAAGCGCCGGTAATCGTACAGTTCTCCAACGGTGGTGCTTCTTTCATCGCGGGTAAAGGCGTGAAGTCTGACGTTCCTCAGGGCGCTGCAATCCTGGGTGCTATCTCTGGCGCGCATCACGTTCACCAGATGGCTGAACACTACGGTGTTCCGGTTATCCTGCACACTGACCACTGCGCGAAGAAACTGCTGCCGTGGATCGACGGTCTGCTGGACGCGGGTGAAAAACACTTCGCAGCAACCGGCAAACCGCTGTTCTCTTCTCACATGATCGACCTGTCTGAAGAGTCTCTGGAAGAGAACATCGAAATCTGCTCCAAATACCTGGCGCGCATGTCCAAAATGGGCATGACCCTGGAAATCGAACTGGGTTGCACCGGTGGCGAAGAAGACGGCGTGGACAACAGCCACATGGACGCTTCTGCACTGTACACCCAGCCGGAAGACGTTGATTACGCATACACCGAGCTGAGCAAAATCAGCCCGCGTTTCACCATCGCAGCTTCCTTCGGTAACGTTCACGGCGTTTACAAGCCGGGTAACGTTGTTCTGACCCCGACCATCCTGCGCGACTCTCAGGACTATGTTTCTAAGAAACATAACCTGCCGCACAACAGCCTGAACTTCGTCTTCCACGGCGGTTCCGGTTCTACTGCTCAGGAAATCAAAGACTCCGTAAGCTACGGCGTAGTGAAAATGAACATCGACACCGATACCCAATGGGCTACCTGGGAAGGCGTTCTGAACTACTACAAAGCGAACGAAGCTTACCTGCAGGGCCAGCTGGGCAACCCGAAAGGCGAAGATCAGCCGAACAAGAAATACTACGATCCGCGCGTATGGCTGCGTGCTGGTCAGGCAACCATGATCACCCGTCTGGAACAGGCTTTCAAAGAACTGAACGCGGTTGACGTTCTGTAATTTACGCCGTTCTACATGACATGAGGCCCGCAAATGCGGGCCTTTTTTATTGCCATTTCAATATGCTGCTGGCAGAGAATTCTGTGATCTGTTTGGCAAAATCCAGGTTTATTGTTTACCCTTGTCAGATTGCCAGTCCCGTTGGGACGGCTTTATTTTTCCCATTTGGGTAAGCAAAAAAGGAATATTGAATGGAAGATTTGAATGTTGTCGACAGCATAAATGGTGCGGGCACCTGGCTGGTCCGCAATCAGGAGCTGCTGTTAAGCTATGCCGTCAACATCGTTGCGGCCATCGCCATTGTCATTATCGGTATGATTGTGGCGCGCATCGTATCAAACACCGTTAACCGCCTGATGGTGGCACGTAAAATTGATGCAACCGTTGCTGACTTCCTCTCTGCACTGGTGCGTTACGGTATTATCGCGTTCACGCTGATTGCCGCTCTGGGTCGCGTTGGGGTACAAACCGCTTCTGTGATTGCCGTTCTCGGTGCCGCAGGTTTAGCCGTTGGTCTGGCGCTGCAAGGTTCGCTGTCCAACCTCGCCGCTGGCGTGCTGCTGGTGATGTTCCGTCCGTTCCGCGCAGGTGAGTATGTAGACCTCGGAGGCGTAGCGGGAACCGTACTCAACGTGCAGATTTTCTCCACGACTATGCGTACCGTAGACGGTAAGATTGTGGTGATCCCAAACGGTAAAATCATTGCCGGGAACATCATTAACTTCTCTCGTGAGCCGGTTCGTCGTAACGAATTTATCATCGGCGTGGCTTACGACTCCGATATCGATCAGGTGAAAAAAATCCTCACCGATATCATTCAGTCTGACGAGCGTATCCTTAAAGATCGTGAAATGACGGTGCGCCTGAATGAGCTGGGCGCTTCCTCGATTAATTTTGTGGTACGCGTCTGGAGCAACAGTAGCGATCTGCAAAGCGTTTACTGGGACGTACTGGAGCGTATTAAACGCGAGTTTGACGCCAACGGTATCAGCTTCCCGTACCCGCAGATGGATGTGAACTTCAAGCGTGTGAAAGAGAGCGCGGCAGAGTAATCGCGTGCCCGGTGGCGCTATCGCTTACCGGGCCCACAGGTTTTATAGACCGGATAAGGCGTCAGCCGTCATCCGGCATTTCCCCCTCCCCCCGTGGTATTAATTCTTCTTATCCCTGATTAAAATTATCCATTTCCGCTAATGTTTTCCCCGCGCTATAGTCTGCTCCTAAGAGAAACAGTTCGGGATGATTAACGTGTTATCGTATTATTTTCAAGGGCTTGCACTTGGTGCGGCTATGATACTTCCGCTCGGTCCGCAAAACGCCTTCGTGATGAATCAGGGGATCCGTCGCCAGTATCACATCATGATTGCTTTACTCTGCGCTATCAGCGACTTAGTGCTGATTTGCGCGGGGATCTTTGGCGGTAGCGCCTTGCTGATGCAGTCACCATGGCTGATGGCGCTTGTCACTTGGGGTGGGGTGGCATTTTTACTCTGGTACGGTTTCGGGGCGTTAAAAACGGCGATGAGCAGTAACCTGGAACTGGCCAGCGCCGAGGTGATGAAGCAGGGCCGCTGGAAAATTATCGCTACTATGCTGGCGGTGACATGGCTCAACCCCCATGTTTACCTGGATACCTTTGTGGTGCTGGGGAGTCTGGGAGGCCAACTGGACGTTGAGCCTAAGCGCTGGTTTGCGCTGGGTACCGTCAGCGCTTCGTTCCTGTGGTTCTTCGGCCTGGCATTGCTGGCGGCCTGGCTCGCTCCGCGTTTGCGCACTGCTAAAGCACAGCGGATCATCAATACCCTGGTAGGATTGGTGATGTGGTTTATCGCTTTTCAGTTGGCAAAAGAAGGTGTTGCGCACGTTCATGCGTTGTTCAACTAAGTGTTGTCTGATGGACAACGCAGCGAGATCGGCTAAGCTTGCCTGCATGTGCCCTGAGTTTCGGGGTAATTAATGAAACATGGAGGAACGACCGTGAAGTTCAAAATAATGGCCCTGGCGGCATTAGTCGGATTCAGCGCACTATCGGTACAGGCAAATGAGTTGCCAAATGGACCGCACATCGTGACTTCCGGAACGGCAAGCGTGGATGCGACACCAGACATCGCTACTCTGGCGATTGAAGTGAACGTTGCTGCAAAGGATGCGGCTTCAGCGAAGAAGCAGGCAGATGAGCGCGTGGCGCAATATCTGTCCTTCCTTGAACAGAACCAGATAGCGAAGAAAGATATTAGCGCGGCAAACCTGCGCACCCAGCCGGACTACGACTACCAGAATGGTAAAAGCGTCCTTAAAGGCTATCGTGCGGTACGTACCGTTGAGGTCACGCTGCGTCAGTTGGACAAACTCAACGCGCTGCTTGATGGTGCGCTGAAGGCCGGTCTGAATGAGATCCGTTCGGTATCGCTTGGCGTTGCCCAGCCGGATACTTACAAAGATAAAGCGCGTAAAGCAGCAATTGATGATGCTATTCATCAGGCTGAGCAGTTAGCTGCGGGCTTTAACAGCAAATTGGGGCCCGTTTACAGCGTGCGTTACCACGTTTCCAATTATCAACCGAGCCCGATGGTACGGATGATGAAAGCAGATGCAGCGCCTGCGACATCCGCTCAGGAAACCTACGAACAGCCGGTTATTCAGTTTGACGATCAGGTTGATGTGGTCTTCCAGATTGAGCCGACGGCGGGGCAGCCAGCAGCAACGCCAGCCAAAACCCAGTAATCATTGCAGACCCGGCTTTCCAGCCGGGTTTTTTCTGTGAGCAACTGTAAAAATGAGACCCCACATCCAGTCTTTTTTTTCGCCGTAATGAGGATAGGCCATAGCGATTTTTAAGGGGACGCTATGGATATTTTTATCTCGAAAAAGATGCGTAATTTCATTCTGCTGGCGCAAACCAATAACATTGCCAGAGCGGCAGAAAAAATACATATGACCGCATCGCCTTTCGGTAAAAGCATTGCCGCACTGGAGGATCAAATCGGCTATACGCTGTTTACCCGCAAAGATAACAACATCAGTCTGAATAAAGCCGGACAGGAACTGTATCAGAAGCTGTTTCCCGTTTATCAGCGCCTTTCTGCCATTGATAACGAAATCCATAACGCCTCTCGCCGCTCGCGGGAAATCGTCATCGGTATCGACAATACCTACCCAACGATTATTTTTGACCAGTTGATTAGCCTTGGTGACAAGTATGACGGCGTGACGGCTCAGGCCGTTGAATTCAGCGAGAATGGGGTGATTGATAACCTGTTCGATCGCAAACTGGATTTTATTATCTCGCCGCAGCACGTTTCCCCCCGCGTCCAGGAACTGGAGAATCTGGCGATTAGCGAGCTGCCTCCGCTGCGTCTGGGGTTTCTCGTTTCCCGGCGCTACGAAGAAAAACAGCCGCAGGATCTGCTGCGTGAGCTGCCCTGGCTGCAAATGCGCTTCCAGAATCGCGCCAACTTTGAGGCGATGCTGGATGCATACATGCGACCCTGCGGGATCAACCCGACGATTATCTACCGTCCGTATAGCTTTATGGCCAAGATTAGCGCGGTAGAGCGCGGGCAGTTTTTGACGGTAATCCCTCACTTCGCCTGGCGGCTGGTGAACCCGTCGACGTTAAAGTATTTCGATGCACCCGGCAGCCCCATGTATATGCAGGAGTTTCTCTATTCGCTGAAAAATCATCGCTATACCGCCACCATGCTCCAGCATATTGCTGAAGATCGTGACGGTAGCGCAAGTTAACCGAGCATCGATCCAGTCTCGAGAAGGTTGCGATGCAGATCGAACGCATGGCTGAGATCGTGATGGATATGCCCGCCGGGCGCTTTCTCCAGATAGCGGTGCAGATAATCCCGGTAAAGAGGGTGTGCACAGTTATCGATAATCGTGTGCGCCCGCTGCATCGGAGATAGCCCACGCAGATCGGCAATCCCTTGTTCGGTCACGATCACTTTAACGCTATGTTCGCTGTGGTCGACATGGCTGCACATCGGTACGATGGTGGAGATTTTCCCGCCTTTGGCAATCGACGGCGCCATAAAGATAGACAGGTAGGCATTGCGCTCGAAATCCCCGCTGCCGCCGATGCCATTCATCAGGTTCACCCCCGCAACGTGCGTGGAATTGGCATGGCCGTAGATATCAAACTCCAGACCGACGTTGAGCGCAATAACCCCCAGCCGACGGATGATCTCTGGGTTATTGGAGATCTCCTGCGGGCGCAGCACAATCCGGCTGGCGAAGAAGTCCATGTTGTCGTAAATCTTCTGTAGCGACGGGGCTGAAATGGTCAGGCTGGAGGCGCTGGCACCTGTTATCTTGCCCGTTTCCAGCAGATGCACCACCGACTCCTGCAACACCTCCGAATACATCATAAAGGGCGGGATATCCGGGTTCTCGCCCAGTCGCGCCATTACCGCGTTGTTGATATTGCCCACGCCGCTTTGTAAGGGTAGAAACTCAGCTGGAATACGTTTGTGAGCCATTTCTGCCAGCAGGAAAGTGACGACGTTATCGGCAATTTGCTGGCTGACCGGATTGGTTTTATCCGCCGCATTTCCGGCATCGGGCAGCTCGGTATCCACCACCGCAACCACCTTTTTGGGGTCTATCTGTACGCACTGACTGCCTACGCGATCCATGGTATGAAAAATGGGTACGCTGTTACGCCGTGGTGGCGCACCGGGTATCACGATGTCGGCAAACTCCGCCACACGCGGATTATGGTAATGATTCAGCTCGATTATCACCTTTTTCGCCCGCAGCAGCCAGGTGGGTGCATTGCCAATACCGCTGGAAAGCCAAATCCGGCCATCTGGCGCGATAGCGGAGGCTTCAATGACGGCAACATCGATTTCGCCAAAAAAACCGTAATTAACCATTTGCGCCACTTCACTCAAATGGAGATCGACAAACCTCACCTGGCCCTGATTAATTTTCTCGCGCAGGCCCGATGACGTTTGATAAGGCGCACGCCAGGAAACGGCATCCGCCGCGGATAGAACATCATCAGCGGCGGCACCAATTGATGCTCCGGTCAGCAGGCGGATCTGAAAAGGCTGCCCGTTCTGATGCCGTTCGCAGGCGCGTTGGGCAATTGCGCTGGGTAACGCTTTGGGTGAACCCGCAGGGGTAAAGCCGCTAAACGCCACCATATCATCGTGCTGGATAATTTCTGCCGCCTGTTCGGCGCTCATCCGTTTCATGGCCGTCTCCTTCCTCGGACGTGATTAATGGCCAACAAAATTAGGTTTACGTTTTTCCATAAACGCGTTCATCCCTTCCTGATAATCCTCGCTGTCGTACACCGCGCGGCGCATGCCCTGAATACGCTCGAACTCATCGGAATTCATGGTGTGCGCTTCACCCAGCACGCGAAGTTCTTCTTTGATGACGGCGATGGCCAGCGGTGCTTTTTCCGAGATGTGGTGCGCCATTTGCAGAGTGAAATCTTCCAGTTCCTCGACGGGCACGACATGGTTAAGGATCCCGACCGCCATGGCGCGTTGAGCGGTGATGGGCGAAGCGGTAAAAATCAGCTCTTTCACGATGTGAAAACCAGCGTCGCGGGTCAGGTTGTGGATGCCCACCAGGTTATACGGTACGCCAAGGTTGACTGGGGTCATTGAGAAGGTGGACGTTTCAGCGGCGATGATGAGATCGGAACTCATGATCATTTCAAACGCGCCGCCCCAGACGCTGCCTTCGACCATGGAGATCACCGGTTTCGGATATTTTTGGATCATACGGGTTATCTGACGCAGCGGATCGTCATAGGAGAGCGGATCGCGACGTCCGGTCGGGAGTTCATGAATATCATGCCCGGCAGAAAACACTTTGGCCCCGCTCGGGGCGCGCAGAATGATGCAGCGAATGTCCGCACGATTGAGATCGCTCAGCGCCTGCATCAGATCGTCAATAAACACTTTACTCAGGGCATTGAGCTTGCGGGCGTAATTGAACTCAATAACCGCGACTTTCTGGATGATGACCACGTTGACGTATTGATAAGACATAATGTTCTCTTTATTGAAAGTAATGATGCTGAATAAATTCGCTGATGTGCCGCAGACCGGTGCGTGGCGAAAGATCATTGTTTTTGACGGCCTGTAGCGTCTGCTGGAAATAGCGGTCGAAATCAGTGCGGGCAAACAACAGATGCAGGGCTTCTTCTTCAGCCTGCTGGTGTAACCAGTCCACCGCCTGCTGCTGGCGAACTTTTCCCAGTTTACCGCTGGCGGTCAGGCACGTTTTAAAATCGGTTATTGCTTGCCAGACCTCCTCAATGCCGCGTTTTTCCAGGGCGCTACAGGTTAATACCCGCGGCTGCCACTCGTCATATTTACGGCGCAGAATATGCAGGGCGGATTCGTACATATGGCGGGCAATGGCAACGCTGGTATGGTTATCACCGTCGTCCTTATTGATGACGACCAGATCCGCCATTTCCATCAGGCCTTTTTTGATGCCCTGTAAATCGTCGCCACCGCCAGCGATTTGCAGTGAGATAAAGCAATCCACCATGCCTGCGACTTCGGTTTCTGACTGCCCTACGCCGACGGTTTCTACAATCACCACGTCAAAGCCAGCCGCTTCGCACAGCAGCATTAATTCCCGGGCGCGCTGACTGGCACCGCCTAAATGACCGCTGGAAGGGACCGGTCGAATAAACGCAGATTCGGCGCGGGCCAGCTCCGTCATGCGGGTTTTATCGCCAAGAATGCTGCCGCCGCTGACCGGGCTGCTGGGATCGACGGCGATCACCGCTACCCGTAATCCGTGGCGGATAAGCAACATGCCGAATGCTTCCAGGAAAGTGCTTTTGCCCGCGCCCGGCGTACCGGTGATCCCTAAGCGCAGGGCGTTACCGGTGAACGGCATAATCGCGTCCAGCAATTGCGTACTCAGCGGCTGGTGGCGCGGGTGGTTGCTTTCGACCAGCGTCATCGCCTGGGCGAGCGTAGCCCGTTCACCGAGTCGCAAACGACGGACGGTATCTTCAAGCGTGGCGGCGTTAATCATGATGCTGACTGATACGGGTTAACACATCGCGGACGCTGTCGAGCATTGGTGTGCCGGGGCCATAAATGGCTGCCACGCCATGTTCGTGCAGGAAAGCGTAATCCTGCGGCGGAATAACACCTCCTGCTACCACGCAGATATCTTCACGCCCCCATTTTTTGAGTGCGGTAACCAGTTCCGGGATCAGCGTTTTATGGCCGGCGGCCAGCGATGAGGCACCAATCACATGCACATCGTTTTCTACCGCCAGGCGGGCGATCTCTTCCGGTGTGGAGAACATCGGGCTGAGATCGACATCAAAGCCGAGATCGGAGTAGGCGCTGGCGATCACCTTCGCGCCGCGATCGTGGCCGTCCTGACCCATCTTGGCGATCAGAATACGCGGGCGGCGGCCATTTTCCGCGAGGAACTGTTCGGTTTGCGCAACGATGGTATCGAACTCATCGGCGGATTTATCAGACTGATGATAGCTTTGCGCAATCACTCCGGTGACGCACTGGCTGGGAACCAGATACCGATCAAAAGCGACTTCCAGCGCGTCGGAGATTTCACCCAGCGTGGCGCGAACGCGGGCGGCGTTGACGGCAGCAGCCAGCAGGTTTTCATTATGTTGCGCGGCGTGGGTCAGCGCGGATAGCGCGGTCTTGACGGCATCGTTGTTGCGGGTGGTGCGGATATGTTTCAGCGAGGCAATCTGCTCGTTGCGCACCTTCACGTTGTCGATCTCCAGTACCGACGTCTCGTCTTCTTTATCCAGCTTGTACTTATTGACGCCGACGATAACGCGCTTACCCTGGTCGATCAGCGACTGTTCACGCGCGGAAGCTTCTTCGATCATCCGTTTAGGGAGCCCGGCTTCGATCGCTTTCGCCATGCCGCCTGCCTCATCAATCTGTTTGATGATCGTGCGTGCCTGCTTCACGATTTGATCGGTGAGTGACTCGACGTAATACGATCCGGCCAGCGGATCGACGGTGCGGCAGATCTCTGATTCTTCCTGAATGATGATTTGCGTATTACGCGCAATACGGGCGGAGAAATCGGTGGGCAGACCGAGCGCTTCATCAAAGGCGTTGGTATGCAGCGACTGGGTACCGCCAAGCGTAGCGCCGAGTGCTTCAATGGTAGTACGCACCACGTTGTTGTACGGGTCCTGCTCGGTCAGGCTCCAGCCGGACGTCTGGCAGTGGGTACGCAGAGCGAGAGATTTCGGGTTGGTCGCACCAAAGCTACTGACCGCTTCACTCCACAAATAGCGCGCTGCGCGCAGCATGGCGACGTTCATAAACAGATCCATGCCGATACCGAAGAAGAACGACAGGCGCGGGGCGAAGTCATCAATTTTTAGTCCGGCGGAGAGTGCGGCTTTGATGTATTCAATACCGTCTGCCAGCGTAAACGCTACCTGCTGCACGCAGTTCGCTCCGGCTTCACCCATGTGATAGCCGCTGATGCTGATGGTGTTAAAGCGCGGCATGTTGCCGGAGCACCAGGCGATGATGTCGGCGATAATGCGCATGGACGGTTTTGGTGGATAAATGTAGGTGTTGCGGCACAGGTACTCTTTCAGGATATCGTTCTGAATGGTTCCGGTGAGTTGTTCCGGCGTTACGCCTTGTTCTTCTGCAGCGACGATATAAAACGCCAGCACCGGTAGAACCGCGCCGTTCATAGTCATCGATACCGACATCTTATCCAGCGGGATCTGGTCGAACAGTATCTTCATATCTTCGACGGTATCGATCGCCACGCCCGCTTTGCCGACGTCACCCGCCACGCGCGGGTTGTCAGAGTCATATCCACGATGGGTGGCAAGGTCAAAGGCGACGGAAAGCCCTTTTTGCCCGGCGGCGAGGTTGCGGCGGTAAAAGGCGTTGGACTCTTTGGCGGTAGAGAAACCAGCGTATTGACGAATGGTCCACGGCTGCGCGGTATACATGGTGGCGCGCGGGCCACGCACGTAAGGCGGCAGACCGGGAAGGGTGCCCGTGACTTCCAGATTATCGAGGTCTTCTTCGGTGTACAGCGGCTTGATGGCAATCCCTTCCGCCGTCTGTCTTTCCAGCGACTCGACGGTTTTTTCCCGTCGACTGAGTTCTTTATTGGCGAGTGTTTGCCACTCCTGCACGTTTGCCATTTTTTGCTCCGTATTACGCAATAAGTTGAATCTTTGCGAATACGGTGAGCTTTTTCATTTGGCTTGTCGCCAGCAAAAAATAGCCAACAGGGCGTCGTTTTTTGCCGCGTGGCGTGTTTGATTTTGTGATTTATTTCAAAGACGTGGCGGGAATAGCATGAAAAGAGGGTAAAAGACTTGTCGGCCGGATAGGGCGTTACGCCACCATCCGGCACTCAGAGGTTATGAGCGGTTTAATCCTGACGCAGTACGTTGTGACCATAGGCCAGCAGCGCATCGGTGACGTTGCGCATCATGCGGCTTTCCGGCGCAAAACGGTGCCAGTACAGCATCCGGCGCTGGAACAGGCCCGGCGTTAAGTCGATAAGCTCGCCGCTTTCCAGTTCTTTCTCAATCTGCAAGTGGGGGATCATGCAACAGGTCGTTCCCTGACGCGCCAATTGAACAAAGGCTTCAGACGAGTTAACGATATGGCACGGCACGCTGCCCGGCGGCAGGTCGAAGTTTTGTTGCAGGAACGCCTGGTGCATATCATCAAGATGGTCAAACGCTACCGCTGGAGCTTTCAGCAGGGCAGAGCGGGTGACGCCGTTAGGGAAATAACGCTCGGCGAAAGGTTTAGAGCCAACAAACAGGTAGTCCAGCGCGCCGAGTTTATCCACCAGACAGCTTGGCAGCGCCTGATGTTGAATACTCACCGCACCGACCACTTCACCACGACGCAGACGTTCCTGAGTTCGGGTTTCATCCTCAACCTGCAAGTTAAGCCGAATCGGCGAATTTGCCAGTACCGGAGCCAGCGCCGGAAGCAACCAGGTCGCCAGACTGTCGGCGTTCACCGCCAGTGAGAGCAGCAGCGGCGTCGAACCGGTTTGTTCATCACCCAGCCACTCGTCTTCCAGCAGTTCAACTTGACGCAAAAGCGCCAGTAGTTTTTGCCCCTGTTCGGTTGGGCGTGGTGGTACGGTACGCACCAGCAGCGGTTGTCCGAACATATTCTCAAGCTGTTTTATGCGCTGTGAAACCGCGGATTGCGTGATGCACAGCTTTTGCGCCGCGCGCTCAAATCCTCGTTCACGAATAACCGCATCCAGTGCTTGTAGTGTTCTGTAGTCCGGACGTTTCATTGCTTTGACGCACTCCTGAAAATTTTGCTTGTTCTGCACTATGACACAAATTTAGGTTGGGTAAAGACGAAATCCGCCGCTTGCGAGCGGGTGTGGGAACATTTTTCTGCACAATGTTCTATAATGCGCGTGAATTTTCCCACCATATTCACACCACAGGCGAAACGATCATGACGCAGGATGAACTGAAAAAAGCAGTAGGATGGGCGGCACTTCAGTATGTACAGCCCGGTACCATTGTGGGCGTAGGTACAGGTTCAACAGCCGCACACTTTATTGATGCGCTGGGCACAATGAAAGGTCAGATTGAAGGTGCGGTATCCAGTTCGGACGCTTCAACCGAAAAACTCAAAAGCCTCGGTATCCACGTGTTCGATCTTAACGAAGTGGACAGCCTCGGCGTATACGTTGACGGCGCGGATGAAATCAACGGCCACATGCAGATGATCAAGGGCGGCGGCGCAGCGTTGACCCGTGAAAAAATTATTGCTTCCGTGGCGAAGAAATTTATCTGCATTGCCGACGCGTCCAAAGAAGTCGATATTCTCGGTAACTTCCCGCTGCCGGTTGAAGTGATCCCAATGGCGCGCAGCGCTGTGGCTCGCCAGTTGGTGAAGCTGGGCGGTCGTCCTGAATACCGTCAGGGCGTAGTGACGGACAATGGTAACGTGATCCTTGATGTACACGGTCTGGAGATCCTCGATGCCATCGCGATGGAAAACGCCATCAATGCGATTCCGGGCGTGGTAACCGTCGGTCTGTTTGCCAACCGTGGTGCGGATGTCGCGCTGATCGGTACGCCAGACGGCGTGAAAACTATCGTAAAATGATCTGACGGGAGTGTCTTCTCCCGTTAAAAAAATTTTGGCAGGGCAAATTTGGTGACTTGTGTCACGTTTATAATATTGTCCTGCCGATCTCTCCAAAGAAAAAGTTATCGCCAGTATTTTCCTCTGACATTTCTCTCTGAATGACATTTCTTCAGCACGGCGACGCAAACGTTCATATTGCCGCAATATTATTTTTTGATATGTTGAAGAGACGGATGAAAATCCCACACACAACACATCAGTTTGAACAAAAAAAGACAGGGTCGGGGAAATGGCAAAGGTATCACTGGAGAAAGATAAGATTAAATTTCTGCTGGTTGAAGGCGTGCATCAAAAAGCGCTCGAAAGCCTTCGTGCAGCAGGTTATACCAACATCGAGTTTCATAAAGGCGCTCTGGACACTGAACAACTGAAAGAGTCCATCCGTGATGCCCACTTCATTGGCCTGCGATCCCGTACCCATCTGACTGAAGATGTGATTGACGCCGCAGAGAAACTGGTCGCGATTGGCTGCTTCTGTATCGGCACCAACCAGGTTGATCTCAGCGCTGCGGCAAAGCGCGGGATCCCCGTGTTTAATGCGCCATTCTCTAACACGCGTTCCGTTGCGGAACTGGTGATTGGCGAACTGCTGCTCCTGCTACGCGGCGTACCCGAAGCAAACGCCAAAGCACACCGCGGCGTGTGGAATAAACTGGCTACCGGCTCGTTTGAAGCGCGTGGCAAAAAACTGGGGATCATCGGCTACGGCCACATTGGTACTCAGCTAGGCATTCTGGCGGAATCGCTGGGGATGCACGTCTATTTCTATGATATTGAAAATAAACTCCCGCTCGGCAACGCCACGCAGGTGCAGCATCTTTCCGACCTGCTCAATATGAGCGACGTGGTCAGTTTGCACGTACCGGAAAATGCCTCCACCAAAAATCTGATGGGCGCGCGTGAGATTGCCTTGATGAAACCAGGCGCGCTGCTGATTAACGCCGCACGCGGCACAGTTGTTGATATTCCTGCGCTGTGCGACGCGTTAGCGACCAAGCACCTGGCAGGGGCAGCAATCGACGTATTCCCAACCGAGCCGGCAACCAACAGCGATCCTTTCACTTCGCCGCTGTGTGATTTCGACAACGTGATCCTGACGCCGCACATTGGTGGTTCAACGCTGGAAGCACAGGAAAACATCGGTCTGGAAGTGGCTGGGAAACTGACCAAGTATTCCGACAACGGCTCTACGCTGTCTGCAGTTAACTTCCCGGAAGTTTCGCTGCCGCTGCACGGCGGTCGTCGTCTGATGCACATTCACGAAAACCGTCCGGGCGTACTGACTGCGCTGAACCAGATTTTTGCCGAGCAGGGCGTCAACATTGCCGCGCAGTATCTGCAGACTTCCGCACAGGTAGGTTACGTGGTTATTGATATTGAAGCGGATGAAGATGTGGCAGAGAAAGCGCTGCTGGCGATGAAAGCCCTTCCGGGAACCATTCGCGCTCGTCTGCTGTACTGATTTCATCTACATGGGCAGGCGGTTGACCTGCCCATCTTCCCTCTGATTTCCCGGCCTCAAAATCTCTTCCTGTCACGCATACATTCTGTTTTCGAGCCTTGCCGTAATTGGCAAAAAAAGCTACCACTCCCAGATTTTGGATGGCGTCACCACCGCAGGCAGTGGGATATCCCATTCTTCGACAGGCAGCTTTTCCACTCGCTGACAATCGTGCGCGTAGCCTACGGGCTGGATCTTATGCTGCTGCCAGTTTTGCAACGTACGGTCATAAAATCCACCGCCCATACCCAGGCGTTGCCCGACCTCATCAAACGCCACTAACGGCGTAATCAGTACATCCAGTTGTGAGAGCGGCAATACGTCACGTACATCAAGTCGTGGTTCCTGGATCTTTAAGCGATTGGTTACCAGGTCGCTGTGCGGATGATAGTGCAGGAACAGCAGGTTGCCAGGGCTGAAGGGATGAAGAACTGGAAGATAGACGCGCTTGCCCGCTCGCCACAGCTGATCTATTAGCGGCTGGGTATCGAGTTCGCCATCGAACGAGAGGAATACCGCCACGGTATGAGCGAGTACAACAGGGGGATAACTGAGCATTCGGGTCGCGGCTTGCTGACCGTATTGTCGTTGCTGTTCGGAAGTAAGCGCACGACGACGCTGCCGAATCAGTTGACGGATTTCTTGCCGGGATAAAGGGAGTTCAGAAAGTAATGTCATGGCTGTTGCCAGGTAGAAGGGAATCTCCGAGATGCCGCCGCAGGCTGTAACCCTTGAACCCTTGGTTCAAGGTGAATGCGTCGTCACAGTTTTAAGGCTTCTCGGACGGGCCGAGCATGCTCACCAACCGTGGAGCGCCACATTCTTGTGGTATGAAATATCGGCTCAGGGGACTGGCCCGCTTGCAAACATCTCAGAGAAATTTTGTCTTCACGGTCACTCTACCACAGTAAACCGAAAAGTGTTATTCAAAGTTTTGGCCCGTTTTTTCGGTTATGCGACCCTGATCAAGCAACGCCTGTTCGATGGTCTGTTGTAGCATCCGAATACGTTGTTCCATGCTCGCCGCGTACTCACGCGTCTTCGCTTTTTCCTGAGTTAATTCATAGCTGATGTTCAACGCGGCGATGAAAACCAACTGCTCAGTATTTGTGACTCTAGTGCGAACTTTCAGATCTTGCAATCGCTGATTGAGATCGTCCGCAGCCTGATTCAACGCATCCCTTTGTTCAGGCGGGCAATTCACTCGCAGTGAACGGCCAAATATTTGGATATCGACGGGTTGTGCAGACATGCCACCTTCCTGCTGATTGACTGCGCTGCCTTCGTCTCCAGACCGTGGGTCCGCGAAGGGGCGACACTATAGCTACCCTGGTATCAAGATACAAGCCCTTTTCTGGTCCACCAGGGTCCAAAGTGGTAGCATACCATGAATATTCCTCCCTTTGATGACGAATGCTTATGTCTATACAGAACGAAATGCCTGGTTACAACGAAGTTAGCCAGTTTTTGAACCAACAAGGGGCTGGATTAACCCCGGCCGAAATGCACGGCTTGATAAGCGGAATGATTTGCGGCGGAAATAACGACAGCTCATGGCAGCCGCTGCTGCACGACCTGACGAACGAAGGTCTGGCCTTTGGTCACGAGCTGGCTCAGGCGCTGCTGAAAATGCACTCAGCCACCAGTGATGCCCTCGAAGACGACGGCTTCCTTTTTCAGCTTTATCTGCCTGAAGGGGATGACGTCAGCGTGTTCGATCGCGCCGATGCGCTGGCGGGATGGGTAAACCACTTTTTACTGGGCCTTGGCGTCACGCAACCGAAGCTCGACAAAGTGACCGGCGAAACCGGGGAAGCGATTGACGACCTGCGCAATATCGCTCAATTGGGATATGACGAAGACGAAGATCAGGAAGAGCTGGAAATGTCGCTCGAAGAGATCATCGAATACGTGCGCGTAGCCGCCTTGCTGTGTCATGACACGTTTACGCGTCAGCAGCCGACCGCGCCGGAAGTCCGTAAACCGACTCTGCACTAAGAACGAAACGCAAAGGAGAGTGTGATGAGCGAGATATCTCAGCAAGAATTCCAGCGTCGTCGCCAGGCTTTACTGGCACAAATGCAGCCCGGCAGCGCCGCGCTGATTTTTGCCGCACCGGAAACGACGCGTAGCGCGGACAGTGAATACCCTTACCGCCAAAGCAGTGATTTCTGGTACTTCACCGGTTTTAACGAACCTGAAGCCGTGCTGGTGCTGATCAAAAGTGATGACACTCATAACCACAGCGTTTTGTTCAATCGGGTTCGCGATCTGACGGCGGAGATCTGGTTTGGCCGCCGTCTAGGCCAGGATGCTGCCCCGGCAAAACTTGGCGTTGACCGGGCGCTGGCCTTCAGTGAAATCAATCAACAGCTGTATTTGCTGCTCAATGGTCTGGACGCGGTATACCACGCCCAGGGCGAGTATGCCTGGGCCGACGAGATTGTGTGCACGGCGCTGGATAAACTGCGCAAAGGCTCCAGACAAAATCTGCACGCGCCTGCCGCGATTATCGACTGGCGTCCGATGGTGCATGAAATGCGCCTGTTCAAATCACCGGAAGAAATCGCGGTCATGCGTCGTGCCGGAGAAATCACCGCACTGGCGCATACCCGCGCGATGGAAAAATGCTGTCCGGGAATGTTTGAATACCAGTTAGAAGGGGAGATTCACCATGAATTTACCCGTCATGGCGCGCGTTATCCGTCCTATAACACGATTGTCGGCAGCGGTGAAAACGGCTGTATCCTGCATTACACCGAAAATGAAAGTGAAATGCGCGATGGCGATTTGGTGCTGATTGACGCTGGCTGTGAATACAAAGGCTATGCGGGTGACATTACGCGTACCTTCCCGGTAAACGGTAAATTTACCCCAGCACAGCGTGAAATCTACGATATCGTACTGGAATCCTTAGAGACCAGCCTGCGTCTGTATCGTCCCGGAACGTCCATTCAGGAAGTCACTGGCGAAGTGGTGCGTATCATGATTACGGGCCTGGTGCAGCTTGGCATTCTGCACGGTGATGTCGATCAGTTGATTACCGAAAATGCGCACCGCCCATTCTTTATGCATGGTCTAAGTCACTGGCTGGGTCTGGATGTGCACGACGTCGGCGTTTATGGTCAGGACCGCTCACGTATTCTTGAGCCGGGAATGGTACTCACCGTCGAACCGGGACTGTATATCGCGCCGGATGCTGATGTACCACCGGCTTATCGTGGTATCGGCATTCGTATTGAGGATGACATCCTCATCACCGAGGACGGCAATGAAAACCTGACCGCCAGCGTAGTGAAGAAAGCTGATGACATTGAAGCCTTAATGGCTGCGGCGCGACTGCAATGAGTGTGATTATCGTTGGTGGTGGTATGGTTGGCGCGACGCTGGCGCTGGCCATTTCTCAGCTCAGCCATGGGACTCTGCCGGTTCATCTGATAGAAGCGAGCGAACCTGAAACTGACCGCCATCCCGGGTTTGACGCCCGGGCGATCGCGCTGGCGGCAGGAACCTGCCAACAGCTGGCGCGAATTGGCGTATGGCAGGCGATTGCAGATTGCGCAACGGCCATTAAAACGGTTCACGTCAGCGATCGCGGCCATGCCGGATTTGTGACGCTGGATGCGCAGGAATACCGTATTCCTGCTCTGGGCCAGGTGGTAGAACTGCACGACGTCGGGCTGCGTCTGTTTGCGCTGCTGCGCAAAGCACCGGGTGTCACATTGCACTGCCCCGACCGCGTAGCCAGCGTGTCGCGCACGCAGGAGCGCGTTGAAGTGACGCTGGAGAATGGCGAGATGATTACCGGCCGCCTGCTGGTGGCTGCTGACGGCACGCGTTCCGCACTGGCGACTGCCTGCGGTGTTGACTGGCTGCAACAGCCTTATGAGCAACTGGCGGTGATTGCCAACGTCACGACTTCTGTACCGCACGACGGGCGAGCGTTTGAACGCTTCACGCAATATGGCCCGCTGGCAATGCTGCCAATGTCTGACGGTCGCTGCTCGCTGGTGTGGTGCCATCCACTGGAGCAGCGTGATGAGATCATGACCTGGTCCGACGAACAGTTTTGCCGTGAACTACAAACCGCTTTTGGCTGGCGACTGGGACGTATTACCCAGGCTGGTAAACGCAGCGCTTATCCGCTTTCGTTAACTACGGCGCTGAAAGCGATTACCCATCGTACCGTGCTGGTAGGGAACGCCGCCCAGACGCTGCATCCCATTGCCGGGCAAGGTTTCAACCTTGGCCTGCGCGATGTAATGAGCCTTGCTGAGACGCTGACGCAGGCGCAAAACGGCGCGGAAGATGTCGGTGATTATGCGGTGCTGGCACGTTATCAGCAGCGCCGCGAGCGCGATCGCGAGACGACGATTGGTGTGACCAACAATTTAGTGTATTTGTTTGCCAATCACTGGGCCCCGCTGGTTGTTGGGCGCAATATCGGGTTGATGGCGATGGAATTATTCACCCCTGCGCGCGATGCGCTGGCGGAGCGGACCCTGGGTTGGGTTGCACGATAAATATGACCTGTAGGTCGGATAAGGCAACGCCGACATCCGGCAAGGGTCCCCGCAAAAATGCCTGATGGCGCTGCGCTTATCAGGCCTACGGATTACAGGTTTCGAGGTATAAACAGTGCAAAGTGTTGATGTAGCAATTGTTGGTGGCGGCATGGTGGGACTGGCGGTTGCCTGCGGCCTGCAGGGCAGCGGGTTGCGCGTTGCGGTGTTAGAACAACATGTTCCGCAGCCGTTGGCGGCGGATGCTCCTCCTCAGCTTCGCGTTTCGGCCATTAATGCAGCCAGCGAAAAACTGCTTACCCGTCTTGGCGTCTGGTCCGACATTGTTGCTCGTCGCGCTTGCTGCTACCACGGCATGGAAGTCTGGGACAAAGACAGCTTTGGACGTATTGCGTTTGATGACCAGAGCATGGGCTACAGCCATTTGGGTCACATCGTTGAAAACTCAGAAATCCATTATGCACTGTGGCAAAAGGCGCAGCGTTCAGCGGATATTACGATGATGGCGCCAGCTGAAATACAGCAGGTGGCCTGGGGCGAGAACGAAGCATTTCTGAGCCTCAAAGATGGCACAATGCTGACGGCGCGTCTGGTCGTCGGTGCCGATGGCGCTAATTCCTGGCTGCGCAATAAAGCGGACATTCCGCTCACCTTCTGGGACTACCGTCATCATGCGCTGGTGGCGACTATCCGTACGCAGGAAGCTCACGGTGCGGTTGCGCGTCAGGCGTTTCATGGCGAGGGGATTCTGGCATTCCTGCCACTCAGCGATCCGCTCCTGTGCTCTATCGTCTGGTCGCTCTCGCCGCAGGAAGCAGAACGTATGCAGCAGGCAAGCGTTGACGAGTTTAATCAGGCGCTGAATATCGCCTTTGATAATCGTCTGGGGCTGTGCAGCCTTGAAAGCGAACGTCAGGCGTTTCCGCTGACGGGACGTTATGCCCGCCAGTTCGCGGCCCATCGTCTGGCGCTGGTGGGGGATGCGGCGCATACCATCCACCCGCTGGCGGGTCAGGGGGTTAACCTTGGCTTTATGGATGCGGCGGAACTGATCGATGAGCTTAAGCGGCTACAGCGTCAGGGAAAAGATATTGGTCAGTATCTCTATTTACGCCGCTACGAGCGCAGCCGTAAGCATAGCGCAGCGCTGATGCTGGCGGGGATGCAGGGTTTCCGTGAACTGTTTGCAGGCGAGAATCCGGCGAAAAAACTGCTACGCGATATTGGGCTGAAACTGGCCGATACCCTCCCGGGCGTAAAACCACAACTCATCCGTCAGGCGATGGGACTGAACGATCTTCCCGAGTGGTTACGTTAGTGTCCGTAAGGACAATCTTAAGAGTTTGAGACCCGTCACACTTTCCTCTCCCGGCCTTCGCGCCGGGGTGCTTCTCTCATTTGAAATAATCTAATTCCACTCCTTTTTTCGCATTAGTTTTTCTAATTTTACGTTTTTTTCATAACGCCATTTTTGACATTTTTTCCACATTTAATATGGATTGGTGCTGTAATTTTGCGCTTATATTCGTTTGTTGTTCTGATTAATTGTTATGTGTATGGAGTTTTATTCTGTTAGCGATCTGGCTGTTTTTCGCCATAAGCTAATGTGATGGTTAATTTTGACTTATGGTTTAGCGTCTGTTTCGGTGGTAAGTTCAGGACAAAGAGAACGTTTGCGTCGTAGCCCCTGGAGCGGCTGCGGTGCTGGGTTTCGTGGCGAAAATTTCACCGCGAAAGAGTTGGTAGCCCCGCTTATTCAACGAGGAAAAGATGGCTCAACAGACTCCTTTGTACGAACAACACACGCTATGTGGCGCGCGCATGGTCGATTTCCACGGCTGGATGATGCCACTGCATTACGGTTCTCAGCTCGATGAACACCATGCTGTTCGCACCGACGCCGGAATGTTTGATGTGTCGCATATGACCATCGTCGACCTGCGCGGTAGCCGCACCCGGGAGTTCTTGCGTTATCTGCTGGCAAACGACGTCGCGAAGCTAACGAAGACGGGTAAAGCCCTCTACTCCGGGATGCTCAACGCTTCGGGCGGCGTGATAGATGACCTGATTGTCTACTACTTCACTGAAGATTTCTTCCGCCTCGTTGTAAACTCCGCCACCCGCGAAAAAGACCTCTCCTGGATTACCCAACACGCTGAACCTTACGCCATCGACATCACCGTTCGTGACGACCTGTCGCTGATTGCGGTGCAGGGTCCAAACGCGCAGGAAAAAGCAGCTACGTTGTTTACTGACGAGCAGCGTCATGCGGTTGAAGGCATGAAGCCGTTTTTCGGCGTTCAGGCAGGTGATTTGTTTATCGCAACCACCGGTTATACCGGCGAAGCAGGTTATGAAATTGCCATGCCGAATGAAAAGGCGGCAGATTTCTGGCGTGCGCTGGTTCAGGCTGGTGTCAAACCTTGCGGTCTCGGCGCGCGTGACACCCTGCGTCTGGAAGCGGGTATGAACCTGTATGGCCAGGAGATGGACGAAGGTATTTCTCCGCTGGCGGCCAACATGGGCTGGACCATCGCGTGGGAACCGGCTGACCGCGACTTTATTGGTCGTGAAGCGCTGGAAATGCAGCGTGAAAAAGGCCACGAACAGCTGGTCGGGCTGGTGATGACTGAGAAGGGCGTGCTGCGTAATGAACTGCCGGTGCGTTTCACCGATGCTTCTGGCAACCAGCATGAAGGCATTATCACCAGTGGCACATTCTCCCCAACCCTGGGTTACAGCATCGCGTTGGCGCGTGTGCCTGCGGGTATCGGTGAGACTGCGATCGTACAGATCCGTAACCGTGAAATGCCGGTAAAAGTGACTAAACCTGTTTTTGTGCGTAACGGCAAAGCCGTCGCGTAATTCATCCTTTTTTGGAGATTGATTGATGAGCAACGTACCTGCAGAACTGAAATACAGCAAAGAACACGAATGGCTGCGCAAAGAAGCTGACGGCTCTTACACCGTTGGTATCACCGAACACGCTCAGGAGCTGTTAGGTGACATGGTTTTCGTTGACCTGCCAGAAGTTGGCGCCACCGTCAGCGCGGGCGATGATTGCGCCGTTGCGGAGTCCGTAAAAGCGGCATCCGATATCTATGCGCCAGTAGGCGGTGAGATTGTTGCGGTTAACGATGCGCTCAGCGACTCCCCGGAACTGGTCAACAGCGAGCCGTATGCGGGTGGCTGGATTTTCAAAATCAAAGCCAGCGATGAAAGCGAAATTGAATCGCTGTTGGATGCGACCGCATACGAAGCTTTGTTAGAAGACGAGTAAATACGCTTTTGCCGGATGGCGCTGCGCTTATCCGGCCTACAAAGCATGCGTAGGCCCGGTAAGCGCTAGCGCCACCGGGCACGTAGACAGAGACCATCACGATTCACTGCACGTTTCAGGAACCATCGCCCATGACACAGACGTTAAGCCAGCTTGAAAACAGCGGCGCTTTCATTGAACGCCACATCGGACCGGACGCCGCGCAGCAGCAAGAGATGCTGAATGCGGTTGGCGCCGAGTCGTTAAACGCGCTGATCGGCCAGATTGTGCCGAAAGACATTCAGCTCGCAACCCCGCCACAGGTGGGCGAGGCGGCGACCGAATACGCTGCGCTGGCTGAATTAAAAGCCATCGCCGGGCGTAACAAGCGCTTCACGTCCTACATTGGCATGGGCTACACCGCCGTGCAGTTGCCACCGGTTATTCAGCGTAACATGCTGGAAAACCCAGGCTGGTACACCGCATATACGCCGTATCAGCCGGAAGTCTCCCAGGGACGACTGGAAGCTTTGCTGAACTTCCAACAGGTCACACTGGACCTGACGGGCCTGGATATGGCTTCTGCTTCTCTGCTGGATGAAGCCACTGCGGCTGCTGAAGCCATGGCGATGGCCAAACGTGTCAGCAAACTGAAAAATGCCAACCGTTTCTTTGTGGCGGCTGATGTTCACCCGCAAACGCTGGACGTGGTTCGCACCCGTGCAGAAACCTTTGGCTTTGACGTCATTGTTGATGACGCGGCGAAAGCACTGGATCACCAGGATGTGTTTGGCGTGCTGTTGCAGCAGGTTGGCACCACCGGTGAAGTACACGACTACAGCAAACTGATTGCCGAGCTGAAATCCCGTAAAGTTGTGGTCAGTGTCGCTGCCGACTTTATGGCGCTGGTACTGCTGACTGCACCGGGCAAACAGGGCGCGGATATTGTTTTCGGCTCTGCGCAACGCTTCGGCGTTCCGATGGGTTACGGCGGCCCACACGCGGCATTCTTCGCCGCTAAAGACGAATTCAAACGCTCCATGCCAGGCCGTATTATCGGCGTATCGAAAGATGCGGCGGGCAATACCGCACTGCGCATGGCGATGCAGACTCGCGAGCAGCATATCCGCCGCGAGAAAGCGAACTCCAACATTTGTACCTCGCAGGTTCTGCTGGCCAACATCGCCAGCCTGTATGCCGTTTATCATGGTCCGGTTGGCCTGAAACGTATCGCTAATCGCATCCACCGCCTGACTGATATTCTGGCGGCCGGTCTGCAGCAGAAAGGGCTGAAGCTGCGCCATGCGCACTACTTCGACACTCTGTGTGTTGAAGTGGCCGACAAAGCGGCTGTTCTGGCGCGTGCCGAAGCGGCAGAAATCAACCTGCGTAGCGATATCCATAACGCGGTAGGTATTACGCTTGATGAAACCACCACCCGTGAAAACGTGGTGCAGTTGTTCAATGTTCTGCTGGGCGACAGCCACGGTTTGAATATCGATACGCTGGATAAAGATGTGGCGCTCGACAGCCGTTCCATTCAGGACAGCATGCTGCGTGACGATGCGATCCTCAGCCATCCGGTGTTTAATCGCTATCACAGCGAAACCGAGATGATGCGCTACATGCACTCGCTGGAGCGCAAAGATCTGGCGCTGAACCAGGCAATGATCCCGCTGGGTTCTTGCACCATGAAGCTGAACGCTGCCGCCGAGATGATCCCTATCACCTGGCCGGAATTCGCTGAACTTCACCCGTTCTGCCCGCCAGAGCAGGCAGAAGGTTATCACCAGATGATCGGCCAGCTTTCCGAGTGGCTGGTAAAACTGACCGGTTATGACGCCGTCTGCATGCAGCCGAACTCCGGCGCGCAGGGCGAGTATGCGGGTCTGCTGGCGATTCGTCACTATCACGAAAGCCGTAACGAAGGCCATCGCGATATCTGTCTGATCCCGGCTTCTGCCCACGGCACCAATCCGGCATCCGCACAGATGGCGGGGATGCAGGTAGTGGTTGTCGCCTGTGATAAGAACGGCAACATTGACCTGGACGATCTGCGAGCAAAAGCAGAACAACATGCTGCGAACCTCTCCTGCATCATGGTGACCTATCCGTCTACTCACGGCGTGTATGAAGAAACGATCCGTGAAGTGTGCGACGTTGTACACCAGTTTGGCGGCCAGGTTTACCTTGATGGCGCGAACATGAACGCTCAGGTTGGGATCACCACGCCAGGCTTTATCGGCGCAGATGTCTCGCACCTCAACCTGCATAAAACATTCTGCATTCCGCACGGCGGCGGCGGCCCAGGTATGGGACCGATTGGCGTCAAATCACATTTGGCACCGTTCGTACCAGGTCACAGCGTAGTGCAGATTGAAGGAATGCTCACCCGTCAGGGCGCAGTTTCTGCGGCGCCGTTCGGTAGCGCATCTATTCTGCCAATCAGCTGGATGTACATCCGTATGATGGGCGCAGAAGGTCTGAAGCAGGCAAGCCAGGTGGCGATCCTTAATGCTAACTACATTGCCAGCCGTCTGAAAGATGCTTATCCGGTACTGTATACCGGTCGCGACGGTCGCGTGGCGCATGAATGTATTCTCGACATTCGCCCACTGAAAGAAGAGACCGGCATCAGCGAACTGGATATTGCCAAGCGTCTGATCGATTACGGTTTCCATGCGCCGACTATGTCATTCCCGGTCGCGGGTACCCTGATGGTTGAACCGACTGAATCTGAAAGCAAAGTGGAACTTGATCGCTTTATCAATGCGATGCTGGCAATCCGCGCTGAAATCGATCGCGTGAAAGCCGGTGAATGGTCACTGGAAGATAACCCGCTGGTTAACTCGCCGCACACGCAAAACGAGCTTGTCGCGGAGTGGAATCACGGTTATAGCCGCGAAATCGCCGTCTTCCCGGCTGGTGTGGCGAACAAATACTGGCCGACCGTGAAACGCCTTGATGATGTTTACGGTGACCGTAACCTGTTCTGCTCCTGCGTGCCGATGAGCGAATATCAGTAACTTTTCCGCGCAGTAAAGCTTTTGTAGGCCGGGTAAGGCGAAGTCGCCTCCCGGCTTTTTCATATCTGGAGGTATCCATGGGAATCGCACTGGTTACTGGCGGCAGTCGCGGCATCGGGCGGGCAACTGCGCTGCAGTTAGCGCAAGAGGGTTACACGGTTGCGGTTAACTTTCATCACAATATCCGTGCGGCAACGGAGGTGGTGAATACCATTGTCGCTGCCGGGGGAAAGGCGTTTGCTCTACGGGCTGATATCAGCGATGAAAGCCAGGTTGTGGCAATGTTTGAATCTATTGACCGCGAAGGTGAACCACTGACTGCGTTAGTGAATAATGCCGGGATTTTGTTTGAACAGAGCACGGTGGAAAGCCTAACCGCTGAAAGAATTAACCGCGTGCTGGCGACCAATGTTACCGGCTATTTTTTGTGTTGTCGGGAAGCGGTAAAGCGGATGTCGTTCAAACACGGAGGGCAAGGCGGGGCGATTGTAAATGTCTCTTCGGCTGCATCGCGGCTTGGTGCGCCATTCGAATATGTTGATTACGCAGCCTCAAAAGGCGCTGTGGACACGCTCACCACCGGCCTTGCGCTGGAGGTTGCGGCGCAAGGGATCCGCGTAAACTGCGTGCGACCTGGTCTTATCTACACTGAAATGCACGCATCAGGCGGCGAGCCGGGAAGGGTCGATCGCGTGAAATCGATGTTGCCTATGCAGCGCGGCGGACAACCGGAAGAGGTCGCGCAGGCGATTACCTGGCTGCTGAGCGAGAAGGCGTCCTACGTAACGGGAAGTTTTCTGGAACTGGCTGGCGGGAAGTAGGATTTAATCGCCGGATGGCGCTATGCTTATCCAGCCTACAGGAATTTAATCTGTAGGCTGGATAAGGCGTTTACGCCGCCATCCGGCAAAAAATCAAAGTTTCTCGCCGTTGCTGGCAATCACCTCTTTGTACCAGTTAAAACTTTTCTTGCGTGAACGCGACATATCGCCGGTGCCGTCGTCGTGTTTGTTCACGTAGATAAAGCCGTAACGTTTGCTGTACTGACCGGTGGTGAACGAGACACAGTCGATGCAGCCCCACGGCGTGTAGCCCATCAGGTCTACGCCATCATAGGTTACCGCTTTCATCATCTCTTCAACGTGGGCGCGCAAATAGTCGATGCGATAGTCGTCGTTGATGCTGCCGTCTTCTTCCACTTTGTCGTAGGCACCAAATCCGTTTTCTACGATAAATAGCGGTTTCTGATAGCGCTCATACAGTTCACATAAGGCGTAACGCAGACCGACCGGATCAATCTGCCAGCCCCAGTCGGACGCTTTTACGTGCGGGTTCGGTACGCTGCCCTCAAAACCAGAAATGGCATCGCCGCTGCCGCCTTCCGCTTTTACCGCGTTGGTCATGTAGTAACTGAATCCGAGATAGTCACAGGTGCCTTCACGCAGGATTTGCTCATCTCCGGCTTCCATTCGGATATTGAATTCGCGGCGTTCCCACTCGTTCAGTACATATGATGGATAGTAGCCGCGCAGTTGAACGTCGGTGAAAACGTAGCGCTCACGCATCGATTCCTGCGCGAACATCACATCTTCAGGCTTACAGGAGAACGGGTACAGTGGCACCATCGCCAGCATGCAGCCGACTTTCATTTCCGGGTTGATGCGGTGTGCGGCTTTCACTGCCAGAGCACTGGCCACGAACTGGTGATGCAGCACCTGGTACATGGTTTCTTCCGGGTTTTCATGCTCGGTATACACCACGCCGGAGCAGCAATAACCGAACAGCGGTGCGCGCCAGTTGCGCTGGTTATTGATCTCGTTAAAGGTCATCCAGTATTTGACCTTGTGCTTGTAGCGCTCAAAAACGACTTCAGCGAATCGGACAAAGAAATCGACGACTTTACGATTGGTCCAGCTACCGTACTGTTGAACAAGGTACAGCGGCATTTCAAAGTGGGAAAGGGTGATGACCGGTTCGATGTTGTACTTCAGCAGTTCATCGAACATGTCGTCGTAGAACTTTAGCCCTTCTTCATTCGGCTGGCTTTCATCCCCTTTGGGGAAGATACGGGTCCAGGCGATTGAGGTGCGGAAGCATTTGAAGCCCATCTCAGCAAACAGCTTGATGTCTTCTTTGTAATGACCGTAAAAATCGACAGCTTCGTGGTTGGGGTAGTACTTACCGGGTTCAACTTCCTGAGTGATTTCTCGCGGAACGCCGTGTGCCCCTCCGGTCAGTACGTCGCAAATGCTGGGGCCTTTGCCACCTTTGTTCCAGCCGCCTTCAACCTGGTGCGCCGCAACCGCGCCACCCCATAAAAAATCTTTTGGTAAGGTAAGTTTTTTCATCTGCGCTCAGTCTCAAATTAATACAATCTGATTTTGAGTCTAACAAAGGAAAGATAAATGTCACGATATAACAAAATAGCGCTAATGTGATTTGTTACATCCAAAAAACAGATTGTTTTTTTACGCTATTCTTTTCGCCAACTTGCGGCCGAGTGACTCCAGAATATAAATAACAGGGATCTGTGTGGTTATATCGTATACTCCGGCAATGCGCGTCTGTGGAACGTGCCAGGAGAGATTAAAGTCAGCCAATTTGGCCAGCCGCGAATGTTCATGACTGGTGACAGACAGGACCTTACAGTTATGCAGGCTGAACTGGCTGGCAAAGCGCAGGATCTCTTCTGTTTCACCGGAAACAGAAAGCACGATCGCCAGCGCGTTTCTGGCCATGTCATTCGTTACCGGGAAATAAGGATCATCAATGTGATTACTGAATTTTCCAACGTTTGAGAAAAAACGTGCGCCATATTTGGCTAAGGCTCCGGATGTTCCCGCTCCGACGAATATAATACGTTCGGAAGATAATATAATATCAACAGCCTGATCGAGCAGATTATCGAACTCATCGTTATTAACACCTTTAAAGAAACTGATAATTTCGCTGGCACCGAAATTAGCCTGTTGCGGTTCATTCTGCTCTAAATATAATTTGAAGCGCACGCGAAATTCTGAGTAACCTTCACACTTAAGCTTGCGGCAAAAGCGCAGTACGGTGGTAGTGGAAACACCCACGGCATCGGCCAGTTCGCGAATGGTCATGTACATGACTTTGTCACGGTTTTTGATGACATAGTTGTAGACCAGCATCTCAAGATTGTTGAGACTGGCGATGGCAGCGTGGGAGAACATACTCACAATGGCAAAACTCACTCATCAGACTTCATCTACAGGGAATAATAACATGCAGCCAAATGACATCACTTTTTTTCAGCGTTTCCAGGATGACATTCTGGCCGGACGCAAGACCATCACTATTCGTGACGAGTCCGAATCACACTTCAAAGCCGGGGACATTTTACGGGTTGGGCGCTTCGAAGATGACGGTTACTTCTGCACGATTGAGGTTGTAGGCACCTCAACCGTCACGCTGGATACGCTGACGGATAAACATGCCCAGCAGGAAAACATGACGCTTGAAGAACTTAAACATGTCATTGCCGAGATTTACCCGGATCAGACGCAATTTTATGTGATTGATTTTAAATGCCTTTGATTTTAATGGTACGCATGTTAGCTGAAATTTAAAATCTAACACTTTGATTTTTAATGATAAATATTTATCTGGTAATTATTTTAGCTAACAGGTGTTCACTGGAACCATTCTCAGTTACGCTAGAGGAGCAATCACGATAGGGTTCGTTTCTCGGGAGTAAGTTATGGTTCAGAAGCCATTAATCGCGCAGGGATATTCGCTGGCAGAGGAAATAGCCAACAGCATCAGTCACGGTATCGGGCTGGTGTTTGGGATTGTCGGATTGGTGTTATTGCTGGTCCAGGCAGTGGATACCAACGCCAGCGCTATGGCGATTACCAGCTATAGCCTGTACGGCGGCAGCATGATCCTGCTGTTCCTCGCCTCAACTTTGTATCACGCGATCCCCCATCAGAGAGCGAAAGTCTGGCTGAAAAAATTCGACCACTGTGCGATTTATCTGCTGATTGCCGGGACTTACACGCCATTTCTGCTGGTGGGGCTTGATTCGCCGCTGGCACGTGGGCTGATGATTGTTATCTGGAGCCTGGCGCTGATCGGTATTTTATTCAAACTAACCATTGCGCACCGGTTTAAGGTTCTGTCACTGGTGACCTACCTGACAATGGGCTGGCTTTCGCTGATTGTGGTGTATCAACTGGCGGTTAAGTTGGCGGCGGGAGGCGTGACGTTGCTGGCTGTTGGTGGTGTGGTGTATTCGCTGGGCGTAATTTTCTACGTCTGTAAGCGTATTCCTTACAACCATGCGATCTGGCACGGCTTTGTGCTGGGCGGCAGCGTTTGCCATTTCCTGGCGATCTATCTGTACGTGGGGCAACACGCATAGATTCAGTGCAACCCCGGGGGCGGCGTAAACGCCTCGCCCGGACTGTATTTTATAGGCCGGACAAGCCAACGCCGCAATCCGGTAGCCTGTGCCGAATTGCCTGATGGCGCTGCGCTTATCAGGCCTACCAATTACTCTTCGTCTAACGAATATGGCAGCGGTACGATATGCAGCGTTTTCGCGTCTTCACGAACGCGGAACACGCTGTCGGCCTCCATGTCGTTATTCATCACAACCTGCACCAGTACCTGACCATCAGCCAGTTGTACTGCGGCGAGTACGGTGCCGGTACGGCGCCAGTTCTCGCCCATTTTCAGCTCCAGGTCTTCACCCGCTTCCGGTACTCGACCGGCGGCACCCGCCAAAGTCCACATGGCGCGTTTGTTGGCTCCGCGGAATTTTGCACGAGCCACCATTTCCTGACCGGTGTAGCAGCCTTTTTTAAAGCTGATCCCGCCCAGAGCCTGCAGATTGGTAGCCTGTGGAATAAACTGTGCACTGTTGGCTGTATCAATAACGGGGATACCCGCTTCGATATCCAGCGCCAGCCACTGCTGGCTGTTATTTAACTCAGCTTCGCCACGCAGCTTTTCAACCAAGGTTTCTGCTGTGGTGGTATCAACGATCAGCAGAAAACGTTCGGCAGGGTGTTCGAACCACAATACCGTGGAGGCACCTTCGGTAATGACCTGCTTATCACTGTTCGGCAATTCGCTAAAGAGATTGGCCAGCGCTGCACGTGCCTGGAATCCCGCTACGCCCAGCAGTACTCGTTCATCGTCCGGGGCAATCACCACCTTCGAGAAGACCGCATATTTTTTCAGCTCGCTGAGCTGCGCATCACGCAGGCTACGGCGCTCAAGCCATGCAAAACCGTCGCCCTGGCGGAACAGACGCAGGTTGCTCCACATTTTACCTTTGGCGTCACAATGTGCAGCCAACAGGTGCTGATGCTCGGTCATCTGGCTGACATCCGCCGTGACCTGACCCTGAATATACTTCTCACTGTCGACACCGGTGATGGTGGCGAGCGCCCAGTCATCGAGCGTCATTAGCGTCAGAGGCAAACGCGTTGACGCGAAAGGCTGGCGAGGAGGAAAAGATGTAAAAGCCATAATAATGTCCTGATTTGCTTAACGCAGTGATAATGACTAATGGTAAAAGAGCTATGGCCCATTGCAAGCGGTTTAAACAGGCTATTTGTGCCATATGTTGCGCTTTGCGAGGAGACATCCAAAAATGGTGAATCCTTTGGCTTAATAAGGTTTTATTTAGCGAGCGAGCTTCAGTTTACTGATATTCCCGTAAAAAGAGTGGGAAAAACACGTTACAATAGCGGGATACTTCGTTTTCGCGAGACAGGGAGAAGAACATGGATATTAACAACAAAGCACGTATTCATTGGGCATGCCGCCGCGGTATGCGCGAGCTGGACATCTCGATCATGCCGTTTTTCGAACATGATTATGACAGCTTAAGTGACGAAGAAAAACGTATCTTTATCCGTCTGCTAGAATGTGATGATCCAGATTTATTTAACTGGTTGATGAATCATGGGAAACCAGCTGATGAGCAGCTGGAACAGATGGTGCGACTTATCCAGACACGGAATCGGGAACGTGGTCCAGTGGCAATCTGATTTACGCGTATCATGGCGCGCGCAGTGGCTTTCACTGCTAATTCATGGGCTGGTCGCGGTATTTATTTTATTGATGCCCTGGCCATTGAGCTACACCCCATTATGGCTGGTTTTGCTCTCTCTGGTGGTGTTCGATAGCGTTCGCAGTCAGCGTCGAATCAACGCCTGTCAGGGTGAGATTCGGCTGTTGATGGATGGCCGTTTGCGCTGGCAAGGGCAAGAGTGGTCTATCGTTAGCGCCCCCTGGATGGTTAAAACAGGCATGATGCTGCGTTTGCGATCTGATGCCGGAAAACGTCAACATTTGTGGCTGGCAGCAGACAGTATGGATGATGCAGAGTGGCGGGATTTACGGCGGTTGATGCTGCAAAAGACGAAGCAAGGGTAACGCATGACACATGCCTGATGGCGCGCAGCTTGAAGGCCTACAGTTAGGTGCGTCATGCTGGCCGGATAAGGCATTTACGCCGTCATCCGGCAAATCGGTTATCAGGACCAGTGCTCGGCCATTTCCCCAAGAATTTGCTCGCACCAGGCCTGAATGCGTTCATCGCTGAGATCGTACTGGTTCGTCTCATCCAGCGCCAGGCCAACAAACAGTTGTCCATCAGCAATGACGGGTTTATCGCTGGTGAATTCGTAGCCTTCTGTGGGCCAGTAGCCGACAAACTTTACACCTTTGGTGATCAGTTTATCGTGCAGCATACCCAACGCATCCAGGAACCATTCGCCGTATCCCAACTGATCGCCCATACCGTAAAGCGCGACAATCTTGCCTTCCAGGTTGAGGTCGTCCAGTTGCTCCCAGATCGCTTCCCAGTCCTCCTGAATTTCACCGAAATCCCAGGTTGGAATGCCCAAAATGAGCACGTCATATTGCTCCATTAGGGTCGGGGAATCGTCTTTGAGGTTGTGCAGTGTCACCAGTTCGGGACCCAGGATATCGCGGATTTTTTCTGCTGCCATTTCGGTGTAGCAGGTGCTGGAACCGTAAAAAAGACCCATGTTCATGACGTAAACATCTCAATTCTGCTGTAGCGTTGCGGGTAGTGTAACAGAATCGCCGCATTCTCGGCACAATGAGGCATAATGCATCAAAAATGAGAGTGGAATAAGGGGCGCGAGTGGAACAGGATCTGGCGCGCATCGAGCAGTTTCTTGATGCCCTGTGGCTGGAACGAAATCTGGCGGAAAATACATTAAGTGCGTATCGTCGCGATCTGACCATGCTTGTGGAATGGTTACATCACCGCGGCGCTTCGCTTGCGACCGCGCAAAGTGATGATCTGCAAGCCTTGCTGGCTGAGCGGATGGATGGAGGGTATAAAGCCACCAGTTCCGCACGTTTGCTCAGTGCGACGCGACGTTTTTTTCAGCATCTGTACCGCGAAAAATATCGTGAAGATGACCCCAGCGCCTCGCTTGCATCACCTAAACTTCCGCAGCGCCTGCCTAAAGATCTCAGCGAAGCGCAGGTTGAGCGGCTGCTGCAAGCGCCGCTTATTGAGCAACCGCTGGAGCTACGCGACAAGGCCATGCTGGAAGTGCTGTATGCAACAGGCCTGCGCGTGTCTGAACTGGTAGGACTGACGATGAGTGACGTCAGCCTGCGCCAGGGTGTGGTACGGGTGATCGGTAAAGGTAACAAAGAGCGCCTTGTCCCGTTAGGTGAGGAGGCTGTGTACTGGCTGGAAACATACCTGGAGCATGGGCGTCCATGGTTGCTCAACGGCGTATCGATTGATGTGCTGTTTCCTAGTCAGCGGGCGCAACAGATGACCCGTCAGACCTTCTGGCATCGTATCAAACACTATGCTGTGTTGGCGGGAATCGACAGCGAAAAGCTGTCACCGCACGTCCTGCGGCACGCGTTTGCCACGCATCTGCTTAACCATGGCGCAGACCTGCGCGTGGTGCAGATGCTACTGGGGCATAGCGATCTCTCGACAACGCAAATTTATACTCATGTCGCAACGGAGCGCTTGCGGCAACTACATCAACAGCATCACCCGCGAGCGTGAGTGCTGACAGGATAGGATAGGCTATGAAAAAACGTTTTATGATGTTCACCCTGCTGGCGACGGCGTTTTCCGGCATGGTACATGCAGACGACGCGGCAATTCGTCAGTCATTAGCAAAGCTGGGTGTGCAGAGCACCGAGATTCAACCTGCTCCGGTTGCGGGCATGAAAACTGTACTGACCAATAGCGGCGTGCTGTACGTTACCGAAGACGGTAAACATATTATTCAGGGACCGATGTACGACGTGAGCGGCGCAAGTCCGGTGAATGTCACCAACCAACTGCTGATGAAACATCTGAACGCGCTGGAAAAAGAGATGATCATCTACAAAGCGCCGCAGGAAAAACACGTCATTACCGTTTTCACCGACATCACTTGTGGTTACTGCCACAAGCTGCATGAAGAGATGAAAGATTACAATGCGTTGGGGATCACCGTACGTTATCTGGCCTTCCCACGTCAGGGGCTGGACAGTCAGGCTGAGCAGGACATGAAGTCTATCTGGTGTGCTAAGGACAAAAACAAAGCCTTTGACGACGCGATGACTGGCAAGGGCGTGAAAGCGGCGACCTGTGATGTGGATATCGCTAACCACTATGCGCTGGGCGTACAGTTTGGCGTCAGCGGTACACCGGCGATTGTGCTGAGCAATGGCTATGTCGTACCTGGTTATCAGGGCCCGAAAGAGATGAAAGAATTCCTCGACGCACATGCAAAACAGACCAGCGGTAAATAATTCGCGTGAAACAACAGATACAACTTCGTCGGCGTGAGGCCGACGAGACAGCCGAGTTACCTGCCGACTTGCCGCCACTGCTGCGCCGTTTATACGCCAGTCGCGGCGTGCGCAGCGCGCAGGAACTTGAGCGTAGCGTGAAAGGAATGCTGCCGTGGCAGCATTTAAACGGTGTCGAAAAGGCGGTTGAGATCCTCTACAACGCCTTTCGTGCGGGAACTCGCATCATCGTTGTCGGCGATTTCGATGCCGATGGCGCGACCAGCACGGCGCTAAGCATCCTGGCGATGCGCGCGTTGGGCTGCAGTAACGTTGACTACCTGGTGCCAAATCGTTTTGAGGACGGTTATGGTTTAAGCCCGGAAGTCGTTGATCAGGCCCATGCCCGTGGTGCTCAGCTGATTGTTACCGTAGACAACGGCATCTCGTCTCACACGGGTGTCGAACATGCCAGAACGTTGGGGATCCCGGTCGTTGTAACCGATCACCACCTGCCAGGGGATACGCTGCCGGGCGCAGAGGCGATCATCAATCCTAACCTGCACGACTGTGAGTTCCCGTCGAAATCGCTGGCAGGCGTTGGTGTAGCTTTCTATCTGATGCTGGCGCTGCGCACTTTCCTGCGTGACAAAGGCTGGTTTGATGAGCGAGGCATTGCACCGCCGAACCTGGCTGATTTGCTCGATCTGGTTGCGCTTGGCACGGTGGCGGACGTGGTCCCGCTGGATGCCAATAACCGCATTCTGACGTGGCAAGGCTTAAGCCGTATCCGCGCCGGAAAATGCCGCCCAGGTATTAAAGCGCTGCTGGAGATTTCCAATCGCGACCCCCTAAAGCTGGCAGCCAGTGATTTAGGTTTTGCCCTCGGGCCACGGCTGAATGCGGCAGGGCGTCTGGACGATATGTCCGTTGGCGTAGCGCTGTTGTTGTGCGACAACATTGGTGAAGCGCGCGTGCTGGCCAATGAGCTGGACGCACTCAACCAGACGCGCAAAGAAATTGAGCAGGGTATGCAGGCAGAAGCGCTGACCCTGTGTGAAAAGCTGGAACGCAGTAGCGATACGCTACCGGGCGGTCTGGCTATGTATCATCCCGAGTGGCATCAGGGCGTAGTGGGGATTCTGGCATCGCGTATTAAAGAGCGATTCCATCGCCCGGTGATAGCGTTTGCCCCGGCAGGTGACGGTACCCTCAAAGGATCCGGGCGTTCGATTCAGGGGCTGCACATGCGCGATGCGCTGGAGCGCCTGGACACCCTTTATCCGGGCATGATCCTCAAGTTTGGCGGTCACGCCATGGCGGCGGGCTTATCGCTTGAAGAGGCGCAGTTTGAGCGTTTCCAGCAGTGTTTTGGCGAACTGGTAACCGAGTGGTTGGATCCCGCCTTACTGCAAGGTGAAGTGGTGTCGGATGGCCCACTGAACGCGTCGGAGATGACCATGGAGATCGCACAAATGCTGCGCGATGCCGGACCGTGGGGACAAATGTTCCCGGAACCGCTGTTTGACGGGCATTTCCGTTTGCTCCAGCAGCGTCTGGTCGGTGAGCGTCATCTGAAGGTAATGGTCGAGCCCGTAGGCGGTGGTCCACTGCTGGACGGTATTGCGTTTAATGTCGATACCACCTGCTGGCCGGACAACGGCGTGCGCGAAGTTCAGCTTGCCTACAAACTGGATATTAATGAGTTTCGCGGCAACCGTAGTTTGCAGATTATAATCGACAATATCTGGCCACTTTAGCGTCACTAATCGCTATAAAAAAGGGCGTGGATTAGTTACAATCCCGCTCTTATCACCGCATTTTGACTAGTCCAATAAAAGAAATCAGACAATGTTTGAAATTAATCCGGTAAATAACCGCATTCAGGACCTCACGGAGCGCTCTGACGTTCTTAGGGGGTATCTTTGACTATGATGCCAAGAAAGAGCGTCTGGAAGAAGTAAACGCCGAGCTGGAACAGCCGGACGTATGGAACGAACCCGAACGCGCGCAGGCGCTGGGTAAAGAGCGTTCTTCTCTTGAGGCCATCGTCGATACGCTCGATCAGATGAGCCAGGGCCTGGAAGATGTCTCCGGCCTGCTGGAGCTGGCTGTAGAAGCCGACGACGAAGAAACCTTTAACGAAGCCGTAGCAGAACTCGATACGCTGGAAGATAAGCTGGCCCAGCTGGAATTCCGTCGTATGTTCTCCGGTGAATATGACAGCGCAGATTGCTATCTCGATATTCAGGCAGGTTCTGGCGGTACGGAAGCGCAGGACTGGGCAAGCATGCTGATGCGCATGTATCTGCGTTGGGCTGAAGCGCGCGGCTTCAAGACTGAAATTATTGAAGAGTCTGAAGGTGAAGTGGCGGGTATTAAATCCGTGACCATCAGAATTGCTGGCGAATATGCGTACGGTTGGCTGCGTACTGAAACCGGCGTACACCGTCTGGTTCGTAAGAGTCCGTTCGACTCCGGCGGACGTCGCCATACGTCGTTCAGCTCTGCGTTTGTTTATCCAGAAGTTGACGATGATATTGATATCGATATCAACCCGGCGGATCTGCGTATTGACGTTTACCGTGCCTCCGGTGCAGGTGGTCAGCACGTTAACCGTACGGAATCTGCGGTGCGTATTACCCACATCCCGACCGGGATTGTGACGCAGTGTCAGAACGACCGTTCACAGCACAAGAACAAAGACCAGGCCATGAAGCAGATGAAAGCGAAGCTTTATGAACTGGAAATGCAGAAGAAGAATGCCGAGAAACAGGCGATGGAAGACAATAAGTCAGATATCGGCTGGGGTAGCCAGATTCGTTCTTATGTCCTTGATGACTCCCGCATCAAAGATCTGCGTACCGGGGTTGAAACCCGTAACACGCAGGCGGTGCTGGATGGCAGCCTGGATCAATTTATCGAAGCAAGTTTGAAAGCAGGGTTATGAGGAACCAACATGTCTGAACAACACGTACAGGGCGCTGACGCGGTAGCCGACCTTAACAATGAACTGAAAACGCGCCGTGAGAAGCTGGCGAGCCTGCGTGAGCAGGGGATCCCGTTCCCGAACGATTTCCGTCGCGATCATACCTCAGACCAACTGCATGCTGACTTCGACGCGAAAGAAAACGAAGAGCTGGAAGCGCTGAACATTGAGGTATCCGTTGCTGGCCGTATGATGACCCGTCGTATTATGGGTAAAGCATCATTCGTTACGCTGCAGGACGTTGGCGGCCGTATTCAGCTGTACGTAGCTCGCGACGACCTGCCGGAAGGCGTCTACAACGAGCAGTTCAAGAAATGGGATCTGGGCGATATCCTCGGCGCGAAAGGTAAGTTGTTCAAGACCAAGACCGGTGAGTTGTCTATCCACTGCACCGAACTGCGTCTGCTGACCAAAGCACTGCGCCCGCTGCCGGACAAATTCCACGGTCTGCAGGATCAGGAAGCGCGCTATCGTCAACGTTACCTGGATCTCATCTCTAACGATGAATCCCGCAATACCTTTAAAGTGCGTTCACAGATTATGGCTGGCATCCGTCAGTTCATGGTTGCTCGCGGCTTTATGGAAGTAGAAACCCCGATGATGCAGGTGATCCCAGGCGGTGCGGCAGCGCGTCCGTTTATCACCCATCATAACGCGCTGGATCTGGACATGTACCTGCGTATCGCGCCGGAACTGTACCTCAAGCGTCTGGTGGTTGGCGGCTTCGAACGCGTATTCGAAATTAACCGTAACTTCCGTAACGAAGGCATTTCTGTTCGCCATAACCCAGAGTTCACCATGATGGAACTCTACATGGCTTATGCGGATTACAAAGATCTGATCGAACTGACCGAATCGCTGTTCCGTACGCTGGCGCAGAACGTTCTGGGAACGACTGAAGTGCCTTATGGTGAAGAAGTCTTCGACTTCGGTAAGCCGTTCGAAAAACTGACCATGCGCGAAGCGATTCAGAAATACCGTCCAGAAACCAACATGGCCGATCTGGATAACTTCGACTCTGCAAAAGCGATTGCTGAATCTATCGGCATCAAAGTTGAGAAGAGCTGGGGTCTGGGCCGTATCGTGACCGAGATCTTTGAAGAAGTTGCGGAAGCGCACCTGATTCAACCGACCTTCATTACCGAGTACCCGGCAGAAGTTTCTCCGCTGGCGCGTCGTAATGATGAAAACCCGGAAATCACTGACCGCTTCGAATTCTTCATCGGCGGACGTGAAATCGGTAACGGTTTCAGCGAGCTGAACGATGCGGAAGATCAGGCGCAGCGTTTCCAGGATCAGGTTAACGCTAAAGATGCGGGCGATGACGAAGCAATGTTCTATGACGAAGACTACGTTACGGCTCTGGAACACGGTCTGCCGCCGACTGCGGGTCTGGGCATTGGTATCGACCGTATGGTTATGCTGTTCACCAACAGCCATACCATCCGCGACGTGATCCTGTTCCCGGCAATGCGCCCGGTTAAGTAAGATGTGAAATGCCGGATGGCGGCTGATGCCTTATCCGGCCTACGTGGAGACGATTCGTAGGCCGGATAAAACGCGTTTGCGTTGCCATCCGGCAATCAATTACGGTTAGCAAACTCGCGCAATAATTCTCGTGCTTTATCATTCGATGCCTGCATTACCATCCACGGGCTAAAAGCCCACGGCGTCGCGTCAATCCCGCTTAAGACATCCTCAAGACTGCTCCACTGGCAATCCATCACTTCATCTGGGTTTAGCTGTAGCTCACTGACGATATGTGCGGCATAAACCGGGCACACTTCGTTTTCCACAATTCCACTCGGGTCTGTAGCGCGATAACGAAAGTCAGCATATACGGGGCTGAGCGAGTCGATGTCTGCACCCAGTTCGAAGCGAGCCCGGCGGACAGTAGCGTCTTCGTGGGTTTCACCCAGCTGCGGGTGACCACAGACAGAGTTGGTCCAGACGCCAGGCCAGGCTTTTTTGTGCAGCGAGCGGCGGGTGACCAGCAGTTGGCCCTGCTCGTTAAATATCCAGCACGAGAAAGCGGAATGCAGGGGAGTTGTGGCGGTATGCGCCGCATATTTTTCCAGCGTTCCGCAGGGTTGGTCCTGCTCATTCAATAAAATGACATGTTCCTGTCGCATAGCGTCCACCATCAATCTTAAGCACCCATATTATATGCTTAATTAAGTCAGATTGATTAACAGAGGGTGTGAAATGCCAGGACCGACGGTTCGTTGCGCGATATGATTTGGCATCCGGTTTCTGGCTGCTATGATAAAGCGTCTGAAAATGTTGCGAGGTATTGTTTTGAGTGCAGGACGCCTGAAGAAAAATGGCCTGGGTATCGTGATGTTGCTGTGTGTCGGTCTGCTGTTAGCAGGGTGTTCCGGGAGCAAGTCGTCTGATACAGGAAGTTATTCCGGCTCCGTGTATACCGTGAAGCGGGGGGATACGCTATACCGTATTTCGCGCGCTACCGGGACCAGCGTGAAAGAGATCGCCCGCCTGAATAATATTTCACCACCCTATACCATTGAAGTAGGGCAAAAACTGAAGGTCAGCGGTGGCGCGAAAACCAGTTCTAACTCTGGCAAAACAACCAAGAAATCCTCAACCAAAACGGCAGCGGTCAGACCGTCTTCGTCCGTACCGCAGTCTTCCTGGCCACCAGTAGGGCAACGTTGCTGGCAGTGGCCTGCCAGCGGTAAGGTGATCCTGCCTTATTCAACCGCGGACGGCGGCAATAAGGGCATTGATATCTCGGCTGCGCGCGGTACACCGATTTATGCCGCCGGCGCCGGGAAGGTGGTTTACGTCGGTAATCAGCTGCGGGGCTATGGTAATCTCATCATGATTAAGCACAGTGAGGACTACATCACTGCGTATGCGCATAATGACACCATGCTGGTGAACAACGGTCAAAACGTGAAGGCCGGGCAGAAAATCGCGACGATGGGCAGCTCGGATGCGAATACGGTGCGGCTGCATTTCCAAATCCGCTATCGGGCGACAGCTATCGATCCACTGCGTTATTTGCCGCCGCAGGGCAGTAAGCCAAAATGCTGACGGTGATTTAATCGCCAGTCAGTCGGTTAGTCCCTTGCCAAGAAGAGCGTAAGGTTTATAATCCCTTACGCACTTCGATGCGGGCGTAGTTCAATGGTAGAACGAGAGCTTCCCAAGCTCTATACGAGGGTTCGATTCCCTTCGCCCGCTCCAAAATTCTCTCCCTGTAGTTAATCCTTAAAAACGTTAGATAGCTACACCGGAATCCGGTGGTAGCGTGCCGTTACCTTCACCCAGATTACGTTGTAGCAATACCGTGTCGAGCCATAGCCCATGTTTGAAGCCAATGTTTTTCAGTGTGCCGATTTGCGTAAATCCGGCCTGCTGATGGACTTTTAACGATCCCTGATTATTGCTGCCGCCGACGATGGCGATCAACTGCCGATAACCGTGCATTTCGGCCCAGTCAATGACATGGCGGAGCAACGCTTTTCCCGCCCCCTGACGCTGTGCCGTCGGGTCAATGTAAATCGAATCTTCGAGGGTATAGCGGTAGGCATAACGCTCGCGATAGCGAGTGAGATAACAATACCCTATGACCTTATCTTCCTGCAGTGCAACAACCCACGGCAGTCCCAGACTGCGGATTTTTTCCAGACGTGCCAGCATCTCTCGGGTATCCGGCGGGTCAGTTTCAAAGCTGCCGGTACCGTGAATAACATGGTGGGCGTAGATATCGCGTATGGCGTGGATGTGCTCTTCTTCTGCGTTAACGATTTTCATTGTTCAGTCCCTGTTGGCGTCTTTGCCCAGATTACCTGAAAGACTGAGGGGAAGGTAAGTGCAAAAAATTATGCTTCTATCAGTTGCTTGTAATGCAAATAGGCTTGCATATTGTAAGGGGAAATAATTGATTGTGGTTGATATTGTCAATAGTACGCAAGGTTGGTAAATATATTAACAGGTAAAGTAATACACAATTATTCACGCACGTATTTGATTGATTTTCCAAATACCAATTATGGTAGGTTTCGAAAAATGATAAATAAAGTTGTTTGATTTCAACGCATTGTTACTGTATCTAATTCTTCTTGCGTCTATACCCTTATTTTAATTTCATTGGCCCTGTTTGAGCCCTAAAAATTAAGTTATATTTTGTTGTTAGCAGAGTGCCTATTATCAGATTTTTCTCTGCTCACCTCTCAAAATAGTTACCATGCAAACAGTTGCGCGGTGTGGCTATGCTAACCAGCAATAGTAAGCATCGTCACATGGCGTCATCGGGCAAACTTTGTTTAAATCCAGAATTCAATCCCAAGAGTATTAGGATAATCTAGTCTAAAATGCTTTTTTGCCTAAGGCTTTTCTTATTACGTAGCCACGAACTACGCAGAGTGATAAAATTCACAAGTTTATGCCTCCTATCCAACGATTAGAGGACGAGGCACAGGTAGTCAATAAGACGAAAGAATTAATAGCTTCATAACCCTATTACGAAATAAGCGGTAGTGCATCTTACATGGTCGGCAACTGTCAGGGATTGACCGTAACTTATTGAAAACGCTTATTTTTACTCTGTTGTAAGATATAAGGGCAGATATGTTCAGTATGCGTCGACATGCCAACTTCATTAAACGTTTTAAGTCTGTAAGCTGTTTATTTACGGCAAGCGTTCTTTTCCCTATGCAAATCTCAGCAGCAGTATCAGATTATGACGCTTTGGTTATTGAAGCGCGAGGTGGTAATAGTGCGCCGCTATTGCACTACCTTGAGGATCAGGGAAAGAAAAGTGCGCTAACGCCAAATCAGGTTGCCGACTGGCTGCAAGTTTCTGGTTGGGTTGAGAACAACGATAAAACTACCATTGAAATCTGGCAGCGGTATCGTGGGCAGATGGATGTGCCTGCGCGCGGCAAAGTCGCCGCTGCACGTGCGTACCGTAACCAGAAAAACTGGAATGATTCATTGGCGGTGTGGGAAAGCGTTTTACAGGAAGAGCCTGATAACGTGGATGTACGCACCGGCTGGATAATGACGTTGGCGGATGCGCGCTACAACCAACAAGCCCTTACTGAAGCGAATAAATGGGCTCAGGCACATCCGGGCGCAGATTCCGACGCGCTACTTGCCTACGTATATCATTCTCAGGGGAAAAACTGGGATGCGCTGTTGGTTGCCAGCCAGGCGGATGATGTTGATCCAGGCAATAAAAATGCAAAATCCACGCTGCTATCTGCGCTGTCGGCGAACCGCGTTTCCGGACCCGCTTTAAATATGGCGGAGGTCGTTCCCACGGCTGATCCAGTGAAGCGCCGTCTTGAGCTTGATGCGGCGGCCGAAATGGTCCGATCCTCTTATACGTCCGCACGTAATGAAGAAGAACGTTTTATCGTAGCGGATAAAGCGTTGGCCCGTTATGACCAACTATTGGCGGCCTGGAAAGATGAGCCGTCTGCGCAGAATGATGTCCGTCGGGCGAGAATTGACCGTATGGGTGCCCTGTTGGTGCGTAAGCGTACTGCCGAAGTGATTGATGAGTATGACTCCCTTTCTGCAAGCGGTGAAGTACCAAACTATGCAAAACGCTGGGTGGCATCAGCATGGTTAAGCGAACGTCAGCCGGAAAAAACCGAAGCGATGCTGGCGAGCATCTTCTACCCGAATGGACCTATCCCGGTGACGCCGCTCAGTCCTGAGGATCAACAAGATCTGTTCTACGCGCACATTGATAATGAAAACTTCGATGCTGCCAAAAAACAAGTCGATGATTTGATCAAAGAGAGTCCGTATCTGCGGCGTATCTATGGCTCGCCAACGCCGCAGCCTAACGATAACTGGCTGCTCGGACAGTCGCTACTGACGCAATATCATATCGCTGCCAATGAACTGCCAGAGGCAGAAAAGCTCGCAGAGCATCTGGCACGAACAGGCTCTGGTAACCAGGGATTGCGCATATCTTATGCCTCTGTGCTTGAAGCGCGTGGATTGCCGCATGCGGCGGAGAAAGAGCTTAAGCTGGCGGAAGTAATTGAGCCAAGCAACCTGGAGCTGGAACGTCAGCAGGCTTACGTTGCACTGGATCTTCAGGAGTGGAAACAGGCAGATGAACTGACGGATGACGTTATTGCCCGTAGCCCGGATGATGAAGCGACGCTGCGCCTCGCGCGTATTCGTGATGTCCACAAAATGTCGGAAGTGCGTATTAGCGGAACGCAGGGGATCTCGTCCGATAGCCCGGTCAGCGGTAAGAATGACTTCAACATCAACACGGCTATTTACAGTCCGCCGATTAATGACAACTGGCGACTGTTTACCGGATTCAACTTCGCTACCGGTGAATTTGAGGAAGGGAAGGGCATCAGCCGCGATCTGGCGGCGGGTGCAGAATGGACTTCCCGTGATTACTGGGCGGAAATGGAAGTGTCTGGCCGAAATTATGGCGATGGGCAGAAGATTGGTGGGCGTCTATCCGGCTGGCATGACTTCAATGACAACTGGCGCGTTGGTGGTTCGGCCGAGCGCCTCTCTCGCAATACCCCGTTGCGCGCGCTGCGTAGTGGCGTGTATGCCAACGGCGGCGATATGTTTGTTCGCTGGTATCAAAACGAACGACGTGAATATCAACTGTCGTTTGCCGCATCACATTTCTCGGACGGTAACGATCGCATCGAATACGGACTCAGCGGAAAAGAGCGCATGTGGACCACGCCACGCTTCACGCTGGACTTTACGCCGGGCATTGGCGGGAGCACCAACACCAAAGAAAATGTGCCGTATTACAACCCGAAGAGTGATTTTTCGGTTGTCCCTGGCCTGAGCGCAGAGCAGGTTCTTTACCGCCACTATGATACCGTCTGGACGCAGCAAGGTCTGGCTGGCGTAGGTGGCTACTGGCAGCAAGGTGAAGATGCAGGCGCTATCGTCCAGGTGGGATACGGGCAACGGCTTAAATGGAACAACGTCGTAGACGGCGGGGTGATGCTGATTTGGGATAAACGCCCCTATGACGGTAAACGTGAGCGGAATATCTCCCTCGCTTTCGATTTAAATGTCAGGTTTTAAGGATTGTTCATGCTGAAAAGATGCCTGTGGCTTAGCGCATTAATCGCTGGCTGGTTGATGATTACCGCGTGCAGCAGCGCGCACAATACAACGCCTCGCTATGTTCCTCCCGGGGAGAGAACACCGCTGACGGCGGATCATCCGTGGCCGAAAAATAGCTTTCTGGTGCTCGGCTACCATGATGTGGAGGATGGTGCAGCCGACCAGCGCTACCTCTCTGTGCGTACCAGCGCGTTGAGCGACCAAATGGCCTGGCTGCGTGATAATGGCTATCAGCCGATCAGCGTGCAGCAAATTCTGGACGCCCATGACGGTAAAATTGTACTGCCGGAAAAAGCGGTATTACTCACCTTTGACGACGGGTATAGCAGTTTTTATACCCGCGTCTGGCCATTGCTGAAAGCCTACAACTGGCCTGCGCTCTGGGCGCCAGTAGGCAGTTGGGTTGATGCGCCAGCCAACAAAAAAGTCGATTTTGGTGGCTTAATGACCGCGCGAGACAAATTCGCCACCTGGAAAATGGTCGAAGAAATGGGGAAATCGCCGTTGGTGGAAGTCGGTGCGCACACCTGGAACTCGCACTTTGGCGCTGAGGCCAACCCGCAGGGGAGTAAAGAGCCCGCTGTGGCGAACCGCCTGTATGATAAGAAAACTGGCACTTACGAAACGGACGAACAGTACACACGACGTATTAACACGGATATCTCTCTGATCACTAACAAGATCAAAGCGGTGACCGGAAAATCGCCGCGTGCGTGGGTATGGCCTTACGGCGCAGCCAACGGTACAACGTTAAACCTGGCCAAAGAGCATGGCTATAAGATGGCCTTTACGCTTAATGAGGGGTTGGCGAATGCCGCGTTTCTCGACGATATTCCGCGCGTGCTGATCTCTGATAACCCATCCCTTAAGCGCTTTGCCAGTCAGGTCGCTCAGGTCCGTGAACCACAGACGATGCGCGTGATGCATGTCGATCTGGATTACGTGTATGACAAAGACCCTGCTCAGCAGAAGCGAAATATCGATAAGCTGATCCAGCGCGTTTATGACATGCGTATTTCTCATGTCTTCCTGCAGGCGTACGCCGATCCGCAGGGCGACGGGAATATTCGCGAGGTCTATTTCCCCAACCGCTGGCTGCCGATGCGTGCCGATCTCTTTAACTATATCTCCTGGCAGTTACAAACGCGGGCTGGGGTGACGGTGTATGCCTGGATGCCGGTTCTGGCTTTCGATCTCGACGCGTCCATTCCACGCGTAACCGCATGGGATCCGAAAACGGGACGCACTGCTATCAATCACGAAAACTATGTTCGTCTCTCGCCCTGGGACAGCGAAGCGCGCAAACGCATCACTGAAATCTATGAAGACCTGGCGAAGCACGCCAGTTTCAAAGGTATTTTGTTCCATGACGATGCTTTCCTGACGGATTTTGAAGATGCGTCACCGGAGGCGTTAGCCGCCTACCGTGCCGCAGGGCTTCCAGGCAGTATCGAGCAAATACGTAATAATCCTCAGGCGTTCGAGCGCTGGACTCGCCTGAAAAGTAAGATGCTTATTGACTTCACCAAACAACTGACCCGGACGGTGCGTAATATTCGCGGTCCACAGGTGCAAACTGCGCGCAATATTTACGCCATGCCGGTACTGGAGCCTGAAAGTGAAGCCTGGTTTGCACAAAACCTGAATGATTTCCTCAATACCTATGACTGGACGGCGCCGATGGCGATGCCATTCATGGAACAAATCCCGGCCAATGATGCCAACGCATGGCTTGACCGACTGGTGAATGCCGTTGCACAAACCCCTGGGGCGCTGGATAAAACCGTGTTTGAACTGCAGGCACGAGACTGGCGTAAATCCGGGGATCAGGCTGAAATCAGCGGAAAACAAATAGCCGAATGGATGCGCCAGCTGAAATTAAGCGGTGCAGGTAACTACGGCTATTACCCGGATGATTTCATCAGCGACAAACCTGAGATGTCAGAGATTCGCTCGACGTTCTCCTCATACTGGTATCCGCAAAAATGACCGATCGCATTATTGCTTTCCTGATACTTTGCCTGATGTTCAGCCTGCCGTTTGGCGTGGCTGTCATCTTTACAGGTGAAGTGATGTTGAACTTCGTCTTCTTCTGGCCTTTGTTCATGTCTGCTTTGTGGATAAGCGGCGGGGTCTATTTCTGGTTTTACCGTGAACGTCACTGGAAATGGGGAGATGACACGCCACCACCAACTCTGCCGGGGAATCCACTGGTTTCCATTCTGATCCCCTGTTTTAACGAAGGGATCAACGCGCGTGAAACCATTGAGGCAGCACTGGCACAGCGATATAAGAATATCGAAGTGATCGCCATCAACGATGGTTCGACGGATGACACTCACGACGTGCTGGAACAACTGGCAGTGGAATACCCCAGCCTACGGGTGATTCATCTGGCTGAAAACCAGGGTAAAGCGCTGGCGCTCAAGACCGGTGCGGCCGCGGCGCGCAGTGATTACCTGGTGTGTATTGATGGCGATGCGTTACTGGATCGTGATGCCGTTGCCTATATTGTGGCTCCGCTGATCCAGTTCCCGCGCGTTGGTGCGGTGACGGGGAACCCGCGTATTCGAACCCGCTCTACGTTAATCGGTCGTGTGCAGGTCGGTGAGTTCTCTTCCATTATCGGCTTAATTAAGCGTACTCAGCGAGTCTATGGGCAGATCTTTACCGTTTCCGGCGTAGTTGCGGCGTTTCGTCGTCGCGCGTTGGCCGAGGTCGGTTACTGGAGCCCGGACATGATCACCGAAGATATCGATATCAGCTGGAAGCTGCAATTGCGCCACTGGTCGGTATTCTTTGAGCCGCGCGCTCTGTGCTGGATCCTGATGCCTGAAACATTAAAAGGGCTATGGAAGCAGCGTTTGCGCTGGGCGCAGGGTGGTGCAGAGGTGTTTATCGTTAACATGCGTCGCCTGTGGTCGTGGGAGTTCCGCCGCATGTGGCCGCTGTTTCTTGAGTTCTGTTTTTCTACCGCCTGGTCGTTTGCCTATGCGATCAGTATCGTGCTGTTCCTGTTAGGGCTGATGATCCCGATGCCGGACTCGCTGTATGTACAGCATCTGTTCCCGCCAGCCTTTACCGGACTTATCCTCGGCGTGGTGTGCTTGCTGCAGTTTGCGGTGAGCCTGATGATTGAACGACGCTATGAAAAAGGCATTGGCGCCTCGTTGTTCTGGATTATCTGGTTCCCGGTGGTGTACTGGATGCTAAGCCTGTTCACCACGCTGGTCGCGTTCCCGAAAGTGATGCTCAAACGCAAACGTGGCAGAGCGCGTTGGGTGAGTCCTGACCGCGGTATTGGGAGGATCGAATCATGAACCAGCCACTGATCTTCACGGAGCGGCGTTTGCTGCCGCGCATCATCGATGTGTTGTTGACGGCCATCGCATGGGTTGGATTTATCTATTTGATCTATAAAGGGCTGATCACAGCCCTGGCGCATTCGCCGTATATGGGGGTGCGACCCTTTTTCACCACGCTGGATACGGTCACGTTTTATATCCTTGTCGCCCTGGTCAACGGCCTGGTGCTGATTGGCTGGGCGAAGTACAACCAGTTTCGTTTTCGGGTCGAACGCCGCAGTCGCAGACCCGGGCTTGAAGACCATGAGCTGGCAGAAAGTTTGCGTATTACCCGGGAGCTAGTTACGGAACTGAACAAGGCGAGGGTGCTGACGGTCCACCATCATGAGAATGGCGAAATCAGTCATATCGATGTGGACAGGGATATTGCCGATAACCGCCTCCCGCCGCCGACGCCTGCGATGCTGGAGTATTTGCCGCCAGAGCCGCAGCCGTCGATACAGAAAAAGCCTGAATGATATTTCTGCTTTCAGCCACTTCCTTCAGCCTCGCATAGGTCTATGATTAGACCCAGACAATAAAAAAATGCGAGGCAATGTCGTGGATAAGGAACTACTGGATGCAGGTTACCGGGCCTATACCGGCGAGAAGATTGACGTCTACTTCAACACGGCGATGTGTCAGCATTCGGGCAATTGCGTGCGGGGAAGCGCGAAGCTGTTTAACCTGAAACGTAAACCGTGGATTATTCCGGATGAAGTGGACGTTGCCACGGTCATCAAGGTCATCGATACCTGTCCGAGCGGTGCGCTGAAATATCGCCAAAAATGAGTGAGGGAAGCATGGAAATTCTTGCAGGCCATAACAAGTTTTATGTCAATGATGCTGAGGGCAACCAGGTTGCCGAGATTGTTTTCGTGCCGACGGGCGAGCATCTGAGCATCATTGAACATACCGATGTCGATCCCAGCCTGAAAGGTCAGGGCGTCGGCAAACAGCTGGTGGCGAAAGTGGTAGAGAAGATGCGCGCTGAAAACCGCAAAGTTATTCCGCTGTGCCCGTTTGCCAAACATGAATTTGATAAAACCCGCGAGTACGACGATATCCGCGCCTGATTATCTTATATGCACTGGAAGGTATAACAGCCATCCGGTGCATCACGCCCGATGCAGTAAATCCTGATAAATCCCCGTCAGTATCCCTTGTGGGCCAAACTCTTTTTTAATCCACTGAGTGACACGACCGGTTGCCGAATGCTGGGTTGCCAAAAGCATTCGTGAATCCTGACGTGGGTTGTGGATCTGCCGTGTCACCAGCAACGACTTTTCCATCGCCTCGCGCACCATATAGTCTGGCAGAAAACCGATTCCCTCCCCCAGGATCTGGCACTGGCACTTGGTATTAAAATCGGGAACCAGAATCGACTCTTGACCGTGTAACAGCCAACCAACCTTCTTGTTGATGGTGTGTGCGGTGTCTTCCACCATGATGTTCGGGTACAGGCGCAGTTGGCTCTCAGAGATGGGTTCAGGCATAAACGCCAGCGGATGATCCGGGGCAATCGCAAATGACCAACGGATCGCGCCGATCTCGGTGTAATCAATTCCGCCGCCGTCCAGTAACGTATCGGGCGCGCCAATGGCGATATTGGCCAGGTTGTTGATGATCGAATCCCAGACGCCGTTATACACCTCGGTGGTGACGGTTATCTGGCAGGTCGGAAACTGCTTTTTGAGCACCTGTAATAGCCGGGCAGTGTGCTGTGGGGTATACAACAGCTGGTTAATGCAGATGCGTACCCGGGCTTCAATGCCCTGAGCGATGGTATCAATGCTGCGCTTGATGGCGTGGAAGTCATTCAGCAGGTCAGTTGCTTTGCGAAAGAGATAGCGCCCGGACTCGGTCAGCTCAATGCTGCGAGTACTGCGGGTAAACAGCACCACGTCGAGACCCATTTCCATGCGCTTGATGGTGTAACTAATTGCCGATGTGGTTAAGCCAAGCTCCTCCGCCGCCTTGCTGAAACTGCTATAGCGGGCAGCCATCGTAAATGCCAGTAGGTTTTCCTCGGTAAATATTGAATTCATCTTTCTCCCCTCCGGCAACAATGCGCATCCGCAACACGATGATTGTTGAATGTATTTGTAATCCTTATACAGAGCAATCAGTTTTGAACAGAATTTAACACTAGTTTTACATTTGGTTTGAAGGCAATCACACTTCTGTATTTTAATTGCAGGCCGCTATCCGTGCAGCATACCGCCTGATTTCCCGGACTACTGATTAGTGGCTAAAAGGGCCACAGCCATAAGGGAAAGATTGCACTACAGCACGTTTTGTCCTCATTGTTAAAATTGATTCAATAATCGATGCGCTAACGATGAATGAAATTTAAGCGGATGTTATTCTCTGCACTCTGTTGCTATTCTCAGGTTATCGGATATTTAAAAAGTCTAAAAAACTGCAGGAGAGCGATTATGTCAGAGAAAGAACTCATTACTGAATTTCTGCTGGCGGCAGAACAGGGCAATGTCGATGGATTAAAATCCTGTCTGGCAAAAAATGTGGATATTAACGCCACCAACCGCCAGGGGCGAACTGCCATTATTATTGCCAGCCTGAATAAACATTATGACTGTGTTTCTTTATTGATTGCTGCGGGTGCCGATATTAATAAACAAGATCAAACTTGTTTTAACCCCTTCCTGATTAGCTGCCTGACGAATGATTTAACGCTGTTGCGTACGGTATTACCAGCTAACCCCGACCTCAATTGCCTGAGCCGTTTTGGCGGCGTCGGTATTACGCCAGCCAGCGAAAAAGGCCATGTCGAGATCGTGCGTGAGCTGCTGCTGCGTACCGATATCAATGTCAACCATACTAATTTTGTTGGCTGGACGCCGCTCCTGGAAGCCATCGTGCTGAATGACGGTGGTGCGAAGCAGCAGGAGATCGTTAAGCTGCTGCTCGACCATGGCGCAAACCCGCACATGACGGATAAATACGGTAAAACCCCGCTGGAACTGGCGCGAGAGAAAGGGTACCACGAAATTGCCGAGCTGCTGATTGCGGCCGGAGCCTGACACAGGAGCGCCATTATCGCTACGCCATTACGGCGATGCGTACGGGCGCTAACCGCAGACGGCGCGTTTCTCACTTTCCGGGGAACGGGACGGGTTGAACAGGTTTTTTCCCACGCGGTAAACCTGTTGATACCCGAACAGCAGCGGATGTTGACGTTACTGAGTGAAGATTGTGATAACGCACCTAACAGCTGTCGGGTGGCGCTGACGCATTGTGAAGACCTGTTTCACCCCGGTGAGCGGGTCAGTTTTAGCGGGTCGGGAATAGTTGTTGGCAATGATAAATGGATAGAAACCGCAGGTTGCCTGCTGTGGCGAATACCACGGTGGACATCTGATGCAGCAAGCCTTGCCGCAGTCGGCTGGCAGCATTGGGAAGAGGTTATCCGCCAACAGCTAAAAAGCGACGACACATTATTTCTGTACCGGGGTGACAATCCGTTTTATCAGGAAATCACCCGTCAATTACTCAACCGCCGACAAACATTACTGACGGCGTTGCGTACAGGAGAAAATATTACTACGGCGGTCAGCCATTTAATTGGTTTGGGGATAGGGCTGACGCCCTCATCGGATGATTATTTAGTAGGTTTAAGCACCATTTTATTTATTCCCGGACATCCGCTGAGGAAATATCGAGACGATTTTTTAGCAGCATTACAACGTGCCGGAAATAATACAACGCTACTCAGCAAAATAACGCTAGAGGAAGCATTTAATCAGCGTTATCGGGAAAGCATCGGACGGCTGCTGAACCAATTTATTACTGAGCAACAACCCGTTTCTACGCAATATATTACTGACATTAAAAATATCGGCTCAAGTTCTGGCTGCGACATGCTGTATGGCATGGCGGATGCCTGCGCCCTGAGCCACAGGTCCGGAGGGAATTATGTCGATCAGGATAGTTGTTAAAAAGAACACGTATTTTGATTCTGTCTCACTGATGTCTATCTCTACGCGCGCAAATAAGCTCGATGGCGTTGAGCAGGCATTCGTGGCTATGGCGACAGAAATGAATAAGGGCGTGCTGAAGAATCTCGGCCTGCTGACGCCTGAGCTGGAAGAGGCGAAAAGTGGCGATCTGATGATTGTCATTAAAGGTGCCAGTGAGGCGGCGAACGACCAGACGCTGGTGGCGATTGACGATCTGTTTACGCATAAAGAGCAGGGTGGCCAGCATGAAGCGCACTATGCCACGCTTGCCAGCGCGAAGAAGCATGTTCCCGACAGCAATCTGGCGGTGATCTCGGTCAATGGCCTGTTTGCCGCGCGTGAAGCGCGTCAGGCGCTGCAAAATAACCTCAATGTGATGCTGTTCTCTGACAACGTCTCTCTTGAGGACGAGCTGGCGCTTAAGCAGCTGGCGCATGAAAAAGGGCTGTTAATGATGGGGCCCGATTGCGGAACCGCCATCATTAACGGTGCGGCGCTGTGTTTTGGCAACGCGGTGCGTCGCGGCAACATCGGAATTATTGGTGCCTCCGGTACCGGCAGCCAGGAGCTGAGCGTACGCATTCACGAATTTGGCGGCGGGATTTCCCAGCTAATTGGCACAGGTGGACGCGATCTGAGTGAAAAGATTGGCGGCCTGATGATGCTTGACGCGATTGGCATGCTGGAGGCCGATCCGCAAACTGAGATCATCACACTTATCTCCAAACCGCCTGCGCCAGCGGTGGCGCACAAGGTGCTGGAACGTGCACGCGCCTGTCATAAGCCCGTGGTGGTGTGTTTCCTCGGACGTGAAGCCGCGCCTGCGGATGAAAAAGGCCTGCAGTTTGCCCGCGGTACTAAAGAGGCGGCGCTGAAAGCGGTACTGCTGACCGGCGTGAAAAAAGAGAGTCTGGATCTGCATCCGCTTAACTGGCCGCTGATTGAAGAGGTTCGCGCCCGTCTGACCCCGCAACAAAAGTACATCCGTGGCTTGTTCTGTGGCGGCACGTTGTGCGATGAGGCGATGTTTGCTGCCATGGAAAAACATGCCGAAGTTTACAGCAACATTCATCCGGATCCGGCGTTCCGCCTGAAAGATCTCAACCGCAGCGTGGCGCATACCTTCCTGGATTTCGGTGATGACGATTTTACCAACGGCAAACCGCACCCGATGATCGATCCCACCAACCGCATTAGTCGTCTGTTACAGGAAGCGCGCGATCCTGAAGTTGGCGTGATCGTGATGGACTTCGTCCTTGGATTTGGATCACATGAAGATCCGGTTGGCGTGATGCTCGATGCGATCGTTGAAGCCAAAGCGATCGCCGCCGCAGACGGTCGTCCGCTTGAGATCCTCGGCTATGTGCTGGGAACCGATCTTGATACGCCGTCGCTGGAAAAACAGTGTCAGATGCTGACCGACGCCGGGGTTATCTGGGCGAGCAGTAGCACCAACACCGGATTGCTGGCGCGTGAATTTATCTGTAAAGGGGAGGAAGCCTGATGAGCCAGACACTGTTTAACCAGCCGCTGAACGTGATTAACGTTGGCATCGCAATGTTCAGCGATGACCTGAAAAAGCAGAACATACCGGTGACCCAGCTCGACTGGACGCCGCCGGGGCAGGGCAACATGCAGGTCGTGGCCGCGCTGGACGAGATTGCCGATTCGCCGCTGGCAGACAAAATCGCGGCCGCTAACCAGCAGGCGCTGGAACGTATTATCCAGTCGCATCCGGTGCTGATTGGCTATGACCAGGCGATCAACGTCGTGCCGGGCATGACCCGTAACACCATCCTGCACGCCGGGCCGCCAATCCGCTGGGAAAAAATGTGCGGCGCAATGAAGGGGGCGGTAACCGGGGCGCTGGTCTTTGAAGGGCTGGCGAAAGATCTGGATGAAGCCGCGGAACTGGCCGCCTCGGGTGAAATCATCTTCTCTCCGTGCCACGAGCATGACTGTGTCGGCTCGATGGCGGGCGTGACATCGGCATCGATGTTTATGCACATCGTCGAGAACAAAACCTATGGCAACCGCGCATATACCAATATGAGCGAGCAGATGGCGAAGATCCTGCGCATGGGCGCGAACGATCAGAGCGTTATCGATCGTTTGCACTGGATGCGCGATGTGCTGGGACCGATGCTGCGCGATGCTATGAAGCTGGCGGGCGAAATCGATCTGCGCCTGATGCTGGCGCAGGCGCTGCACATGGGTGATGAGTGCCATAACCGCAACAACGCCGGGACGGCGCTGCTGATTCAGGCGCTGACGCCGTGGATTATTCAGACCGGTTATCCGGTTGAGCAGCAACGTGAGGTGTTCGAGTTCGTCCTTAGTAGTGATTACTTCTCCGGACCGACCTGGATGGCGATGTGTAAAGCCGCAATGGACGCTGCGCACGGTATTGAATACAGCACCGTGGTGACGACGATGGCGCGCAACGGCGTTGAGTTCGGTCTGCGCATTAGCGGTTTACCGGGCCAGTGGTTTACCGGTCCGGCGCAGCAGGTGATTGGGCCGATGTTTGCGGGCTATAAGCCGGAAGATTCCGGACGTGATATCGGCGATAGCGCAATCACCGAAACCTACGGCATTGGCGGTTTCGCTATGGCGACGGCACCGGCCATCGTAGCGCTGGTGGGCGGTACGGTCGAAGAGGCCGTTGATTTCTCGCGCCAGATGCGTGAAATCACTCTCGGCGAAAACCCCAACGTCACCATTCCGCTGCTTGGTTTTATGGGCGTACCGACCGCTATCGATATTACGCGCGTAGGCAGCACTGGCATTCTGCCGGTGATCAACACCGCTATTGCGCACAAAGACGCGGGGATCGGCATGATCGGCGCCGGAATAGTTCACCCGCCGTTCGCCTGTTTTGAAAAGGCGATCCTCAACTGGTGCGACCGCTACTGCCAATAACAATAACCGGGGCTAACGCGGTTAGCCCCACAGTAGCGAAGCGAAAAACGTTGCTTACCTGCAGGGCTGGGCGATCTCCGCGATCGCAAACGATGCTTAACCTGTTAAGGATATTCCATGAACAGCATAAAACTAGAATGGAAACGTGGTGACTGGGCGGCTTACTTTGGGCTGATGACCAACAACCTGACTAACCTGCTGACAATGATGGGGCTACTCATTTTTGTCGTCGGGATCCCTACCGAAATTGTCTATGGTCGCATTGCGCCTGCCTTTGGTCTGGCGGTGCTGGTGGCCAGCGTCTGCTACGCCTGGTTTGGCCTGCAGATGGCAAAGCACACCGGGCGTAACGACGTAACGGCGCTGCCGTCCGGACCAAGTGCACCGTCAATCTTCACCGTGACCTTCCTGGTGCTGATGCCGGTTTATCAGCAAACCAAAGATGCCAACTTCGCTATCCAGATAGCCCTGGTGTGGTGCTTTGTCGAAGCGTTGATCCTGGTCGGTGGCTCCTTCCTGGGCGAGACCATCCGCAAGATGATCCCACGTACGGTACTGCTTTCTTGTCTGTCCGGCCTGGGGCTGTTGCTGCTGGCGATGAACCCGATGCTGCAGGCATTCGAAGCGCCGACCGTCTCTTTCATCGTCCTGTTGCTGATCTTCATTAACTGGTTCGGTAAGAAGCCGATTTTTGCTCGTATTCCTACCGGTTTGCTGCTGCTGATTGCCGGTACGGCCCTGGCATGGATCTCCGGTTTACAAAGCCCGGAAGCCATTAAAGCGTCGATGTCTTCCTTTGGCTTCAACCCGCCGGAAATTCATGTCGACAGCTTCCTGCAAGGTTTACCGCACGCACTACCGTATCTGGCTTCTGCAGTTCCTTTGGGACTGGCGAACTATATTTTTGACCTTGAGAACATTGAAAGTGCGCACGCGGCGGGCGATGAGTACAACACCCGTAAGGTCATGATGGCGAACGGCTTTGCTTCCATGCTCGGCTGCATGCTGGGTAACCCGTTCCCGGTGACCGTATATGTTGGGCATGCGGGCTGGAAAGCGATGGGCGCCAGCATCGGCTATACCCTCGCTTCAGGCATCACCATGTTCCTGGTGCCGCTGTTTGGGCTGGGGGCGTTTATGCTCGCCATTATTCCGATGACCGCGATAGTGCCGATTCTGGTGTTTATCGGCGTGGTGACCGCCAACCAGGTGGTGCGAGAAACGCCCAAAGTCGAGGTTCCCGTCATCTTCATCTGTCTTTTCCCGTGGATTGCCAACTGGGCATTGACCATCGTCAACAGCGTGATGGGCGCTGCCGGAACATCCGCGGGGAAACTGGGTAGCGACTTGCTGCACAGCAAAGGTGTCTATTACGACGGACTGGTGCATCTGGGAAGCGGCGCACCGCTGGCCAGCATGCTGTGGGGCTGCGTCGCTATCTTCGCCATTATGAACAAGCCGCTGCGCGGCGCGATTGCCGCAGCCTTTGGCGCGCTGTTATCGCTGTTTGGCGTGATTCACTCCCCTGCGGTTGGCTTTGCGGAAGGCAGCTCGATGATGTTTGTTGTGGCCTACCTGATGATGAGCGGCATGTTTGTCCTCAAGCATGTTCTTGATAGCCGTGAAGCGGTGACTGCGCCTGAGCAGGAACCGACGAAAACGACCTGAATTGCCTGCAAGCGGAAGATAACACTATGAAAGAACTTGTGGTCGTTGCCATTGGCGGCAACAGCATTATCAAAGATAACGCCAGCCAGTCGATTGAACACCAGGCTGAAGCGGTGAAAGCGGTAGCGGATACGGTGCTGGAGATGCTGGCATCGGACTACAACATTGTGCTGACGCACGGTAACGGGCCACAGGTAGGGCTGGATCTGCGGCGTGCGGAAATCGCGCACGAGCGTGAAGGGCTGCCGCTTACCCCGCTGGCAAACTGCGTTGCCGATACGCAGGGCGGTATCGGCTATCTGATCCAACAGGCGCTGAATAACCGCCTGGCGCGGCGCGGTGAGCAGAAGGCAGTTACGGTAGTAACGCAAGTGGAGGTCGACAAAAACGATCCGGGCTTCGCTAATCCGACCAAGCCCATCGGGGCGTTCTTTAGCGAAGCGCAGCGTGATGAACTGCAGCGGGTCAATCCGGGCTGGCGCTTTGTTGAGGATTCGGGGCGCGGCTACCGTCGGGTAGTCGCCTCTCCACAACCGAAGCGCATTGTCGAGGCGGAGGCGATCAAAACGCTGACCCAGCAAGGCTTTGTGGTTATTGGCGCGGGCGGCGGCGGGATCCCGGTGGTGCGTAGCGATCAAGGGGATTACCAGAGCGTGGACGCGGTGATTGATAAAGATCTCTCCACGGCGCTACTGGCGCAGGAGATCCGCGCCGACATTTTGGTGATCACCACCGGCGTCGAGCAGGTCTGTATTCATTTTGGCAAACCCAACCAGCAGGCGCTGGATACGGTGGATGTTGCAACGATGACCCGTTACATGCAGGAGGGACATTTCCCGCCTGGCAGCATGTTACCCAAAATCGTTGCCAGCCTGGCGTTTCTGGAGCGTGGCGGTAAACGAGTGATCATCACCACGCCGGAATGCCTGCCTGCCGCACTGCGCGGCGAAACGGGCACCCATATTGTCCATTCCTGAGAGGAGACGTGAATGAAGGAAAGTAACAGCCGCCGTGAATTTTTAAGCCAGAGCGGAAAAATGGTGACCGCTGCCGCGCTGTTTGGCGCGGTCGCTCCGGTCGCGTATGCTGCTAATCCTGTCGGGAACACCTGCGGGTCGAAGAGCACAATGACGATTAACGATAAACACTATTACCTGGATAACGTCCTGCTGGAAGCGGGCTTTGATTACGAAAATTCGGTGGTGGTGCACACCCGTACCGCGCTGCAAACCGTTGAAATCCAGGACGGAAAAATCGTTGCGCTGCGCGAGAATAAGCAGCATCCGGATGCGACGCTGCCCCACTATGATGCGGGTGGAAAGCTGATGCTGCCCGCCATGCGCGACATGCACATCCATCTGGATAAAACCTTTTACGGCGGTCCCTGGCGTTCGCTGAACCGCCCGGCTGGCACCACTATTCAGGATATGATCCGCCTGGAACAAAAGCTGCTGCCTGAACTCCAGCCTTATACGCAGGAGCGCGCAGAAAAGCTGATCGATCTGCTGCAATCAAAAGGCACCTCGATCGCCCGCAGCCACTGCAACATAGAACCGGTTTCCGGGCTGAAAAACCTCGAAAACCTGCAGGCGGTACTGGCGCGTCGTCAGCCGGGTTTTGCCTGTGAAATCGTGGCATTTCCGCAGCATGGCCTGCTGTTATCAAAATCTGAACCGCTGATGCGCGAAGCGATGCAGGCGGGAGCGCATTACGTCGGCGGTCTGGACCCAACCAGCGTCGATGGGGCGATGGAAAAATCCCTCGACACCATGTTCCAGATTGCGCTGGATTACGATAAAGGCGTAGATATCCATCTGCATGAAACCAGTCCGGCAGGCGTGGCGGCGGTGAATTACATGGTGGAAACGGTGGAGAAAACGCCGCAGTTAAAGGGCAAACTGACCATCAGCCACGCGTTTGCACTGGCAACGTTGAACGAACAGCAGGTAGACACGTTGGCGGGCCGCATGGCGACGCAGCAGATTACCATTGCCTCGACGGTGCCGATCGGTACCTTGCACATGCCGCTCAAGCAGCTGCGCGATAAAGGCGTGGAAGTGATTACCGGAACCGACAGCGTAATTGATCACTGGTCGCCGTACGGGCTGGGCGACATGCTGGAAAAGGCAAATCTGTACGCGCAGCTCTATATTCGCCCCAACGAACTCAACCTGTCGCGGGCGTTGTTCCTCGCCACCGGCGATGTGTTGCCGCTTAACGAAAAAGGTGAGCGCGTTTGGCCGAAAGCGCAGGATGAAGCCAGCTTTGTGCTGGTGGATGCCTCCTGTTCGGCGGAAGCGGTCGCGCGAATTTCCCCACGCACCGCGACCTTCCATAAAGGGCAACTGGTGTGGGGCAATGTCGAAAGCTAGCCTGGTTTTACGCGCAGCGGCAATCGCTGCTGCGCTCTCTTAGTGTTAACCGACGATCCCCATATAGCCGTGAATCCCCATATATAAGCCGACCATAGCAATGAGCACACTGGAAAAATAGGGTGCTTTGCGTGCAATCGTGTTAAATCCGCTCCAGCGTTTGGCCGCCTGCTGCACGCTGATTGCCGCTCCCACGCCCACCGTTACCAGCGTCAGTGCCAGCCCGAGGCTAAAGCACAGCACCATGGTGGCACCCAGCGTGAAGGCTTTGAGCTGGATGCAAATCAGCAGCACCGTAATGGCGGCTGGACACGGGATTAACCCGCCGGTCAGACCGAACAATAATATTTGGCCGTTGGTGACCTCTTTGCCCGCAAAGCGGCGCTGAATATCGGTGGCATGCGCCCGTTCGTGGGCATCCTGATACTCTTTCGATCCTTCGGTGAGTCCTGCCAGTGCGGCATGGTCGTGATTATGCTCGTGTTCGTGATGATGATGGTGATGATCGTCATCGTGGTCATGATGATGGTCGTCATGATCATGGTGGTGGTGATGCCCGTGATCGTGGTCGTGATGCGTCTGGGCCAGCCAGTTCTGCTCTCCCTGCCAGGTTCGCCAGAACATCCAGAATGCGGTCCCGAGAATAATTATCGCCGAGACAAATTGCAGCCAGGGCTCAACGGCCTGGGCGGTAAACGCTTTGCTGATATACATGCCACCGAGCGCAATCAACCAAACTACGGCGGTATGCGACAGCGTTGCTGCCAGCCCCAGCATCACCGCCTGTTTGATGGTCCCCTTAATGGCAATAATAAAGGCCGCCATCATCGTCTTGGAATGCCCCGGCTCCAGGCCGTGTAACACACCCAGTAGAATCGCGCTGGGAATGAAAAACCAGGCGTTGCCTTGCTGAAGAAGCGTAGAAAACTCACCCATGAGAATGATTCTTAGTTGTTTAGTTTCGTCTGATTCTACTCCCCCCCAGTATCAAATACTACCCCCCAGTAGAATGTCGATGGTATTGTCCCTACAGCCAGACGTTAAAAAGGTAAAGTTATGTCACATACGATCCGCGACAAACAAAAGCTGAAAGCCCGAACCAGCAAGATTCAGGGGCAGGTAGCGGCGTTGAAAACCATGCTGGATGAACCGCATGAATGCGCGGCGGTATTGCAGCAAATAGCGGCGATCCGCGGGGCAGTAAACGGATTAATGCGTGAAGTGATTAAAGGTCATCTGACCGAGCACATTGTGCATCAGGGCGATGAAATTAAGCGCGAAGAGGATTTGGATGTGGTCCTGAAAGTGCTGGATTCGTACATCAAATAAGTCAGTTTAACGGCTCATCCGCTTACTGGAATGAGCCGTTAAACAACACGTTTTAGCCAAAAAACATCACAGATACGCACAGCAGACCGACAATCAGGGTGATCAGATTACCCACTGAACGGTACGGCTTCAGCGCCGGGATCAGATAGGTAGACAATGTCGGCATGATAAACAGAATCATGGCAATCAGCGGGCCGCTTATCGCGTAAATCATTGAAATGGCATTAGGATTAATGCAGCAGATGATAAACGTGATAGCCGAGACCAGCATGATGGACAGAGCGCGGTTAAAGGCCCGGCTTTTCTTCACACCCACCTGATGCAACGACGTTTTTACTACCTCCGTTGCCCCTTCAATCACGCCAAAGTAGGTGCCGAGGAACGATTTTGACATCGCTACGACGGCAACGATGATCCCGGAAATCGACAGCCATGCCGGCGCGTTTGGCATCATCGACAGCGCGGAAAGAATCGTCACGCCTTCATTTTTCGCGTCTTCGATATAGTTTGTCGGAATCGAAAGCAAACAGCTGAAGACGAAAAACAGTACGCTCAGGCAGATGATGACGTAGGCTACCTTCATGATTTTTTTGCATTTACCCATGGCCTGCTCGCCGTATTTCTCTCGTCTGTCGATGGCGAACGTAGAGATAATTGGCGTATGGCTAAAAGCGAAAACCATCACGGGAATAGATATCCAAACCTGATGAAGCGTGTGCTGATCGAAAGACATCTGGCCGGTGAGTAGCGTTGGCTGCCAGCTTCCGGTCAGGTAGAGCGAAAGGAACAAAAAGTACGCGATGAGCGGGAACACCAAAAAGCCCATGACCCGAATAGTGGCTTGTCGGCCCATCAGAAAAATCAGGTTCAGCACCAGCACCACGCCAAAGCTGACCAGCATGCGGATCCGCAGATCGATAGTGATATGTTTTGCCAGCTGTTCAGTGAGTGAATTGGTTATCGCTACGGCGTAGATCAGCACCACCACAAAGAAGGCAATAAAATAGAGGGTGGTGATCAGGCTGCCAATCTTCTTGCCGTAGTAGTGGGTAACCGCGCCAGTGATCCCTTCACCAGCCGACGTTTTTGAGGACAGGATAAACTGGCATAGCGCCTTGTGCGGCCAGTAGGTTAAAGGCCAGGCGACGAGAGCGGTGATAAACAATACCACCGCGCCTGCAGAACCCAGCTGTATGGGGAGGAAGAGGGTTCCTGCGCCGACGGCAGTCCCATATAGTGCGAAGCTCCAGAGAGTCTCTTCTTTTGACCAAAATTTCGACATTATTTGAACGTATCAACTATAAAATAAACAAAAAGAAGCGCAATTTACCACAAATGGCAGGGGCTGGGGGAGATGTGAACAAGCGGGCGAGTGAATGGGACAATAGCCGGAACCGAGAATATTCCGACTATTATTTTAATTATCAGGCAGTAACGCGCTGCTGGCGGCGCTTCATAACGCGCTCGCGTAACGTGTCATAAGCCCAGTTATAGAACATGGTGTACGGCAGGAAGAACAGGAAAAAACCTATTTCCAGCGTGAATGCCTGAACCAGGCTGACGTTTAGCACATACGCCACGATGCTCACCCCGATCACAATAAAACCGCTCTCAAAACCTAAGGCGTGAAATGCTCGCACTTTCGCCGTACGTTTTACCAGGTGCGACGGCCACAGACGGTCAAACAGGGCGTTATAAATGATATTCCAGATCATCGCTGTAGTGGCGAGAAGAATGGTCAGTCCGCCCATTTCCAGCACCGAGCGCTGCATCAACCATGCGGTGGTCGGTGCGAGGATCGCGGTGGCAATGCCTTCAAAGCAGACGGCATGAAAAATACGCTCAACTAACGAGCGGCGTTGGACAGTATCGTGTTGCATAACCTAAAACCTTCTTTGATGCCCGGATAACGGAATGGTGGCAATTTTATCGTTTTATGTGATATCTAAAAGATAGTATCCATCGATAAAGTAGATAGCTCATGCGTTATTCTCCTGAAGCATTAACGGCATTTGTGGAGACCGTTTCCTGCGGTTCATTTTCTGCGGCGGCCCGGCGGCTGCGTAAAAGCCAGTCCACTATCAGTACGGCCATTGCGCATCTGGAAGCCGATCTTGGTTTTGCACTGTTTGACCGCTCATCCCGCCAGCCAACGCTGACCGAAGAAGGTAAGCGGGTGTTGGGTTATGTGCAGGCTATTCTGACGGCCAGCGAACGTCTCGATGAGGCGGCGATCTCGCTGTCGGGTGAAACTGAGGCGCGTCTGACCTTTGTGCTGTCTGACACGCTGCATCCGGATGTGCTGGAAGAGTTGATGGTGCAGTTTGATCGCAAGTTTCCCCATACCGAGTTTGAATGCCTGATTGGCGAAGATGAAGACGTGATCGATCTGCTGCAAAAAGGACGCGCACAGGTGGGGTTGATCGAAGCGCGGGAAGATTACCCGACCGACATGGGTGTTACGCGTCTGCCGATGCAAACCTGGATGGGATTATACGTTGCAGCGTCGCATCCGCTCGCGGCTCAAGAAAAACTGCAGTGGGAGCAACTCCACACCTGGCGCGAGCTGCGTCTGAATACCTATCTGGAAAGCGGCACCAACGTGGCGCGCGGTCCCGTCTGGTCTGCTCCTAACTATCTGTTATTGCTGAGTATGGCTGTTCAGGGATTTGGCTGGTGCGCGCTCCCTTGTGCGTTGGTGGAGGAGTTTGCGGCAGAAAAACCACTGGTTCAATTACAACTGCCCGGCTGGCCAAAGGCTATCTCGATCGATCTGTTGTGGAATAAGAAATCACCGCCTGGTGTGGCAGGAAGCTGGTTGCGTGACCATTTGCAGCAGAGTGGCGTTCAGATGACCAATAAGTGATACGAATTTCCTTTGTGATAAAAATCACCGTTTTTAAACAACCTTGATAACTATTTTTAACAATCATCTACTATTGCGGTGTTATTTTGCGCTGAGGTAGTGATGAAAGAGGTTGTGATCGTCGGGGCATTAAGGACACCGATTGGCTGCTTCCAGGGGACGCTGGCGCGCCACTCTGCCGTTGAGTTAGGCAGCATGGTGGTCAAGGCGTTACTGGAACGCACGGGCGTGGACGTTCACGCTGTGGATGAAGTGATCCTCGGACAGGTGCTTACCGCAGGTGCCGGGCAGAACCCTGCACGTCAGTCTGCCATCAATGGTGGGCTACCCAATACCGTTTCCGCCATCACCATTAACGATGTCTGTGGCTCGGGTCTGAAAGCGCTGCATCTGGCGACCCAGGCTATCCAGTGTGGCGAAGCCGACATTGTGATTGCGGGCGGGCAAGAGAATATGAGCCGTGCACCGCATGTCCTTACCGATAGCCGCACTGGCGCACAGCTGGGGAACAGCCAACTGGTCGACAGCCTGGTACATGACGGTCTGTGGGATGCCTTCAACGATTATCACATGGGCGTTACCGCGGAAAACCTGGCGCGAGAATACGGAATCAGCCGCGAATTGCAGGATGCCTACGCGCTGCACTCGCAGCACAAAGCGCGGATGGCAATTGATGCCGGACGCTTTAAAGATGAAATCGTGCCGGTGGTAACACAGCGTAATGGGCAATCGTTCGTGGTGGACACCGACGAACAACCGCGTACCGATGCCAGCGCCGAGGGGCTGGCGCGTCTGGATCCTACCTTTGACAGACTCGGTTCGGTAACGGCGGGTAACGCGTCATCCATCAACGATGGCGCCGCTGCGGTGATGATGATGAGTGAGGCCAAGGCGCAGGAACTGAACTTACCTGTGTTGGCCCGTATTCGCGCCTTTGCCAGCGTCGGGGTCGATCCCGCGCTCATGGGGATTGCGCCAGTGTATGCAACGCGCCGTTGCCTTGAGCGTGTGGGCTGGCAACTGGCTGATGTTGATCTTATCGAAGCTAATGAAGCCTTCGCCGCGCAGGCATTATCCGTTGGGAAAATGCTGGAGTGGGATGAACGGCGGGTAAATGTGAACGGCGGGGCCATTGCGCTCGGTCATCCGATTGGCGCTTCTGGCTGTCGTATTCTGGTTTCGCTGGTACATGAAATGGTGAAGCGTCGGGCGCACAAAGGACTGGCAACGCTGTGTATCGGCGGCGGTCAGGGGGTGGCGCTCGCTATCGAACGAGACTAATTTCCCTTCGATTTCTCTGCTTAAACGCCTTTTCTGATGATTTTCTCCTGCATCTATAAAAAAGCCCTCCAACAGGAGGGCAAGGCCAGTTACAGAAACATACACTCTAAACCCTACCAACATATCAAAACGTTGTTTCATTTCATGTGATTGATAGCGCACTTTGTTAGAAAAGGTGTGTGAATGACGTATGAGCCTGGCTGTATTTTCAATATCTTATCCCTGCCACTAATGATCTGCTTTTTTGTGTTTTTATCTATCTAATTGTTTTAAATGATTTTATTGAAACAAATTTTGCGATTTATATGCGCTAGCGTGATCACACTTACACTTTTGATAATAAGATGCGGAAAAAGTGAAACATCGTTTTAGTTATAATTGAAAACACATTCAGGGAGGGATATCATGAGCGCATAAGATAAAACGGAACAGCGTTTTGCTATTCGTTTAAGCATTCACGGTCAATTTATCACTGGAGGTAAATGTGGACGTAAGACAAAGTATCCATAGTGCGCATGCGAAAACCCTGGACACTCAGGGGCTGCGTAATGAGTTTTTGGTCGAAGAAGTGTTTGTCGCAGATGAATACACCATGGTCTACAGCCACATCGACCGCATCATTGTTGGCGGCATTATGCCAGTGGCCAAAACCGTCTCTGTGGGTGGCGAAGTCGGCAAACAGCTGGGCGTAACCTATTTCCTCGAACGTCGTGAGCTGGGTGTGATCAATATCGGCGGCCCGGGCACGATTACCGTTGACGGCCAGTGCTATGAAATTGGTCATCGCGACGCGCTGTACGTCGGAAAAGGGGCAAAAGAAGTGGTCTTCGCCAGTATTGATGCGGCGAAACCGGCGAAATTTTACTACAACTGCGCGCCGGCACACTCGACTTACCCAACTAAGAAAGTCACGCCTGCAGACGTTGCGCCAGTGACATTGGGCGATAACCTCACCAGCAATCGTCGCACCATCAACAAATACTTTGTGCCGGATGTTCTGGAAACCTGCCAGTTGAGCATGGGTCTGACTGAACTGGCACCGGGTAACCTGTGGAACACCATGCCGTGTCATACCCATGAACGTCGTATGGAAGTCTATTTCTACTTCAATATGGAAGAAGATACCTGCGTCTTCCACATGATGGGTCAGCCTCAGGAAACGCGTCATATTGTGATGCACAACGAGCAGGCGGTGATTTCTCCAAGCTGGTCTATTCACTCCGGTGTCGGCACAAAAGCTTATACGTTCATTTGGGGCATGGTCGGCGAAAACCAGGTCTTTGATGATATGGACCATGTTGCAGTAAAAGATCTGCGCTAGTTGCGGGCGACAGCCGTGCCTGCTGCGGTGGGCATTATAAAAAATTAAGGATTTACAATGATTTTGAATGCATTCTCTCTTGAAGGTAAAGTCGCCGTTGTGACCGGTTGTGACACAGGTTTGGGTCAGGGGATGGCGCTTGGTCTGGCTGAAGCAGGTTGCGATATCGTCGGTATCAACATTGTTGAACCGACAGAAACCATCGAACGCGTGACCGCACTGGGCCGCCGTTTTTTAAGCCTGACCGCCGATCTGCGTCAAATCGATGGTATTCCGGCGCTGCTGGAGCGCGCAGTGGCAGAATTCGGCCATATCGATATTCTGGTCAACAACGCGGGTCTTATCCGTCGTGACGATGCGATCGACTTCAGCGAAAAAGACTGGGATGACGTGATGAACCTGAACATTAAGAGCGTGTTCTTTATGTCTCAGGCCGCGGCGAAGCACTTTATCGCTCAGGGTAACGGCGGCAAAATTATCAACATCGCCTCTATGCTTTCCTTCCAGGGCGGGATCCGCGTGCCGTCTTACACCGCGTCTAAAAGCGGCGTAATGGGCGTTACCCGTCTGATGGCGAATGAGTGGGCAAAACATAACATCAACGTCAACGCGATTGCACCGGGTTACATGGCGACGAATAACACTCAACAGCTGCGTGCTGATGAGCAACGTAGCGCAGAAATCCTCGATCGTATTCCGGCGGGTCGTTGGGGTCTGCCGAGCGATCTTATGGGGCCTGTCGTGTTCCTGGCGTCCAGCGCATCTGACTATATCAACGGCTATACCGTTGCAGTAGATGGCGGCTGGCTGGCACGTTAATTCGCTTTCCAGAACCGTTAAACCCTGCCCTCTGGCAGGGTTTTTTTATATTCGGATCATTAAAATCCATATTGTGGTTATAAATTATTCCATATTAAATTTCATACGTATAAATTTATTGTTTTTAATATTCTTTAATATCAATTAGTTAAATTTAATTGAGTGATTGTCGGTAAATTTTAAAATTGGAATATCCATCACATAACCATGTGGTGTAGCTATTTAATCCATGTTTTTGCCGTTTCCCGCCTGACGCTTCCTGCAAGGGATCCCTTACTTTCAATGGCATGGTTACTCTGTATCTGGCAGGAAAAAATGGTCTCAATAAATAATGATGCTGCTTTAGCGCCGCGCCCAGTGCGCGATACGCGACGTATGAATATGTTTGTTTCTATCTCTGCGGCTGTCGCAGGGTTGTTATTCGGCCTGGATATTGGCGTGATTGCTGGCGCGTTGCCTTTTATCACCGATCACTTTGTGTTGACCAGCCGCCTGCAGGAGTGGGTGGTAAGCAGCATGATGCTGGGTGCGGCAATTGGTGCGCTTTTTAACGGTTGGTTGTCATTCCGCCTGGGGCGCAAATACAGCCTGATGGCGGGCGCGATCCTTTTCGTCGTCGGATCTCTGGGCTCGGCGTTTGCCTCCAGCGTAGAAATGCTCATTTTTGCCCGCGTGGTGCTGGGCGTAGCGGTGGGGATCGCGTCTTACACCGCACCGCTCTATCTCTCCGAAATGGCCAGCGAAAACGTGCGTGGCAAGATGATCAGTATGTATCAGCTGATGGTGACGCTGGGTATCGTTCTGGCCTTTTTGTCCGATACCGCGTTCAGCTACAGCGGTAACTGGCGCGCTATGCTTGGCGTGCTGGCGCTTCCGGCTGTATTGCTGATTATTCTGGTTGTTTTCTTGCCCAACAGCCCGCGCTGGCTGGCGGAGAAAGGTCGCCACATCGAAGCTGAAGAAGTACTGCGCATGTTGCGCGATACGTCAGAAAAAGCCCGCGATGAGCTGAACGAAATCCGTGAAAGCCTGAAGCTGAAGCAGGGTGGTTGGGCGCTGTTTAAAATTAACCGTAACGTGCGTCGCGCGGTTTTCCTCGGAATGTTACTGCAGGCGATGCAGCAGTTCACCGGGATGAACATCATCATGTATTACGCGCCGCGCATTTTTAAAATGGCGGGTTTTACCACCACAGAGCAGCAGATGATTGCCACGCTGGTAGTTGGCTTAACGTTTATGTTCGCCACCTTTATTGCCGTCTTCACGGTCGACAAAGCAGGACGTAAACCGGCGCTGAAAATTGGTTTCAGCGTAATGGCCATCGGGACACTGGTGCTTGGTTATTGTCTGATGCAGTTTGATAACGGCACGGCTTCCAGTGGGCTATCCTGGCTGTCAGTTGGCATGACGATGATGTGTATTGCAGGCTATGCGATGAGCGCCGCGCCGGTAGTGTGGATCCTGTGTTCGGAAATTCAGCCGCTGAAATGCCGTGATTTTGGTATTACCTGCTCCACCACCACCAACTGGGTGTCGAATATGATCATTGGCGCAACGTTCCTGACGCTGCTCGACAGCATTGGCGCCGCCGGTACGTTCTGGCTCTATACTGCGCTGAACGTCGTATTTATTGGTATTACGTTCTGGCTGATTCCAGAAACCAAAAACGTCACGCTGGAGCATATCGAACGTAAGCTGATGGCTGGCGAGAAGTTAAGAGATATTGGGGTGTAAGTCAGATAAGCATGCCGGATGGCGGTTCAGCCTTATCCGGCCTGCGAGTGGAGTCTCTTATAGGCCGGGAAAGCGTCAACGCGACCCGGTTTTTTTAATTAGCGCCTTACCCGTGAAGAAAATCTTCGCGAATTGGGGTAAAGGTATCCAGCAGCGTTCCCGGTTTTAAGCAGACGCAGCCATGCATAATGTTGGGCTGTTTATACAGGGTATCGCCCGCCCTAACGATATGTTTCTCTTCGCCGATGGTAAATTCAAACTCACCGGACAACACGTAAGTCAACTGCTCGTGCGGATGATTGTGCATCGGGCCGATTGCGCCTTGCTCGAAGTTCACCTCAACCGCCATCATGTTACCGCCGTGAGCAAGAATGCGCCGGGTAACGCCATTGCCCAGATCGTCAAGCGTGGTCTCTTTATGAAAAATAAACATCCGGCCTTCCTGTAATTAATTAAAGCAACGTTTCATTAAAGCTATATCAGAAAATTAAAAAAAGAAATGCACGCCAACAGATGTGGAAAGTTGATCACATCTTTGGTTCACTGGAGAGACAACAACGAGTCAGGGGAAATGATGAAAACGATCGGTCTGTTAGGCGGTATGAGCTGGGAATCTACCATTCCTTATTATCGACTCATTAATGAAGGGGTAAAACAGCGTCTGGGTGGACTGCATTCGGCACAGATTCTGTTGCACAGCGTGGATTTTCACGAGATTGAAGCCTGTCAGTCAAGCGGTGACTGGCAGCGAGCCGGTGAGATCCTCGCGCAGGCCGCCATAGGGCTACAGCAAGCCGGGGCGCAAGGAATTGTGCTGTGTACCAACACCATGCACAAAGTTGCTGAGGCGATTGAAAGCGCCTGTGATGTGCCGTTTCTGCATATTGCCGACGCGACGGGGCGGGCGATACAAAAGCAGCAAATGAGCAACGTGGCGCTACTGGGTACGCGTTACACCATGGAGCAGGATTTTTACCGCGGGCGTTTACAGACTGAATTTGGCATTAGCACGCTGATCCCTGAAGCTGATGATCGTCAGAAAATAAACCAGATTATTTTCGACGAGCTGTGTCTCGGTGAATTCAGCGAGGCTTCCCGCGATTATTACCTGGGCGTCATCGACCAACTGGCGAAACAGGGGGCGCAAGGGGTGATCTTTGGCTGTACCGAGATTGGTCTGCTGGTTCCCACCGAGCTAAGCCCACTACCGGTTTTCGACACCGCGGCAATCCATGCGCAAGATGCGGTGGCGTTTATGCTTTCGGCTGCGGATGCAAAATAGCCTCCAGCGGGTCAATAAGCCTCGGTAGATGGGCCTGCAGATGTGCCGTAAAAGCATCAACCAGCGCCGAGGCGGGGCGATGAAGTGGGTGAATCAGGCTGACTGTAAAGGGTACCGAAATACTGAAGCGGCGGATAACGACTCCGCTGCTGGCGTAATCCAGCGCCGTCAGTGGGTTTACCACCGAGATCCCAACGCCCGCCCGCACCATTGCACAAATTGAAGCAGCGCTATGGGTTTCAATCACCATGCGGCGCTTCACCTGGTGCTCATTAAACAGTGTATCCAGTAGCTGACGGTAGCTGTCGGTGCGCGACAGGCTGATGTAGTTTTCTCCCTGAAAATCCTGCGGCGTTAACACCGCTTTCTTAGTCAGCGGATGGCCCTGCGGCAGCACGCACACTTCATCCAGCGCCAGCAATTCGGTGCGTTTCGTTCCGGCAGGCGTATGCAGCGTTTCCGTTAACCCCAGATCGTGGCGCTGCGCCGACAGCCACTCTTCCAGCAGCGGTGACTCCTGCGGCACTATCTGAATATTGACCTGTGGATAGCGTGCGAGGAATGGCTGCAGCAGCGGCGGTAAAAAAGACTGTGAGAATACCGGCAGGCAAACAATCGACAATTCGCCCTGGCGAAACTCACGCAGGCTTTCGGCGGCGCTCACAATTCTATCAAGGCCATACCACGAACGTTGCACCTCTTCAAACAGACGTAACCCTTGCACGGTTGGGTGCAGTCGGCCACGCGTGCGTTCAAACAGCGTTAATCCCAGCACTTTCTCGAATCGGGCCAGTTCCCGGCTGACGGTGGGCTGCGAGGTATGTAGCATGCGCGCGGCTTCTGTCAGATTGCCTGCCGTCATGATGGCGTGAAAAATTTCGATGTGTCGCAGGTTAACGGCGGGCATGGGCAATCCTCGAATGAATCAATCCATATCATTTTTGCATAGACTCACGATAAAACGATATTTTTTATTCTTTTCGGGCTGTGGCGTAATCATAAAAAAGCCAATATCGGAGCACACCATGCCACGCCCACTCAATAGTACTGACACTGACCTGACCGCCGACAACCTGCTGCGCCTGCCTGCCGAATTCGGCTGCCCGGTGTGGGTCTATGATGCTCAGATTATCCGCGCGCAGATTGCCAAATTGAGTCAGTTTGACGTGGTGCGTTTCGCCCAAAAGGCATGTTCGAATATTCATATTTTGCGCCTGATGCGCGAGCAGGGCGTGAAGGTTGATTCCGTCTCGCTTGGCGAAATTGAACGTGCGCTGGCGGCAGGCTTCGTACCGGGGAAAGATGAAATCGTCTTTACCGCCGATATGATTGATGAAGCGACGCTCGCGCGGGTGCATGAATTGAGCATTCCGGTAAATGCCGGGTCGGTGGATATGCTGGAACAACTGGGCCAGGTCTCGCCGGGCCATCGCGTGTGGCTACGCGTAAACCCTGGCTTTGGACATGGGCACAGCCAGAAAACCAATACCGGCGGTGAAAACAGCAAGCACGGGATCTGGTATAGCGATCTTCCCGCGGCGCTGGAGGTGATTCAGCGCTATAAGCTGAAGCTGGTGGGGATTCATATGCATATCGGCTCCGGCGTAGACTACGGCCATCTGGAGCAGGTGTGCGGCGCAATGGTGCGCCAGGTGGTTGAATTTGGTCAGGATCTGGAGGCGATCTCCGCGGGCGGTGGTTTATCAATCCCGTATCGCGAAGGGGAAGAGGCGATCGATACCGATCACTACTTTGGATTGTGGAACGCTGCGCGTGAACAGATTGCTAAACACCTGGGCCACCCGGTCGCACTTGAGATAGAGCCGGGTCGTTTTCTGGTCGCGGAAGCCGGTGTGTTAGTGGCGCAGGTACGTAGCGTAAAAGAGATGGGTAGCCGCCACTTTGTGCTGATCGATGCGGGCTTCAACGATCTAATGCGCCCGGCCATGTACGGTAGTTATCACCATATCTCAGCGCTGGCAGGGGATGGTCGCTCTCTGGAACACACCCCGCAACGGGAAACCGTGGTAGCCGGGCCGCTGTGCGAATCTGGCGATGTGTTTACCCAGCAGGAGGGCGGAAATGTGGAAACCCGACTGTTGCCTGCGGTGGTGCCGGGCGATTATCTGGTGCTGCATGATACCGGGGCGTACGGCGCGTCAATGTCGTCAAACTACAATAGCCGCCCGCTGCTGCCGGAGGTTTTGTTCGATAACGGCGTGGCGCGGCTAATTCGCCGTCGCCAGACCATTGATGAGCTGTTAGCGCTGGAATTAATCTGATTACAGCGTTGTGAAATGCCGGATGGCGCTACGCTTATCCGGCCTACGATATTAACTGCGGGGCCTGTAGGCCGGATAAGGCGCTTGCGCCGCCATCCGGCATTTGATTACTTAAAGTATGGCCCGAGCGTTACTGAGTCACGTAGTACCAGTTTGCCGGTAAACGGTGGGATTGGCTCGACGCTCTCGCCGTTGGCCAGCCGGATAGCCTGGTCGATTGCCGTGGTTATCATTGTATCAATCGGTAGATATACGGTAGACAGCCCCGGCTCCAGCCATTTGGCGCTGGGCGCATCATCAAAACCAAACAGTGAGACGTCCGTTGGGATCCTCAGCCCGGCCTGATGTAACGCTTTTGATGCGCCTAATGCCATGTCATCGTTACAGGCGAACAGGGCGCTAAATTTCACCCCTTCCTCCAGCAGTTCACGGCAGGCCTCATAGCCTCGCGTCATCGTGGAGTCGCCGTATTTGACCTTATCGGGATCCCAGGGAATACCGTTTTTTTCCAGCGCTTTACGATACCCCATCAGGCGTGATTTACCGGTAGGCGTATGGCCTGGCACAGTGATACAAGCAATATCGCTATGGCCCTGGGAGATCAGATAATTGACCGCCTGATAGGCCGCGTCTTCCTGTTCAAAGAAAATTGCGCGATCGCGGGCCTGGCTGACATCACGGTTGATGACCAGCAAGGGCATAGCAATGCTGTTCATCAACGACATAATCGCCTTTTCACTCATATAGCGGGTATAGAGAATAATGGCGTCGCACTGCCTGTCCGCCAGCATTTGCACGGCTTCCTGCTCACGCTCTGGTGTGTCGTGGCCGTCGGTGACGATCAACTGCTTGCCGTGAGATTCCGTCTGGCGTGAAGCCTGTTGCAGCAGGCGGCCAAAGTAGAATCCATCAAATGTGGAAACTACCAGACCAATGCTGTTGCTGGTGCGGTTTGCCAAAGAGCGCGCTAAAAAATTAGGCCGATAATCAAGTGCCTGCATGGCCTTAAACACTTTCTGGCGCGTGCTCTCTTTTACCTGACCCGTGCCATTCAGTACGCGCGAAACGGTCGCTTTTGAGACGCCTGCGTGTCGTGAAACGTCCAACATCGTAGTCATAACGCTATCCTGGTTAATCGTTTGACGATGAATTCCCCGGCTCTGTCAGCGTCGAAACGGAATGGCGACGCACCAGAGTTGGGTTAAAAACGTGGGTAATTTCAGGCACGGGACGCTTCTCCGCCAGCGCGAGCGCCAGTTCGGCAGCCTGGGTTGCCATCGTCACGATCGGGTAGCGCACCGTGGTCAAACGCGGGCGCACGTAGCGGGAAACCAGCACATCATCAAAACCAATCAGCGAGATTTCTCCCGGCACATCAATGCCGTTATCATTCAATACCCCCATGGCACCAGCCGCCATTGAGTCGTTGTAGCAGGCTACCGCAGTGAAGTTTTTGCCACGGCCAAGTAACTCGGTCATAGCCTGTTCACCGCCGCTTTCATCCGGTTCACCAAACGTTACCAGGCGATCGCTGACAGGAATATTGCTCTCTGCCAGCGCGTCGTAATAGCCTTGCAGACGATCTTCCGCATCTGAAATCGTGTGATTGGAGCACAGATAGCCAATGCGCGTGTGGCCTTGTTGAATGAGGTGTCGGGTCGCGAGCCAGGCGCCGAAACGGTCATCAAGGGCAACGCAGCGTTGTTCGAATCCCGGCAGAATTCGGTTAATCAATACCATGCCGGGGATTTGCTTCATGAGTGATGCCAGCTCAGCATCCGGGATAATTTTTGCGTGGACAACAAGGGCTGCGCAGCGGTGGCGAATGAGCTGTTCAATCGCCTGTCGTTCCTTCTGTTCGTTATGGTAGCCGTTACCAATCAGTAAAAAATTACCGGTGTTATAGGCCACCTGCTCGACAGCTTTAACCATTGCCCCAAAGAATGGATCGGACACATCTCCCACCACCAGACCGATGGTCTCTGTGGATTGTTGTGCCAGCGCACGCGCATTGGCGTTGGGGTGGTAGCTGAGTGATTCCATTGCACTTGTTACGGCCAGGCGCGATGCTTCGCTGGCTTTAGGGGAATCATTGATCACTCGAGAAACGGTGGCGACTGATACACCAGCTAGTCGGGCTACATCCTTTATGGTCGCCATGATAGTACCTGTTGTGGGTAAACGCTTACATTCCGTCAGTGTTACGGAAAATGGCTGGCTGTTCAAGCAGATTGCCTGTCAGAACGTCGCAAATGTGAGCGCACACGAGCGAAGTAAGACAGAAAATAGAAAATGCTAATTTTTGCTTACACTTTGCGATGTGCTGTTGCGATTGTTCGCTGGTGAGGGAACTGAGCAGATTGCTAGAGTTGAGATCCCAGAGGTATTGATAGGTGAAATCAACTTTCGGGTTGATCACTAGAATTACACCAGCCTGCGCAGATGCGCAGGTTTTTTTTTACCTTCAGCCTATCTGTAACAGTAACCGATAATTTACACAACTCGTTGCATTTGGGTTCATTCCTTTGCGTTTTCGCACTGGCGTATCTGGCTGCTGACGACCACAATCAAGATCCCAGAGGTATTGATTGGTGAGATTATTCGGTACGCACTTCGTACCTGTCTCTTGCACCAACCTGCGCGGATGCGCAGGTTTTTTTTCGGATTGTATTTACCAGTTACCTGTCGCGCCCATTCCCCAACTCGTATACTCTCCCACCATTGATGTTTATATAATTAATGGCACAGGGAGTTGAGATGCTATTTGGCTTTTTTCGTAATCTGTTTCGCGTGCTTTTCCGCGTTCGCGTCACGGGCGATGTCAGCGCGCTACAGGGAGAACGCGTTCTAATCACTCCCAACCATGTCTCATTTATAGACGGCATCCTGTTGGCGCTCTTTTTACCGATTCGTCCCGTCTTCGCTGTTTACACCTCTATCAGCCAGCAATGGTATATGCGCTGGCTAACTCCGCTGATTGATTTCGTACCGTTAGATCCAACTAAACCGATGTCGATTAAACATCTGGTTCGTCTGGTCGAACAGGGCCGTCCGGTGGTTATTTTCCCGGAAGGACGTATTTCGACGTCCGGTTCGTTAATGAAAATTTATGACGGCGCGGGGTTTGTCGCCGCAAAGTCTGGGGCGACGGTCGTTCCTGTGCGCATTGAAGGCGCGGAGCTTTCCCGCTTTAGCCGCCTGAAAGGTTTGGTTAAACAGCGATTCTTCCCGCGCATCCGCTTACATATCCTACCGCCGACACAACTGCCGATGCCGGAAGCACCGCGTGCTCGCGATCGCCGCAAAATCGCCGGAGAGATGCTGCATCAAATTATGATGGAAGCACGCATGGCGGTTCGTCCGCGTGAAACGCTATACGAGTCGCTGCTGGCAGCGAAATACCGTTTTGGCGCAGGCAAAAACTGCATTGAAGATGTTAACTTTACCCCGGACAGCTACCGCAAACTGCTGACAAAGACGCTCTTTGTGGCCCGTATTCTGGAAAAATACAGCGTCGAAGGTGAAAAAATCGGCCTGATGCTGCCAAACGCGGGGATCAGCGCAGCGGTCATTTTTGGCGCCATTGCGCGTCGACGCATTCCGGCCATGATGAACTACACCGCGGGCGTGAAAGGATTAACCAGCGCCATTACTGCGTCTGAAATCAAAACGATCTTCACATCCCGACAGTTTCTCGATAAAGGCAAACTCTGGCATTTACCGGAACAGCTCACCCAGGTGCGTTGGGTTTATCTGGAAGACTTAAAAGCTGATGTGACCTTCAGCGATAAGCTGTGGATTTTCTCACATCTGCTGGCACCTCATCTGGCGCAGGTGAAGCAACAGCCGGAAGACGCTGCGGTGATCCTCTTTACTTCTGGTTCAGAAGGCCATCCGAAAGGCGTGGTTCACAGTCATAAAAGCATTCTGGCGAACGTTGAGCAGATCAAAACGATTGCCGATTTCACCGCCGATGACCGTTTTATGTCGGCGCTGCCGCTGTTCCACTCCTTTGGCCTGACGGTGGGATTATTCACGCCGCTACTGACTGGCGCAGAAGTGTTTCTTTATCCCAGCCCGCTGCATTACCGCATTGTGCCAGAGCTGGTATACGACCGGAACTGCACCGTGTTGTTTGGTACTTCAACGTTCCTCGGCAACTATGCGCGTTTTGCGCATCCGTACGATTTCCACCGCCTGCGCTATGTGGTGGCGGGAGCGGAAAAACTTCAGGACAGCACAAAGCAGCTGTGGCAGGAGAAATTTGGCCTGCGCGTTCTTGAAGGCTATGGCGTGACGGAATGTGCGCCGGTTGTGTCGATTAACGTACCAATGGCGGCAAAATCGGGAACGGTAGGGCGCATCTTGCCTGGTATGGATGCTCGACTGTTGGCCGTTCCGGGAATTGAGGACGGTGGGCGTTTACAGCTGAAAGGTCCTAATATTATGAGCGGTTATTTGCGCGTCGAAAAACCTGGCGTGCTGGAAGTGCCGACAGCAGAGAATGCGCAAGGTGAGATTGAGCGCGGCTGGTATGACACCGGAGACATCGTGCGCTTTGATGAAAACGGCTTTGTACAGATTCAGGGGCGCGCTAAGCGTTTCGCTAAAATTGCCGGAGAGATGGTTTCGCTGGAAATGGTTGAGCAACTTGCGTTGGCGGTATCTGCAGACAAAATGCACGCCACGGCGATCAAGAGTGATGCCAGCAAAGGTGAGGCGCTGGTGCTGTTCACTACCGATAGCGAACTTACGCGTGAAAAACTACAGCAGTATGCGCGGGCGCACGGCGTACCTGAACTCGCTGTACCGCGTGATATTCGCCACCTGAAGCAACTCCCATTACTCGGCAGCGGTAAGCCGGATTTTGTTACGCTGAAAAGCTGGGTCGATGAGCCGGAAAAACAACATGAGTGAGTCAGTGCACACTAACACTTCAATCTGGTCCAAAGGGATGATGTCCGTTATCGCCGCACAGTTTCTGTCGGCGTTTGGCGATAACGCGTTGCTGTTTGCTACGCTGGCGTTGCTGAAGGAGCAATTTTATCCGGACTGGAGTCAGCCGATCCTGCAAATGGTGTTTGTGGGCGCTTACATCCTTTTTGCCCCCTTTGTTGGACAGGTGGCGGATAGCTTTGCCAAAGGCAGAGTGATGATGTTCGCGAACGCTCTGAAATTGCTGGGCGCGGCGAGTATTTGCTTCGGCATTAATCCGTTTCTTGGGTATACGCTGGTGGGAATCGGCGCGGCGGCGTATTCACCAGCCAAGTATGGCATTCTCGGTGAACTGACTACCGGCGACAAACTGGTGAAGGCTAACGGCCTGATGGAAGCCTCCACCATTGCCGCGATTTTGCTCGGTTCTGTCGCCGGCGGCGTTCTGGCCGACTGGCACGTAATTGCCGCGCTTTCTGCCTGTGCCCTGGCCTATGCTGGCGCGGTGGTGGCTAACCTGTATATCCCGAAACTGGCCGCGGCTCGTCCTGGCCAGTCCTGGCATCTGGGGAAAATGACGCGCAGTTTCTTCTGTGCGGCTTCATCGTTGTGGCGCAACGGTGAAACACGCTTCTCGTTGGTGGGAACCAGCCTTTTTTGGGGCGCGGGCGTTACGCTGCGTTTTCTGCTGGTGCTGTGGGTCCCGGTGGCGCTCGGCATCACCGATAACGCCACGCCGACCTACCTCAATGCCATGGTAGCGATCGGGATTGTGGTCGGTGCGGGTGCGGCAGCGAAGCTGGTAACGCTGGAAACCGTTTCGCGCTGTATGCCTGCGGGGATCCTGATTGGCGTCGTGGTGCTGATTTTCTCTCTTCAACATTCGCTGCTTCCGGCCTACGCATTGCTGATGCTTATCGGCGTGTCGGGTGGCTTCTTTGTGGTGCCGCTGAATGCGTTGCTGCAGGAACGGGGTAAGAAAAGCGTCGGCGCAGGTAATGCGATAGCGGTACAAAACCTGGGTGAAAACAGCGCGATGCTGTTGATGCTCGGTATTTACTCACTGGCGGTGCTGGTGGGGATCCCGGCTGTTGCGATTGGTATTGGATTTGGTGCGCTGTTTGCGCTGGCGATTGCGGCGCTGTGGATTTGGCAGCGCCGCCATTAGTCTGTTGTATGCTGTTGCCGTATCAGGCCTACAGGGAAGTTGTCTGTAGGCCTGATAAGCGTAGCGCCATCAGGCGCTAACTGTTACGGTGCAGGATAGGTATACACCTGATGCACCGCTTCAATCTCTGCCAGTACTTCTTCGCTCAACTCCAGATGCAGACTTTCAACGTTGGTTTTTAGCTGCTCCATCGTCGTGGCGCCCAGCAAAGTGCTGGCGACAAACGGCTGACGACGCACGAATGCCAGCGCCATTTGCGCGGGATCCAGATTATGGCGTTTCGCGATATCCACATAGGCCGCAACGGCTTTCTGCGTCTGCTCGCCGCTGTAGCGCGTGAAACGGCTAAACAACGTATTGCGTGCACCGGCAGGTTTCGCGCCGTTCAGGTATTTCCCGGTTAACGTACCGAAGCCCAGGCAAGAGTAAGCCAGCAGCTCAACGCCTTCATACTGGCTCACTTCAGCCAGTCCAACCTCAAAGCTGCGGTTCAGCAGGCTGTAGGGGTTCTGGATGGTGGCGATGCGTGGCAGATCGTGTTTGTCCGCCAGGTGCAGATAGCGCATCACGCCAAACGCGGTTTCATTAGAAACGCCGATGTAGCGAATTTTCCCGGCGCGCTGAAACTCGGCCAGCGCGTCCAGGGTATCGAGAAGGGAAACGACTGGCGCGGAGTCTGTCCAGCTGTAGCCTAACTTACCAAAGCAGTTGGTCGGGCGCTGCGGCCAGTGAACCTGATACAGATCCAGATAATCGGTTTTTAGTCTTTTCAGGCTGTCGTGCAGCGCTTCACGGATATTTTTACGGTCCAGCGCCTGATTCGGTCGAATGCCGCTGTCGTTGTTACGTGATGGTCCGCTGACCTTAGAAGCAACGATCAGCTTTTCGCGGCTGCCGTGTTTGGCGAGCCAGTTACCTACGTAGGTTTCGGTGAGGCCCTGGGTTTCAGGACGCGGCGGTACCGGATACATCTCGGCAACGTCGATCAAGTTAATGCCCTGTGCTACGGCATAATCGAGCTGTGCATGTGCGTCGGCTTCGCTGTTTTGTTCACCAAACGTCATTGTGCCCAGCCCCAGTGTACTGACTTCCAGCGAGCTGTGGGGTATACGGTGATATTGCATAGCCGTTTCCTTTTTATAATCACGACATAAGGATTATAAAAATGGCTGAGGGAAGAGAAAAAGGGAAGTAAAATTGTTAAGGCCAGCGCGCTGCTGACCTCAACCATCAGCGTTCAATGATTTGAGACACATCATCGCGGTTAATCTGCATCGCATTGCCCTGCTGATCGTGATAGCTCACCAGACCGGTATCATCGTCAATTTCTGGTTTTCCATCGGTCAGGATCATTCGACCATCTTTTGTCGCCATTACATAATCGCTGCTGCATCCGGAAACGGCAAAAGCCAGTCCTACGGCGGAAATCAAAACTGCCCATTTTTTCATCTGCTTATCCTCACATGGCCTGCGTCTGACAATAGTTTAGTAATAACGCGAAGTTGTGCAGGGTGAAAGCAGTAAAATCTTAAACTGTGAGAAGGGGTAGGTGTGGCTGGCATTCGCTCCCCTTGCGGGGAGCGATGGATTTCATCAGAGCGGATTTTTTTTATTACGCCACAGGTTCAGGGTCTCTACCGCGATAGAGAAGAACATGGCGAAATAGATATATCCTTTCGGAACGTGGACGTCGAAACTTTCCAGAATCAGCGTAAAACCGACCAGAATCAGAAACGAGAGCGCCAGCATTTTTACCGAAGGGTGGCGATCGACAAACTCACCAATCGGGCGAGCAGCAAACATCATGACGCCTACGGCAATCACCACCGCCGCCATCATGATAAACAGATGATCGGACAAGCCTACCGCAGTAATCACGGAATCCAGACTGAAGATAATGTCTAACAACATGATCTGTACAATCGCACCCAGAAAAGAGGATACGCGAGTTTTCAGACCTTCTTCCTCACCTTCAATGGATTCGTGGATCTCTTTACTGGCTTTCCAGATCAGGAACAATCCCCCCAGCAGAAGGATCAGGTCGCGTGCTGATATCGCCTCGCCAAACAGCTCGAATAACGGGTTTGTCAGCCGCGTTACCCAGGCGATAGAAGCCAGCAGTGCCAGACGCATGATCATCGCCGCCGCCAGCCCAATACGTCGGGCATGATTGCGTTGCGCTGTCGGGAGTTTGGCTACAACCAGAGAAAGGAAAATAATATTGTCGATCCCAAGAACGATCTCCAGCAGCGTCAGCGTACCGAGCGCAAGCCAGGCGTTAGGATCGGTTATCCATGCAAATAACATCGAACAAAGTCCTGCCAAAAAAAAGAAGCGGTAATTATAGGCCCGTAACGCGGCGGGTGAAAGGCCGGACGGTGCCTATTGCGCCTGGAACAAGAAATGTCGCTCAAGCAATGCGCGGGTGAAGTTCTTTTTCAGGTAAAAGCCGCGTGGCAGGGTCAGGATGGGTTCGCCGTTGGCGCCAATGGCCTCGGTAAGCGCGCGGGCGTTGGCGGCTTTAGGACGCAGTTGCAGTACTTCCCCATGGCGAGCGGTGATGCGTTCGACATGACCTAACACAATCATGTCCATTAACTCTTCCCAGTCCAGACGCAATTGCCGGTCTTCTTCTTCATTCGGGCTCCACAGCAGGGGAGAGCCGACGCGGCGCTCAGCCAGAGGGATGCTGCGTTCGCCTTCTACCGGGATCCACAGAACACGTTTGAGTTTGTGCCGTACATGGCTGGTTTCCCAGGTGACGCCGGTATTGCCGGTTAACGGCGCCACACACACAAAGGTGGTTTCCAGCGGTCTGCCAAGACTGTCCACAGGGATCGTTTTCAGCTCCACGCCCAGCGCCGCAAAATCCTGCTCTGGTTTACTGCCCGCGCTGGCACCGAGCCAGATTTCCAGCAGGACGCCAATCCAGCCTTTATCGCGCTTAAGATCCTTCGGCGTAATGATTCCCGCCATTGCCGCTAATTCTCCTAACGCGTAGCCCGAAAGCTGCCGTGCCTGGCTCAGCAACTGGGCTTCAGATTCAGGGGGAGAAAGCAACGGACGGAGTTCTGGCATCGGGTTAACCCTTAGGTGAAAAAATGAGCAGTGATTTTATACCGTATGGACAGAGTTTATCTTTTTCCACATGCTTTATTCAATTCTATGATTTATATTGGTTTTTAGATTCACGTTCGCAGAGTTGCGCAACAGCGAAGCGGGTTTTCCAATTCTGGTCACTGACAATGAACAGGATCTTACACCATGTTATCCACAGAAAGATGGGATAACTGTGAAAAACCCCCACTACTGTTTCAATTTACAGCCTTGACGTGCGACGAAAATCGAATTTTCACACAAATTGTGCCTAACTTATTGGCATAATCTGTGGATAAAACCAACGCTGGTCGATCTTTCATCAGCGTGAAGATCGTATGCGTGATGCACATCACATTTCTGTGTGTTTATCTGCGTGGATCGGTTTTAACTTTATGAATGTATAAGAGTATTTTTGATATGTGACGAATGTCTTATTCGGACTGTTCTGGGTTTTCCCATAGTAATTCCGTACTTCTTCACAACTATATCCACAGAAAAGGTGAATAAAATCGCCTTGCTTGCCCTTCTTCTGTTTATAACTCGGCCTTTAACTGTGAGTTATTCAATTGTTATTAGAATATCGCACCCTTAACAGAGTGGTTTACCGCCCCTCAGGAGTGTGAAACAATCGTTTGTATATAAGGTTTATGTTGAGGTAGTCCGGTGATTGATGACGATGGCTACCGCCCGAATGTAGGGATAGTAATTTGTAACCGCCAGGGGCAGGTCATGTGGGCCCGGCGATTTGGTCAGCACTCCTGGCAATTCCCACAAGGTGGGATCAATGCAGGAGAGACAGCAGAGCAGGCGATGTACCGGGAACTCTTTGAAGAAGTGGGTCTCAGTCGTAAAGATGTACGGATCCTTGCTTCTACTCGTAACTGGTTGCGTTACAAGTTACCGAAACGTTTGGTGCGTTGGGACACGAAGCCGGTTTGTATCGGCCAGAAACAAAAATGGTTTCTTCTGCAATTGGTCAGTAGCGATGCTGAAATCAATATGCAAACCAGCAGTACACCTGAGTTCGACGGCTGGCGCTGGGTGAGTTACTGGTATCCGGTTCGACAGGTGGTGTCATTTAAACGCGATGTCTATCGCAGGGTGATGAAAGAATTCGCAAGTGTTGTCATGGCGCTTCAGGAGAGCACTCCTAAACCGCAAAGCGCACCTGCGTACAGACGTAAAAGAGGTTAAGCTACGCAAATTATGCTCACCCGCCTGCGCGAAATAGTCGAAAAGGTGGCCAGTGCTCCGCGTCTGAACGAAGCGCTGAATATACTGGTTACCGATATCTGTCTTGCGATGGATACCGAGGTCTGCTCGGTCTATCTGGCCGATCACGATCGACGTTGTTATTACCTCATGGCGACCCGGGGACTAAAAAAACCACGTGGTCGCACTGTCGCACTCGCGTTTGATGAAGGTATCGTTGGCCTGGTTGGCAGGCTGGCGGAACCTATCAACCTCGCCGATGCGCAAAAACATCCCAGCTTTAAATACATTCCTTCGGTAAAAGAAGAGCGTTTTCGTGCATTCTTAGGCGTACCGATCATTCAGCGTCGCCAGCTTTTAGGTGTGCTGGTGGTGCAGCAGCGTGAGCTGCGTCAGTACGATGAAAGTGAAGAGTCTTTCCTCGTCACGCTCGCCACGCAAATGGCGGCCATACTTTCGCAGTCGCAGCTAAACGCGCTGTTCGGTCAATACCGTCAAACACGTATCCGTGCGCTGCCTGCCGCTCCCGGTGTGGCAATAGCCGAAGGTTGGCAGGATGCGACGCTGCCGTTGATGGAACAGGTCTACCAGGCTTCAACGCTGGATCCAGTGCTTGAACGCGAGCGACTGACTGGTGCGCTGGAAGAGGCGGCGAACGAATTCCGCCGCTACAGCAAGCGTTTTACCGCTGGGGCGCAGAAAGAAACGGCGGCGATCTTTGATCTTTACTCGCACTTGCTTTCCGATACCCGTCTGCGCCGCGAGCTGTTTGCGGAAGTGGATAACGGTTCGGTGGCCGAGTGGGCGGTTAAAACGATCATCGAAAAGTTTGCCGAACAGTTCGCCGCGCTGAGCGATAACTACCTCAAAGAGCGGGCCGGAGATTTACGCGCGCTGGGCCAGCGTCTGCTGTTCCACCTTGATGACTCTATCCAGGGGCCGAATGCCTGGCCGGAACGCTTTGTGCTGGTGGCGGATGAACTTTCAGCAACCACGCTGGCGGAGCTTCCTCAGGACCGGTTAGTTGGCGTGGTTGTCCGGGACGGCGCAGCCAACTCTCATGCGGCAATTATGGTGCGTGCGCTGGGTATCCCTACCGTTATGGGGGCCGATATCCAGCCGTCGGTGCTGCATCGCCGTACGCTGGTGGTGGACGGTTATCGCGGTGAACTGCTGGTCGATCCGGAACCGGTATTGATCCAGGAATACCAGCGTCTTATCAGTGAAGAAATTGAGCTGAGCCGCCTGGCGGAAGACGACGTCAACCAGCCAGCACAGCTGAAAAGCGGCGAGCGCGTGAAGGTGATGCTCAATGCGGGTCTCAGCCCGGAACATGAAGAAAAGCTGGGTAGCCGAATCGACGGCATTGGCCTCTATCGCACCGAAATCCCGTTCATGCTGCAAAGCGGATTTCCTTCGGAAGAAGAACAGGTTGCGCAGTATCAGGGGATGCTGCAAATGTTTAACGACAAGCCGGTGACCCTGCGTACGCTGGATGTCGGCGCCGATAAACAGCTGCCCTATATGCCGATCAGTGAAGAGAACCCGTGCCTTGGCTGGCGAGGGATCCGCATAACGCTCGATCAGCCGGAGATCTTTTTGATCCAGGTTCGCGCTATGCTGCGTGCGAATGCGGCAACCGGAAACCTGAGCATTTTGCTGCCGATGGTAACCAGCATCGATGAAGTGGACGAAGCGCGACGTTTGATTGAACGCGCCGGACGCGAAGTGGAGGAGATGATCGGTTACGAGATCCCGAAACCGCGCATTGGCATCATGCTGGAAGTTCCGTCGATGGTGTTCATGCTGCCGCATCTGACAAACCGGATAGACTTTATCTCGGTTGGAACCAACGACCTTACCCAGTACATACTGGCCGTCGATCGTAACAACACACGGGTAGCCAGCATTTATGACAGCCTGCATCCGGGGATGTTGCGTGCGCTGGCGATGATTGCGCAGGAAGCCGAAAGAAGCGGTATCGATTTGCGCCTGTGTGGTGAAATGGCGGGCGACCCGATGTGCGTGGCTATTCTGATCGGTCTCGGTTTCCGTCATTTGTCGATGAACGGTCGTTCTGTCGCTCGCGTAAAATATCTGCTGCGCCATATCGATTTTGATGAGGCGCAAACGCTGGCGCAGCGCAGCCTGGAGGCACAGATGGCAACAGAAGTACGCCATCAGGTAGCGGCCTTCATGGAGCGTCGTGGCATGGGGGGCTTGATTCGCGGGGGATTGTAGGTCTGACAAGCGTAGCGCTATCAGGTATTACGGGGGATAGAGATTACCTATACAGATCTTTTACATCTTCCCGGCATCCGCTTCTAACCCCTTGTGCTATCATTCGCACCTTTGGAGCGCCTGCATTATGCAGGCGCGCTTATCAATTGCTGTCTGACTTCAGCGAAATAACAAGAACTTGTGGTGACAGATGACCAGTAGCTATCTGCATTTTCCGGATTTCGATCCGGTCATTTTCTCAATCGGACCCGTCGCGCTTCATTGGTACGGCTTAATGTATTTGGTGGGGTTTATTTTCGCGATGTGGCTGGCGACGCGCCGCGCGAATCGTCCGGGCAGTGGCTGGACCAAAAATGAAGTAGAAAACTTACTGTATGCGGGCTTCCTCGGGGTTTTCCTCGGTGGGCGTATTGGTTACGTACTGTTCTATAACTTCCCGTTATTCCTCGATAATCCCCTGTATCTGTTCCGCGTCTGGGACGGCGGTATGTCCTTCCACGGTGGACTTATCGGTGTGATCCTGGTGATGATTATCTTCGCCAAACGCACTAAGCGTTCGTTCTTCCAGGTTTCTGATTTCATTGCCCCGCTGATTCCGTTTGGCTTGGGTGCAGGGCGTCTGGGCAACTTTATCAACGGTGAGCTGTGGGGACGCGTTGACCCGAACTTCAAGTACGCCATGCTGTTCCCCGGCTCCCGTACCGAAGATATTTTACTGCTGCAAACTAACCCGCAATGGCAGTCTATTTTTGATACCTACGGCTCGCTGCCACGCCACGCCTCACAGCTTTATGAGATGGCGTTGGAAGGCGTTGTGCTGTTTATCATTCTGAACTTGTACATTCGCAAACCGCGCCCGATGGGTTCGGTATCCGGTCTGTTCCTGATTGGTTATGGCGCGTTTCGTATTATTGTTGAATTCTTCCGCCAGCCGGATGCGCAGTTTACCGGCACCTGGGTACAGTACATCAGCATGGGGCAGATCCTCTCTATCCCGATGATTGTCGCAGGCATTATTATGATGGTTTGGGCGTACCGCCGCAGCCCACAGCAACACGTTTCCTGAGGAACCATGAAACAGTATTTAGAACTGATGCAAAAAGTGCTGGATGAAGGCACACAGAAAAACGACCGTACCGGAACCGGAACGCTTTCCATTTTTGGTCATCAGATGCGTTTTAATCTGCAGGAAGGGTTCCCGCTGGTTACGACTAAACGCTGCCATTTACGCTCGATCATTCATGAGCTGCTGTGGTTCTTGCAGGGCGATACTAACGTTGCCTACCTGCATGAAAACAACGTCTCAATCTGGGACGAATGGGCGGATGAAAACGGTAATTTAGGCCCGGTTTACGGCAAACAATGGCGCGCGTGGCCTACGCCAGATGGTCGCCATATCGACCAGATCACCACCGTGCTAAACCAGCTGAAAAATGATCCGGACTCTCGTCGCATCATCGTTTCCGCATGGAACGTCGGTGAGCTGGATAAAATGGCGCTGGCACCGTGCCATGCGTTCTTCCAGTTCTACGTGGCGGATGGCAAGCTCTCCTGCCAGCTGTATCAGCGTTCGTGCGATGTGTTCCTCGGCCTGCCGTTTAACATTGCCAGCTACGCTTTGCTGGTACACATGATGGCGCAGCAGTGCGATCTGGAAGTGGGTGATTTTGTCTGGACCGGCGGCGACACGCACCTGTACAGCAACCATATGGATCAAACGCATCTGCAGCTTAGCCGTGAACCTCGCGCGCTGCCGAAACTGGTTATCAAACGTAAGCCTGAATCAATCTTTGACTATCGCTTCGAAGACTTCGAAATTGAAGGCTACGATCCGCACCCGGGTATTAAAGCGCCGGTAGCTATCTAACCTGTTTCAGGCTGTCACAACCGACGCCCATGTGCGTCGGTTTTTTTTGTCTCAAATCGCGTTTTTCGGCGTGGATTCCTGAAATATTGCAACGGCCTGTAACGCGCTAAATATTCCCCATAGCTCGCCGTAGAAACCGAATTTCCCGCTCGTTATTCATTTTCCTCACGCCATACTGGCGACATGAAAAAACAACAAGGTTACACGCTTCTCGAAACTCTCATTGCGATGCTGATTGTCGCGGCGCTTGGTGCATCTGGGCTGTATGGTTGGCAGCGCTGGCAGCAACAGCAGCGGCTGTGGCAGACAGCCTGCCAGGTGCGGGACTACCTGCTGCAACTGCGTGAAGATGCTAACTGGCGTAACCGCGATCACGTGATAAGCGTGATTCGGGATGGCACATCATGGTGTTTTGTCAGCTCTGCGGCTTCGCAAACCACGTGTCGACCCGTTTCGTCTTTGGTTTTTACACCGCCCTGGGATGACGTCGAAATGGCAGAGATAACACCTTCACTGGCCTTTTTTGGACTGCGCAATACGGCATGGGCCGGACATATACGCCTGAAAAATACGGCAGGGGAATGGCGCGTGGTGGTGTCTGGCTGGGGACGAATCAGGCTTTGCGAGCGCGATGAGGCCAGATTATGTCAGTAAACGAACGGGGATTTTCACTGCTGGAGATGCTCATTGCCATGGCGATTAGCAGTATTTTATTGCTTAGCTCAGCGCGATTTTTACCGGCGCTACAGCGAGAGATTCTGCGTAACACCCGCCAGTTAGTACTGGAAGATGAAATATGGCAGCGGGTCTACACCGTGGCGAAGCATCTTCAGCGGGCGGGATATTGCCGGGGAAACTGTGTCGGAGAGGGACTGGTGATATCGGCTAAGGGAGACTGTGTTATTGCCCGCTGGGATGCCAACAGCAATGGCGTTTGGGAAAGCAGTCCCGTGAAAGAGGCTGATTCTATTGGGTTTCGTTTACAGGACAAGGTGTTGGAAACCGTGCGTGGAGCCACCGGCTGCACTGGCAAAGGATGGGAGAAAATGACCGATCCGGCCACGATGAAGATTGAGGCATTCCAGGTTGAAAGGCTGAATTACAGCGGATATTCCCCGCTTCTTACGCTGCGTTTGCGTGGAGTGAGCAATGACCAACCACAAAAAGTTGTTGAAGCGATCTACAGCGTTACGGGATTCAACCTATGAACCGTGAGAGAGGCGTATCCTCTCTGACAATGGTCCTGTTGCTGCTGGTGCTCGGTAGTCTGCTGCTGCAAGGCGTTAGCAGACAGGAGGCCAGTTTTGCTGCGCGTGTGGTCACACAAAGTCAGGCGCTGCAGCGTCAGGCGGTAGTGCAATCCGCGATGGAATGGGGGCGTACGCAGCCCTGGCGCTTACAACCCGCCGTACAGTGTCGGCGCGTTCCCACGCAGGATGCCGCGGTTTGCCTGCGTCTGCTTACCAATAATTTTGTGCTGCTTATTGCCCACTATGAAGAGATATCGTTATGGCGTCAGGGGGCGGTTATTGATGGCAACATAGAATTCTCGGCGCGTGGCTGGAGCGATTTTTGTCCGCTAAAGGAGCAGACGTTATGCCAGATCCCCTGAACAGACAGCGTGGCTTTAGTCTGCCGGAAGTGATACTGGCAATGGTACTAATGGTAATGATTGTGACCGCGTTGTCAGGATATCAGCGGGTGCTAATGAACAGCTTTATCATCAGAAACCAGTATCAGCAACTCTGGCGCCACGCCTGGCAGCAAACCCAGCTGTACCCGTTTTCATCGCCTGTGAACTGGCAGGTTAACCGAATGCAGACAACGAGAGCGGGATGTGTCAGCATCAACGTTATAATTTCTTCACCCCTCGGCAGGCAGGGTCAGATGACGCGTCTGCATTGCCCGAATCGTCAGTAGTCAGGAGTCGCTATGTTAAGGGTCTACCACTCCAACCGTCTGGATGTGCTGGAAGCGTTAATGGAATTTATCGTTGAGCGCGAGCGGCTGGACGACCCCTTTGAGCCTGAGATGATCCTGGTTCAAAGTACCGGTATGGCGCAGTGGCTACAAATGACTCTTGCACAGAAGTTTAGTATTGCCGCCAATATCGATTTTCCGCTGCCCGCGAGTTTTATCTGGGATATGTTTGTGCGCGTGCTGCCGGATATCCCGAAAGAGAGTGCGTTCAGCAAACAGAGCATGAGCTGGAAGTTGATGACGCTGTTGCCACAATTGCTGGATAGCGATGACTTCGCATTGCTACGCCACTATCTGACGGACGACACTGATAAACGTAAGCTTTTTCAGCTTTCCTCGCGCGCGGCTGACCTTTTCGACCAGTATTTAGTCTACCGCCCTGACTGGTTGACCCAGTGGGAAGCGGGGCGACAGGTTGAGGGACTTGGCGAGTCTCAGGCCTGGCAGGCACCGTTGTGGAAAGCGCTGGTGGAATACACCGCGGAATTGGGCCAGCCGCGCTGGCATCGTGCCAATTTATACCAACGATTTATTCAGACGTTGGAAAACGCGTCCGAGTGCCCGCAGGGACTGCCTTCTCGCGTCTTTATTTGCGGTATTTCGGCGCTGCCGCCGGTTTATTTGCAGGCATTGCAGGCACTGGGTAAGCACATTGATATTCATCTGCTGTTTACCAACCCTTGTCGCTACTACTGGGGGGATATTAAAGATCCTGCCTGGCTGGCGAAGCTGATGGCACGTCAGCGTCGGCACAGCTTTGAAGAACGGCATCTGCCGCTGTTTCGTGATAATCAGAAAGCCGAAGGATTATTTAACAGCGATGGCGAACAGGATGTGGGCAACCCGATGCTGGCCTCGTGGGGCAAGCTGGGGCGTGATTACATTTATTTGCTTTCGGAGCTGGAAAACAGTCAGGAACTGGATGCGTTTGTCGACATTACACCTGACAACCTTTTGCATAATATTCAATCAGATATTCTGGAACTCGAAAGTCATGCCGTAGCGGGCGTTACGCTGGAAGAATATTCCCGTAGCGACAATAAACGACGGCTTGAGCTGAACGACACCAGCGTGACTTTCCATGTCTGCCATAGCCCACAGCGCGAGGTGGAAATTCTTCATGACCGGCTGTTGGCCATGCTGGAAGCGGACCCAACGCTGACGCCGCGCGATATTATCGTGATGGTGGCGGACATCGACAGCTACAGCCCATTCATTCAGTCGGTCTTTGGTAGCGCGCCAGCCGAGCGTTACTTACCTTATGCAATATCTGACCGTCGGGCACGCCAGTCTCATCCCGTCTTACAGGCTTTTATTAGTCTGCTGTCTCTACCGGATAGCCGTTTTGTCTCCGAGGATGTCCTGGCGTTACTGGATGTCCCCGTGCTGGCGGCGCGTTTCAACATTGATGAAGAAGGGCTGCGCTATCTTCGCTTATGGGTCAATGAATCCGGGATTCGTTGGGGAATTGACGACGATAACGTGCGTGAACTGGAACTTCCGCCTACAGGTCAGCATACCTGGCAATTTGGTTTAACGCGTATGCTGCTCGGCTACGCGATGGAAAGCGCGCAGGGCGAGTGGCAATCGGTGTTGCCTTACGATGAGTCCAGCGGTTTGATTGCCGAACTGGTAGGGCATCTGGCCTCGTTGCTGATGCAGCTTAATCTCTGGCGTAGAGGATTAGCGCAGGAACGTCCGTTGGAAGAGTGGCTACCCGTTTGTCGGGAAATGCTTAATGATTTCTTCCTGCCGGACGCGGACACCGAAGCGGCGATGACGCTGATTGAACAGCAGTGGCAGGCTATTATCACTGAAGGTTTAGGGGCCGAGTACGGCGATGCAATACCGCTCTCTCTGTTACGTGATGAGCTGGCCCAGCGCCTTGACCAGGAACGCATCAGCCAGCGCTTCCTGGCGGGTCCCGTTAACATTTGTACGCTGATGCCGATGCGCTCCATTCCGTTCAAAGTGGTGTGCCTGCTGGGTATGAACGATGGGGTTTATCCACGTCAACTTGCGCCGCTGGGCTTTGATTTAATGAGCCAAAAACCGATGCGGGGCGATCGCAGTCGTCGCGATGATGACCGCTATCTGTTCCTCGAAGCATTAATTTCGGCACAGCAGACGCTCTACATCAGCTACATTGGCCGCTCTATTCAGGATAACAGCGAGCGCTTCCCGTCGGTGCTGGTACAAGAACTGATGGACTACATTGGGCAAAGCCACTACCTACCGGGCGATGAATCATTGACCTGCGATCAAAGCGAGGCAAGGGTAAAAGCGCACATAACCCGTTTGCATACCCGTATGCCCTTTGATGCACAAAACTATTTGCCGGGTGAACAGCAAAGCTATGCCCGGGAATGGCTGCCTGCGGCGAGTCTGTCAGGAAAAGCGCACACGGATTTTGTGCAGCCTCTTCCTTTTGAAATGCCAGAAACGCTAACGCTGGAAACGCTGCAGCGATTTTGGGCACATCCGGTACGCGCCTTTTTCCAGATGCGTTTGAGGGTCAACTTCCGCTCTGAAGAGAGCGAGATCCCGGATACGGAACCTTTCACTCTTGAAGGGTTGACCCGCTACCAGCTTAATCAGCAATTGCTTAATACGCTGGTTGAAGAGAACGATGCTGAACGACTGTTCCGCCGTTTTCGTGCGGCGGGCGCGCTACCCTATGGGCCGTTTGGCGAAATTCTGTGGGATACGCAGCGTCAGGAAATGCAGTCGCTGGCTGAACGCATTATCGCCTGTCGTCAGCCCTGTCAGAGCATGGAAATCGATCTTAACTGTCACGGCGTGCAAATCACCGGCTGGCTGCCGCAGGTGCAAGAGGATGGTTTGTTGCGCTGGCGCCCATCTTTGATAAGCATTGCGCAGGGTGTGCAACTTTGGCTGGAACATCTTGTCTATTGTGCCAGTGGCGGTAGGGGAGAGAGCCGATTGTTCCTGCGTAAAGACGGAGAATGGCGTTTTCCGCCGCTGGATGCAGAACAGGCGTTGCTGTACCTGTCGCAACTCATTGAGGGGTATCGGGAAGGCATGTCGTCACCGTTGATGGTATTACCCGAAAGCGGTGGTGCATGGATAAAAACCTGTTATGACGCCGCAAATGATGCCATGTTAGATGACGATGCAACGTTGCAAAAAGCGCGCAGTAAGTTTCTGCAAGCCTATGAAGGCAACATGATGGTACGTGGCGAAGGTGATGATATCTGGTATCAGCGTCTTTGGCGTCAACTGGATGCTGATACTCAGGAGGCTATTGTTTTACAGTCTCAGCGCTACCTGTTACCGATTTTTCGCTTTAATCAGTCATGATGATTGTATAAAAATTGCGCAATTTGATGGCTTCCACTATGATGCGCATTCTGTCACGGACTGATTCTTACAAAGAGAAGATGCTGGCTCGTTCAGCACATAGTCTTGCCCTGTTCAGGTCATGTATTTATACGTGGTTTGTAGTGAACAGGTGAATTCGTTAATGATGAGGTTTGTGAATGCCCCGCAGCACCTGGTTCAGTGCATTACTGTTGTTCGTCGCCCTTTGGGTTCCCGTAAGTCAGGCAGATACCGGTTGGCAGCCTTTAGCTGAAACCATCCGTAAAAGCGATAAAGACACCCGTCAGTATCAGGCCGTGCGCCTTGATAACGGCATGGTTGTGCTGCTGGTATCCGATCCTCAGGCCGTGAAATCCCTTTCTGCACTGGTAGTCCCCGTGGGCTCGCTGGAAGATCCGGACGATCATCAGGGGCTGGCGCACTATCTCGAACACATGTGTCTGATGGGCTCGAAAAAATACCCACAGCCGGACAGCCTGGCTGAATTCCTGAAAATGCACGGCGGTAGCCACAATGCCAGTACTGCGCCTTATCGTACGGCCTTCTATCTTGAAGTCGAAAACGACGCGCTGGTGGGGGCGGTGGATCGCCTGGCGGATGCTATTGCCGATCCATTGCTGGATAAAAAATATGCCGACCGCGAGCGTAACGCGGTTAACTCCGAGCTGACGCTGGCGCGTACCCGAGACGGGATGCGTATGGCGCAGGTTAGCGCTGAGACGATCAACCCGGCGCACCCTGGCTCGCGTTTCTCTGGCGGGAATCTCGAGACATTAAGCGATAAACCGGGCAACCCGGTGGTGCAGGCATTACAAAAATTTCATGAAAAGTACTACTCTGCTAACCTGATGAAGGCGGTGATTTATAGCAATAAACCGCTGCCAGAGCTGGCGCGGATAGCGGCTGACACCTTTGGGCGCGTACCGAACAGGAATATCGCAAAGCCTGAAATTACCGTACCGGTCGTCACTGATGCGCAAAAGGGCATCATCATCCACTATGTTCCGGCAATGCCGCGTAAAGTATTGCGCGTCGAGTTTCGTATCGATAACAACAGCGCGCAGTTCCGCAGTAAAACCGATGAACTGGTGACCTACCTGATTGGCAATCGTAGCCCGGGCACGTTGTCTGACTGGCTGCAAAAGCAGGGCCTGGTTGAGGGTATTCGCGCGGACTCCGATCCGGTGGTCAACGGGAACAGCGGCGTATTAGCCATTTCCGCGACGTTAACCGACAAGGGGCTGGCGAACCGCGATGAAGTTGTCGCGGCAATCTTTAGCTACCTCAATTTGTTACGCGAGAAAGGTGTCGATAAACGCTATTTTGACGAGCTGGCGCACGTGCTGGATCTCGATTTCCGTTATCCCTCCATCACCCGTGATATGGACTACGTGGAATGGCTGGCTGATACTATGATCCGCGTTCCCGTCGAGCATACGCTGGATGCGGTGAATATTGCTGACCAGTACGATGCGAAAGCCGTTGAGCAACGTCTGGCAATGATGACGCCGCAGAATGCGCGTATCTGGTATATCAGCGCGAAAGAGCCGCATAATAAAACCGCTTATTTTGTCGATGCGCCTTACCAGGTGGATAAAATCAGCGACAAAACCTTTGACGACTGGCAGCAAAAAGCGCAGGGCATTGCGCTGTCGTTACCGGAGTTGAACCCCTACATTCCGGATGATTTCACGCTGATTAAGACGGATAAAAAATACGCTCATCCTGAGCTGATCGTTGATGAGCCGGATTTACGTGTGGTGTATGCCCCGAGCCAGTATTTTGCCAGCGAGCCAAAGGCTGACGTCAGCGTGATCCTGCGTAATCCGAAAGCCATGGACAGCGCCCGCAACCAGGTCTTATTCGCACTTAACGATTACCTGGCAGGGATTGCGCTCGATCAGTTAAGTAACCAGGCATCGGTAGGTGGAATTGGTTTCTCTACCAACGCTAACAATGGGTTGATGCTTAACGCCAACGGCTACACCCAACGTTTGCCGCAGCTTTTTCAGGCGCTGTTGAGCGGCTATTTCAGCTACACCTCAACGGACGAACAGCTGGAACAGGCGAAATCCTGGTATGCCCAGATGATGGATTCCGCAGAAAAGGGTAAAGCTTACGATCAGGCTATTATGCCGGTGCAGATGCTTTCTCAGGTGCCGTACTTCTCCCGCGACGAGCGCCGTAAACTGCTGCCTTCCATCACCCTGAAAGAGGTGATGACCTACCGCGACGCCTTAAAAACCGGTGCGCGACCTGAATTCCTGGTCATTGGCAATATGAGCGAAGCTCAGACGACGAGCATGGCGCGGGATATCCAAAAACAGCTAGGTGCGAACGGGTCACAGTGGTGTCGCAACAAAGATGTGGTTGTGGACAAGAAGCAGTCCGTCATCTTTGAAAAAGCAGGCAGCAGCACGGATTCAGCGCTGGCCGCGGTATTTGTGCCAACCGGATACGATGAATACGCCAGTTCAGCCTACAGCGCTATGTTAGGTCAGATTGTTCAGCCGTGGTTCTACAATCAGCTGCGTACTGAAGAACAGTTAGGCTACGCCGTATTTGCTTTCCCGATGAGCGTTGGCCGTCAGTGGGGAATGGGGTTCCTGCTGCAAAGCAGTGATAAGCAGCCGTCTTACCTCTGGGAGCGTTATAAAGCGTTCTTCCCGACGGCGGAAGCGAAGCTGCGGGCGATGAAACCTGAAGAGTTTGCGCAAATTCAGCAGGCGATTATTGCGCAAATGCTGCAGGCGCCGCAAACGCTGGGGGCAGAAGCCTCACAGTTAAGCAAAGATTTTGATCGCGGCAATATGCGCTTCGATTCACGTGATAAAATAGTGGCTCAGATTAAACTGCTGACGCCGCAAAAACTTGCCGACTTCTTCCATCAGGCGGTGGTTGAGCCGCAAGGCATGGCGATATTGTCACAGGTTTCCGGCAGTCAGAATGGGAAAGCAGAATATGTGCACCCGGAAGGCTGGAAAGTGTGGCAGACCGTCAGCGCGTTGCAGCAAACCTTACCCCTGATGAGTGATAAGAATGAATGATGCCGCTGAGTCCCTTGATCCACTGCGCTTGCCCCTGACGGGCGAGCGTCTGATTGAAGCCTCTGCGGGCACCGGTAAAACCTTTACCATCGCCGCCCTGTATTTACGTTTACTGCTTGGATTGGGCGGCTCTGCCGCCTTTCCTCGTCCTCTGACCGTCGAAGAACTGCTGGTGGTCACCTTCACCGAGGCGGCTACCGAAGAGTTGCGCGGTCGAATTCGTAGCAATATTCATGAACTGCGAATTGCCTGCCTGCGTGAAACCACCGACAACCCGCTATATGCCCGTTTTTTAGATGAAATTGCCGATACAAAACAGGCCGCGCAGTGGCTGCTATTGGCTGAAAGACAGATGGATGAAGCTGCGGTGTTTACCATCCACGGCTTTTGTCAGCGTATGCTCAGTCTCAACGCCTTTGAGTCAGGCATGCTGTTCGAACAGCAGCTGATAGAAGATGAATCGCTGCTGCGCTATCAGGCTTGCGCGGACTTCTGGCGTCGGCACTGCTACCCGCTGCCCCGCGACATTGCGCAGGTGGTTTTTGAAACGTGGAAAGGACCGCAAGCGCTGTTGAGAGATATCGATCGCTATCTGCAGGGGGAAGCGCCGGTTATCAAGGCGCCACCGTCTGATGACGAAACGCTGGCCTCCCGGCATGAACAAATTCTCGCACGCATTAACCAGATCAAGCAGCAATGGCGTGATTCTGTTGATGAGCTGGATGGCCTGATGGAAGCCTCCGGAATTGACCGGCGTAAATTTAATCGCGGTAATCAGGGCAAGTGGATCGAAAAGATCAGCGCGTGGGCGCAGGAAGAAACACAAAGTTACCAGCTTCCTGACGCGCTGGAGAAATTCTCACAGCGTTTTCTGGAAGAGCGCACCAAAGCGGGTGGGATAACCCCTCAGCACCCGCTGTTTGTCGCTATTGATGAACTGCTTAGCGAACCGTTAACTCTCCGCGATCTGGTGATCACCCGGGCGCTGGCGGAGATCCGCTCGGCAGTTGCCGAGGAAAAACGTCGCCGCGGCGAGCTGGGTTTTGACGATATGCTCAGCCGTCTGGATGCGGCGTTGCGCAGTGAAAGCGGCGATGCGCTGGCGACGGCTATTCGTACTCGTTTTCCAGTCGCCATGATCGATGAATTCCAGGATACCGATCCACAGCAGTACCGTATTTTTCGTCGGATCTGGCAGCATCAGCCGGATACCGCACTGCTGCTAATTGGTGATCCGAAACAGGCAATTTACGCGTTTCGCGGCGCGGATATCTTCACCTATATGAAGGCGCGCAGCGAAGTCAGCGCACACTATACGCTCGATACCAACTGGCGTTCGGCCCCCGGCATGGTCAATAGCGTGAATACGCTTTTCAGCCAGATGGACGACGCCTTTATGTTCCGCGAAATCCCTTTCAGCCCGGTAAAATCCGCAGAAAAAAACCAGGGGTTACGGTTTGTTTTACGCGGCGAAACGCAGCCCGCTATGAGTATGTGGCTGATGGAAGGAGAAAGTTGCGGCGTAGGCGATTATCAGAGCTACATGGCGCAGGTGTGCGCCACGCAAATTCGCGACTGGCTTAAGGCCGGGCATTCTGGCGCAGCGCAACTGGTAAGTGGCAAAGCATCCAGCCCGGTACGCGCGTCGGACATTAGCGTATTGGTTCGTAGCCGCCAGGAGGCGGCGCTGGTCCGTGATGCACTGACGCAACTGGCCATTCCCTCTGTCTACCTCTCCAACCGTGACAGCGTATTTGAAACGCTGGAAGCACAGGAGTTGCTGTGGGTACTGCAGGCGGTGATGACGCCGGAGCGTGAGAACACGCTGCGTAGCGCGCTGGCAACGTCAATGATGGGGCTGAATGCGCAGGATCTTGAAGCGTTAAATAACGACGAAAATGCCTGGGATGCGGTGGTCGAAGAGTTCGATGGCTATCGTCAGATCTGGCATAAACGCGGCGTGATGCCGATGCTGCGTGCGCTGATGACAGCTCGCCAGATTGCGGAGAACCTGCTGGCGACGGCGGGAGGCGAACGTCGACTGACCGACATTTTACATATCAGCGAACTGTTGCAGGAAGCGGGCTCGCAGCTGGAAAGCGAGCATGCGCTGGTGCGCTGGTTGTCCCAGCATATTCTTGAACCCGACAGCAACGCGTCAAGCCAGCAGCTCAGGCTGGAAAGCGACAAGCATCTGGTCAAAATCGTCACCATCCATAAATCGAAAGGGCTGGAATATCCGCTGGTCTGGCTGCCGTTTATCACCAATTTCCGCGTTCAGGATCAGGCTTTCTATCACGATCGCAGCTCTTTTGAAGCGGTGCTGGATCTCAGCGATGCCGAGGAGAGCGTTGAGCTAGCCGAAGCAGAGCGTCTGGCGGAAGACCTGCGTTTGCTGTATGTCGCGCTAACCCGTTCGGTATGGCATTGCAGCCTTGGCGTTGCGCCGTTGGTACGACGTCGGGGCGATAAAAAAGGGGATACCGATGTGCATCAGAGCGCCCTTGGTCGCCTGTTGCAAAAAGGCGAGCCGATGGATGCCGTGGGTCTGCGTAGCGCGATTGAAGCGCTTTGCAGCAACGATATTGCTTGCCAGACTCCCGCGCAGCCTGACGGTGAACCCTGGCAGGTTGCGCAGGCTGTTAGCAGCGAACTGAGTGCAAAAATACTGCAGCGTAAGCCCGGTGATAGCTGGCGCGTGACCAGTTATTCCGGTCTGCAACAGCGTGGACAGGGTATCGCGCAGGATCTGATCCCACGACTGGATATCGATGCCGCAGGCGTCGGTGAGGTTATTGAAGAATCAGGACTTACACCGCATCAGTTCCCGCGCGGCGCTTCGCCAGGTACGTTCTTGCATAGCCTGTTTGAAGATCTCGATTTTACGCAACCGGTGGATCCGCATTGGGTCGAGGAGCAACTGGCGTTGGGCGGTTATGACGCACACTGGACGCCGGTTTTGACCGAATGGCTGGACGCCATTTTGCAGGCGCCTCTCAACGAGACGGGCGTGAGTTTGAGCCAGCTATCCGCGCGTGAAAAACAGGTGGAGATGGAGTTTTATCTGCCGATTTCGCAGCCGTTAATGGCCAACCAGCTTGATGCGTTAATTCGCCAATACGATCCGCTCTCGGCGGGGTGCCCTGCGTTGGACTTTATGCAGGTTCGCGGCATGCTGAAAGGCTTTATTGACCTGGTATTCCGCCACCAGGGGCGTTATTACCTGCTCGATTACAAATCGAACTGGCTGGGCGAAGACAGCTCTGCCTATACGCAGCAGGCGATGGCCTCTGCCATGCAGGCGCATCGCTACGACCTTCAATACCAACTTTATACCCTCGCGCTGCATCGCTACTTACGCCATCGCATTGCTGATTACGATTATGAACGCCATTTTGGCGGCGTTATCTATCTCTTCCTGCGCGGCGTTGACAGTGAAAATCCGCAGCAGGGAATTTACGCGACCCGACCTGACGGAGAGTTGATTGCATTGATGGACGAGATGTTTGCCGGTGCGGTGCAGGAGACGATGTTATGACAATCCAGAAACGATTTCTGGAGGCTGTTGAGCAAAAACAGCTCCGGCCTCTGGATGCTCAGTTCGCGCTGGCGGTTGCCGGAAGTGACAACCCAGCTGTTGCGCTGGCTGCGGCGTTGCTCAGCTGTGAAGCGGGAGAAGGGCACGTCTGCTTACCGCTTTCACGGTTATCTCTGAGCGAGGACGCGCATCCTCTGTTAAGCGCCTGGCTCGCTGAAACGGGCGAGCCTGAAGACTGGGCGGAATGTCTGTTGGCTTCCAGTGCGGTAAGTCGTGGCGAGCAACCTACGCCGCTGGTGCTGTACGGCGATCGCCTGTATCTGAACCGGATGTGGCATAACGAACGTACGGTAGCTCGCTTTTTTAGTGAAGTGAACCACGCCATTGAAGTGGATGAACAACGGCTGACCCACACGCTGGCATCGCTGTTCCCATCCTCTGAGGGGGTTAACTGGCAAAAAGTGGCCGCTGCTGTCGCGCTGACCCGCCGGATATCGGTGATCTCCGGCGGACCGGGGACGGGAAAAACGACAACGGTCGCAAGGCTGCTGGCGGCGTTGATTCAAATGGCAGACGGTGAGCGCTGTCGTATTCGACTGGCGGCGCCAACGGGAAAAGCGGCTGCGCGCCTGACCTCCTCACTAGGAGCGGCGCTACGAGAACTACCGCTAACCGATGAGCAAAAGAAACGCATCCCCGATGACGCCAGTACGCTGCATCGATTATTAGGCGCTCAGCCTGGCAGTCAGCGCCTGCGTCATCATGCGGGAAACCCGCTGCATTTGGATGTGCTGGTGGTGGATGAAGCCTCGATGATCGATTTGCCGATGATGTCGCGCCTTATCGATGCGCTGCCGCCGCACGGACGGGTGATTTTTCTGGGCGATCGCGACCAGCTCGCTTCCGTCGAAGCGGGGGCGGTGCTGGGGGATATCTGTGCTTTCGTCGGTGACGGGTTTACCCCGGAACGCGCCCGCCAGCTCAGTCGCCTGACCGGAAGCGCTATTCCGGCAGGTACGGGAACTCAGGCTGCTGCTCTGCGCGACAGTCTGTGCCTGCTGCAAAAGAGCTACCGTTTCGGCAGCGATTCCGGAATCGGTCAGTTGGCCGCTGCGATTAATTGCGGCGATAAATCTGCGATAAAAACGATTTTCCAGCAGGGATTTAGCGACATCGAAAAACGCACTCTACACAGCAGCGAGGATTACGCCGCGATGCTGGATGAGGCGCTGGCGGGTTATGGGCATTACCTGGATTTGCTGCGCGAGGGCGCAGAGCCGGGAGCTGTCATTCAGGCCTTCAATGAGTATCAACTGCTATGCGCCCTGCGGGAAGGTCCGTTTGGCGTTAGTGGTTTGAATGAACGCATTGAGCAGGTGATGGCGCAAAAACGTAAAATACATCGTTCGACGCATAGCCGCTGGTATGAGGGAAGGCCGGTGATGATCGCGCGCAATGACAGTTCGCTGGGATTATTTAACGGTGATATCGGCATTGCCCTCGACCGTGGACAGGGCCTGAGGGTGTGGTTTGCGTTGCCGGATGGTTCTATCAAATCGGTGCAGCCCAGCCGCTTGCCTGAACATGAAACCACCTGGGCGATGACGGTGCACAAATCGCAGGGATCTGAGTTTGACCACGCGGCGTTGATTTTACCCAGCCAGCATTCACCCGTGGTTACCCGCGAGCTGGTCTATACCGCCGTTACCCGCGCGCGTCGCCGCTTGTCGCTGTATGCCGATGAGCGGATATTGAGCCGCGCCATTACCACCCGCACTGAACGTCGCAGCGGACTGTCAGCATTATTTAATGACGGCATGATGTAGATGTAGGCCGGATAAGCGTCAGCGCCATCCGGCCTAAAAAAATGTGCCAGCGATGTAGGCCGGATAAGGCTGTTATGCCGCATCCGGCAACCACTCCTATGCCAAATCCGCCATTAGCACTTTTGACCGCCGCTGATAGTTGTACATCTCTTTCTTGCTTTCCGGCAGCAGGTCGATATCCACCGGCGTGAAGCCGCGCTCCTGGAACCAGTGGATGCTGCGTGTGGTTAACACAAACAGCTTGCTCAACCCCATTTGCCGGGCCTGCGCGGCGATTCGTTCCAGCAACACTTCCCCGCGTGACGAGCTACGGTAGTCCGGATGCACTGCCACGCACGCCATTTCGCCAATTCTCTCTTCCGGGAAAGGGTACAGAGCGGCACAGGCGATGGTCAGGTTATCACGCTGAATAATCGTGAATTTGTCGATCTCCATTTCCAACTGCTCGCGCGAGCGGCGAACCAGAATACCTTGTTGCTCCAGCGGGCGGATAAGCTCCAGAATCCCGCCGATATCGTTAATGGTAGCGCGACGGATCTGCTCGGCGCTTTCCATCACGATCTGCGTACCGATCCCGTCGCGGGAGAACAGTTCCTGCAGCAATGCACCATCTTCCTGATAGCTGATCAGATGGCAGCGGCGTACGCCACTGCGACAGGCCTTCACTGCCCCACGCAGGAAGCGCACCGTGCCGGAGCTGTAATCGCCTTTCTCTTCCTGCAACTCAACGCGAGCCTGAGCTTCGTTAGGAAACAGCTCGGAAATAATATCGCCGTCATCGTTGGTGACACCCTGAGAGGAGCAAAAGCCGATCATTTTCTCGGCCTTCAGTTTGATAGCCAACTGCGTGGCGACCTCTTCTGACGTCAGGTTAAAGCTCTCACCGGTGACGGAAACGGCAACCGGGCCCATCAGCACAATTGCGCCACTGTCTAACTGGCGGTGAATGGCATCTTCATCAATACGACGAATACGCCCGCTATGGCAGTAATCTACGCCGTCATCAACGCCCAGCGGCTGAGAGATAATAAAATTACCGCTGACCACATTGATGTGAGCACCCTGCAATGGCGTATTATTCAGGCTCATCGACAGGCGGGCGGTAATATCAAGCTGAAGTAAACCCGCAGCCTGTTTGACCAGCTCCAGCGTTTTAGCGTCGGTAACGCGTGTATTTTTGTGGTACACCGGCTCATGATGATGCGCCGCAAGATTGGCATCAATCTGCGGTCGTGCGCCATAGACCACGACCAGGCGGATGCCGAGGCTATGAAGAAGACCAATGTCATTGACGATACTGGAAAAATTTTCATGCTCGATGGCTTCGCCGCCCAGCATAATGACAAACGTTTTTCCCCGATGGGTATTGATATAGGGAACAGAATGGCGGAATCCCTGTACCAGTTCGGTTCTACGCTCCTTCACCACGGCACACCCTCATTGCATGATTATTCGTAATTTGTGTATTTTTATTCTGTTTTTGCGCTGTGCGCAAGCGTAATTTTTACCCATGCCGAAGATTTTTCTCAGTAATGCCGTGAATATAAAAAGAATGTTTACCCTTTTATAGATGACAGATTATGCGTCATTCGCTAAAGTTTCCGGTCAATTCGGACGTTTTACGTATTACCTCTAAAAAAGATTTCTTTGCTCGGGAGAAGCATGTCGGGATCCAATTCAGCAATCAGTCGCCGCCGTTTATTGAAAGGTGCGGGTGCTATGTGGCTTTTGAGCGTCAGCCAGGTGGGTCTGGCGGCCGTGAGTCAGGTCGTTGCCGTCCGTATCTGGCCTGCGTCCAGCTACACTCGCGTCACGGTAGAATCTAACCGTCTGCTGAAATACAAACAGTTTGCCCTGAGTAATCCTGAGCGTGTGGTTGTGGATATTGAAGACGTTAATTTGAACTCGGTGCTCAAGGGCATTGGGACGCAGATTCGTCCTGACGATCCGTATATTAAGTCTGCGCGCGTTGGCCAGTTTGATCCAAAGACCGTGCGGATGGTGTTCGAGCTGAAACAGAATGTGAAGCCGCAACTTTTCGCGCTGGCTCCGGTGGCAGGCTTTAAAGAACGTCTGGTGATGGATCTCTATCCCGCGAATGCCCAGGACGTTCAGGACCCGCTGCTGGCATTGCTGGAAGATTACAACAAGGGCGATCTGGATAAACAGGTGCCACCTGCACAAAGTGGCCCACAGCCGGGTAAAGCGGGGCGCGATCGTCCCATTGTCATTATGCTGGATCCGGGCCACGGCGGAGAAGACTCCGGTGCGGTGGGGAAATACAAGACGCGTGAAAAGGATGTGGTGCTGCAGATTGCCCGCCGCCTGCGAGCCCTCATAGAGAAAGAGGGCAACATGAAGGTCTTTATGACACGAAATGAAGATATCTTCATTCCGCTTAAAGTCCGCGTGGCGAAAGCGCAGAAGCAGCGTGCTGACCTGTTTGTCTCTATTCACGCCGATGCCTTTACCAGTCGACAACCCAGCGGTTCGTCGGTGTTTGCGCTCTCGACCAAAGGCGCGACAAGTACCGCCGCGAAATATCTGGCGCAGACCCAGAACGCCTCGGATCTCATTGGTGGCGTCAGTAAGAGCGGTGACCGCTACGTCGACCACACCATGTTCGATATGGTGCAGTCGCTGACCATCGCCGACAGCCTGAAGTTTGGTAAAGCGGTATTGAACAAGCTTGGCAAAATCAACAATCTGCACAAGAATCAGGTTGAACAGGCCGGGTTTGCGGTACTAAAAGCGCCAGATATCCCGTCTATTCTGGTCGAAACGGCATTTATCAGTAACGTTGAGGAAGAGCGTAAACTCAAAACGGCGACCTTCCAGCAGGAAGTTGCAGAGTCGATTCTGGCAGGGATTAAAGCCTACTTTGCCGATGGGGCGACGCTGGCGAGAAGGGGATAACAAAAAAGCGCTGAAAAGCGCTTTTTTTATGGGCAACAGAAACAAAAAAACACCCGTTAAGGTGTTTAATGTGTTGGTTGCGGGGGCCGGATTTGAACCGACGACCTTCGGGTTATGAGCCCGACGAGCTACCAGGCTGCTCCACCCCGCGTCCGTGGATGCGCACTATACTCTGCTCGCATTTTCATGCAACCCTTTTTTCACCTTGATCACGTTTTTAGGGTGAAAATGAACAAAAACAACGCATTCTGGATTATTTTTTGCTCAAAATTTGCGTTCGGGTATGTATACGCATTTCATTAGGTTCGGGGGTTTGTTATCTTCGTCTCGCATTCAGGCAACATAAGACGAGAACAATGAAAGGACGTTGGGCAAAATATCTTCTGGCGGGAGCTGTAGTCGCGATGCTCGCCGCGTGTTCCTCAAAACCCACCGATCGTGGGCAGCAGTATAAAGACGGGAAATTTACCCAGCCTTTCTCACTGGTGAACCAGCCTGATGCGGTTGGCGCGCCAATCAATGCCGGTGATTTCGCCGAGCAGGTTAATCAAATTCGCAGCGCTTCGCCACGTTTGTACGGCAACCAGAGCAACGTCTACAACGCTATCCAGCAATGGTTACGTGCGGGCGGTGATACGCGCAGTATGCGCCAGTTTGGTATTGATGCCTGGCAAATGGAAGGGGCGGACAACTACGGTAACGTCCAGTTTACCGGTTACTACACACCGGTTATCCAGGCGCGCCATACGCGCCAGGGCGAGTTTCAGTATCCTATCTATCGCATGCCGCCAAAACGTGGGCGCTTACCCTCTCGTGCCGAGATCTACGCGGGCGCGCTAAGCGACAATTATATTCTGGCATACAGCAACTCCCTGATGGATAACTTCATTATGGATGTTCAGGGCAGTGGCTACATCGATTTTGGCGATGGCAGCCCGCTCAACTTCTTTAGCTATGCCGGGAAAAATGGCCACGCCTATCGCAGTATCGGTAAAGTGCTTATCGACCGTGGCGAAGTGAAAAAAGAAGATATGTCGATGCAGGCTATTCGCCACTGGGGTGAGACGCACAGCGAAGCCGAAGTGCGTGAGCTGCTGGAGCAGAACCCATCGTTTGTCTTCTTTAAACCGCAATCTTTTGCTCCGGTGAAAGGGGCCAGCGCGGTGCCGCTGATTGGCCGCGCGTCCGTAGCTTCTGACCGTAGTATCATTCCTGCGGGCACAACGTTACTGGCGGAAGTCCCGTTACTGGACAATAACGGCAAGTTTACCGGCCAGTACGAACTGCGCCTGATGGTGGCGTTAGATGTGGGTGGGGCTATTAAAGGGCAACACTTCGACATCTATCAGGGTATTGGCGCTGACGCCGGACACCGTGCCGGGTGGTATAATCACTACGGTCGCGTATGGGTACTAAAAACAGCGCCGGGTGCGGGTAACGTGTTCAGCGGTTAATTGCCGGATGGTGCTTCGCTTATCAAGCCTACATTATTGAGTAGGCCTGATAAGGCGTAGCCGACATCAGGTAGTCAGACTGCTCGGTATTAATGAATTTGAGGTTCTATGTCTGTGGTTATTAGCGATGCCTGGCGCCAACGTTTTGGTGGTACGGCACGTCTGTATGGCGAAAATGCGTTGCAGCTGTTTGCCCAATCGCACGTTTGCGTGGTTGGGATTGGCGGAGTAGGGTCATGGGCGGCGGAAGCGCTGGCGCGAACCGGTATTGGCGCTATCACACTCATTGATATGGATGATGTGTGCGTCACCAATACAAACCGCCAGATCCATGCGCTGCGTGATAACGTCGGTCTGGCAAAAGCTGAAGTGATGGCGGAGCGTATCCGACAAATTAACCCGGAGTGCCGGGTGAACGTGGTCGATGATTTTGTTACGCCAGATAACGTTGCTGAATATATGAATGCAGGATTTTCGTACGTCATCGATGCGATTGATAGCGTGCGCCCAAAAGCGGCACTGATCGCGTACTGTCGGCGTAACAAAATTCCGCTGGTGACCACCGGTGGTGCGGGCGGACAGATCGATCCTACGCAGATTCAGGTCGTTGATTTGGCAAAAACCATCCAGGATCCGCTGGCGGCCAAGCTGCGTGAGCGGCTGAAAAGCGATTTTGGCGTGGTGAAAAACAGCAAAGGCAAGCTGGGCGTGGACTGCGTGTTCTCGACCGAAGCGCTGGTTTACCCGCAGGCGGATGGCTCGGTATGTGCTATGAAAGCGACGGCGGAAGGGCCGAAGCGTATGGATTGCGCGTCCGGGTTTGGCGCGGCTACCATGGTGACAGCCACCTTTGGCTTTGTTGCTGTCTCCCATGCGCTGAAGAAGATGATGGCGAAGGCCGCGCGTCAGGCCTGATTGTGTCGGATGGCGCTATGCTTATCCGACCTACGGTTCGTGCAGTGTTGTAGGCCGGATAAGACGTATCTGCGTCGTCATCCGACTTTCTGGGCCGCCTCGAGAATCGCCTCGTTTAGAGCATGCAGCCCCTGGCTACGCGAGGCGCTGAGCTGCGCGCGTAAACCCAGTTCGTCAAATAACGCCATCGGCGAACGCGCCAGTAACTCGGCTGCGGTTTTACCTTCGACCGCCGTGAGTAATACCGCCAACAGCCCGCGTACTATTCGACCTTCGCTGTCGCCGAAGAAATGCAGAGTGCCATTCTCATGAAGAGTATGCCCCAGCCAGACGCGGTTTTCGCAGCCCGAAATTTCTTTGGCCTGCGCCTTTAGCGTATCCGGAAGCGCCGGCAACTGCTTACCCAGCAGAATCAGCTGGCGATATTTATCTTCCCACTGAGTAAGCGGGATAAAGGTATTGCGTAACGTCTCTTCGGTTACGGTTGTGCCAAACGGGTGTCCGGCGAACAGAGGGCTTGTCATTAATCCACCAATATTTCCAGCGCGCGGTCGACGGCTGCGACCAACGCATCCACATCGCTTTGGGTATTATAAGGGGCAAATGAGGCGCGTAGTGTTCCGGATACGCCAAGTTCCGCCAGCAGAGGCTGTGCACAGTGTTGCCCCGCGCGCAGCGCAATGCCATATTCGGCCAGCAGAGTGACCATATCGCTGTGATGAACACCCGCGAAATCAAAGGCTAACAGACTGGAGTCCTGGCAGCGGAAGGAACGAAAGCCAGGGCGTTTCGCCAGGGCATCTTCTGCCAGCGTCGCCAGACCCCGGCTCCAGTTTTCGGCCTGTGCAACGTCGACGTCCGCCAGCCATTCGAGCGCCGCGCTTAGCCCGATAACGCCTGCAACGTTAGGCGTACCGGCTTCCAGCTTCCATGGTGCGGGCTGAGTGGTGAAACCGTCAAAACTGACTTCGCTAATCATCTTACCGCCCCCAAGCCAGGGAGACATGGCTTCCAGCAGTTCCGGCTTACCGTACAGCACGCCAATACCGGTGGGGCCATATAGCTTGTGGCCTGAAAACGCATAGAAATCAATATCCAACTGCTGTACATCGGCAGGGTAATGCACAATTCCCTGGGCACCATCAACCATCACCACCATGCCAGCCGCATGGGCGAGCGTAATGGCGCGGGCCAGATCCGGGCAGCCACCAGTGACGTTCGACATTTGCCCGAGCGCCAGAATGCGGCTGCGCGGGGTAATGAGCTGCGTGAGGCGCTCAACGTCTGGCAATAAATGGGGGTTGAGTGGGAGTTTGACGACCTTAGCCCCCGTTTGCTCCGCGACCATCAGCCAGGGAACGAGGTTGGCGTGATGTTCCGCTGCGCTAACGATAATCTCATCACCCGGTTGAAGGCGTGGACGCGCATAGCTTTGGGCAACCATGTTGATCGCTTCCGTTGTGCCGCGGGTCCAGACGATGGTTTTGTCATCCGACGCATTAATCAGGTGTGCGACTTTTTCCCGCGCGGCTTCATAGCGAGCGGTCAGGCGCTGGGCTTCAGCAAACTGGCTGCGATGGACGTTCCCGGCACTCAGGCTATAAAACTGATGGGTTGCCTCAATGACCGCCTGCGGCTTCAGCGCCGTAGCAGCGCTGTCGAGATAAACGCCAGCATCGTTGAGTGCGGGAAATTGTGCGCGAAACTGCGCGGGGTTAAAAGCGTTCATGGTATTCCTCAGTTCAGTAAACCGATCGTGGCGCAAAAAGGGCATTGATACAAGGGTTGTGCTAACCATCGGAATACTCTGGATATCCTGGCAAAGCCCGTTCAGTGTCTTATGCTAAATAGCGTTAGGCGAACAATTTTGCCTGTTACGGAGTATGTTTTTAATAGCATAAATCGCTTTAAGGAGAAGAAGATGAAAAAGACTGCCGCCATAATTTCTGCCTGTATGCTGACTTTTGCCCTGAGCGCCTGTTCTGGTTCGAATTACGTGATGCACACCAATGATGGCCGATCAATCGTAGCTGATGGTAAACCACAGACCGATAATGAGACGGGGATGATTTCGTATAAAGACGCTAACGGCAACAAACAGCAGATTAACCGTACTGACGTGAAAGAGATGGTAGAACTGGAGCAATAATAGCAGGTCGGCCATCGACGAAACGTGGTCAAAAAAAAGCACCGCAATTTGGCGGTGCTACATTAATCACTATGGACAGACAGGGTAAATGTACAGGAAGTGAAAAAGGGTAGCTTTGCTACCATGGTCTGAATCGCAGACCAATTGCAAACACAACAACACAACATCACAACCGTAAGCCAAAAGCCCACCAGAACACGCATTCCGATAAAACTTTTCGTTCCGGCTTCAGGAAGTGCCGCCACTATAGGTATTTGCTGGTAGAACCTCAACGGACAATTTATAATGGCTCAGATAAAAAAAACTAATAGGTTACAGCCTGTTAGCTAATTGTTAAATTCATTTAACATCAAAGCCTAAAAGTCATGTCAAAACGATTACCACCCTTAAATGCGTTACGTGTTTTTGATGCTGCAGCGCGTCATTTAAGCTTTACTCGCGCAGCAGAAGAGCTTTTTGTGACGCAGGCCGCAGTAAGTCACCAAATCAAGTCACTTGAGGATTTTTTGGGGCTAAAACTGTTTCGTCGACGCAATCGATCTTTGCTGTTAACGGAAGAAGGTCAAAGCTACTTTCTCGACATTAAAGAGATTTTTTCGCAATTAACCGACGCGACGCGTAAACTTCAGGCACGCAGTGCAAAAGGTGCGCTTACCGTGAGTTTATTGCCCAGTTTTGCGATCCAATGGCTGGTGCCCAGACTCTCTAGCTTTAACTCAGCTTATCCGGGAATCGATGTCAGGATCCAGGCGGTGGACCGTCAGGAAGACAAACTGGCTGATGATGTTGATGTGGCGATTTTCTACGGACGTGGCAACTGGCCGGGTCTGCGCGTGGAAAAATTGTACGCAGAATATTTATTGCCGGTCTGCTCTCCGCTGTTGCTTACCGGTGATAAACCGCTAAAGACACCGGACGACCTGGCAAAACACACTTTATTGCATGATGCGTCGCGACGAGACTGGCAAGCCTATACGCGCCAGCTTGGCCTGAATCATATCAACGTACAGCAAGGACCTATCTTCAGCCATAGCGCCATGGTGCTACAGGCTGCAATCCATGGACAGGGGATCGCGCTGGCTAACAACGTCATGGCGCAGTCCGAAATTGAAGCCGGACGTCTGGTCTGTCCGTTTAACGATGTTCTGGTCAGCAAAAACGCATTTTATCTGGTTTGTCATGACAGTCAGGCAGAACTGGGTAAAATAGCCGCCTTCCGTCAGTGGATTCTGGCGAAAGCGGCCACGGAACAAGAAAAATTCCGCTTTCGTTATGAACAATAATTTACGTAGGGTATTCAAATGACCAGCCGTTTTATGCTGATTTTTGCCGCCGTAAGTGGCTTTATTTTTGTGGCGTTGGGCGCCTTTGGGGCACATGTTCTGAGTAAAACCCTCGGTGTTGTTGAAATGGGGTGGATTCAGACCGGCCTTGAGTATCAGGCGTTTCATACGCTGGCTATCTTTGGCCTGGCCGTCGCCATGCAACGGCGCATTAGTATTTGGTTTTACTGGAGTAGCGTGTTTCTGGCATTAGGTACAGTGCTGTTTAGCGGCAGCCTGTATTGTCTCGCGCTCTCTCATTTACGCCTGTGGGCGTTTGTTACCCCTGTTGGCGGCTTCAGCTTCCTCGTAGGCTGGGCGCTGATGTTAGTGGGCGCTATTCGATTGAAACGTAAGGGCGTTAGCCATGAATAAGGTTGTATTGTTGTGTCGCCCAGGTTTTGAAAAAGAGTGCGCCGCAGAAATTACGGATAAAGCAGGACGCCGGGAAATCTTCGGTTTTGCCCGCGTGAAAGACAATGCGGGTTACGTCATCTTCGAATGCTATCAGCAGGACGATGCTGAAAAGTTAGTGAAAGAGCTGCCGTTTAGTTCGCTGATTTTTGCTCGTCAAATGTTTGTGGTGGGCGAGTTGCTGCAATACTTACCGCCGGAAGATCGCATTACGCCGATCGTTGGCATGTTGCAGGGCGTGGTGGAAAAGGGTGGCGATCTGCGAGTAGAAGTTGCCGACACCAATGAAAGCAAAGAGCTGGTTAAATTTTGCCGTAAATTTACCGTACCGTTGCGTGCAGCGCTGCGCGAAGCGGGCGTACTGGCAAAGTATGAAACGCCAAAGCGTCCGGTGGTTCACGTCTTCTTTATCGCCCCTGGCTGTTGTTATACCGGCTATTCCTGGCCTGACAATAACTCACCGTTTTACATGGGGATTCCGCGTCTGAAGTTTCCAGCCGATGCGCCGAGCCGTTCAACGCTCAAGCTGGAAGAAGCGCTGCACGTGTTTATCCCTGCCGATGAATGGGATGAGCGTCTGGCGAACGGGATGTATGCGGTGGATTTAGGCGCCTGCCCGGGCGGATGGACCTATCAGCTGGTTAAACGCAACATGTGGGTTTACTCCGTGGATAACGGCCCGATGGCGCAAAGCCTGATGGATACCGGACAGGTCACCTGGCTGCGTGAAGACGGATTTAAGTACCGTCCGAATCGCAACAACATTTCGTGGATGGTCTGTGACATGGTGGAGAAGCCGGCGAAGGTTGCCGCGCTGATGGCACAATGGCTGGTCAACGGCTGGTGTCGTGAGACGATCTTCAACCTCAAGCTGCCGATGAAAAAACGCTACGAAGAGGTATCGCAGAACCTGGCTTACATTCAGACCCAGCTTGATGAACATGGTGTAAATGCCCAGATTCAGGCGCGTCAGTTGTATCATGACCGTGAAGAAGTAACCGTTCACGTACGTCGTCTGTGGGCTGCCGTCGGCGGTCGTCGCGACGAGCGATAAGGCTACAACCCAGGTCGGATGGCGGCGTAATCGCCCTATTCGGCCTGGATTGCTTCAATCAGCTGTGTATCTGAAACAATATGCGTCACATCATCCAGATGCCCAATTCTGGCCTCTCCCGAACGATTAAATTTACTTTTATCGATCAGTAATAAAGACTGCGATGCACGCTTAAGCAGAATGGATTTGAAGTCTGCGTTGGTTGCATTTGAGTCCCAGAGCGCACCGTCGCTGTCGATCCCTTCGCAGGAAAAAATAAACAGGTCAATCTCGAGTGGTTTTAGCTGCGAGATAAGCGAGGGATTAACGTAGCAACCGTATTTGCGCTCAAGACGACCGCCGGAGCTGATAAGCTGAATGTGTTCACGTTTAGCCAATTCCTGGCAGATGGGCTGGCTGTTGGTAAAAACGTGAATGTTGATGTCCGGTAACTGTCGCGCCAGATACCAGCAGGTAGAGCTGGCGTCTAAGGCAATTACCATACCTTCTTCGATCCATGCCAACGCTTCACGGGCGATATCCGCTTTGTGTGCATAGTGGCTTTTGAGTCGAATATGAAATGGGTCACCGCTGTCCTGATTTTCCCGGTGAATAACTTTGGCCCGACCGTGGTTGCGTAACACTTTTCCCTGGGTCTGTAACTCGCTGAGATCGCGGCGGATGGTCTCTTTGCTGACGTTAAGCTGCAAAGCCAGGGCTTCGGTTGTCAGGCTTTTGTGGTTAGTAAGCAGATCTACGATTGCCTGCTGGCGCGCCGCTTTCATGTTCTGATCCTCATCTAATGATGAATGCCCGTACCTGACGGGCATTCTGACCAGAGATTACGGCGTTACCCCTTTTTTTAAAAGAATATTCCCGTACTTTGCCCGCTCTCCTGTGATAACGATCGCAAACGCCTTTTGTGCTCGTTCGTAAAAGGCATAGCGGTCAATACGCGTGATGTCCGGGCAGGGGGTCTGTAATGAAAGTGCCTGACGATAGCGAGCCTCAACGTCAGGATCGAGAGTGTCACCTTCAACCGCAGCCATCATCACCAGCGGTGGGGCGTAGCTGTCCAGTTCAAATAGCGGAATAAGCGCCCGCAGCAGATCGCTGACCAGCAGACCGTCAGCGCGGATGACCTGCGGCCCCATGCTGTTGGCCGGGAAGTGGGCATCGGAAAAGATAATCTCATCGCCGTGTCCCATTTCGGCCAGCACTTTCAGTAAGTCGGGGGAAATTAAGGGAGATATCGTTTTAAGCATGTTACTCGACTCCTGTGAGTTCGGATTCGGTTTGCGGATAGAAGTAACGGTACTGATAGCGCACCTGTTCGCGCGCCTGCTCCGGGGAGGTAAATTCCCCGATGCCTGACCAGGCAAACATTGCGGCGCCTGCCACGGTAGTTTCGGCATCATCCAGCACTTTGACAGGGATCCCGAGAACGTTCGCTTTGATTTGGTTCCACAAGATGTTGCGGCTGCCCCCGCCAACTAATAGCAGTTCAGTGGCCTGGAAATGGCCGATTTTTTCCAGCGTTTGCAGATTCCGCTGCAGCTGTTCTGTCAGTCCTTCCAGCGCGGCGCGATAAAAGTGCCCACGGGTAGTATTGAGGGTAACCCCTTGCCAGCCCGCATTCTGACAGGCCAGCAGGTCGCAGTGCATCTTCACCCCTTCGGCACCAGCGGGAATATCCCGAGCTTCATCAATCAACGTTTGCCAGGGCGTGTCCTCGGTCCATAACAGCTTTCGAACCCATTCAAGCACGCCGGAGGCCAGCCACTGCATTCCGGGATTGTTAAGCCCAGCCTGACTATCCAGCTCACAGGTGGAGCCCGCATAATGGCTGAGCAGGGAGGTGTTTACCTGCGCACTGCGCACCATCAGAATTTCCCATGTGCCGGAAGAGAGTACCGGTTCATCCTGTTGGGCGCCTGCGCCAAATAGCGCAAACTGTGTGTCGTGTCCGGCAGAGATGACCGGAATACCCTCTGGAAGTCCGAGCTGGTTGGCGGCCTCGCGTTGCAGTACTCCAATTTGTTCGCCTGCTTCAACCAGGCGCGGAAACAGGCGACGCGGTATGCCTGTTGCCTGCAAAATGTCCTGGCTGAAATCACGTTGCTGGATATCCAGCATCTGGCTGGTTCCCGCCATGGTGATGTCAGTTGTGAACTCGCCGGTTAAACGTTGGTTGATAAGCGACGAGATAAACAGCCAGGCGTGCGCCTGTTCCAGTAATTGCGGGTGGTTCTCTTTCAGCCATACCAGTTTGTACAGCGTATTGAAGCTAAACGCCCCAACGCCGGAGATTTCCTGCAGTTGCTGCGGTGACATGTAGCGATGGATATTCTCCATAACCGCTGCGGTACGTGGGCATTTCCAGCTGATCACCGGATACAGTTGTTTTCCGTTCTTATCCACCAGCGCGCCATCCACGCCGAAGGTGGTGACGGCGATCCCGCGAATTTGGCAGGCGGCCAGTTGTAAGGAAAGCCGCTGACAGCAGTCGGCAAAGCGTTGCAGAATGGCCTCCAGCGACCATTGGTGCCAGGCACTGTTTTCTGCGGCGATGTCACTGGCGTTCGGGGTCGCTGCGCGGGCGACAATCTTTCCCTGTCGGTCAACGGCAATGGCCCGCACGTTGGTCGCGCCACAGTCGAGAACCAGAATAACCTCTTGTTTCATAATTGCTCCTGGGAGATTACCTATTTCCGGATGGCGGCTTCGCCTTATCCGGCCTACAAAACCGTGTGCTTCGTAGGCCGCGCCGCCATCAGGCAATCGCTCGATGTTTAACGCTTATACAGCGGACCGTAGTTCTGACAAGCGCGGTAATCCTGACCTTCCGTATCCATACCGTGGGCGGCCCAGGAGGAAGGACGATAAATTTTCTCGTCTTCCACGTTGTGCATGCACACCGGGATACGCAGCATGGCAGCCAGAGTGATAAAGTCCGCACCTACGTGACCAATCGTCAGCACCCCGTGGTTAGCGCCCCAGTTAGCCATGACGGAATAGACGTCGCTGAACGGGCCCTTGCCGGTTAAGCGCGGAGCAAACCAGGTGGTTGGCCATGTGGAGTTGGTACGCGCATCAAGCTGGTCGTGCATATCTTTCGGCAGCTCCACGCTCCAGCCTTCCGCGATTTGCAGCACCGGCCCCAACCCTTTGATGATGTTGATACGGCTCATGGTGAACGGCACACCGCCTTCAGTCAGGAAGCGAGATGAGTAACCGCCCCCACGGAAGTATTCGTGAATAGCCGGGCACCATTCGGTTGCCGCCAGGCATTCATCCGCCTCTTTCTGCGAGATTTCCCAGTGTGGTTTCATGGTCGGTTTACCTTCGCTGTCGCGCTGTTTGCAGGAACCGTCCAGTGCCGCAGAACCGGAGTTAATCAAGTGAATAATGCCGTGCTCAGCAAGACCGGTCAGTGGTTTACCCGTGACGCGTTCAACCGCCTCTGGCGACCAGTAGGTGCGCACATCGGCAAAGACCTGGGCCGTGCCGGTGAGTTGATGGCCGAACAGCATCGCCACGCCGTTCAGGCTGTCGTTTTCTGTCGCGACAACGAACGGTTCACGAACGCCATTCCAGTCAAAGGAGCTGTTGAGCAACGCTTCGGCGGTATCGCCATTTGGGTATTGATCGGTCCAGTGACGCTGGCCCTGGAAGCCTGCGGCGATCGCGTTATAGCCCAGGGATTCTTCGACCAGACCTTTGTCTGCCAGCTTTTTGTTACCCTGCATCATGTCGCGAATGCACATAGCCATCAGCAGACTTTCTTTCAGCACCGCGCGGCTTTGTTCTGCGTTACGCTTATATTGTTGTGCGTTCTGATCTTCGCCGTAGCGGAAGTTTTTGTCCGCCCACGCCAGCGCCATTTCCAGCTCGGTTTCATCATAGATTTTCTGGTCAATGCGACGACGCAGCTCGGTCATATCAACCGCCTGCACCTTCATACCCAGCCAGGATTCAAAGAAGTTATGGTCGACGATAGAACCGGCGATGCCCATTGATACTCCACCGACAGACAGGTAGCTTTTCCCTTTCATACTGGCAACCGCTAAACCGGCACGGGCAAAACGCAGCAGTTTTTCTTCAACATCGGCAGGGATAGAAGTGTCGTCTGCATCCTGTACGTCATGACCATAGATGGAGAAGGCAGGAAGGCCTTTTTGGCTGTGAGCTGCCAGTGCGGCGGCCAGGTAAACCGCCCCCGGACGTTCCGTACCGTTGAAGCCCCAGATCGCTTTCGGGCGCATCGGATCCATGTCGATGGTTTCACTGCCGTAGCACCAACATGGGGTAACTGTAATCGTCACGCCAACATTCTGGCTGCTGAATTTTTCTTCACAGGCCGCGGATTCTGCCATGCCGGCGATACAGGTATCGGCAATCACACATTCAATTTGTGCGCCGCAGGCATGACGAAGTTTTTCAGTGATAAGCGCTGCGGTAGCTTTAGCCATATTCATGGTTTGCTCTTCGAGCGACTCACGTACACCCATACGACGTCCGTCAATAACCGGGCGAATACCAATTTTTGGTAAGCTGATTTTTTTCATCACAGATTCCTCACGTTATTCGGATAAATATTCAGTTGGCTGCCGTTTGTGAACGGAAGCGGGCAAAAATAAAGATGATGGCGAAGCAAAGCGCCGGGACCAGTTCAGCGGTCGGGATATTGCCAGCGGCATCGCTGACAAAGCCCATCACCGGGGTCACAATGCCGCCGCCAATGATAGTCATGACGATAAAAGACGAGCCGTATTTGGTGTCTTGTCCCAGATTTTTGATCCCCAGAGAAAAAATGGTTGGGTACTGAATCGACATAAATGCGCTGCACAACGTCAGGGCCAGCAGGCCGATCTGGCCACCGGTGAAGGCGGAAATCAGGCACAGGATCATGGCAAGCAGGGCATATGCGGCCAGCACTTTATGCGGCGCAAAGCGACTGATAAGCCAGGTGCCGGAGAAACGACCGATAAAGAAGCACACCATGGTGCCGGTCAGGTAGTTGGCGGCGAAACCTGGCGTCATGCCTGGGATCTCTTCGATTGCGTAGCGAATCAGGTAGCTCCAGCAGGCAGTTTGTGCACCGACGTAGCAGAACTGCGCCAGTACCGCCCAACGCCAGTGGCGAATGCGCACCAGGCGGGAAAGGGACGCGGAGAATGAACTCTGAGCGTTGTCACTGTGATCGTCACTTTGCAGGGTCGGAAACTTGGTAAACATGATCAGCAGGGCGACCAGCAAAACCACCGCGACGATGATCATATAAGGGGTTTGAACCGATAACACCAGGCTGTGCTTGTAGGCGCTTAGCTGTTCTGGTGCCATCTTATCGAGTACGTCTTGAGATTGATGTGGCACATTAGACAAAATAAGACTTTGCCCAAAAACAACCGCAATAATGGCACCAAATGAGTTAAAAGTTTGCGCGAGATTTAATCGGAAGTGACCACCGCTTTCCGGGCCCAGTACGGTTACAAAAGGGTTGGCAGCCGTTTCCAGACAACCTAAGCCCGCCGCAATAATAAATAGGCCAATCAGGAATAAGGTGTAATTCATTACCTCAGCCGCTGGCCAGAATAATGCTGCACCGATGGCATATAAGAATAATCCGGTAATAATTCCTGCTTTATAACTTAGTTTTTTCATCAGGATCCCGGCTGGGATTGGAATGACGAAATAACCAAAATAAAAAGCAGATTGAATCAGACCAGCCTGAAAGTTTGTTAATGTAAATGCTTGCTGAAATTGTGGTAATAAAATGTCATTAAGATTATTGGCAACCGCCCAAAGAAAAAACAGTGAACAGAGTAACGCGAAGGGAATGACATAATTTTTTGTCTGCCCCCGCTCTACCGCATGAAAACTTTGTGTTTGTATTGATGTGTTTCCCATAGCATCCTCATCAGTTCATAAGCATGTTCAACAGCTTAAGAGTACGATTGGTGATTTTTACCAACCTGCTAATCCAGGTGAGTTCCGGTAACCTGCCAGATAAAATTGGCCTTCATGAATGAACTCATGAATTCATTTTCAAATAAAAACCGGCCATTAATATGATGGTGGTCACATTTATGCTCAGGGTGTGGGTTTATGTGATTATCATCACTTTAATTTCTTTAAAACAATGACCGTTTGAGGAAAATAAATTAAAAAGCCACAGGGATAATGCCCGAATTAATTAGTTAAGTGGAAAACGGGCAATGGTAACAATTTATTCGCAAATGACCGTTTTACAATGGTTTTATTAAGAACGGACATTTTGCAATTGTAATATTATGCTTGCATGTTTTTATTCATCGTTATTAGTTGATGAACATCACAAAATCCAGTGCTAAAAATTCCCTTCTCTTTATTCAGCATGATGATAGTTAGCAAATACCCGCTTAAATCAACAGAGCGTCGAGGTATTAGCAATGTTCTGTTGTCGCATTTTGACTCACTGAGAGAGGTAAGTAATGGAACGAAATACGCTGGCACGGCAGATTATCAATACCTGCCTGGAAATGACCCGTCTGGGGCTGAATCAGGGGACTGCGGGTAATGTAAGTGTGCGTTACCAGGACGGGATGTTAATTACCCCGACGGGTATTCCCTATGACAAACTCACCGAATCCCACATAGTGTACATCAATGCTGAGGGGCAGCACGAAGAAGGGAAATTACCTTCCAGCGAGTGGCGGTTCCATATGGCCGCTTATCAGACGCGTCCCGATGCTCAGGCGGTGGTCCATAATCATGCCGTGCATTGTACTGCTGTTTCTATTCTCAACCGGCCAATCCCGGCAATCCATTACATGATTGCGGCGGCTGGCGGTAACTCAATTCCCTGTGCGCCATATGCGACGTTTGGCACGCGTGAGCTTTCCGAGCACGTTGCGGTAGCGCTGAAAAACCGAAAAGCAACGCTGTTGCAGCATCATGGACTGATCGCCTGCGAAGAAAATCTGGAAAAAGCCCTGTGGTTAGCGCATGAAGTGGAAGTGCTGGCGCAGCTTTATCTCAGCACGCTGGCGATTACCGATCCGGTTCCGGTACTGGATGATGAGGCTATCGCTATTGTGCTGGAAAAATTCAAAACATACGGATTGCGTATTGAGGAATAGGAGATAAAACGATGGCGAACAGAATGATTCTGAACGAAACGGCATGGTTTGGCCGGGGCGCTGTTGGCGCATTAACCGATGAAGTTATTCGTCGTGGTTATCGCAAAGCGTTGATTGTGACTGATAAAAATCTGGTGCAGTGCGGCGTTGTTGAGAAGGTGACTTCCCGAATGGATGCTGCAGGTCTGGCATGGGAAATCTATTCAGGCGTTATTCCTAATCCAACCATTGCGGTAGTGCAGGAAGGATTGAGTGTCTTTCAGCAAAGCGGCGCAGACTATCTGGTCGCCATTGGTGGAGGCTCCCCGCAGGATACCTGTAAAGCGATTGGCATTATTAACAATAACCCAGAGTTTGCGGATGTACGCAGCCTTGAAGGGTTATCGCCGACACGCTTCCCGAGCGTGCCAGTTATGGCTATCCCAACCACTGCGGGAACGGCGGCGGAAGTGACCATTAACTACGTGATCACTGACGAAGAGAATCGGCGTAAGTTTGTTTGTGTCGATCCACATGACATCCCGCAGGTGGCGTTCATTGATGCTGACATGATGGACGGCATGCCTGCTGCATTAAAAGCGGCTACTGGCGTAGATGCACTGACTCATGCCATTGAAGGCTTCATCACGCGGGCTGCGTGGGCGCTTACCGATGCGCTGCACATTAAAGCCATCGAAATTATTGCCGGGTCATTACGCGGTTCCGTTGCGGGCGACAGCCAGGCGGGGGAAGCGATGGCTCTGGGCCAGTACGTTGCCGGGATGGGTTTCTCCAACGTAGGTCTGGGATTAGTGCATGGTATGGCACACCCGTTAGGCGCGTTCTACAACACGCCGCACGGCGTCGCGAATGCCATTTTGCTGCCGCACGTGATGCACTATAACGCCGAATTCACCGGGGAAAAATTCCGCGATATTGCCCGGGTAATGGGGGTTAAGGTTGAAGGACTGACGCTGGCAGATGCACGCAAAGCGGCGGTGGATGCCGTCTTCGCCCTTAATCGCGATGTAGGTATCCCACTGCATCTACGCGATGTTGGCGTCCGTAAAGAGGATATTCCTGCGCTGGCGCAAGCCGCATTTGACGATGTTTGTACCGGGGGAAATCCGCGTGAAGCGAGCCTTGGGGATATCGTTGAGCTGTACCATACTGCCTGGTAATCACCTGGCGTTTATCTGGCCTACAGGGTTGTACGATAAGTAGGCCGGATAAGCGCAGCGCCATCCGGAAATAAGACTACCGCGCCAGCCGTAGCTGCTGTAGGTTTCCGTCGATATGTAAGTCCGTTTGCAGCCGCGCGATATCGCGGCACAAAAACGCCATCTCCCGATGTTCTTCGAGTTTCTTGCGCCATTTCTCCGGTACGTCATCCAGATGTTCATACAGCGCCTCCAGCGTTGGAAACTGTGCCAGCAGTTGTGTGGCGCTTTTAGGACCAATACCGGCAACCCCCGGTATTTTAGAACTGCTGATCCCGGCCAGTCCCCAATAGTCTGGCAGTTGTTGCGGCAGTACGCCGAACTCTTTCTCGATAAACGGCGCATCCAGCCAGCGTTTCTGGAAATAATCGCGAATCCGCAGCGTTGGGGAGAGTAGCTGACAGTAGCCTTTATCGGTTGAGACGATAGTCGCCTGGTGTCCCGCCTGGCTAACTTTCACCGCCAGAGTGGCGGCTAAATCATCGGCTTCATTCCCGCTGGATACCCAGCAGCAGACGCCGCGCTGTTCAAAAGCGGCGCGTAAGGCGGACATTTCCTGGTGTAAATCGTCAGGCATCGGCGGGCGACCGGCTTTGTAGTCAGGTAACCGTTGGTGACGCCAGCCGCTGTTACGCGCTTCGTCATCAAATACCGCCACGGCGTGCGTGGGTTGACTGTGCACAATCAGCTGATCGAGCGCGTGCTGGCATGTCTCCACGCAGGGGGAGCCCTGTACTGCGTGAATACGGCGGATGAGATTCAGTGCATCAACAATGAGCAGGTGGACGGCCACGGTGTTCTCCCTAACAAATTAGTCTGTAGGGTAACATTCACGACGAGTGGAGACGAGCATTGCGAAAGAGCGCTATCCGAAAGCCTGATAAGCGAAGCGCCAGCAGGTAATAAAAGCCGGATGCGGCGAGCGCCTTATCCGGCCTACAGATACGAAAATGTGCTGAGAATTAATCGCAGGTGACAATCTTCATCGCCAGACCACCACGAGAGGTTTCGCGGTATTTGGCATTCATGTCTTTACCGGTTTCGTACATGGTCTCGATAACTTTATCGAGGCACACGCGTGGTTCACTGGTACGGCGCAGCGCCATACGTGCAGCGTTCACCGCTTTAACCGAAGCAATGGCATTACGCTCAATGCACGGTACCTGAACCTGGCCGGCAACCGGGTCGCAGGTCAGACCCAGGTTGTGTTCCATACCGATTTCTGCCGCGATGCATACCTGCATTGGGCTACCGCCCAGCAGTTCAGCCAGACCAGCCGCTGCCATGGAGCAGGCGACGCCAACTTCACCCTGACAGCCGACTTCGGCACCAGAGATAGAGGCGTTCATCTTGTACAGTGAACCAATGGCGCTCGCGACCAGCATGTAGCGTGCCAGCGAGTTAGCGTTCACTTCACGGATAAACTTGTCATAATACGCCAGTACGGCAGGAACAATCCCGCATGCACCGTTGGTTGGTGCAGTCACCACGCGTCCACCGGCTGCGTTTTCTTCGTTCACGGCCAGCGCGAACATGTTGATCCAGTCAACAACCGCCATCGGGTCGGTGGTGGTTTTGTCGCTGCTGACCAGCATGCGGCGCAGCGCAGCAGCACGACGCGGAACGCGCAGTTTGCCCGGCAATACACCTTCGGTGGTGATGCCGCGTTCAATCCCGCTACGCATCACTTCCCAGACGTTAGCAAAGTGCTGTTCCAGCTCTTCTTTGCTGTGCAGCGCCAGTTCGTTTTGCATCATCAGACCGGAAAGCGACAGGCCGGTTTCCTGGCAATGACGTTGCAAATCAGCTGCGGATTTATACGGATATGGCACGTTTACCGGAGAGTTGTTCGGTAAACCAAAATGTTCTTCATCAACGATGAACCCACCGCCAATGGAATAGTAAGTCTGGCTGTAAATGGCCTTTTCGCCCGCCAGTGCGGTAATGCGCATCCCGTTTTCGTGCAGGGACAGATTGTCCGCATGGAAATTCATGCACTTATCGACCGGGAACTCGACCTCATGTTGACCGTCTGCCAGCAGCAAACGCCCATGAGTATTCACATCCTGGATAAAGGACGGAATGGCATCAATGTCTACGGTATCCGGCAGATTACCCGCCAGGCCCATAATAATCGCGATGTCGGTATGGTGACCTTTCCCCGTCAGAGATAAAGAGCCATAGACATCAACCACTACGCGGGTTACGTCAGTGAGAATTCCGCGTGCAATCAGGTCATCCGTGAATTGTTTGCCTGCTTTCATCGGGCCAACAGTGTGGGAGCTGGAAGGGCCAATGCCGATTTTGAAAATATCGAATACGCTAATCATGAGGCGTCCATTGTGTATCGAGGTGCGCCGCCCCGAGGAGCGGCGCAGGGGAATTAACTGAACAGAGAGTAGAAAATAGCGGAGATAGCGATCAGGCCCATAATCACAACGAAGACGTTGCTGATATGGCCGCTGTACTTACGCATTGCCGGTACTTTCTGAATGGCATACATCGGCATCAGGAACAGAATCATCGCGATGATTGGGCCACCCAGGGTCTCAATCATGCCGAGGATGCTTGGGTTCAGCGTCGCCACAATCCAGGTGGTTACCAGCATGAACAGCGCAGTGATTTTGTTCAGTTTGTTGATTTCGATGGATTTGCCTTTGCCGCGCAGAGACTTAATCACCATACCATTGAAGCCTTCACGTGCGCCCAGGTAGTGGCCCAGGAAGGATTTGGTGATAGCGATAATCGCGATGATCGGTGCCATCCAGGCAATAATCGGCGCGTTAAAGTGGTTCGCCAGGTAAGACAGAATCGAGATGTTCTGCTCTTTCGCTGCTGCCAGGTCTGCCGGAGTCAGGCTGAATACACAGCTGAAGACGAAGAACATAACGGTCAGTACCATCATGATGTGAGCGAATGCCAGAATCTTGGAGCATTTTTTCTCTGCTTCATCACCGTACTCTTCACGCTTCGCCACGGCGAAGGAGGAGATGATCGGGGAGTGGTTGAAGGAGAACACCATTACCGGAATTGCCAGCCACAGGGTCAACAGCAGGCCGTTGCCGGTGGTTGCCGCAGAGTCAAAAGACATGGTTTCCAGAATCGCACCGCTCCACTGAGGGATCAGGTACAGCGCCAGCAGCATCAGCGCCGCAACGAACGGGAATACCAGGATGCTCATCGCCTTAACGATCATCTGCTCACCGAAGCGCACGATGGTCATCATGCCGACAATCAGGATCAGTGACAGGATTGCGCGCGGTGGCGGCGTAATCGCCAGCTGGTGGGTCAGGAAGCTTTCAACCGTGTTGGTGATGGCTACGCTGTAAACCAACAGAATCGGGTAGATAGCGAAGAAGTAGAGCAGGGTAATCAGTTTACCTGCACCAACACCAAAGTGTTCTTCTACAACTTCGGTGATGTCTTCACCCGGATTTTTACCGGACAGCACAAAGCGAGTCAGGCCACGGTGTGCAAAGAAGGTCATTGGGAAGGCAAGGATCGCCATGATGATCAGCGGGATCATACCGCCTACGCCTGCGTTAATCGGCAGGAACAATACACCCGCCCCAATCGCCGTGCCGTAAAGGCCCAGCATCCACATGGTGTCTGTTTTGCGCCATGCGCTGCGGGTCTGGCCCGTAACGATAGTGCTGGTTTGAGTGTTTTCCATCTATTTCTCCTGGAGGAAGCTTAAAAAGTCGGGTTTGGGGTCAATCCAATGAGAAAGTACCCGACTGTAAATCGAAATTCGTTGAGCGATTTTTATATAATTTTTCGCCGTAATAATTTTCGGGCGGAAAGATACATTTTAGTAATGAATGTATCAGTGATCGGGATCCCAAATGCAATAATCCACCTTTTATGTGGATAAATTTGGGCCATTAATCTGTTAAAAAATAGTCAAAGCGAATTTACGGGCGCGAAGGCTAACATTAACGACATATCTCATGAAAGCGAAGGCGCGAAGATAGGCGTGTTCAGCTGTAAAAACTGTTGTTTTTAGATGATTTCGGCGACTAATAATAATTTTCTAAGATAAATCACGGTTGGTTTTTCAAGGTAATCGTTTGCGTAGCTCGCTGTTTTTTATGAATCATCACTGGCATTTATATGATTGTCGGAGCTATGTGACTGGTATCACTAAAAAAAGCCGGGAGGCAAGTGCGCCAAACCCGGCTTTGATATGGACAAAACTGTCACCGCTATAGCGCTGCTAGCGGGTGTTGAAGGTTAGGCGCAGATCTCGTAACAAGGGATATACGCAGTGCCCGGTAACTTCATACGATGTTGTGCAACAAAGCCCTGCAGGAGATCGTCCATGCGGCGCATCATTTCGCGGTCACCGTGGATTTTGTACGGGCCAAACTCTTCAATAGCGCGGATCCCGACTTCCTTCACGTTACCTGCCACAATACCGGAGAATGCACGCCGTAAATCGGCGGCCAATACTTCAACGGGTTGATCCGGGTACAGCTTCAGGTTGGCCATGTTTTCATGGGACGGCTCGAACGGCATCTGCAGATCGGGCGCGATACGAATCGACCAGTTAAAGCTGTAAGCATCTCCTGTGTCGCGACGGTTTTCTTTCACCAGCGGCATCGCTTTTTTCATCAGACGCGCCACTTCTGCCGCATCGTCAATGATGATGCGATAGTGGCGACGCGCATCTTCCCCCAGCGTGTGCACGATAAATTCGTCCAGCACGCGGAAGTAATCCGCACTCTCTTTTGGTCCGGTCAGGATCAGCGGTAGAACCTGATCTTTGTTGGCAGGATTCATCAGGATCCCCAGCAGATACAGCAGCTCTTCTGCTGTCCCTACGCCACCCGGGAAGATGATAATACCGTGGGCGATACGCACGAACGCTTCCAGACGTTTTTCAATGTCCGGCATGATGATCAGTTCGTTTACCAGCGGGTTAGGCGGTTCAGCGGCGATGATTGACGGTTCGGTCATGCCAATAAAGCGGCTGTCTTTGTATCGCTGCTGGGCGTGGCCGACCGCAGCGCCTTTCATTGGCGCTTCCATCGCCCCCGGACCGCAGCCGGTACAGATGTTTAGTTCGCGCAGGCCCAGTTGGGTGCCGACGCGACGGGCGTACAGGTATTCATTCTCGTTGATTGAGTGACCGCCCCAGCAGACGACCATGTTCGGCGCTTCACCAACGTGCAGCGCCCGTGCATTACGCAGGATCGAGAATACGAGGTTGGTAATATGCACCGAGCTTTCGAGATCCAGATGCTGAAAACGACCAGCGTTATGGATCTGGCCATTGACGAACAGAATGTCACGCAGCACGGCAAACAGGTTTGCCTGTAGCGCACGAATAATGCGTCCATCAACAAACGCATCTTCAGGTGGGTTGATCAGTTCCAGCTTCACGCCCCGTTCGCGGCGCAGTACGTTAATATCGAAACTTTCAAAGCGTGACAGCAGTTCTTTGCTGTTGTCGGTCAAACTGCCGGAGTTCAGAACGGCAAGCGAACAGTTACGAAACAGTTGATACAGGTCGCTGCTGGCCGTGCGTTTAAGCATATCGACTTCCAGCTGCGACAACATGTCCATTGAGCCAAGCGGGCTAATATGTGTAATCAAGTAAACTCCTTATGGGACGCAACACGTCATTCCCTATTGATTACAATAGCCCTGGCTTATGACCTTTCACAACCTTGCGCGCGGAATCCGACACGCAAAATTGAGAAAAAAGATTACTGACGTACCAGACGACCGGTTGCCGGAGTGAAATCGGTGTTGGTGCGCCATGGGTTAATGTCCAGGCCGCCACGTCGCGTGTAGCGTGCGTAGACGCTCAGTTTCTCTGGCTGGCAGAAGCGCAGAATGTCATTGAAAATACGTTCCACGCACTGCTCATGAAATTCATTATGGTGGCGGAAGGAGACCAGATAACGCAGCAGCTTCTCTCTGTCGATTTTCCGTCCACGATACTGAATTTGTATGGAGCCCCAGTCGGGTTGATGGGTAATCAGACAGTTGGATTTCAGCAGGTGGCTGACCAGCGTCTCTTCCACTGCTTTTTCACCGCTCACGGCATTTTCCAGATACGCAGTGCTGAACTGGTAGTTGTCGATGACGATATCCTGATTGTCGATACAGGTCCCATTAAAGTGGGCTATCGGCTGCCCTTCCAGTTCGTCAAGGCGGTACAGCGCCACGCTGACATCACCTTGAGCGCATGCGCGAAGATCGTTTTCCAGTGTCTGGCGTACCGCGTCCCAGGAATCAAAACGCGTCTGGTTAAAACTGTTCAGGTAAAGCTTAAAGCTTTTCGACTCAATCAGATTTACGCTGGTGTAATCCAGTTCCACGTGACCGACCGCGACTTGCGGTAAGCCGTTGGCATTCAGCCACGACAGTTCATATAGCGTCCAGATATCCGCACCGTGAAAAGGCAAGTTATCGGCCTTTAAATCCAGCGGGTCGCGATTCAGGCTGCGCGGAACGCCCTGCAACAGACTTGCATCGTAATTGTCTCGGTAATCCGTTGATTTACCAAGAGTCAGGCCGTTAAGCGCCTGATGATTTTCATAAGAGGACATGTTTCACCGTCATAAACCAGATACACTATGCGACAAGTGTATCCTGGCTTTTGTGAAGAGAGAAATCAGTGGACGAATTGACAGCGCAGGCGTTGATAGCCTTTACGACGCGTTATTGCGACGCATGGCATGAAAAAAACAACAGTTGGCCGCTCAGCGAAGAGCTGTATGGCGTACCTTCTCCGTGTATCATTTCTTCCACAGACGATGCCGTATTTTGGCGGCCTCAACCTTTTGTCGGCGAAAATAACCTCAATGCGGTTGAACGGGCCTTTGATATTGTGGTACAACCTGCCGTTCACGCTTTTTACACCACCCAGTTTGCTGGTGATATGCACGCGCAGTTTGCGGATGAAAAGCTCACGCTGCTGCAAACCTGGAGTGAAGATGACTTCAGGCGCGTTCAGGAAAACCTGATTGGTCATCTGGTTACGCAAAAGCGCCTCAAGCTATCACCTACGCTTTTTATTGCCACACAAGATAATGAGCTTGACGTCATTTCGGTGTGCAATCTGTCCGGTGAAGTGTGCAAAGAAACGCTGGGAACCCGTAAACGAACGGTGCTGGCGGCTTCACTTGCGGAATTCCTCACTCAACTTAAGCCAGTTCTGTAATCCAGTTTGCCCTGAATCTTGTGAGAGATCTCTTACAAACCCTGTAGGACATTGCCAGGTGATAAGTAAAGACTTAATGAATTGATAAAATAATAATTTATTATTATTCAATTGGTTAGTGTTTTATTGTCAACTTTCATACGAAAATAATCGTAAGGGTAAGCCTGTAAGCATCTTGTAAGACAAAGCGAAACAGGCGATTCTATATCTGTCGACAAGGAGTCGCACAACGAAGAGAACATCAGGATGATGGCTCTTCGCCAGGACACACCAGGACGGTGTTGCAAGGACAGGCTTCAGGACGAAGCAAAGAGGAAGACGCTGGATGCGTTAAAGGACACCTCCAGGATGGAGAATGAGAGCCGGTCAGGATGTTCGGCGGGTCTGGATGGCCAGGATACTTCAGGATGAAGTTTTCACATCGGGGTGATGTGAGCAGGATGCAAAAGTTCAGGATGAACATGGTCGTAAGACCACAGGAAAAGTTGTCACGGATGAGCAGGGAGCACTAAAAGTAGCTGGAATGCTGCGAAACGAACCGGGAGCACTGTTTTTACAGTGCTCCCTTTTTTTATTTCCCTTCACTAGTGCTATTCTTCGCGCCAGATTTTTTCATCATTGAGGTTAATTTCATGACGACTCATGACCGTGTGCGCCAGCAGTTACACGCACTTGAAGCGCTACTGCGTGAACATCATCACTGGCGGATGGATGAGCCAGCAGAGCAGCTGTTTACCAGTACGCAGCCTTTTTGTATGGATACCATGGAGCCGGTCGAGTGGCTGCAGTGGGTGTTGATTCCCCGCATGCATGCGTTGATTGATAACGCGCAGCCGCTTCCGCAGGCTTTTGCCGTCGCACCGTATTACGAAATGGCGCTGGCAGCCGATCACCCGCAGCGCGACATTCTCCTGGCTGCATTGCAGGAGCTGGATGCGCTGTTTACAAGTGATAACGCCTGATGCTGGAAATTCTTTATCAGGACGAATGGCTGGTCGCCGTCAATAAACCTTCGGGCTGGTTGGTTCACCGCAGTTGGCTCGACCGGGATGAGAAAGTGGTGGTGATGCAAACGGTGCGCGACCAAATTGGTCAGCACGTATTTACCGCCCATCGACTCGACAGACCAACCTCCGGCGTGCTGCTGATGGGACTGTCCAGCGAAGCCGGGCGTTTACTGTCCCAGCAGTTTGAACATCATCAAATTCAGAAACGCTATCATGCGATTGTGCGTGGCTGGCTGATGGATGATGCCGTGCTGGATTACCCGCTGGTCGAAGAGCTGGATAAGATTGCCGATAAGTTTGCCCGCGATGATAAAGGCCCGCAGCCTGCTGTCACCCATTATCGTGGCCTGGCAACGGTAGAAATGCCGGTAGCGACCGGGCGTTATCCGACTACCCGTTACGGGCTGGTGGAGCTGGACCCTAAAACCGGTCGCAAGCACCAGCTCAGACGCCATCTGGCGCACTTGCGCCATCCGATTATCGGCGACAGCAAGCATGGTGATTTGCGGCAAAACCGCAGCGCCGCAGAGCATTTCGGTTGCCAGAGATTGATGCTGCATGCCAGCCAGCTTGCGCTGACCCATCCTTTCACCGGCGAACCGCTGGTTATTCGCGCCGGACTGGATGACGTCTGGATGCAGGCGTTATCACAGTTTGGCTGGCGTGGACTTCTCCCTGAGAATGAAAGGGTTGAGTTCAGCGGGCTGTCAGGTCAGGATGAGCAGATAGATTCTTAAGTCCCAGGAGATTACGGTTATGGCGGAAATTGGAATTTTTGTCGGCACGATGTACGGAAACGCGCTGCTGGTTGCCGAAGAGGCCGAAGCTATTTTGACGGCGCAGGGTCATAAAGCTACGGTGTTCGAAGATCCGGAGCTTAACGACTGGCAGGCATATCAGGATAAATATGTACTGGTGGTGACTTCCACGACCGGGCAGGGCGATCTGCCGGATAGCATCGTGCCGCTGTTTCAAGGGATCAAAGATAATCTCGGTTTCCAGCAAAATCTGCATTACGGGGTAATTGGGCTGGGCGACAGTAGCTACGTTAATTTCTGCAATGGCGGCAAACAGTTCGATGCCTTGTTGCAGGAACAAAGCGCCCACCGTGTAGGAGAAATGCTGCTGATTGATGCCAGCGAGCATCCTGAACCGGAAAGCGAATCCAATCCCTGGGTAGAAAACTGGGGAACCTTGCTTAAATAACTCCCTCGCCCGTACGGGCTGCAACCCCCATTTGAACCGCAAGCCGGGCCAGGCGAAGCCGCCACCCGGCAATAAAACCCCAATTACGTGAACTAACTTCCACTACTTTGGGCTTATGCCCCAAACAACTTCTCACTGCCTCCCTAATGTTGTGTTCATGCACGGTGAGGGCAAGTGGCACTCCTTCATATACTTTTCCCGTCAGTTCCCGGAATGGCAGCGAGTCAGAATAAAACGGCCCTGAGCTGTACCAACACTGCCACACACTAACCTCTCATTCTGATCACCCTACAGGTGCTGTACAGAATGAACTGGCGAAAGCCAGGATTCAGGAGTGCAACAATGAGTTCATTAAGTCAGGCGGCGAGCAGCGCGGAAAAACGCACTAACGCTCGCTACTGGATAGTGGTGATGCTGTTTATCGTCACATCCTTCAACTACGGCGATCGCGCCACCTTATCCATTGCCGGTTCGGAGATGGCCAAAGACATTGGTCTGGATGCGGTAGGGATGGGGTATGTATTCTCCGCTTTCTCATGGGCCTATGTTATCGGCCAGATTCCTGGCGGCTGGTTGCTCGACCGCTTTGGTTCAAAACGCGTTTATTTCTGGTCCATCTTTATTTGGTCCATGTTTACCCTGTTGCAGGGTTTTGTCGATATCTTCAGTGGTTTCGGCATTATCGTTGCGCTGTTTACTCTGCGTTTCCTCGTCGGTTTAGCTGAAGCGCCCTCCTTCCCTGGCAACAGTCGTATTGTGGCGGCGTGGTTCCCGGCACAGGAAAGGGGCACGGCGGTCGCTATCTTTAACTCTGCGCAATACTTTGCCACCGTTATCTTCGCGCCAATCATGGGTTGGCTGACCCATGAAGTGGGCTGGTCGCATGTGTTCTTTTTTATGGGCGGCCTCGGGATCATTATCAGCTTCGTCTGGCTGAAGGTGATTCATGAACCTAACCAGCACCCGGGCGTAAACCAAAAAGAGCTGGAGTACATTGCCGAAGGTGGGGCGTTGATCAACATGGATCAGGCGGCAGCCAAAACTAAAGTGCCGTTTAGCGTGAAGTGGGGGCAAATCAAACAGCTGCTGGGTTCACGGATGATGATCGGGATTTACATCGGCCAATACTGCATTAACGCGCTGACCTACTTCTTTATCACCTGGTTCCCGGTTTATCTGGTGCAGGCTCGCGGTATGTCGATTTTGAAAGCTGGCTTTGTTGCTTCGGTTCCGGCCATTTGCGGATTCGCCGGCGGCGTGCTCGGCGGCATTATTTCCGACTGGCTGATGCGTCGTACCGGTTCGCTGAATATCGCCCGTAAAACGCCAATCGTACTCGGTATGCTGCTGTCGATGGTGATGGTGTTCTGTAACTACGTCAATGTGGAGTGGATGATCATCGGCTTTATGGCGCTGGCCTTCTTCGGCAAAGGTATCGGTGCGCTGGGATGGGCGGTGATGGCTGATACCGCACCTAAAGAGATCAGCGGTCTGAGCGGCGGTTTGTTCAACATGTTTGGCAACATCTCCGGCATCGTCACGCCAATTGCTATCGGCTACATCGTCGGGACTACCGGCTCGTTTAACGGCGCGTTGATTTACGTCGGGGTACATGCGCTGATTGCGGTGGTGAGCTATCTGGTGCTGGTGGGCGATATTAAACGTATCGAACTGAAACCTGTCGCAGGACAATGATGATGACAACACAATCGAGTCCCGTTATTACCGATATGAAGGTCATCCCGGTGGCCGGTCATGACAGCATGCTGCTCAATATTGGCGGCGCGCATAACGCATACTTTACTCGTAATATCGTGGTGCTCACCGATAATGCCGGAAACACCGGTGTCGGTGAAGCGCCAGGTGGCGAAGTGATTTATCAGACGCTGGTGGATGCGATTCCGCAGGTGTTGGGCCAGGAAGTCGCGCGCCTGAATAAGGTGGTGCAGCAGGTGCATAAAGGCAACCAGGCCGCTGATTTTGACACCTTTGGCAAAGGCGCCTGGACCTTTGAACTACGGGTCAATGCGGTAGCGGCGCTGGAAGCCGCATTGCTCGACTTGCTGGGTAAGGCGCTGAACGTGCCGGTTTGTGAACTGTTAGGGCCGGGCAAGCAGCGCGATGCGGTCACCGTACTCGGCTATCTGTTCTACGTGGGCGATCGCACAAAGACCGATTTACCGTATCTGGAAAGCACGCCGGGAAACCATGAGTGGTATCACCTGCGTCATCAGCAAGCGATGAATAGTGAGGCTGTGGTACGTCTGGCTCAGGCTTCGCAGGATCGCTACGGCTTTAAAGATTTCAAACTCAAGGGTGGTGTACTGCCTGGCGAGCAGGAAATCGACACCGCTCGTGCGCTGAAAAAATGCTTCCCGGATGCACGTATTACGGTTGATCCCAACGGTGCCTGGCTGCTGGATGAAGCCATCTCCCTGTGTAAAGGGCTGAACGATGTTCTGACCTACGCCGAAGATCCATGCGGCGCCGAACAGGGTTTTTCTGGCCGCGAAGTGATGGCCGAGTTCCGCCGTGCAACCGGTCTGCCGGTAGCAACGAACATGATAGCCACCAACTGGCGTGAAATGGGCCATGCTGTGATGCTGAATTCAGTAGATATTCCGCTGGCCGATCCGCACTTCTGGACCCTTTCTGGCGCGGTACGCGTGGCACAGTTATGCGACGACTGGGGCCTGACCTGGGGCTGCCATTCTAACAATCATTTTGATATTTCCCTGGCGATGTTCACCCACGTTGGTGCGGCTGCACCGGGTAATCCAACGGCTATTGATACCCACTGGATCTGGCAGGAGGGCGATTGCCGCCTGACCAAAAATCCGCTGGAGATTAAAAACGGAAAAATTTCGGTACCCGATGCGCCCGGTCTGGGCGTGGAACTGGACTGGGATCAGGTACAGAAAGCGCATGAAGCCTATAAGGCGCTGCCCGGTGGCGCGCGTAATGACGCAGGCCCAATGCAGTATCTGATCCCCGGATGGACTTTTGACCGTAAACGTCCCGTTTTCGGCCGCCACTAATTTTGAATAAGGACTTAATTATGAGCGCACAATTTTCTACCCCATTGGTTGCCTCTATGCAGGTTATTCCGGTTGCGGGTCATGACAGCATGCTGATGAACCTGAGCGGCGCACATGCTCCGTTCTTCACGCGCAATATTGTGATTATTAAAGATAACTCCGGTCATACCGGCGTGGGTGAAATTCCCGGCGGCGAAAAAATCCGCAAAACGCTGGAAGATGCGATCCCGTTGGTGGTAGGTAAAACGTTAGGTGAATACAAAAACGTGCTGAATGCGGTACGCAATACTTTTGCCGATCGTGATGCGGGCGGTCGCGGTTTGCAGACCTTCGATTTACGTACCACTATTCATGTGGTTACTGGGATCGAAGCGGCCATGTTGGATCTGTTAGGTCAGCATTTGGGCGTAAACGTCGCCTCTTTGCTGGGGGATGGCCAGCAGCGTAGCGAAGTTGAAATGTTGGGTTACCTGTTCTTCGTGGGTAACCGTAAGGCAACGCCGCTGCCGTACCAGAGTCAGCCGGATGAGAAATGCGACTGGTATCGTCTGCGTCATGAAGAAGCGATGACCCCGGATGCGGTAGTGCGCCTGGCGGAAGCCGCATATGAGAAGTATGGTTTTAATGATTTTAAACTGAAAGGCGGCGTGCTGGCCGGGGAAGAGGAAGCAGAATCTATCGTTGCGCTGGCGAAGCGCTTCCCGCAGGCCCGCGTCACGCTGGATCCGAACGGCGCGTGGTCGCTAAATGAAGCGATTAAGATCGGCAAATATCTGAAGGGTTCTCTGGCCTATGCGGAAGATCCGTGCGGTGCCGAGCAGGGCTTCTCAGGTCGTGAAGTGATGGCGGAATTCCGTCGCGCCACCGGTCTGCCGACCGCCACCAACATGATCGCCACCGACTGGCGTCAGATGGGGCATACGCTGTCGTTGCAGTCTGTTGATATCCCACTGGCGGACCCGCACTTCTGGACCATGCAGGGTTCTGTCCGTGTGGCGCAGATGTGCCATGAGTTCGGGCTGACCTGGGGATCGCACTCTAACAACCACTTTGATATTTCGCTGGCGATGTTTACGCATGTTGCGGCGGCGGCTCCGGGTAAAATAACCGCTATCGATACCCACTGGATCTGGCAGGAAGGCAATCAGCGCTTGACCAAAGAGCCGTTTGAAATCAAAGGTGGCATGGTGCAGGTTCCGGCAAAACCGGGTCTGGGCGTGGAGCTGGATATGGATCAGGTCATGAAAGCGCATGAACTGTACCAGCAACATGGACTGGGTGCGCGTGATGATGCGATGGGTATGCAGTATCTTATCCCGAACTGGACGTTTGATAATAAGCGTCCGTGCATGGTTCGCTAAGTGATCCAGGACCGCTCCTATAGAGTGAGCGGTTTTGCTCCTGGTGTATGCTTAACATAGTCAACATGCGTAAGGATGCTTTATGAAAATAGTAATCGCACCAGATTCCTATAAGGAAAGTTTGAGTGCGCTTGAGGTGGCAACGGCTATAGAGCAGGGGTTTCGTGAGATCTGGCCCGATGCGGATTACGTGAAGATTCCGGTTGCAGATGGCGGTGAAGGAACGGTCGAAGCGATGGTTGCCGCAACGCAAGGTCACCTTGTGCATGTTGATGTTACCGGCCCTTTGGGCAACACAATTCAGGCATTTTATGGTTTATCTGGTGATGAGCGCTCGGCGTTTATCGAAATGGCGGCCGCCAGCGGACTGGAACAGGTTCCTGTGGGGTTACGCGATCCGCTGAAAACGACATCCTGGGGAACTGGGGAGTTAATCCGTCATGCGCTGGACGCTGGCGTTGAACATATCATCATTGGGATTGGCGGTAGCGCCACCAATGATGGCGGTGCCGGGATGGCGCAAGCGCTGGGAGCAAAACTGCTGGATGCGCAAAATAACGAAATTGCGCAAGGCGGAATCGGTCTGGAATCTCTGTCCCGGATTGATATTTCTCAGTTAGACAGCCGTCTTGCCGGGTGCTGTATTGAAGTTGCTTGCGATGTGACCAACCCGTTGACTGGAAAAAAGGGCGCATCTGCGGTTTTTGGTCCGCAAAAAGGGGCGACGCCGGAGATGATTACCCGCCTGGATCGGGCGCTCACGCACTATGCGCAACTCATTGCCCGCGATCTGGACGTCAACGTGCTGGATCTGGCCGGTGGTGGTGCGGCTGGTGGTATGGGGGCGGCGCTGTATGCGTTTTGCGGCGCAAAGTTACGCTGCGGTATTGAGATAGTGACCGATGCGTTACACCTTGATGCCTGCGTTGCGGATGCGGATTTAGTTGTCACGGGTGAAGGGCGCATTGATAGTCAGACTATTCACGGTAAGGTTCCGGTTGGCGTGGCGAAGGTCGCAAAGCGTTACAACAAGCCGGTTATCGGTATCGCAGGTAGCCTGACGGCCGATGTCGGTGTGGTCCATGAGCATGGGCTGGATGCGGTTTTCAGCGTCATCTATACCATTTGTACGCTGGATGAAGCGCTAAAGAACGCGAGCGACAACGTGCGAATGACGGCGAGAAACGTGGCTGCAACGCTCAAAGCAGGGCAGCAATTACGCTGAGTTGGAGGTCGTATAAGGCGTTTACGCCGCATTCGGCGATGTGCCCGATGCGCGACGCTTATCGTGCCTACGGTAAACAGCGAAACCTGTAGACCGGATAAGGCGGTCACGCCGCCTTCCGGCAAATATTACCCCAACAGCTTCTTTGCTTCGCGTGCAACGTTGTCCATCTCATCCAGAAGCTCTAAAAACTCAGGTTCCAGCTCTTCTTCTTTGGTTCCACTGCGTAGCTGTTGTTCAATGAGCTGACACAGGTTTTTCATGCGGGGGACACCACTATAACCACAACTGCCGTGCAGCTTGTGAATCATATCCACTAGCCCTTCGGGGTTCTCTCCGACCAGTTGCTCTTCGATTTTGTTACGCACCTCAGGCAGAAAATCGATCAGCATTTGCAGCATATCCCGCGCCAAATCGTTCTTACCCGCGGCTTGCCTTAATGCCAGTTGCCAGTCGAGCGTCGTGTTCGGATTGACGACTGGCTCAAGAGGTTCTGCGGTGAGTGCCCGCAGCGATGTGCTTGCACCCGGTTTGTAACGTAACAGCAGATTATGTAGCTTATCTTCCTCGATAGGCTTCGCCAGGTAATCGTTCATCCCGGCGCTGAGTAGCTTCTCTTTCTGCCCGGCCATGGCGTGTGCGGTGACCGCAATGACAGGTGTCTGCTGTTGATGAGGAAGCTGGTGGATAAGTTCACAAGCGCGAATGCCGTCCATATCAGGCATCTGAATATCCATCAGGATCAGATCAAATTGCATTTGTCTGGCGCGATCCACCGCCTGATGCCCGCTGTCGCAGAGCACGACGTGCTGTACCTTATCTTCCAGCAATGCGCCAATCAGCTTGAGGTTCGCCGGGTTGTCGTCTACCGCCATGACGGTCATCGCGATTTTGCTCTCGTCTACCAGCAGCGGATCCGCGCTGTGGTTCAGCTGACAATACTCTGTCAGCGCAGGCAGTAAGCGGGTTGAGGTGAGCGGTTTCAACAGACACGCCGCCGCGCCGCCCTGTTTTAACTTCTCGGCGTTAATCTGCGCATGGCAAGGGAGGGCCAGTAACAAAAAGTCGGTCATCGCCGCTGCGCTTGCCAGCCGCTCATGCTGCATGGTGAGCGGTTCGCGTAAAGTGACCGGAATGCCGAGCAGCAGAATATCGTAGTGATCCTTCGGCAGCCCGGAGAATGAAGGGCTGTAAATCACCTCCAGCGGTGTTTCACTCAATATATCTAACGTGCATTGTGCGGCGGTGGCGTTAGGTTCGACGTAGGCCAGTCGTTTACCGGCCAGGCAGAGTGTGGTTGAGCGGTCAACGAGAACATTAGGGTTAAGATCGAGGCTGATATGGAACCAGAACGTGGAGCCCCGGTTCGGCTGGCTGTGGAAGGAGATATCCCCACCCATTTCGTTGACCAGTTTTTGCGTAATGACCAGGCCTAGCCCGGTTCCGCCATGACGCCGGGAAATACTGGCATCCGCCTGGCGGAAGGCCTGGAACAGACGGGATTGATCGCGCTCAGGAATGCCGATCCCGGTATCGCGGATTTGTACTTCAATTTGCACTTTCGTGTTACTAAGGGCTCGCTTCTCGACCAGGATGTCGATGTTGCCGCCTTCGGTAAATTTGATGGCATTGCCGACCAGATTGGTGATCACCTGCTGTAAACGCAACGGGTCACCGATGACGTTGTCCGGTACGTCATTCTTAATATTCAGCGTCAGCTCAAGCCCTTTATCATGGGATGAATGTGCTAACAGTGTGACGACATCATCCAGCGTGCTGCGCAGCGGGAACGGAATGCTTTCCAGAATCAGCTTGCCCGCCTCAAGTTTGGAGAAGTCGAGTACATCATTGATGATGGCCAGCAGATTGTTAGCTGAGCGTTCAATGGTATTCAGGTGATCGCGCTGTGTGGTGTTGAGTTCGGTTTTTAGCGTCAGACGGGTGAAGCCAATCACGCCATTCAGCGGTGTTCGCAGCTCGTGGGACATGTTTGCCAGAAACTCAGACTTAATACGTGCCGCTTCCTGGGCGCGTTTCTTCGCCAGATCCAGCTCGACGTTCTGGATTTCCATCTGCTCCAGCGTTTCGCGCAGGTCAGAGGTGGCCTGATCGATGTTGTGCTGCATCTCTTCATGGTAAGCCGCGAGAGACATTGCCATCGAGTTGATGCCATTTTTAAGCATATCCAGCTCGCCCAGCATGAAACCTTCCACGCGGCTGTCGAGCTGTCCTCTACGTATTCGGTCAACGGTATTCACCATATTGCGAATCGGGCCGGTCACGTCGCGCATAAGACGCCAGCCGAAAATTAACGCGATACCAATACAAAACAGCATCATTACGCTGGAGATAAAGATCTCTTTGTACTGCTGCAATCGTACGGACTTAAGGTCCAGCTCAAGCGCCACATACCCCAGCATATTTTTGGTGTTTTTGGCGTCGCTTACGGCGGATTCATCCGGTGAATAGCTTTCCGATATAATAGGGGTTCGCAGGATCATGATATCCCCGTGCCGGGTGACGCTCAGCTTACGGGGAAACGGTGAACCGGTCGCCAACTGCATTTCAGACGGATCGAGATGAAAATTAGAGGTGACGAACAGTCGGTTATTTTCGTCATAAACAGAAATTGCCCGCACGATATCGGAATGGCGACGATGCAGCACGCTGATAAGCTGGCCGATGGATTCCCTGTTTTGCAGGTTCATGCCATATTCGCTGGAGACCGCGAGTGGTTCAATGATGCTGGCACCAGCATCTTCCAGTTGACGCTGCAAGTCGTTATAGCGATGCACAACAAAAAAGATACTGAGCAACAAACCTATCAGGACGGTCGGGGCCAGGATCAGAATCATCATGCGTGCGCGCAGGCTGTAGTTGGTCATGGAGTTCCGTTATGGGACAATTAGGGTCACACTGTTAAATAGAGAAATATCTCGTCGATGGCGCAATTCTACTCTGCAAAACGACGCGTGACGACGCGTCAGATCATAACCGTTACCGTCAATGACCTCGATCCTTTTGGTCAGGGCGTCGCTCGCCATAACGGAAAGGCGTTGTTTATACCGGAATTGCTACCCCAGGAAAGCGCCGAGGTGGTGATTACCGAAGATAAAAAACAGTTTGCCCGCGCGCAAGTAAAACGACGTTTAAACGACAGCCCACAGCGTGAAGTGCCACGTTGCCCGCATTTTGGCGTGTGCGGCGGTTGCCAGCAGCAGCATGCCAGCATCTCATTGCAGCAGCGTAGCAAAAGCGCGGCGTTGTCGCGTTTAATGAAATGTGAGGTGTCGGATGTTATAGCTGATGCCCCGTGGGGCTATCGTCGTCGCGCACGTTTAAGCCTGAACTATCGGCCAAAAGAACAAAAATTGCAGATGGGGTTTCGCAAATCCGGTTCCAGCGACATTATCGATGTCAAACAATGCCCTATTTTGGTGCCCCAGCTTGAGGCGTTATTGCCCCATCTCAGAGCGTGTCTGGAAAGTCTGCAAGGGTTACGCCATCTAGGCCATGTTGAGCTGGTACAGGCGGGAAGCGGAACCCTGATGATTTTGCGCCACACGGCGCCATTGAGTGCTGCGGATAAAGAAAAACTGGAATGCTTTTCGCATTCTCAGGGGCTGTCTTTGTTTCTGGCCCCGCAAAGCGAGATACTGGAATCAATATCAGAAGAATCGCCCTGGTATGACTCAAATGGACTACGGTTAACCTTCAGCCCGCGCGATTTTATTCAGGTCAATGAAGGGGTAAACCAACAAATGGTCGCCCGTGCGCTGGAATGGCTCGATGTACAACCTGAAGATCGTGTACTCGATTTGTTCTGTGGCATGGGCAATTTTACCCTACCGCTGGCAACTCGGGCAGCAAGCGTGGTTGGTGTGGAAGGTGTTCCTGCGTTGGTGGAAAAAGGCCGAGAAAACGCGCTGAATAACGGATTACACAATGTGACATTCTTTCATGAAAACCTTGAGGAAGATGTTACCCGACAGCCGTGGGCGAAAAACGGATTCGACAAAGTATTGCTCGATCCTGCGCGTGCGGGGGCTGCAGGTGTGATGCAACATATTATAAAATTAGAACCTATACGCGTTGTTTATGTATCCTGTAACCCAGCAACGCTGGCTCGTGACAGCGATGCTTTGCTCAACGCTGGATACGCCATACGGCGACTGGCGATGCTCGATATGTTTCCGCACACTGGACACCTGGAATCAATGGTCCTGTTTGAGCGTTTGTAATGAATTTTGTACCCATTGGATTTCGGGTTGTAATGCAGCATGAAAGACAATGGGTAGGGCTTGTCGACTTCGACAGGCCTGGCCCCTTAAGGAGAGGACAATGGTTGCGGTAAGAAGTGCACATATAAATAAAGCTGGTGAGTTTGATCCAAAGAAATGGATCGCGAGTCTGGGGATCTCCAGCCAGCAGTCGTGTGAACGCTTAGCCGAAACCTGGGCGTACTGCCTCCAGCAGACACAGGGGCATCCGGATGCGGATCTGCTGCTGTGGCGTGGCGTGGAGATGGTAGAAATTCTCTCTATGTTGAGCATGGATATCGACACGCTGCGTGCAGCAATGCTGTTCCCTCTGGCTGATGCCAACGTGGTCAGTGAAGACATCCTGCGCGAGAGCGTGGGCAAATCTATTGTTCATCTTATCCACGGTGTGCGTGATATGGCGGCGATACGCCAGCTTAAAGCCACGCATACCGATTCAGTTTCTTCCGAGCAGGTCGATAACGTCCGCCGCATGCTGCTGGCAATGGTAGATGACTTCCGCTGTGTGGTCATCAAGCTGGCAGAGCGGATTGCCCATCTGCGTGAAGTGAAAGACGCGCCGGAAGATGAACGCGTTCTGGCGGCAAAAGAGTGCACCAATATTTATGCGCCGCTGGCCAACCGTTTGGGAATCGGGCAATTAAAATGGGAGCTGGAAGATTATTGCTTTCGTTATCTGCACCCGGCTGAATACAAACGCATAGCCAAGCTGCTGCATGAACGACGTATCGACAGGGAACATTACATTGATGAGTTCGTCGGTCATTTGCGCTCAGAGATGAAAACGGAAGGCGTCAAAGCTGAAGTGTACGGACGTCCGAAGCATATCTACAGTATCTGGCGCAAAATGCAGAAAAAGCAATTAGCCTTCGATGAACTGTTCGATGTACGCGCAGTGCGTATCGTGGCAGAGCGTTTACAGGACTGCTATGCCGCACTCGGGATAGTACATACTCACTATCGCCATCTGCCGGATGAGTTCGATGATTACGTTGCTAATCCGAAACCCAATGGCTACCAGTCAATCCATACGGTTGTGCTGGGGCCGGGCGGGAAAACCATCGAAATTCAGATCCGTACCAAACAGATGCACGAAGATGCCGAACTGGGCGTCGCGGCGCACTGGAAGTACAAAGAGGGTACCGCTTCAGGCGCGGCGCGTTCTGGTCATGAAGATCGCATTGCGTGGCTGCGTAAGCTGATTGCCTGGCAGGAAGAGATGGCGGATTCCGGTGAAATGCTGGATGAAGTCCGTAGCCAGGTCTTTGATGACCGCGTGTACGTCTTTACGCCAAAAGGCGACGTTGTAGACTTACCTGCGGGCTCCACGCCGCTCGATTTTGCTTACCACATTCATAGCGATGTGGGGCATCGATGCATTGGCGCGAAAATTGGTGGGCGCATTGTACCGTTTACCTACCAGCTGCAGATGGGCGATCAAATTGAAATTATCACCCAGAAACAGCCAAACCCAAGCCGCGACTGGTTGAACCCTAACCTTGGCTACGTAACCACCAGTCGTGGGCGTTCGAAGATCCACGCCTGGTTCCGTAAACAGGACCGCGATAAGAACATCCTTGCAGGTCGCCAGATCCTCGACGATGAGTTGGCGCATTTAGGCATCAGCCTGAAAGAGGCGGAAAAACACCTGCTACCGCGCTACAGCTTCAATGAGCTGGACGAGTTGCTGGCGGCGATTGGTGGGGGAGACATCCGCCTCAACCAAATGGTGAACTTCCTGCAGGCGCAGTTTAATAAGCCAAGCGCTGCCGAACAGGATGCCGCCGCACTGAAACAGCTTCAGCAGAAAACGCAGGCACCGCAGAGTCGTCGTAAAGACGACGGTCGTGTGGTGGTGGAAGGGGTAGGTAACCTGATGCACCACATCGCCCGCTGCTGCCAGCCGATTCCAGGCGATGAGATTGTCGGGTTTATTACCCAGGGACGCGGTATTTCCGTGCACCGGGCGGATTGTGAACAGCTGGCTGAGCTGCGCTCCCATGCGCCGGAACGTATTGTTGATGCGGTCTGGGGCGAAAGCTACTCGGCAGGGTATTCGCTGGTGGTTCGCGTCCAGGCCAACGATCGCAGCGGCTTGTTACGTGATATCACCACGATCCTCGCCAACGAGAAGGTGAACGTGCTGGGAGTTGCCAGCCGAAGTGATACCAAACAACAGCTGGCCACCATCGATATGACCATCGAAATTTATAACCTGCAGGTGCTCGGGCGCGTGCTCGGCAAGCTGAACCAGGTACCGGATGTGATCGACGCACGTCGCTTGCACGGTAATTAATGATTTTGTAGGCCGGATAACCTTGTAGGCCTGATAAGACGCGTTAGCGTTGCCATCAGGCATTGCTATGTTGCTGGATGTCGGTTGTCGCGTTATCCGGTCTACTATATTGAAATTTCAGGACATTCCAATGAATCAAATCGACCGACTGCTCGGTATTATGCAGCGCCTGCGCGACCCGGAAAACGGCTGTCCGTGGGACAAAGAGCAGACATTCTCTACTATTGCTCCTTACACTCTCGAAGAAACCTATGAAGTGCTGGACGCGATTGCGCGTGAAGACTTTGACGACCTGCGCGGAGAGCTGGGCGACCTGCTGTTCCAGGTGGTGTTTTACGCCCAGATGGCGCAGGAAGAAGGACGCTTCAACTTTGATGATATTTGTGCTGCGATAAGCGATAAGCTTGAACGCCGTCATCCACATGTTTTTGCTGATGTTTCTGCCAGTAACAGTACTGAGGTTTTGACCCGCTGGGAAAAAATCAAAAGTGAAGAACGCGCCCAGAAGGCACAGCATTCCGCACTCGACGATATTCCCCGCAGTTTACCGGCATTAATGCGCGCCCAAAAAATCCAGAAACGCTGCTCAAATGTTGGTTTCGACTGGAAAACATTAGGACCGGTTGTCGACAAGGTTTACGAAGAGATCGACGAAGTCATGTTTGAGGCTAAGCAGGCTGTTGTCGACCAGGCTAAACTGGAGGAGGAAATGGGCGATCTGCTGTTTGCTACGGTCAATATGGCCCGGCATTTAGGCACTAAAGCAGAGACCGCATTGCAGAAAGCGAACGAGAAGTTTGAGCGGCGTTTTCGTGAAGTTGAGCGAATTGTGGCTTCGCGCGGTCTGGAAATGACTGGTGTTGATCTGGAAACTATGGAAGAAGTCTGGCAACAGGTAAAACGGCAGGAAATTGATCTCTAAGGGATTTCGTCGGTCAAGGGCGATTTGTGTGATTTTTTAAATAACAAGCGCTTGATTTACGTCAAAAACATTTACCCCAAAGGGGCTATTTTCTCACTCCCGATGTTAATGTGAGCCTGGTGAAGAGGAGGAATAATGAAAGTTTGTGGCGCTCGTCATGTTCGGGTATACTACTTTCCCGTCTTGGTAATTCCATCGTTTCACCCTAACTTCTCAGGTCCAGCATGACAACGAACTATATTTTTGTGACCGGCGGGGTCGTATCCTCTCTGGGAAAAGGCATTGCCGCAGCCTCCCTGGCAGCCATTCTTGAAGCCCGTGGCCTCAATGTAACCATGATGAAACTGGATCCGTACATCAACGTCGATCCAGGTACTATGAGCCCAATCCAACACGGGGAAGTGTTCGTTACCGAAGACGGCGCTGAAACCGACCTGGACCTGGGTCACTATGAGCGTTTCATTCGTACCAAAATGAGCCGCCGCAACAACTTCACTACGGGTCGTATCTACTCCGACGTTCTGCGTAAAGAACGCCGTGGCGACTACCTGGGCGCAACAGTTCAGGTTATCCCGCACATCACGAATGCCATTAAAGAGCGCGTTCTGGAAGGCGGTGAAGGTCATGATGTTGTTCTGGTCGAAATCGGCGGAACCGTTGGGGATATCGAATCTCTGCCGTTCCTTGAAGCGATTCGCCAGATGGCCGTAGAAATTGGCCGTGAGCACACGCTGTTTATGCATCTGACGCTGGTTCCGTACATGGCGGCGGCAGGTGAAGTCAAAACTAAACCGACTCAGCACTCTGTAAAAGAGCTGCTTTCTATCGGTATTCAGCCAGATATCCTGATTTGCCGCTCCGATCGCGCAGTTCCGGCTAATGAACGTGCAAAAATTGCATTGTTCTGTAACGTTCCGGAAAAAGCGGTGATTTCTCTGAAAGATGTCGATTCCATCTATAAAATCCCGGGCCTGTTGAAATCTCAGGGCCTTGACGATTATATTTGTAAACGATTCAGCTTGAACTGTCCGGAAGCTAATCTGTCAGAATGGGAACAGGTTATCTACGAAGAAGCGAATCCGGCAGGCGAAGTGACTATCGGTATGGTCGGCAAGTACATTGAACTGCCGGATGCCTATAAGTCAGTTATCGAAGCGCTGAAGCACGGTGGTCTGAAGAATCGTGTCACCGTCAACATCAAGCTGATCGATTCGCAAGATGTCGAAACGCGTGGCGTTGAGATCCTGAAAGGTCTTGATGCCATCCTGATCCCTGGCGGCTTCGGCTACCGCGGTGTTGAAGGTAAAATCGCGACGGCGCGTTTTGCGCGTGAGAACAATATTCCTTATCTGGGCATTTGCCTGGGTATGCAGGTTGCGTTGATTGAGTTTGCACGTAACGTAGTGGGTATGGACAACGCCAACTCCACGGAATTTGTGCCAGACTGTAAGTACCCGGTGGTGGCCCTGATTACCGAATGGCGCGATGAAGACGGCAACGTCGAAGTCCGTACAGAGAAGAGCGATCTGGGCGGCACAATGCGCCTTGGCGCGCAGCAGTGTCAGTTGAGCGACGATAGCCTGGTTCGTCAACTGTACGGCGCGCCGACAATTGTTGAACGCCATCGCCACCGTTATGAAGTCAACAATATGCTGTTGAAACAGATTGAAGCTGCGGGTCTGCGTATTGCAGGCCGTTCCGGTGATGATCAGTTGGTCGAGATCATTGAGGTACCGAATCATCCGTGGTTCGTGGCCTGTCAGTTCCACCCGGAATTTACTTCCACGCCACGTGATGGGCACCCGCTGTTTGCCGGCTTTGTGAAAGCCGCCAGTGAACATCAGAAGCGTCAGGCGAAGTAAGAAGTAAATAAGTTAGAACGGCAATGCACCCATTAGGGTGCATTGTTTGTCTGGAGTTTTAGTTTAACTTGTACTGAGGAAAATCTAATGTCCAAAATCGTTAAAATCATCGGTCGTGAAATCATCGACTCCCGTGGTAACCCGACTGTTGAAGCCGAAGTACACCTGGAAGGTGGTTTCGTTGGTATGGCAGCAGCTCCGTCAGGTGCTTCTACTGGTTCCCGCGAAGCACTGGAACTGCGCGATGGCGACAAATCCCGTTTCATGGGTAAAGGCGTACTGAAAGCTGTTGCAGCTGTTAACGGCCCAATTGCTCAGGCTCTGCTGGGTAAAGATGCTAAAGATCAGGCTGGCATCGACAAGATCATGATCGATCTGGACGGTACTGAAAACAAATCCAACTTCGGTGCAAACGCCATCCTGGCTGTGTCCCTGGCGAACGCCAAAGCAGCAGCAGCTGCAAAAGGCCTGCCGCTGTATGCACACATCGCTGAACTGAACGGTACTCCGGGTAAATACTCCATGCCGGTTCCGATGATGAACATCATCAACGGTGGTGAGCACGCTGACAACAACGTCGACATCCAGGAATTCATGATTCAGCCGGTTGGCGCTAAGACTCTGAAAGAAGCCGTTCGTATGGGTTCTGAAGTGTTCCACAACCTGGCTAAAGTTCTGAAAGCTAAAGGTATGAACACTGCAGTTGGTGACGAAGGTGGCTACGCGCCGAACCTGGGTTCCAACGCTGAAGCTCTGGCTGTAATCGCTGAAGCGGTTAAAGCAGCTGGCTACGAGCTGGGCAAAGACATCACCCTGGCGATGGACTGTGCAGCTTCTGAATTCTACAAAGACGGTAAATACGTTCTGGCTGGCGAAGGCAACAAAGCATTCACCTCCGAAGAATTCACTCACTTCCTGGAAGAACTGACCAAACAGTACCCGATCGTGTCCATCGAAGATGGTCTGGACGAGTCTGACTGGGACGGTTTCGCATACCAGACTAAAGTACTGGGCGACAAAATCCAGCTGGTTGGTGACGATCTGTTCGTAACTAACACCAAGATCCTGAAAGAAGGCATCGAAAAAGGCATCGTTAACTCCATCCTGATCAAATTCAACCAGATCGGTTCTCTGACCGAAACTCTGGCTGCGATCAAAATGGCGAAAGACGCTGGCTACACCGCTGTCATCTCTCACCGTTCTGGCGAAACTGAAGACGCTACCATCGCTGACCTGGCTGTTGGTACCGCTGCAGGCCAGATCAAAACTGGTTCTATGAGCCGTTCTGACCGCGTTGCTAAGTACAACCAGCTGATTCGTATCGAAGAAGCTCTGGGTGAACAAGCACCGTACAACGGTCGTAAAGAGATCAAAGGTCAGGCGTAATCCTGTTCTTTAACTCTTAACGTAAAAACCCGCTGCGGCGGGTTTTTTTATGCCCTTAAAGCAGTAGAGGAAGGGTTGCGCTGGCGGTTTGCTGGCTCACATCACTGTACTTTTCATCCAGAGCAATCAGCGACGTAGTCAGTAGTTCTACCAACAGCATCACTCCCACCTTGGCGTTTAGCGCGCCAGCACTCAACGGACCTTCTGGTTTGGCTGCGACCAGTTGAATATCGCTCAGCGAAGCCAACGGGCTGCGCGGCGTATTACTTAACGCCAGTACGCGCACGCCTTGCTTACGCGCCAGTTTAACGACATGCAGTAGATCGCGCGTCGAACCTGAACTGGAAATCGCTACCACCAGCGTGTCTTTGTTAAGCGTTGTGGCGTTCATGGCTGCACGATGCATGTCACTGAACAATTGTGCAGGTTTGCCGAGGCGCAGGAGTTTGTAATGTAAATACTCCCCCAGTATAGCGCTGGCCGCTACGCCATAAATCTGTACCGACTGGGCCTGATGCAGTGCCAAAGCGGCGGATTCCAGTAATGTCCTGTCGAGTAATTTTGCTGTGTCCTGCAACGCTTGTACGGATTCATTGACCACATTGTCAATTTCATCCCCGCTGTGCTCTACCGGCTGTCCTTGCTGGAGATCGAGTGCCAGCGCCATTTTGAATTCGTTATAACCCTTACACCCAAGTGCGCGGCACAGACGTGTGACGCTCGCCTCGCTGGTGTCGCTTTCACGCGCCAGTTCGGTAATCGTCAGGTAGACAACTTTTGCCGGATCGCTGAGCACAAACTCTCCCAGCTTCTGCTGTGTTCGGCTATATCCGTCAACGCCCTGGCGCAATCTCAGCAGCAGGTTTTCATTTTCTGACATGCAAAATCCTTAATGCGTTTCTCTGTTGATAGTGTGGCGGAAAGCAGGGGAGAGATGCCAGTCATTTTAAAAAAGTATGATCGGCTTCCTGGATTTTGATGATAATTTTCATTATCTATATTAAATATGATAAAAATTTTCATCATTAATCGGAGAGATGAAAAAATGATGCAAATGTTTAGCGGCGCTTCATCGGGCGCATGGTTCGAAAAGGCACAGCGGTTCGGCAAATCGTTCATGCTGCCGATTGCGGTACTGCCTGCTGCGGGGCTGTTGTTAGGGATTGGCGGCGCGCTGTCGAATCCAAACACATTGACTGCTTATCCATTTTTGGACGTTGACTGGTTACAGGCAATTTTCACGATCATGACCAGCGCAGGTTCTATTGTGTTTGCCAACCTGTCGGTGCTTTTTGCGGTAGGTGTCGCAGTAGGACTGGCGAAAACGGATAAAGGCACCGCCGGGCTTGCGGCATTGCTGGCATTTCTGGTGATGAACGCCACCATCAACGCTTTATTGACGCTCAACGGAACGCTGGCGCACGAGAATCCCGGTGCCGTAGGCCAGGGGATGACGCTGGGTATTCAGACACTGGAAACGGGTGTGTTCGGTGGGGTGGTGATTGGGCTTGTCACCTGCGCGCTGCATAGCCGTTTCAATAAAGTCTCATTACCTCAGTTCCTTGGTTTCTTCAGCGGTTCGCGCTTTGTACCGATTATTAGCTCCCTTGCCGCGATTGTCGTGGGTGCGGTCATGACGGTGGTTTGGCCGCATTTCCAGAAACTCATTTTTGGACTGGGTGGTCTGGTGGATGCGACAGGCTATCTGGGGACGCTGTTGTATGGCTTCATCCTGCGTATGCTTGGCCCACTGGGTTTACACCATATCTTTTATTTGCCGTTCTGGACGACAGCGCTTGGCGGAAGTGAAATCGTCAACGGCCAGTTAGTTGAAGGTACTCAGCGTATTTTCTTCGCGCAACTTGCCGATCCGAATACGCAGCAGTTCTATGCGGGCACCTCGCGCTTTATGTCCGGGCGCTTCATCACCATGATGTTTGGCCTGCTTGGCGCATGTCTGGCGATGTACCACACCGCCAGGCCTGAGAACAGAAAACTTGTCGCTGGTCTGCTGTTGTCAGCGGCCCTGACCTCTTTCCTGACAGGTATCACTGAGCCTATCGAGTTCTCCTTCCTGTTTGTCGCACCCGTGTTATACGTCATTCACGCCTTCTTCGATGGTCTGGCGTTTATGATGGCGCATATTTTACATATCACCATCGGGCAAACCTTTTCGGGTGGGCTTATCGATTTCCTCCTTTTCGGCGTGCTACAGGGGGAAGCTAAAACCAACTGGATGTACGTCCCCATGGTGGGGATCCCGTGGTTCTTCCTTTACTACTTCACCTTCCGCTATTTGATTAACCGCTTTAACTGGTTGACACCAGGTCGTGAAAACGCAGCGCCGACTGAATCCGGCCTGCCGCAGAGTGAGCGAGCTGCGGCAGTGATCGCCGGGCTGGGAGGCAAAGAGAATCTGGAAGAGGTGGATTGTTGCGCCACACGCCTGCGCGTGACGGTGAAAGAGAGCAGCAAGGTCGATGAAGCGGCGCTGAAAGCGACCGGAGCCCGTGGCGTCATTATTCGCGGCAACGGGGTTCAGGTGATTTATGGCCCGCATGTCACCATCATTAAAAACGAAGTCGAAGAGATCTTATCGTAATGAAAACTGTACTGGATTCCCTGAAAGGTAAATTAATTGTCTCCTGTCAGGCGCTGGAAAATGAGCCCCTGCACAGCCCGTTTATTATGTCACGTATGGCGCTGGCGGCAGCGCAGGGCGGTGCGGTAGGTATTCGTGCGAACAGCGTGGTGGACATTCGCGCGATCAAAGAGAGTGTCTCCCTGCCGGTGATTGGGATTATCAAGCGTGATTATCCGGGTAGCGATGTGTTTATCACGGCCACTTTGCAGGAAGTCGATGAACTGATGACCGTTGAGCCGGAAATTATTGCTCTGGATGCGACAGCGCGCCCGCGCCCCGGTGGGCAATCGCTGGAAGAACTGGTCACGCAAATCCGCGCTCGTTACCCGTCCGTACTGCTGATGGCGGATATCGCCACCGTAGACGAAGCGGTGACCGCTGAGCGCCTGGGTTTTGACTGTGTGGGCACTACGCTCTACGGTTATACCGCTGACACTGCCGGGCATGTGCTGGCGGAAAACGACTGCGGTTTTTTACGTGATGTGTTGGCTGCAGTTAGCGTACCGGTTGTGGCAGAAGGAAACGTCGATACCCCTGAACGTGCTGCACGATGCCTGGCATTAGGCGCTCATACCGTGGTGGTTGGTGGAGCTATCACGCGCCCGCAGCAGATAACGGCACGCTTTGTCGCGGCGATCGCCTCGTAAAGCATCGATGGGGCATGATACTTTGGCGGGGATCTGCGATAATTATCGTTTATCCCCATATTGAGAGCGCTATGCAGTACCCGATTAACGAGATGTTCCAGACCCTGCAAGGTGAGGGTTACTTTACCGGCGTCCCCGCCATTTTTATTCGTTTACAGGGATGCCCGGTTGGCTGTGCCTGGTGCGATACCAAACACACCTGGGATAAGCTTGAGGATCGGGAAGTCTCCCTTTACAGCATCCTGGCTAAGACCAAAGAGAGCGATAAATGGGGTGCTGCGAGCAGCGAAGATCTGCTGGCGGTCATTTCGCGTCAGGGCTATACCGCCCGTCACGTGGTGATCACCGGTGGCGAGCCCTGCATTCATGACCTGATGCCGCTGACGGATCTGCTGGAAAAGAACGGCTTTAGCTGCCAGATAGAGACCAGCGGCACGCACGAAGTACGCTGTACGCCGAATACCTGGGTGACCGTATCGCCGAAGGTGAATATGCGCGGTGGCTATGATGTGCTGTCACAGGCACTGGAGCGCGCGAATGAAATCAAGCATCCGGTTGGCCGTGTCCGCGATATTGAAGCGCTGGATGAACTGCTGGCGACGTTGAGTGACGATAAACCGCGAATCATCGCCTTACAGCCAATCAGCCAGAAAGAGGATGCGACGCGTTTGTGCATTGATACCTGTATTGCGCGAAACTGGCGTCTGTCGATGCAAACCCATAAGTATCTGAATATTGCCTGATAACTGTGCCGGGGGCGTTTCGCTTACCCGGCCATAGTTTATTGCTCAATGCAGGCCGGAGAAGATGCGTTGCCATCCGGCAAGCCTACAATCACTCGCCGCGATAAACGCAGCCCGCTGTGCAGGTCTCTTTCACCATTACAGCACTCAGCAGAGGGACCACAGGTTTAACCTGATCCCAAATCCATTTGGCCAGCACTTCGCTGGTTGGATTTTCTAAGCCAGGAATATCGTTCAAATAGTAGTGATCGAGTCTGTCGTAAGTCGGCTTAAACGCGGCTTTTAACTCAGCAAAATCCATGATCCAACCGGTATGCGGATCGACTTCACCGGTAATTTCAAGACGCACCATAAATGAGTGACCATGCAGGCGGCCACACTTATGCCCTTCCGGTACATGCGGCAGGTGGTGAGCGGCTTCGAAGGTGAAATCTTTAAACAAGGTGGTGGACATTATTTACTCTCAAGAATGCGAAAAACCGCGGTAGGGTACCGTAAAGAGGAAATTTTATCATTATTTAAAAGGGTGCTGAGTATCAGAACGATTCATTCATGACGTTAATATTTGGTAATTTTTTATATATCAAATGCTTATATAATCTGTTTTGCAGTTAATAACTATAACTAAAACAGGTTAGTCCATTTGGTTATTTGTTATTTCCATCCCTTCTTTAGTTGTTACTATCCCCGCCGTTAACCTTATCTTCAGTTTGGGTTTTATTGCTGAAATCCGCTTTGCTTACTGGAACATGACAACGCATGACGACACAGGCCCCACCTTCTGCTTTGCTACCGCTAAACCCGGAGCAACTGGCACGCCTTCAGGCGGCCACGACCGATTTCACTCCCGCACAGCTTGCGTGGGTTTCTGGCTATTTTTGGGGCGTGCTGAATCAGCAGCCTGGCAGCAACGCGGTGGCGCCTGCGCCTGTCGCTGAAATGCCAGGCATTACGCTTATCTCCGCCTCACAAACCGGTAATGCGCGCCGAGTGGCGGAAGCCCTGCGCGATGATCTGATCGCCGCGAAGCTCAACGTCACTCTCATCAACGCTGGCGACTATAAATTCAAACAAATCGCCAATGAAAAACTGCTGATCGTGGTGGCGTCAACGCAAGGGGAAGGTGAGCCGGCGGAAGAAGCCGTGGCGTTGCATAAATTCCTGTTCTCGAAAAAAGCGCCAAAGCTTGATAACACTGCTTTTGCCGTGTTTGGTCTTGGCGACACCTCTTATGAGTTTTTCTGCCAGGCAGGAAAAGACTTCGATACCAAATTGGCTGAGCTGGGTGGTGAACGTCTGCTCGATCGTGTAGATGCCGACGTCGAATACCAGGCCGCCGCTGCGCAGTGGCGTGCTCGCCTCGTTGATGTCCTGAAAGCGCGTGCGCCTGCGGCACCGTCTGTGCAAGTTGCCGCGAGCGGTGCAGTAAATGAAGTACACACCAGCCTATACACCAAAGAAGCGCCGCTGACGGCGTCGCTTGCGGTGAATCAGAAAATTACCGGCCGCGACTCTGAAAAAGACGTGCGCCATATTGAGATTGATTTAGGCGATTCCGGCCTGCGTTATCAACCGGGCGATGCGCTGGGCGTCTGGTATCAGAATGACCCGGCTCTGGTTAAAGAACTGGTTGAACTGCTGTGGCTGAAAGGTGATGAGCCGGTCACGGTTGAAGGCAAAACCCTGTCGCTTGCTGAAGCGTTGCAGTGGCATTTCGAGCTGACGGTTAACACCGGCAATATCGTAGAAAACTATGCCACCTTAACCCGCAGCGAAACTTTGCTGCCGTTAGTGGGTGACAAAGCACAGTTGCAGCATTACGCCGCAACCACGCCCATCGTCGATATGGTGCGCTTCTCTCCGGCGCAACTGGATGCTCAGGCGTTAGTTGATCTTCTGCGTCCGCTGACGCCGCGTTTGTACTCCATTGCTTCTTCCCTGGCGGAAGTGGAAAGCGAAGTGCACGTTACCGTGGGTGTGGTGCGTTATGAGATAGAAGGTCGCGCCCGTGCTGGTGGTGCTTCCAGTTTCCTTGCCGACCGCGTGGAAGAAGAAGGTGAAGTTCGTGTGTTCATTGAACACAACGACAACTTCCGTCTGCCGGCGAACCCGCAGACGCCGGTAATTATGATTGGACCGGGTACGGGGATTGCGCCGTTCCGTGCATTCATGCAGCAACGTGCGGCTGACGGAGCCGAAGGCAAAAACTGGCTGTTTTTTGGTAACCCACACTTTACCGAAGATTTCCTGTATCAGGTGGAATGGCAGCGTTACGTCAAAGAGGGCGTACTGAGCCGTATCGATCTCGCCTGGTCCCGCGATCAAAAAGAAAAAGTCTACGTACAAGATAAACTGCGCCAACAGGGCGCGGAACTGTGGCGCTGGATTAACGACGGTGCGCACATTTATGTCTGCGGCGACGCCAATCGCATGGCGAAAGACGTTGAGCAGGCGTTGTTGGAAGTGATTGCCGAATTCGGTGGTATGGATATCGAAGCGGCGGATGAATTTTTAAGTGAGCTGCGCATTGAGCGCCGTTATCAGCGAGATGTCTACTAATGAGCGAAAAACATCCAGGACCATTGGTGGTCGAAGGCAAACTGTCCGACGCTGAGCGTATGAAGCTGGAAAGCAACTATCTGCGCGGTACCATTGCCGAAGATTTAAACGACGGCCTGACCGGCGGGTTTAAAGGCGACAACTTCCTGCTGATCCGTTTTCACGGTATGTACCAGCAGGATGACCGTGATATCCGCGCCGAACGTGCCGAGCAAAAGCTGGAGCCGCGTCACGCGATGCTGCTGCGCTGTCGTCTGCCGGGGGGGGTGATCACCACCAAGCAGTGGCAGGCGATCGATAAGTTCGCCCATGACAACACCATTTACGGCAGCATTCGTCTGACCAACCGTCAGACCTTCCAGTTTCACGGCATTCTGAAGAAGAACGTTAAGCCGGTACACCAGATGCTGCATTCCGTCGGGCTTGACGCTTTGGCGACCGCCAACGACATGAACCGTAACGTGCTGTGCACCTCCAACCCGTATGAATCTGAGCTGCACGCGGAAGCCTACGAGTGGGCGAAAAAGATCTCCGAACATCTGCTGCCGCGAACCCGCGCCTATGCAGAGATCTGGCTGGATCAGGAAAAAGTCGCGACCACCGACGAAGAGCCGATCCTCGGTCAAACCTATCTGCCGCGTAAGTTTAAAACCACGGTCGTGATCCCACCGCAGAACGACATCGATCTGCACGCCAACGACATGAACTTCGTGGCGATTGCGGAAAACGGCAAGCTGGTGGGCTTTAATCTGCTGGTGGGCGGTGGATTGTCGATTGAGCACGGCAATAAGAAAACCTATGCCCGTACGGCAAGCGAGTTTGGTTATCTGCCGCTTGAGCATACGCTGGCCGTGGCTGAGGCGGTGGTGACCACGCAGCGTGACTGGGGTAACCGTACCGATCGTAAAAACGCGAAAACCAAATACACGCTGGAACGCGTAGGCATTGAGACCTTTAAAGCTGAAGTTGAGCGCCGCGCGGGGATCAAATTTGAGCCGATCCGCCCGTACGAGTTTACCGGTCGCGGCGATCGTATCGGCTGGGTGAAAGGGATCGACAATAAATGGCACCTGACGTTGTTTATTGAAAACGGCCGTATCCTCGATTATCCGGGCCGACCGCTGAAAACCGGTCTGCTTGAGATCGCGAAGATCCACAAAGGTGAGTTCCGCATTACCGCGAACCAGAACCTGATCATTGCCGGTGTTCCTGAGAGTGAAAAGGCGAAGATCGAAAAGATTGCGCAGAAGAGTGGCTTAATGAACGCGGTCACTCCGCAGCGTGAAAACTCGATGGCCTGCGTCTCGTTCCCGACCTGTCCGCTGGCGATGGCGGAAGCTGAGCGTTTCCTGCCAACGTTTATCGACAACATCGACACGCTGATGGCGAAGCACAGCCTGAGTGATGAAAACATTGTCATGCGCGTGACCGGCTGCCCGAACGGTTGTGGTCGTGCGATGCTGGCGGAAGTTGGTCTGGTGGGTAAAGCTCCCGGGCGTTATAACCTCCATTTAGGGGGCAACCGTATCGGAACCCGAATTCCCCGGATGTTTAAAGAGAACATCACCGAGCCGGAAATTCTGGCATCGCTGGATGAACTGATTGGGCGCTGGGCGAAAGAGCGCGAAGCGGGTGAAGGCTTCGGTGACTTTACGGTGCGTGCGGGCATTATTCGCCCGGTGCTCGATCCAGCGCGTGATTTCTGGGAATAACCTGAATTGCCGGATGGCGGCATAAATGCCTTATCCGGCCTACAGCCTGCGTAGGCCTGATAAGCGAAGCGCCATCAGGCAAGGCATACAGTGAGGAACTTATGTCCCAACTCGATCTAAACAAGCTAAACGAACTGCCAAAAGTGGATCGCGTATTAGCGCTGGCCGAAACCAACGCCCAGCTGGAAAAACTGAGCGCCGAGGATCGCGTAGCATGGGCGTTGGAAAACCTGCCTGGTGAATATGTACTGTCATCAAGTTTTGGTATCCAGGCGGCAGTGAGCCTGCATCTGGTAAATCAGATTCGCCCGGATATCCCGGTGATCCTCACCGATACTGGCTACCTGTTCCCGGAAACCTATCAGTTTATTGATGAGTTAACGGACAAGCTTAAGCTTAATCTGCAAGTCTACCGGGCGAAGGAAAGTGCGGCCTGGCAGGAAGCGCGCTACGGCAAACTGTGGGAGCAGGGCGTTGAAGGTATTGAAAAATACAATGACATCAACAAAGTCGAGCCGATGAACCGGGCGCTGCAGGAGCTGAACGCGCAAACCTGGTTTGCCGGTCTGCGTCGAGAGCAATCGGGCAGTCGTGCGCATTTGCCGGTGCTGGCTATCCAGCGCGGTGTGTTTAAAGTTCTGCCGATCATCGACTGGGATAACCGTACGGTTTACCAGTATCTGCAAAAACACGGTTTGAAATACCATCCGTTGTGGGATCAGGGCTATCTGTCGGTAGGCGATACCCACACCACCCGCAAATGGGAACCGGGTATGGCGGAAGAAGAGACGCGTTTCTTCGGATTGAAGCGTGAGTGCGGACTGCACGAAGGGTAACAGGAAAGGGGGCCGGTAAGATTTACATCCTACCGGATCCCTTCTTCAGGATTTACCCGCTTTTGCCAGTTCTTTTACCAGTGGCAGCATAATGCGTACCACGTCGCGGCTACGGTGCTCTATCCGGCCCGGTAACGCTTTATCGATATGCTGCTGATTATCCAGTCGCACATCGTGCCAGCTGTTGCCTGCCGGGAATGAGGCGCTTTTGGCGCGCTGCTGATAGCCATCTTTCTTGCCCAGGTTCCAGTTGGTCGCTTCAACGGAGAGAACGGCAATCCCCGCGTTGTCGAAGACCTCTGCATCGTTACAACATCCAGTGCCTTTCGGATAGTCTTTGTTCAGACCTGGATTGGTGCTGGCAACGATACCGCGGCTGTGCGCGATAGCCAGTGCCCGGTCGCGCGTCAGTTTTCGCACCGCTTCCGGGGTTTTCTTACCGCTATTGAAATAGAGCTTATCGCCGACGATCAGATTATCGAGGTTGATAACCAGCAGCGTGTTTTTCTTCTCGGCGGCGCTCATTCGCTTCAGGATGTTCTCCGCGCCCAGTTTGCCTTCTTCCTCGCCGCTGGTGGCGATAAATCGAATACCGTATTGCGTCGGCACGTTTTTGAGTTTTTCTGCCAGTTCCAGCATTACGCCAACACCTGCGGCGTTGTCATCGATACCTTGCAGGGTTAATCCACCCAGATTGGCATCGGAATCGGCGTCGCTTTGTGCGGCGTAGGTGTCGAGGTGCGCCATAATAATAATCTGCTGCGGCGCTTTACCTTCATGTGCTGCAATAACGGTGCTTCCCGTTACGTTATGCCAGTTTTTACGGTTATCTTTGGCGGTATAAACATAACGGCTATTAAACGTCCGAATATCGCTGCTATAGCCCATCTGCTGAAATTGTTGACGTATATAATCAGCAGACAACATTTCAGCCGGAGATCCCGTCACGCGGCCAGGGAAAAACGTTGCGATATATCGAGCCTGGGTATTTGCGATATCTCCGGGCTGCGAAGATGTTGCCTGTGCGGGAAAGATGAAGCACGCGCCGAGCGCCAGGGCGGTAGTCAGGTGGCGCGATGCGAGAAACATAATGAGTCCTTAAGAGCCTATCCCATTTGGCTATTTTATTTGTCATTTTGAATCCGGGCAGTGCTCACAATCCTCACGTACTGCATGTACGCTCCGGTTGTTCCGCGCTGTCCGTATCCAAACTGACAGCAACAATGTACGCCTAATGGGATAGGCTCTGAATACCAAGCAGAAATTTTTAGCCGCTAGTATGAAACCGTGATCGAGGTAAAACAATTTCATTTGCTCCTAAATGCCCGAATTCCGGTAGCTTAAGCACTTTTTGATATTTGCTTTTCCGGATCGTTATTCCTTTGAGGAACTACTCATTCCAATTCGTAATTTCATTCGCCCTCCAGCCCTCCCTATAGTCAGGTTATCTGAGCATCGTTAGCAAAATAACGGCATTACATAGGAACGGTTATGGATCAAAAACGACTTACCCACCTGCGGCAACTGGAAGCGGAGAGCATCCATATCATTCGTGAGGTGGCCGCCGAGTTTTCTAATCCGGTGATGATGTATTCCATCGGCAAAGATTCCAGCGTAATGCTGCATCTGGCGCGTAAAGCGTTTTATCCGGGCACGCTGCCGTTCCCATTGCTGCACGTTGATACTGGCTGGAAATTCAGCGAAATGTACGAGTTTCGTGACCGCACGGCGAAAGCCTACGGCTGCGAACTGCTGGTGCATAAAAACCCGGAAGGGGTGGCGATGGGCATCAACCCGTTTGTCCACGGTAGCGCCAAGCATACCGACATTATGAAAACTGAAGGGCTGAAGCAGGCACTGAATAAATACGGTTTCGATGCCGCGTTTGGCGGTGCTCGTCGTGACGAAGAGAAATCACGTGCCAAAGAGCGCATTTACTCTTTCCGCGATCGTTTTCATCGCTGGGACCCGAAAAACCAACGCCCGGAGCTGTGGCATAACTACAACGGGCAGATTAACAAAGGCGAAAGCATTCGCGTCTTCCCGCTCTCTAACTGGACTGAACAGGATATCTGGCAATACATCTGGCTGGAAAATATCGACATCGTGCCGCTGTATCTGGCGGCGGAGCGTCCGGTGCTGGAACGCGACGGCATGCTGATGATGATTGATGACGACAGAATCGATCTGCAGCCCGGGGAAGTGATTAAAAAACGCATGGTGCGTTTCCGTACGCTCGGCTGCTGGCCGCTGACAGGCGCGGTGGAGTCGAATGCGCAGACGCTGCCGGAAATTATCGAAGAGATGCTGGTCTCAACCACCAGTGAACGTCAGGGCCGCGTGATTGACCGCGACCAGGCGGGCTCCATGGAGCTGAAGAAACGTCAGGGGTATTTCTAAGGAGCCGCCATGAACACGACACTTGCACAACAAATTGCTAATGAAGGCGGCGTTGAAGCCTGGATGGTTGCCCAGCAACACAAAAGTCTGCTGCGTTTTTTAACCTGCGGTAGCGTGGATGACGGGAAAAGTACCCTGATTGGCCGTCTGCTGCACGACACGCGTCAGATTTATGAAGACCAGCTTTCATCGCTGCACAATGACAGTAAACGTCACGGCACTCAGGGCGAAAAGCTCGATCTGGCGTTATTGGTTGACGGCTTGCAGGCCGAGCGCGAGCAGGGCATCACCATCGACGTGGCGTACCGTTATTTCTCTACCGAGAAGCGTAAATTTATTATTGCGGACACTCCCGGACATGAGCAGTACACCCGTAACATGGCGACCGGTGCGTCGACCTGCGATCTGGCGATCCTATTGATCGATGCGCGTAAAGGCGTGCTGGATCAGACTCGTCGTCACAGTTTTATCTCCACGCTGCTTGGGATCAAACACCTGGTGGTGGCGATCAACAAAATGGATCTGGTGGACTTTAGCGAAGAGACATTTAACCGCATTCGCGAAGACTATCTTACTTTTGCTGAACAACTGCCGGGCAGTCTGGATATCCGGTTTGTGCCGCTCTCTGCACTGGAAGGCGATAACGTGGCTTCGCAAAGCGCCAGTATGCCGTGGTACAGCGGTCCGACGCTGCTGGAAGTGCTGGAAACCGTTGAGATCCAGCGCATTGTTGATACTCAGCCGATGCGCTTCCCGGTGCAGTATGTGAACCGACCGAATCTGGATTTCCGTGGTTATGCCGGAACGCTGGCCTCCGGTAGCGTCAAGGTCGGACAGCGCGTCAAAGTGCTGCCGTCCGGCGTGGAGTCGAGCGTGGCGCGGATCGTAACCTTTGATGGCGATTTACAGGAAGCGCATGCGGGTGAAGCGATCACCCTGGTGCTGAAAGATGAGATCGATATCAGCCGGGGCGACCTGCTGCTTGATGCCGGTGAAACGCTGCCGGCAGTACAAAGCGCAGCTGTTGATGTGGTGTGGATGGCGGAACAACCGTTGTCGCCCGGGCAGAGCTACGACATAAAAGTCGCAGGCAAGAAGACCCGCGCACGCGTAGATAGCGTGCAGTATCAGGTCGATATAAACAACCTGACCCAACGTGACGTTGAAGCGCTGCCACTGAATGGCATCGGTCTGGTTAATCTGACTTTTGATGAGCCGCTGGTGCTGGATACCTATCAGCAGAATCCGGTTACGGGTGGGCTGATTATCATTGATCGCCTGACTAACGTTACCGTTGGCGCGGGGCTGGTGCGTGAACCAATCGTCCAGGAGCTTGCCACAGCTTCTCAGTTCAGCGCGTTTGAGCTGGAGCTTAATGCACTGGTGCGTCGCCACTTCCCACACTGGGGTGCGCGCGATCTGCTGGGAGGAAAATAATGGCGCTGCATGACGAAAACGTCGTCTGGCATGCCCATCCTGTTACACCGCAACAGCGGGAACAACGCCACGGTCATCGTGGTGTTGTGCTGTGGTTTACCGGGCTGTCAGGTTCTGGTAAATCCACGGTAGCAGGAGCGCTGGAAGAGGCGCTGCATAAGCTAGGGGTGAGCACCTATCTGCTGGATGGCGATAACGTGCGTCACGGTCTGTGCAGCGATCTTGGGTTTAGCGATGCCGATCGCAAGGAGAATATTCGTCGGGTTGGTGAAGTGGCTAATCTAATGGTAGACGCCGGCCTGGTGGTGTTGACTGCGTTTATCTCTCCACATCGCGCCGAGCGAAAAATGGTTCGCGAGCGCGTGGGCGAAGGGCGTTTTATTGAGGTTTTTGTCGATACGCCATTAGCAACGTGTGAAGCACGCGATCCAAAAGGGCTGTATAAAAAAGCGCGAGCGGGGGAATTGCGCAATTTCACCGGAATTGACTCGGTTTACGAAGCGCCTGAATCGCCAGAGATTCATCTTGATGGTGAACAATTGGTAACAAATTTGGTTCCTCAATTATTAGACCTGCTGAGGCAGGAAGATATTATCAGATCCTGAGACACCCGAGCTTGCATGCCCGGTCAGTCACAGTCACAGGATTAGATATGCGTAACAGCCATAACATTACTATTACAGAGTCAGATACCTTCGCTGCCGACGACGAAACTACCTGGTCACTCCCAGGAGCCGTGGTCGGTTTTATCGCGTGGTTGCTGGCGCTGGGATTCCCGTGCCTGATGTATGGCCCTAACACACTGTTTTTCTTCCTCTATACCTGGCCCTTTTTCCTCGCGTTGTTGCCCGTGGCGATTGTCGCGGGTATTGCCCTGCATTCGCTATTGAAGGGGAGATTGCTGCTGAGTATTGCCTGTACCCTGCTGGTGGTTGGCGCAATGTTTGGCGCACTGTTTCTGTGGCTACTGGGTTAGGCATACGTCCTTTCACGCGATCGCCGCTGTTGTTCACTGTCTGGCCATAATTCAAACCGTAACCAACAATGAGATTATGTTCTCCTTACACGGGGTATACGTAACAACGAGCAAATGTGGTACATTTGCCCGCGTTGTCGCGGCATTCCCGTCCGTTGATGTAAAGTTGTCAGCGGAGTTTATGGGATGTTGATGCCGTTTTTCAGGGGGCAGGATGGGTAAACTTACGTTGCTGTTGCTGGCTTTATTAGTCTGGCTACAGTATTCGCTGTGGTTCGGTAAGAACGGCATACATGACTATAGTCGCGTCAACGATGATGTTGCGGCGCAGCAAGCTACAAACGCGAAACTGAAAGCGCGTAACGATCAGCTTTTTGCCGAAATTGACGATCTCAATGGCGGGCAAGAGGCTATCGAAGAGCGCGCGCGTAACGAACTCAGTATGACTAAGCCAGGCGAAACCTTTTATCGTCTGGTGCCTGACGCGTCTAAACGCGCTCAGACTGCAGGGCAAAACAATCGATAAACCGTCCAGGGATTTAACATGGCAGCCACTTTAATGGACGTTTGCGCCGTGGTGCCGGCTGCCGGGTTTGGCCGCCGAATGCAAACAGAGTGTCCTAAGCAGTACCTCTCTATTGGCAATAAAACCATTCTCGAACACTCGGTTGATGCGCTGCTGGCTCATCCCCGGGTGACGCGAGTCGTCATCGCTATTAGCCCAGGCGACAGTCGCTTTGCCCAACTTCCACTCGCAGCGCACCCGCAAATTACCGTGGTGGATGGTGGCAACGAGCGTGCCGATTCTGTCCTGGCCGGTTTGCAAGCCGCAGGTGAGGCCAGTTGGGTACTGGTGCATGATGCCGCGCGTCCGTGCCTGCATCAGGAAGATTTATCTCGTTTGCTGGCAATAAGTGAAACCAGCCGCATCGGCGGGATCCTTGCTGCGCCGGTGCGCGACACGATGAAACGCGCGGAGCCGGGCCGAACAGACATCGCACATACGGTCGATCGCACCGATTTATGGCATGCGTTGACGCCGCAGTTTTTCCCTCGCGAGCTGTTGCATGACTGTCTGACCCGTGCGCTAAACGAAGGCGCAACCATTACGGACGAAGCCTCGGCGCTGGAATATTGCGGTTTTCATCCGCTGCTGGTCGAAGGACGCGCTGACAACATCAAAGTCACCCGCCCGGAAGACCTGGCGCTGGCGGAATTTTATCTGACCCGAACTATCTAGATACATCATTCTTCAGGCTGCCTGGAGGATGTTGTGTATATCAGGAGAAGGCATAATGCGAATTGGACACGGTTTCGACGTACACGCTTTTGGCGGAGTTGGCCCAATTATCATTGGTGGTGTGCGCATCCCGTATGAAAAAGGATTGCTGGCGCATTCTGATGGCGACGTGGCGTTACACGCGTTAACCGATGCTCTGCTGGGCGCGGCTGCGCTGGGGGATATCGGTAAACTCTTCCCGGACACCGACCCGGCCTTTAAAGGTGCAGATAGTCGTGAATTATTGCGTGAAGCCTGGCGGCGTATTCAGGCCAAAGGCTATACGCTTGGTAATGTGGATGTGACGATTATTGCTCAGGCGCCGAAGATGCTGCCGCACATTCCGCAAATGCGCGTGTTTATTGCCGAAGATCTCGGCTGCCATATGGATGATGTTAACGTGAAAGCGACCACCACGGAAAAACTCGGTTTTACCGGGCGTGGGGAAGGGATTGCCTGTGAAGCGGTGGCGTTACTCATTAAGGCAACGAAATGACTGCGTTTGAAGATCTGACGTATCTCCATGGCAAACCACAAGGCCATGGCGTTCTGAAAGCGAATCCGGAAGACTTTGTCGTCGTCGAAGATTTAGGCTTCGAACCGGATGGCGAAGGCGAGCACATTTTGGTGCGTATCCTGAAAAACGGCTGTAATACCCGTTTTGTGGCTGACGCGCTGGCGAAGTTCCTGAAAATTCACGCCCGTGAAGTGAGCTTTGCTGGCCAGAAAGACAAGCATGCAGTCACGGAACAGTGGCTGTGCGCGCGCGTGCCGGGCAATGCAATGCCTGATTTAAGCAAATTTGAACTCGAAGGCTGTAAAGTGCTGGAGTACGCGCGCCACAAGCGTAAGCTGCGTTTAGGGGCGTTGAAAGGTAACGAATTTACGCTGGTGCTGCGTGAAGTGAGCCAGCGAGAGGACGTTGAAGCGCGTTTGCAGGCGATTAGCGAGCGCGGCGTACCGAACTATTTTGGCGCTCAGCGTTTTGGTATTGGCGGCAGCAACCTGCAAGGGGCGCTGCGTTGGGCGCAAAGCGATGCGCCAGTGCGCGATCGCAATAAGCGCAGTTTTTGGTTGTCGGCGGCCCGTAGCGCGTTGTTTAATCAGATAGTCAGTGAACGCTTGAAAAAAACAGACTTTAATCAAGTTGTTGACGGTGATGCGCTACAATTGTCGGGACGCGGAAGTTGGTTTGTCGCCACGCAGGAAGAACAAACCGAATTACAGCGTCGCGTCGATGATAAAGAATTGATGATTACAGCGGCATTACCGGGTAGCGGTGAGTGGGGAACTCAGCGCGACGCGCTGGCGTTTGAAGAAGCCGCTATTGCTGATGAAACCGCGCTGCAGTCGCTGTTATTGCGCGAGAAAGTCGACGCATCGCGTCGTGCTATGTTGCTGTATCCACAACAATTAAGCTGGAACTGGTGGGATGACGTAACCGTTGAGTTACGTTTCTGGCTACCGGCAGGTAGCTTCGCCACCAGTGTTGTAAGGGAACTTATTAACACAATGGGTGATTATGCGTATATTGCTGAGTAACGATGATGGGGTCCACGCACCCGGTATACAAACGCTGGCGAAAGCGCTGCGTGAGTTTGCTGACGTACAGGTGGTTGCCCCGGATCGTAACCGCAGTGGCGCGTCTAACTCGCTGACGCTGGAATCCTCACTTCGCACGTTCACCTATGATAACGGTGATATCGCCGTACAAATGGGTACACCTACCGATTGCGTCTATCTGGGCGTGAACGCATTAATGCGTCCGCGTCCGGACATTGTCGTGTCTGGTATTAACGCAGGTCCTAATCTGGGCGATGATGTTATCTATTCCGGTACCGTTGCGGCGGCGATGGAAGGTCGTCACCTGGGCTTTCCTGCGCTGGCGGTCTCACTTGATGGGCATAAACACTACGATACTGCTGCCGCAGTAACCTGCCGTATCTTACGGGCGCTGAGTCGTGAACCGCTGCGCACCGGGCGAATTTTGAATATCAACGTGCCGGATTTACCGCTGGATCAGATTAAAGGTATCCGCGTCACCCGCTGCGGTAGCCGCCATCCTGCGGATCAGGTGATCCCACAGCAGGACCCGCGCGGTAATACGCTGTACTGGATCGGGCCGCCGGGCGAAAAGTGCGACGCCGGACCGGATACAGATTTTGCCGCCGTCGATGAAGGCTATGTTTCCATTACGCCGCTGCATGTCGATTTAACCGCCTACGGCGCGCATGAAGTTGTTTCTGACTGGTTAGACAGCGTGGGAGCCGACACGCAATGGTAAGCAGACGCGTACACACTCTTCTTGAACAATTACGTGCGCAGGGCATCAGAGATGAGCTTGTTCTCGATGCACTTGCCGCCGTGCCGCGTGAAAAATTCATTGATGAGGCGTTTGAACATAAGGCCTGGGACAATATTGCTCTGCCGATTGGTCAGGGGCAGACGATTTCGCAGCCCTATATGGTTGCGCGGATGACCGAGCTGCTTGAGTTAACGCCGCAGTCCCGGGTGCTGGAAATTGGTACCGGCTCTGGTTACCAAACGGCGATTCTGGCACACCTGGTGCACCATGTATGCTCTGTTGAGCGCATTAAAGGTTTGCAGTGGCAGGCGCGTCGTCGACTTAAACAGCTTGATTTACATAATGTTTCTACCCGTCATGGTGATGGATGGCAGGGCTGGCAAGCGCGAGCCCCGTTTGACGCTATCATTGTTACGGCAGCGCCGCCTGAGATCCCAACCGCATTGATGATGCAGTTGGATGAAGGCGGTATTCTCGTCTTACCCGTGGGCGACGAGCACCAGTTTCTGAAACGGGTGCGTCGTCGGGGAGGCGAATTTATTATCGATACCGTGGAGGCCGTACGTTTCGTTCCCTTAGTAAAAGGGGAGCTTGCGTAGATACAGGCTCTGAATACCTGGAGTTTTCCTGGATATTCTGGAATTAGTAAGCGTATCGTGGTCACGTTTCCAGTGCCCAGTCCGATGCCTTGCACGGTGATTACGTCACTGGTTTTAACCAAATTTTCCTGGGGGATAAATGAGCGCGGGAAGCCACAAATTTACCGTTCGCCGCATTGCGGCATTGTCACTGGTTTCATTATGGCTGGCAGGTTGTTCAAATACCTCGAATCCACCAGCGCCGGTCAACTCGGTTGGTGGCAGTGCATCAACGAACACCAATTCCGGCATGCTGATTACGCCTCCACCAAAAATGGGCTCGACGTCGACAGTACAGCAAACGCCACAGATCCAGCCGGTGCAGCGTCCGACCACACAGTCAACACAGATCCAGCCTGTCGCGGAACAGCCTGTGCAGATGGAAAACGGTCGTATTGTGTACAACCGTAAGTATGGGAACATTCCGAAAGGTAGCTATACGGGCGGCAGTACCTATACTGTTAAGAAAGGCGATACCCTTTTCTATATTGCCTGGATTACCGGGAACGATTTCCGTGATCTCGCACAACGCAATAACGTTCCGGCCCCGTATGGCCTGAATGTCGGTCAAACTCTGCAAGTGGGCAACGCGTCGGGTACACCGATTACTGGTGGTAATGCTATTACCCAGGCGGATGCAGCACAGCAAGGAGTTGTGACCAACTCTGCACAAAATTCCACCGTTGCTGTTGCTTCGAAACCAACAATTACGTATTCTGAGGATTCAGGTGAACAAAGTGCTAATAAAATGTTGCCGAACAACAAGCCTGCTGGGACCGTTGTCACAGCGCCTGTAACGGCTCCAGCAGTTAGCGCAACCGAATCAACTGCAAGCTCAACGTCAACCAGCTCGCCAATCTCTACCTGGCGCTGGCCGACTGACGGCAAAGTAATCGAAAACTTTGCGGCTACTGAAGGTGGCAATAAAGGGATCGATATTGCAGGCAGTAAAGGACAGGCTATTGTCGCGACCGCAGATGGACGCGTCGTATATGCCGGTAACGCACTGCGCGGTTACGGTAATCTTATTATCATCAAACATAACGATGATTACCTGAGTGCCTACGCCCATAACGATACAATGCTGGTCCGGGAACAACAAGAAATCAAGGCGGGGCAGAAAATAGCTACCATGGGTAGCACCGGAACCAGTTCAACACGCTTGCATTTTGAAATTCGTTACAAGGGGAAATCCGTAAACCCGCTGCGCTATTTACCGCAGCGATAATTCGGCGGAACCAGGCTTTCACGTGCTAGTTCCGTTAGGGATCACGGGTAGGAGCCACCTTTATGAGTCAGAATACGCTGAAAGTTCATGATTTAAATGAAGATGCGGAATTTGATGAGAACGGAGTAGAGGCTTTTGATGAAAAAGCCTTGAGTGAAGAGGAACCCAGTGATAACGACCTGGCTGAAGAAGAGCTGTTATCGCAGGGGGCCACACAGCGTGTGTTGGACGCGACTCAGCTTTACCTTGGTGAGATTGGTTATTCACCACTGTTAACAGCCGAAGAAGAAGTTTATTTTGCGCGTCGCGCACTGCGTGGGGATGTCGCATCCCGCCGTCGCATGATTGAAAGTAACCTGCGTCTGGTGGTGAAAATTGCTCGTCGTTATGGCAATCGTGGTCTGGCATTGCTGGACCTGATTGAAGAGGGCAATCTGGGACTGATCCGTGCAGTCGAGAAGTTTGACCCGGAACGCGGGTTCCGCTTCTCAACATACGCAACCTGGTGGATCCGCCAGACGATCGAACGGGCGATTATGAACCAAACCCGTACGATCCGACTGCCAATTCACATTGTAAAAGAGCTGAACGTCTATCTGCGTACCGCGCGTGAGTTGTCGCATAAACTGGACCACGAACCGAGCGCAGAAGAGATTGCTGAACAACTGGATAAACCGGTTGATGACGTCAGCCGTATGCTCCGACTCAACGAGCGTATTACCTCGGTAGACACCCCGCTGGGTGGCGATTCCGAAAAAGCGTTGCTGGATATTCTGGCCGATGAAAAGGAAAACGGCCCGGAAGACACCACGCAAGACGATGATATGAAACAGAGCATCGTCAAATGGCTGTTCGAACTGAACGCCAAACAGCGTGAAGTGCTGGCACGTCGTTTTGGTCTGCTGGGGTACGAAGCTGCGACACTGGAAGATGTGGGCCGTGAAATTGGTCTCACCCGAGAACGTGTTCGCCAGATTCAGGTTGAAGGTCTGCGTCGTCTGCGTGAAATTCTGCAGACTCAGGGACTGAATATCGAAGCGCTTTTCCGCGAGTAAGCACAAGTTCTATCAAGAAAGGCCAGTCTCATTGAGACTGGCCTTTTTCTATGTTTGTTGCCTGATGGCACTGCGTTTATCAGGCCTACGGGGAGCAGGACTTTGTAGGCCGGATAAGACATTTATGTCGCCATCCGGCAGATTAGTTCATCATCTTACGCACCAGACGTGTGAACTGCTCACGTTCTTCATCAGATAATCGCCCCAGAAACTCATCATCCACGCTATCGCCTAACGGAGTTGCGCTGGCCAGTAATTCTTCTCCTTGTGCGGTCAAATAAACAAACCGCCGACGCTTATCTGCCGGGTCATGTTCACGCCTGACCAGCTCCCGTTTTTCCATTCGGCTTAGCATTTCCGCAAGGGTTGCCTTGGTACAGACTGCGGCTTCGGTCAGGTCAACCTGCTCAATGCCGGGACGTTCAGCAATGGCACGCATTACCGCATACTGTGGTTTGGTCAGGTCCGGTAATTCATGTTGCCAGCGGGACGTATGCTGCTGGAAGAGCTGACGTAAAAGGTGAAATGCTTTATTTCGTAACGGCATGAGCGCTCCGGAATTCCTGTCAGTCTCTATCATAGCGGGTTACGCATCTTTTTTTAACAATTGCGGCTTTAGCGATCTGTGCGCGATGGCCTTGCCCGAAATGTTATGTGAGAGTATTTTAATCAAAACGTTCGTACACGAACAAAAATTGAGAAACTAAATGAGATTAATTGTCGGAATGACCGGGGCAACCGGCGCACCGCTTGGCGTGTCGCTATTGCAGGCGTTGCGGGAAATGCCCGAAGTGGAAACCCATCTGGTGCTGTCAAAGTGGGCCAAAACCACTATTGAACTGGAAACGCCGCACAGCGTCCGTGATGTGTCTGCGTTGGCCGATTATTGCCACAACCCGGCGGATCAGGCGGCGACCATCTCCTCTGGATCGTTTCGCACTGACGGCATGATCATTATCCCCTGCAGTATGAAAACCCTGGCCGGTATTCGTGCAGGCTACGCGGAAGGGCTGGTGGGTCGGGCTGCTGATGTGGTGCTGAAAGAAGGGCGCAAGCTGGTTCTGGTACCGCGTGAAATGCCGCTTAGCACGATTCATCTGGAAAACATGCTCGCGCTTTCCCGCATGGGCGTGGCGATGGTCCCGCCGATGCCCGCGTATTACAACCACCCGCAAACGGTCGATGACATTACGCAGCATATCGTTGCGCGTGTGCTCGATCAGTTTGGTCTGGAACACCCCAACGCCCGTCGCTGGCAGGGTTTACGGCAGGCGCAGAATTTTTCACAGGAGAATGAATAATGGCATTTGATGATTTGCGCAGCTTTTTACAAGCGCTGGATGACCAGGGGCAATTGCTGAAAATCAGTGAAGAAGTTAACGCCGAGCCGGATCTGGCTGCGGCAGCCAATGCGACCGGACGCATTGGTGATGGTGCGCCAGCGCTGTGGTTTGACAATATTCGTGGTTTTACCGATGCCCGCGTGGCGATGAACACTATCGGTTCGTGGCAGAATCACGCCATCTCTTTAGGCCTGCCGCCAAATACCCCGGTGAAAAAACAGATTGATGAGTTTATTCGCCGTTGGGATAAATTTCCGGTTACGCCGGAGCGTCGCGCCAATCCGGCATGGGCTGAAAACTGTGTTGATGGTGATGAGATCAACCTGTTTGATATTCTGCCGCTGTTTCGCCTGAACGATGGCGACGGCGGTTTCTATCTTGATAAAGCCTGCGTGGTGTCGCGCGATCCGCTGGATCCGGACAACTTCGGTAAACAGAATGTCGGCATTTATCGTATGGAAGTGAAGGGCAAACGCAAGCTTGGCCTGCAGCCGGTACCGATGCATGATATCGCGCTGCACCTGCATAAAGCCGAAGAGCGCGGTGAAGATCTGCCGATTGCCATCACGCTGGGTAACGATCCGATCATTACCCTCATGGGGGCCACGCCGCTGAAGTACGATCAGTCGGAATACGAAATGGCGGGAGCGCTGCGTGAAAGTCCGTATCCGATCGCTACCGCGCCGCTCACCGGCTTTGACGTGCCATGGGGTTCAGAAGTGATCCTCGAAGGGGTAATTGAAAGCCGTAAGCGTGAAATCGAAGGGCCGTTTGGCGAGTTTACCGGGCACTATTCCGGTGGACGTAATATGACGGTCGTGCGTATCGATAAAGTCTCTTATCGCACCAAACCGATTTTTGAATCGTTATATTTGGGGATGCCGTGGACGGAGATTGACTACCTGATGGGTCCGGCAACCTGCGTACCGCTTTATCAACAGCTGAAAGCTGAATTCCCGGAAGTGCAGGCGGTGAATGCCATGTATACCCACGGTTTGCTGGCGATTATCTCCACCAAAAAACGCTACGGTGGCTTTGCCCGTGCGGTAGGGTTGCGCGCAATGACGACGCCGCATGGCCTGGGTTACGTGAAAATGGTGATTATGGTTGATGAGGATGTTGATCCGTTCAATCTGCCGCAGGTGATGTGGGCGCTGTCTTCGAAGGTCAATCCGGCGGGCGATCTGGTGCAATTGCCGAATATGTCGGTGCTGGAGCTTGATCCGGGTTCCAGTCCGGCGGGGATTACCGACAAGTTAATTATTGATGCGACTACGCCGGTTGCGCCGGATAACCGTGGGCACTACAGCCAGCCGGTATGCGATTTACCAGAAACGAAAGCCTGGGCAGAAAAACTGACCGCCATGCTGGCCAACCGTAAATAAGGAGTAGCAGATGATTTGTCCACGTTGTGCCGATGAACATATTGAAGTGATGGCAAACTCGCCGGTAAAAGATGTCTGGACGGTATATCAGTGCCAGCATTGTCTATACACCTGGCGTGATACTGAGCCTCTACGCCGTACCTGCCGCGAGCACTACCCGCAAGCGTTTCGCATGACGCAAAAAGATATTGATGACGCACCGATGGTGCCGAGTATTCCACCGCTGCTGGCAGAAGATAAGCGCTAATCAACACGCCGGGTGTGGCTTCGCCTTACCCGGCCTACATACAGCGGTATTTTGCGAGCAAGCTCGTAGCAAATGGCTTAATTTATTTGAAGAAATGACACCTGGAATAGAATAGCTGCGGGTGCTTGAGGCTTTCTGGGCTTTGAGCATTTGCAAGGTCCCGGAAAGACAAAAGCCCCAGGAGATAATTCTATCAACCTGAGGCTAACGTACAAACCTAGACCATTTGGATGTTAGTCTCTTCTTTGCAGGGAGGCAAGACATGCTGACAAAATATGCCCTGGTGGCGATTGTAGTACTGTGTTTCACGGTGCTGGGATTTACGTTAATGGTACGAGATTCGCTGTGCGAGTTAAGTATCAAAGAGCGTAATGTGGAGTTTAAAGCTGTTCTCGCTTACGAACCGAAGAAGTAGCAACAACGCGGGGGAAACCCCGCGTCCTGATGGCCTGGTTTCGGCCTCTCGCACCCATTTCTGAAGTGCGCGCTCTTAGTGTTGTAGGCCCGATAAGCAAAGCGTCATCGGGCATTACGGCGTTACACCAGACTCTTCAACCGGTAGATCCACTCCAGCGCCTGACGAGGCGTTAGCGAATCCGGGTCGAGGTTTTCCAGGGCTTCAACGGCGGGCGACGTTTCTTCCTGAGCTGACAGGAGCGACATCTGTGTGCCGTCGACCTGAGTTGCAGCAACATTCGGCGCGATGCTTTCCAGTTCGCGCAGTTTTTGCCGCGCGCGTTTAATAACCTCTTTTGGTACACCTGCCAGGGCAGCTACCGCCAGACCATAGCTCTTGCTTGCCGCACCATCCTGTACGCTGTGCATGAAGGCGATGGTATCGCCGTGCTCTAACGCATCCAGATGCACATTTGCTACGCCTTCCATTTTCTCCGGTAACTGAGTCAGTTCGAAATAGTGGGTGGCAAACAAGGTTAATGCTTTGATTTTATTAGCCAGGTTTTCCGCGCACGCCCACGCCAGCGACAGGCCGTCGTAGGTGGAGGTGCCGCGTCCAATCTCATCCATCAGCACCAGGCTGTTCTCGGTGGCATTATGCAGAATGTTGGCGGTTTCAGTCATTTCTACCATGAAGGTAGAACGACCGGAGGCCAGATCATCCGCCGCACCGACGCGAGTAAAGATCCGATCGATCGGGCCTATTTCCACTTTCTGCGCCGGAACGTAGCTGCCGATGTAGGCCAGCAGCACAATTAACGCAGTCTGGCGCATATAGGTACTTTTACCCCCCATATTCGGGCCGGTGATGATCAGCATCCGTCGCTGAGGCGAGAGGTTAAGCGGGTTGGCGATAAACGGCTCGGTCAGCACCTGTTCAACCACCGGATGACGTCCCTCGGTAATACGAATACCAGGCTTGTCGGTGAAGGTCGGGCAGGTGTAATTCAGGGTATAAGCGCGTTCTGCGAGGTTGACCAGTACGTCCAGTTCTGCCAGCGCGCTGGCGCTTTGTTGCAAATCAGCCAGGTGCGGCAGCAGCATGTCGAACAGCTCATCGTACAGCTGTTTTTCCAGCGCCAGCGCTTTGCCTTTTGATGTCAGAACTTTGTCTTCGTACTCTTTCAGCTCCGGAATAATGTAGCGTTCGGCATTTTTCAGCGTCTGGCGACGCACATAGTTAATCGGCGCCAGATGACTTTGCCCGCGACTGATCTGAATGTAGTAGCCATGGACGGCGTTAAACCCAACTTTCAGCGTATCCAGACCGGTGCGCTCGCGCTCACGAATTTCCAGTCTGTCCAGATAGTCAGTTGCGCCATCAGCCAGCGCTCGCCACTCGTCCAGTTCTTCGTTATAGCCGGGGGCGATGACGCCACCGTCGCGAACCAGCACAGGTGGAGCTTCCACTACGGCACGTTCCAGCAGTTCACGCAGGTCAGCAAACTCACCCATTTTCTCGCGCAGCATCTGCACGGGGGCACTGTCTATGCTTTCCAGTTGTGCGCGCAGTTCTGGTAATTGCTGGAAGGCATGACGCATACGGGCCAGATCGCGCGGGCGCGCGGTACGCAGGGCCAGACGAGCAAGGATACGTTCCAGATCGCCGACCTGACGCAGCACGGGTTGCAATTCACCGGTGGAATCCTGTAGCGCGCCGATGGTCTGTTGGCGCTCAGTGAGGACTTTGGTGTCACGGACCGGCATATGCAGCCAGCGTTTGAGCATACGGCTGCCCATCGGCGTCACGGTGCAGTCGAGTACTGAAGCCAGCGTGTTTTCAACACCACCCGCCAGGTTCTGGGTAATTTCCAGATTGCGGCGCGTGGCGGCATCCATAATGATGCTGTCCTGCTGACGTTCCATGGTGATGGAACGAATATGCGGCAGCGAGGTACGCTGGGTATCTTTTACGTATTGCAGCAGGCAGCCAGCCGCGCATAATCCACGCGGGGCGTTTTCCACGCCAAAACCAATCAGATCCCGCGTGCCAAACTGCAGGTTTAGCTGCTGGCGAGCAGTATCGATTTCAAATTCCCATAGTGGACGACGACGTAATCCGCGACGTCCCTCAATCAGTGAGGTTTCAGCGAAATCTTCGGCATACAGCAGTTCAGCGGGATTGGTGCGTTGCAATTCTGCAGCCATCGTCTCGCGGTCGGCAGGTTCGCTGACGCGAAAACGCCCGGAGCTGATATCCAGCGTGGCGTAGCCGTAACCTTTACTGTCCTGCCAGATAGCGGCCAGCAGGTTGTCCTGGCGTTCCTGCAACAGCGCTTCATCACTGATGGTACCTGGCGTGACGATACGCACCACTTTGCGCTCAACCGGACCTTTGCTGGTCGCCGGATCGCCAATCTGCTCACAAATAGCAACGGACTCACCCTGGTTGACCAGCTTAGCGAGGTAGTTTTCTACCGCATGGTGAGGAATGCCCGCCATCGGGATAGGCTCGCCCGCAGACGCGCCGCGTTTGGTCAGGGAGATATCAAGCAACTGAGACGCACGTTTCGCATCGTCATAAAACAGTTCGTAAAAGTCGCCCATGCGGTAAAACAACAGTATCTCCGGATGCTGGGCTTTCAGCTTGAGATACTGCTGCATCATTGGGGTGTGGTTCGTGAAGTCCGTATCAAGTGACTCTTTCATATCGCTTTTGCTCTTTTTTTAATCTTTTTGGGGATCTGGGCAGTCTCACGTGAGCCCCTGGAAACTCACATAAACCCACAAATTTGTCATTCGAAAGCCGCCTGATGGGCAGTAACGACGAGCGTTGGCTCGACCTGAATGGTCTATCTTATCACCGACAACGACTGAGATTCATCCGTAGGTTTTGCCGCCAGAACGCTTATTGATTATTCATTTTCCGGCAAAGCATAATTCTGGCAGTACAGATAGGGGATCCCCTCTTTGGTAATCAGGTATGTCGCGCTGTTCAGCGCAAAAAAATCGACGTTGGATACGCTGGTGTTGGTCAGGAAAAAGTCGGGTAGGAGTTCCTGAATAAGGCTGGCGGGAGCCGTTTCGCGATTGGAAATTTGGATTTTCTGTGAAATCCAAACCGGGCTTGAGCCGTAGCTGGATTGTGTAAAAAGTACCATGCGTTGCACGGTTTGCTCATTATTTTCGGCATCTTTGATAATACCATCAATATTCACAATACCTTTACTGCCCCCGGTTTTAATATCAATAATCCCGCGGAACGAGCTTGTATTGCGTACAATTTCGATGGCAGAGCGGCAAGTGAGATCATGTAACTCGCCATTGTTCTTACTGTACCGATAGACGACAGTAAGAATAAGCGCAGCAAAACAAAGCAGCAGGATAATACCTGTCTGGATGCGGGACGTTCGGGGATATAAGTTCATTAGCTATCATACCGTGGATAATATACCGACTGACAGGCATTTTCTTGCCTGGCTTTTATCGGTGAGCGACACACCAGCACGGACAGTTTCTTAGACTCAGGATAGGTCGTGATATAGATAAATTTATGGTTCTGACACAGTCCTGGGTTTTTGTCGATAAACGCGGTATGCCGGGAGAAATTACTGGCATCGTTATTGAAATAATACTGACAGTCAGTGGGTGCTTTATCCGCAGTGATATAGCCGGAGAAATAATCATCGCTGGCTTGCCACGGATATAATATAAGCACACAAATTATCAGGGTAAGTGCCAACATTACTGTTTCTGCAGCCGTTATCAAAGGTTGACGCGGTGTGTCAGCCAAAAATTCCTCAATGGTGGCATCTGGCGCTAAGGATTCTTCCGCAGAAGCAGAGTTCTCCTCCGGTGTTTCAATGACCTGAATATCAAACTCTTCTTGAATGATCAGCCCTTTGCGGGGGATCGTTGTGATCAGCGGTTGTTCAAGCTCCAGCTGCTGCAAGCTTTTACGCAACGAGAGAATGCTTTGATAAAAGGCGTTGAAACTCACCTGGCGGTGATTTTTACCCCAACCGAATTCCAGTAATTCGTTTTGAGAAACCACTTGCCCGCGATGTTGAATAAGTAATAAAAGACATAACGACGCTGAGTGTTTGAGTTTTATCCGCTGATTGGGGTGATCTACCCGCGCCAGACATTGTGTGGCTGGCGTAAATATTATTCTATTTTCAATCAGATAACTGACATTGCCAGTCTCAGACATATTGTCTCTACTCTTGATGATGCGTCTGGTGGTTGTTTAGTCATGATACCACTGAGCCTATAAAGACCACCAGCATGGACCTGATCCCACAGCGAGAACCGCGAAGTGTTGCAATTTGGTATCATGATATAACAAGAATGATAACTTTTTAATGAAAATAAAACCCATTAAAATCAATTAATTGTATCTTTTTGGCTACTCTGCAAAGAACAGAAAGATGAAAAAATGTCGACAAAGATGATTGCCATTAATTCTTTATGGACAGCGCCATATACTGCCTGGCACCACCACGCGAAAACAGCATGAACCTTAACGCGTCAATGGCACCAGGGAATGCCGGTGGTAGATGTAGATGGGAATAAATGTCAGCTTGTTTGCGAGCTGACATTTATTTTTAGTGCTGAGTAAATTTAACCATCTTTTTGACTAAGCCATAATTTGCGGTAGAGAGTCCCATGTTCCAGAAAGAAATTGAAAATGCTGTAGTGCTCGTTGGCGATGAAATGAAGAAGTCGGATAATGCCTGGCTGTCGTTACGTAAAAAACGTCAGCGTATTGATTTGAAGACCGATGGACATATTCTATTTCTGGAGAAAGGGACTGTCTCTGTTTATCGTGTGGAAAACGATTTAGTGACCGTGAGTATTTCTGCACCTGCTATTCTCGGCCTGCCACAAATGCGTACGGAAGTGGCTGGTCACTATTTACGTTGTGATACTGATTGTGAAATGTGGGCGATGAGCGTCCAAAATGCCGATCACCTGTTTACGACCAAAAACTTATGGAAGCAGGCGTTTGATATCTTAACGCATCATCTTCAACGTTATTTCCAGCGTGAGGCGTTGCAGTCGCACCGCACTATACGTGAGCAGATTATTGAACACGTGAAATATATCTGGGCAATGGAGCCAGGGGTTCGTGAGAAAACGTCCGTGTATACTTTTATTTTGACCCGTAATCATATCTCGCGTAGCGCCATCCATAAGGTGTTACAGGAGCTGGTTAATGACGGGAAAATCATCCTGAATCGTGGAAAGCTCTCTTTTTGCACGCCGTTATAAACTCATGCGCTCCCCGGCGAAAATGTAAGGGAGCGCAACCTATCAACGTTCTCTGAGTGCTTCCGCGCGTGCGCGAATAATCGGTTTTAACAGGTAGCTCAGAATCGTTTTCTTGCCGGTGAGAATATCGACGCTCGCCACCATGCCGGGAATGATCAGCATCGGATGCTCTTTTGTTCCCAGATAATTTTTATCCGTCTGCAAACGCACAATATAAAAGCTGCGGCCCTGCTTATCGGTAACGGTGTCCGGGCTTATCTGCACTACTTCGCCTTGCAGACCGCCATAGATGGTGTAATCGTAAGCGGTAAATTTCACCATCGCATGTTGACCCGGATGGAGGAAGGCGATATCGCGCGGCTGGATTTTGGCTTCGATTAACAGTTTGTCATCCAGCGGAACGATTTCCACCAGATCGCTGCCCGGTTGAATGACGCCGCCGATAGTATTCACCATTACCTGCTGGACGATACCCCGCACCGGTGAGGTGACCATGGTACGGTTCACCCGATCCTCCAGTGCTTTAACGCTTGCCTGGGTTTTACTCAGATTGGTGCGAGCTTCATTGAGTTGGGCCAGCGCATCGCTCTGGAAACGGCCACGGCTTTCACCGATTTTATTCTCAATCTCTTTAATTTCTGACGTGGCCTTGGGCAGCGACAGGCTAATAGAATTGAGCTGCCCGGCGGTTTCCACTTCGGTACGACGCAGGCGCAGCAGTTCGACTTTTGAAATGGCACCTGAAGCGAGCAGCGGCTCGGACATTTTGATTTCCTGACGGATTAACCCGAGGCTGTGCTTAAACTGATCCTCCTTTGACTCAAAGTCGCGCAGCTCCTGTTTTTTCTGCACCAGTTGTTCTTCAAGCCCGGAAATTTCGTTGTGAAATTGTTCCCGGCGGCTGTTGTACAGCTCGGTTTCTCCCCGGGCGACATCCGGCGCCTGGCTGGCTATCTCGGGTGAAATCACAAAGTCCCGGTTTTCAACTTCCGCCGTCAGGCGTTCTACCTTGGCGCGCAGACCGAGTTTGTCGGCTTCAGTTTCGCCAACGTTGGAGGCGAAACGCGTGTCATCGAGGTGCAGTAATGGGGTTCCGGCGTTAACGATTTGCCCTTCATGTACATATAGCTCGGTAACAATCCCCCCTTCCAGGTTCTGGATTTTTTGCAGTTTTGATGAAGGGATCGCTTTGCCTTCACCGCGTGTCACTTCATCAATTTTTGCAAAACCAGCCCAGATGAAGGACAGCACCACCAGCGCGAGGATCACCCACAGCGTCAGTCGTATCACTCTTGGGGCGTCATCAATTATGGCCTGGCTAACCTCATTAATACTGTCAGTTTGATTTTCATCACGACCGCGAAAATAGTGCTGCATATAGCTGCGGGCACGAGTCAGGAGATCAGCGAGACGCATTAATTTGCCCCTTTTTCAACGCATCCATCACTACCCCTTTCGGACCGTCTGCGATGATGCGACCTTTATCAACAATAATCAGACGGTCAACCAGCGACAGCATGGAAGCGCGGTGCGTGACCAGTAATAACGTTTTTCCCGCAATGCAGGGGGCCAGTGCGTGTTTGATCTTCTCTTCGCTGGTGTTGTCCATCGAACTGGTGGGTTCATCCAGTAGCAGGAGAGGGGGATCAAGCAACAGTGCGCGCGCGAGCGCCACCGCCTGCCGTTGCCCACCGGAAAGCTGGGAGCCGCGTTCGCCGACCTGCAGGTTATAGCCGTCGGGATGCAGGCGTGCGAATTCGTTGACGCCAGCCAGTTCTGCCGCTCGCAGCATGGTTTCGTCATCGACATAGCGCGCTCCGCACAGCAGGTTATCGCGCAGCGTGCCGTTGAATAGCTGGATGTCCTGCGGCACGTAGCCGATGCTGTGGCGCAGATCGTTCACATCCAGCTGACGAGAGTCGATACCATCGATCAGCAGGTTCCCGGCGCTCGGCTGGTATAAATTGACGATTAGTTTACTCAGCGAACTTTTACCGGAACCGCTGCGCCCGATAATGCCGATGCGCTCACCGGGCTGAATGGTCAGGTTAATTTTGTGCAGCGACAGGTTTTGTTGCTCCGGGTAGCTGAAATCCACATCGCGAAATTCAATGCTGCCCTGTAACTGTTCACGCTTGAGCGGGTTTTCATCCGCACGGCGCTCCTGCGTCAGCGACATCATTTTCTCAGTGTTTTTGATGGTCAGCTTCGCCTGCTGATAGCGGGCGATAAGGCCGGTGAGCTGACCCAGCGGCATGAGTGCCCGACCGTTAAGCATGTAGCAGGCGATCAAGCCACCCATACTCAGTTTGCCGTCGATAATCATGTACACCCCGACGATGATCATCACCACGCCTGAAATTTGCTGGAACCAGCCGGTGAGATTGCTCGCCAGGCTGGACAAGGTTTTCACCCGCAGTTCGAGACGGCTCAGGCTACCCAGCGTTTGTTCCCACTGGAACTGGCGTTCGCTCTGGGCATTATTCACTTTGATGGCATCCAGACTGCTCAGGGTTTCAATCAGTAGCGCCTGGCGTTCGCTGGCGAGGCTCATGGTTTTTGCCACAGCAGCGTTGACCGGTTTTTGTAGTGCCCAACTGCACAACAGGGCAATCGGTAATGTCAGTACCGGGATCCATGCCAGCGCGCCGCCGATAATGCCAATAACAATCAGCAGTAACAGGGTGAAGGGCAAATCGATAATTGTCGTCAGAGTGAGTGATGAGAGGAAATCACGCAGCGACTGAAACTCGTGAATGTTTTGCGCAAAGCTGCCCACGCGCGCCGGGCGCTCTTTCATCTCCATGCCGATAATGCGCTCAAACAGGGTCGAAGAGATGATGAGATCGCTTTTCTTACCTGCAATATCAAGGCAGATACCGCGCAGCATTTTTAAGATCAGATCAAAGACAAAAGCCAGGCAGATGCCGACTGCCAGCACCCATAATGTGACCGTTGCCTGGTTTGGCACGACGCGGTCATACACATTCATGGTAAAGAGCGGTGTGCCGAGCGCAATCAGGTTGATTAACAGACTGGCCAATACCGCATCCATATACAGAAAACGCGACAGCTTCAGCGTGTCTTTAAACCAGGATTTGGTGCGCGGCAGAAAGGCCTCTGCCTGCAAATCGAATTCGTGGCGCGGATGCGCAAAAATGACTTTACCCGCATAGTTTTGCTCAAGCGTGGCGGCATCAACGCAAATTTCTCCACCTTCGCTTTCGCTGGGCATAAAGCGGGCGCTACCGTCATCGTTCCAGGCCAGCAACACCCCGGTTCCCCCAGAGTTCAATAACAAGACCGCTGGCAGAGACATCGCTGGAATTTTATCGAGTGAGCGCGTGACGACTCGCGCCTTTAAACCGGCCCTTGCCGCCGCGCGTGGAAATATATTCAGCGTGAGCCGATCGTTTTCTAATGGCAGGCCACTGCTTAATGTTGAACGACTCGCCGGTTTTCCGTGCAGAGAACACAGAATTAGTAAGCTATCTAATAACGGGTCGTCATTATGGCTACGTGGGTCGTGATGTTGAGAATTAGGACGAGCATAATTCTCAGGGACGTCATTTAATAATTCGGCTTGTGCACTCATTTTCGCAACCATTCTGACCGTGCACGGTTAAATAATAGCAAGCTAATTATAAGCATGCAGGTCAGAGATTTATTGGGGATTAATAATTATTAATGAAGTTCCGGTAAGCTATTTTCTTCTGCTGAATCTACCGGTTGCCCCGATGGCGGAGGTGTAATTTTTAGAATATTCATTAATTCACCGGTGCGTTCGCTAATACGATAGCCACTGGTCATGGCCAGATAACGTAATTCAACAAGACGGCGTTTAGAGGAGAACACTTCATTTTCACTATCGAGTAAATCCAGCAGTGTACGCTCGCCAAGACTAAATTGATCCTGATAAGCCGTGCGCACTTTGACGCTGCGGTCGGCATATTCTTCCGCCGAAGGAAGCTGAGCGCGTGCGTTTTGCAGTGCGGTCCAGGCCAGGCGTAGCTCCTGATTCAGCTGGCGCAGCGTGTTATTACGTACATCCTGGGCCTGCTTGTGCAGATAAGCACGGGAGTTCATGTTGGCTTTGTCGCTGCCGCCCTGGTACAGGTTGTAATGCAGTTTGACCATCGCCTCCCACTCTTCGGTGTGCGCGCGAGTGGTATCGGTGTTGTTGCTAATCCCGCGGGAAAGCTCAACGTCCACACGTGGATAGAAGGTGGATTTCGACGCTTCGTACTGCTGGTGCGCAGCTTCGATATCCGCATTGGCAGACTTCAGTAATGGATTATTTTTTTCCATCCGACTTTTGGCATCTTCCAGCGAGGTGGGCAGTTGAGAGTCAATGCTCTCTGGCTGGCTTAAACCCTGCGGGTCCATGCCCGTCACGCTGACAAAGGTGGTTTTCGCGTCTTCAAGGTTAGTCTGCTCGGTCAGCAGGTTGTTTCGCGCCTGCGCCAGACGCGCTTCGGCCTGCATAAAATCCCCGGAGCGCCCAACGCCCTGATCGGTACGCAGTTTTATCTGGTCGTAAATGCGCTCGTGGTTTGCCAGATCGTCTTCAGCAAGGCGCACAAACTCTTCGCGTTGCAGCACGTCGAAATAGGCCTGAATCACCGCATAAGCGGTGCTTTCGCTGGTGTTCATCACGCTGTAAGCGCGTGAGTCTACGGTCGCTTTTTGTCGTGCCACTTCGCTGTTGGTCGCAAAGCCGTTAAACACATTTTGCTCAAGGCTGATAGTCGCCTCGTTAGGGGACTGAGTCAGGCCGTTATTGCGACCAGTCGAGCGGGTAGTTGCATCATCAACATTTTTGCGCCCGGCCTCTGCGTTTAAATTTAGTGATGGTAAATAACCACCTTGTGCGGCCCGCAGATCTTGCTCTGAGGAAAAACGGCTATTAATTGCAGCATTAACTTCAGGATGATTGGCTAATGCATCTTTAACTGTATTTTGTAAGTCTTCTGCATTTACTGCATTTATTGAAAAACATGAAAGCAGAAAAACTAAAAGCTTCTTCATGACATGAATGCCCTATATCTCACGGTTATGACATCCAGTTGTCATCGCTATCATCCATTTTTACAAACACGTTATATTAATTAACAAATGTGAATTATCTTAATTGAAGCCTGTAATCAGCTATTCAGCGACATGTTTTGTCACATCGTGTTTTATTTTTGGTTATTTTTTATTATATTCATTTGCCAGTCAAGTCTCATGTAATTGCATTCTATAAAATGTGTTTTTTTCTACATTGAGATATTAATGTTTACATTAATTGAATGTGATATTTGTTCGTTAATATATTAACGAGTTTATAAAAATAATGATGGTAATTAAGTGAGGTTACGGTGAGCAAATTACTCGGTGTGATCAAAGCAATTATTGGACAGGTTTACGTAGTTGATGCCAATGGTGCACAACGACTGGTTCATGAAGGCGACAGGGTATATAGCGGTGAAGAAATTGTGACCGGTGCCAGCGGTGCGGTAAGTATCTCTTTACCAGACGGAAAAACGCTGGATATAGGCCGTAATAGCCATTGGGGTGAGCATGGGCTACAGGTTAGCCATCATCCGGAAAGTAGTGCTCAGGATATTGCCGCCGCACAAAAGGCCATTGCCGATGGCGCTGACCCGACGCAGGTGCTGGAAGCCACCGCGGCGGGTAATGAAGCACCGGTAACCTTAGAAGGCGGCGGCGGGGGGCACACTCTGGTTCAGCTTGAACTGACCGGGCAGGTGGTTGATCCGACAGCAGGTTTTAACACCAAAGGTCTGGGAAGCCCGAACTGGGATATCAACTTGCCAATTGGGGGAATTGATGCAGGTTCCGCGAGTGTTTTCCCGCCTGAGGTGCAAATTACCGAGTTTGCCGGCAACGACGGTTTCATTAACAAAAGCGAATTCCACCAGACCCATTTAAGCGGCACCAGTAATCAAAATCACATCACACTCACCTTCACCGATAGCCAAAAAAACACATTTACCGTTACTGTTCCGGTGAGCAACGGGCACTGGAATATTGATACCGATCTGGGGGGACTGGTTCCGGGAAATGTAACAGTGGTGGCAATCGCGACCGATGTGACGGGACGAACGGCAGAAAGTTTTGACCATGCACTGATTGATATTACCGGACCACACATCGACATTACCGTTGATAACGTCACGCCGGATAACATCATTAACTACGAAGAGTCACGTCAGCTGCAAACGCTGATCCACGGGTCGGTCGGCGGCGATGCTAAACCCGGCGATATCGTTACTTTATTGGTTGATGGTAACGAATATACCGGCGTTGTTACCGACCCCGGTAATGGGACTCTGACTTATACCATCCCGGTACTGACTCAGGGGTTACTGAATGACCCGAATATTCATGCCACATTAACTTCTACTGACGACGCAGGAAACACCACCATTGTTTCCACGGATCATCATGTCGATAACGACCTGTATGCGCAAAATGCCGTGACCATTGAAACGGTGGCGAATGATGATGTCGTCAACGCTAATGAGTTTCGTATGCCGACCATTATTTCTGGCATTGCCAGCGGTGATGCGAAAGCGGGTGATCCGGTCACGTTGACCATTCAGGGCAAAGCGTTTCACGGCACGGTTTTCGACGATCATGGCCAGCTACGCTATGAAATCGTTGTGCCTTCCGCAACCCTCAAAGAGGGGGCTAACGATGTGCAGGTGACGCTGGTCAGCCACGATGCGGCGGGCAACGAAGTGACTGCGTTCGCGCACCATACAGTGGTGCTGGATACCCAGGCACATAACGCCCTCACGATTGATGATGTCACGACAGATAACACCCTGAATCGTGCTGAGCTGTATATGCGTAACCAGGTGATTTCCGGAACCGTCAGCGGAGAAGACGCGAAAGCGGGCGACCCGGTACTGGTAGAGATCAATGGCCACCAGTATAACGGTCAGATCATCGATCTCGGCAATAGCACGCTGGGCTATCGTATTGCGGTGAACGCAGCCGATTTTGCCAACAACGTTGCAAAAGTCGATGGTTATATGGACGTGAAGGTAACGGTCACCTCTCACGATGCGGTGGGCAATCTGGCGATTGCCACCGACACCCACAGCGTGCATGTCGACAACTTCGCGGAAAACACGGTACATATCGATACCGTCGCGGGTGATGACCTTATTAATATTAAGGAAATTTTAGCCGACGGCGGGATCATGCAAATTACCGGTACCGTGACCGGCGTGGATGCGAAGGTGGGGGATGCGGTTACCCTG
>NZ_JAOWHO010000033.1:0-153246 GCF_030332605.1 Citrobacter sp. Cpo103 | reverse complement strand
TGGAGGCGCATTATAGGGAGTTTCCTGCGGCCCGCAACCCTTAAATGACAGAAAAATGACTGACTGCTGCATTCCACAGCAAAACCCCGCCTTATACCCATTTACGCACAGAGTTATCCACAATCGTAAGGAAATTATCTGTAAGCGCCCCTAAAAAGGGAGAGAATCGGTATGAAAACCTCTATATAGAAAGAAATTCACTCTACGCTATATAAAGAAGAAGGACTGACAACTTAAGCGCCATAATCCCTACCACCTTTGAATTACGCACCCCATCAGGCAATAATACCCGTACAAACCGTGATTTCAGGACCGTGATGAGATACTCCCTGCAACGTACTGCTATACGTAAACGCCCGATGAAGCTTGGCACCACCGTGATCCTCATGGTTAGTGCAGTACTCTTCTCCGTGCTGCTTGTCGTTCATCTGATTTATTTCTCGCAGATCAGCAACATGACGCGCGATGCATTAGCGAGTAAAGCGCTTGCGGTCGCGCGAACGCTAGCCAACTCTCCGGAGATCCGCCAGGGACTAATGAAAAAGCCCGAGGAAAGCGGCATTCAGGCGATTGCCCAGGCGGTGAATAAGAGCAACGACTTTTTGTTCATCGTCGTCACTGATATGCAAAGCATTCGTTACTCCCATCCCGAAGCGCAGAGAATCGGTCAGCCATTTAAAGGCGATGACATATTGCTGGCCCTGCAGGGTAAAGAGAATGTCGCCATTAATCGCGGATTCCTGGCTAAAGCTCTACGTGTATTTACTCCTATCTATGACGAACATCACCGGCAGATTGGCGTCGTGTCGATCGGCCTTGAGCTAAGCCGGGTGACTGAGCAGATCAATAACAGCCGCGGCAGCATCATCTGGTCCATCTTATTTGGCGTGCTGGTTGGACTGCTCGGTACATGGGTATTTGTCAAAGTTCTCAAGCGCATTCTGTTTGGTCTGGAGCCTTATGAAATCTCCAATCTGTTCGAACAACGCCAGGCGATGCTGCACTCTATAAAGGAAGGTGTCATTGCCGTTGACGAATGCGGTGAGGTGACGCTGATTAACCAAGCGGCGCAGGAGCTGCTGGATTATCACAAATCACAAGATGATGCCCAGCTCTCCACACTCAGCCATGCGTGGTCACAGGTGGTCGATTTTTCACAGGTACTACATGACGGAACGCCGCGCCGCGATGAAGAGATCATGGTGAAGGATCGGCTACTCTTAATTAACACGGTCCCGGTACTCAGCAACGGTAAAATCATCGGTGCCATTTCAACCTTCAGAGATAAGACTGAAGTCCGAAAACTAATGCAACGTCTGGATGGTATGGTCAACTATGCCGACGCACTTCGTGAACGATCCCACGAATTCATGAATAAATTGCACGTGATTCTGGGATTATTGCATCTGAAAAGTTATAAGCAGCTTGAAAATTACATCCTGAAGACAGCAAACAATTATCAGGAAGAAATTGGCTCGCTGTTAGGAAAAATAAAATCACCGGTGATCGCAGGATTTTTACTCAGTAAGATTAATCGCACATCTGATTTAGGCCATAGTCTGGTCATTAGCAATGAAAGCCAGTTACCGGAAAATAGCAACGAAGATCAGGTGGCGGTGCTGATTACCGTTCTGGGGAATCTGATTGAAAACGCCCTGGAAGCGCTAGGTCAAGAACCTGGTGGTGAGATCAGCGTATCCTTGCATTATCGACACGGCTGGTTGCATTGCGAAGTGAATGACGATGGTCCGGGGATTGCCCCCGAAAACATTGAGCACATCTTTGAGAAGGGCGTTTCGTCAAAAGGAACCGAACGGGGCGTAGGTTTAGCGCTTGTTAAACAACAGGTTGAAAACGTTGGCGGCAATATATCCGTCGAGTCTGAACCTGGGATCTTCACCCAATTTTTTGTACAGTTACCGTGGAATGGTGAGAGGGCCAGCAGATGATCAATGTCTTAATTGTCGATGACGATGCAATGGTAGCGGAATTAAACCGCCGTTATGTCGCGCAACTCTCCGGTTTTCACTGCTGCGGCACAGCCTCCACGCTGGAGAAAGCAAAAGAGATAATCTTTCATAGCGGTCATCATATTGATCTGATTTTGCTAGATATTTATATGCAAAAAGAAAACGGTCTGGACCTGCTACCGGTTCTGCACAGCGAAGGTTGCAAGTGTGATGTCATCGTCATCTCTTCCGCCGCTGATGCCACCACCATCAAAGATTCACTTCACTACGGTGTTGTTGACTACCTGATCAAACCTTTCCAGGCTTCCCGGTTTGAAGAGGCGCTCACCGGCTGGCTGCACAAGAAAAATGAGATGGACAAGCATCAGTATTATGAACAGTCTGAGCTTGACCAGCTGATTCACGGCAGCTCTTCCAATGAACAGGAAGCACGGCGCTTACCCAAAGGGTTAACGCCACAAACGTTACGCACGCTGTGTCAGTGGATTGATGAGCACCAGGATCAAGAGTTCTCCACAGATGAGCTGGCCAACGAGGTCAATATCTCGCGCGTCTCTTGCCGTAAATACCTTATCTGGCTCGTCAATTGTCACATCTTATTTACCAGCATCCATTATGGCGTGACCGGCAGACCTGTTTATCGTTATCGCGTGCAGGCTGAACACTACTCATTGCTTAAACAATATTGCCAATAAATACACTTGGGATTATTTGTTATTTGAAAGTAACAATTATTAAAATAATGAAAAATCCCAATTTCACCAGCTGGAACTGTAAAATTATAAATTTGCGTTAGATCAAATATATTTGTATCCGACATGTTAAATGCATTATTTTAATATTGACAAATATCACACTGTTTTTAATTTCAAAATCGCTAACAAAAGTTAATTAAGTATTATCTAACTCGCAGAGTGTGTATTTTTACCCATAAAGGATTAGTCTGAAATTAACCAGACATACAAAATCTAGACTGGTAGCAATGGAGACCATGCTACGTACCATGGACACCGTACATTTTTGTGAGCAAATAAAAGTATCCGCACGCCGACCTCATCACATTATGAGATGGCGTGACTGTGATCACATAAATAATCTACTCACCCATTCTGTCGGTGGTTCACGTAATAGCGGAAAACGCAAAACAGATAAATTACAGCGTCAACCGCAGCTTTCCATGTTTAGCTCTGCTTCCCATCGCCTGAGGATTCTCTCCTCTGATCAAAGCCACAGAAAAAACCAAATATCGCCATAACTTTAAAAAAACATTCTAGCAAGACATTTGAACATTAATCGCAAATACGGATATATCGAATACTGACCATTTTTTGATGCTTATTCTGGCAAAAAAGAATGTGGCACAGATCCATTTTTCAAAAATTGACTGGGTTTTTCGCGAGGGTAAATAAAATGTTATTTAGTATACAACTTCTCATAATATTAATATGTTTGTTTTATGGTGCCAGAAAGGGCGGTATCGCGCTGGGTTTATTAGGCGGTATCGGCCTGGTCATTCTGGTTTTCGTTTTCCATCTCCAGCCGGGTAAACCACCTGTAGATGTAATGCTGGTTATTATTGCCGTGGTGGCCGCATCGGCAACCTTGCAAGCCTCCGGCGGCCTTGACGTTATGCTGCAAATCGCTGAAAAGCTGCTGCGCCGTAACCCAAAATACGTTTCCATCGTCGCACCTTTCGTTACCTGCACCCTGACGATTCTCTGCGGTACAGGGCACGTGGTATACACCATCCTGCCAATCATTTATGACGTTGCCATTAAGAACAATATTCGCCCGGAACGTCCGATGGCGGCGAGTTCTATCGGCGCGCAGATGGGGATTATCGCCAGCCCGGTTTCTGTAGCCGTTGTGTCACTGGTGGCAATGCTGGGTAACGTAACGTTTGAAGGCAAGCATCTCGAATTCCTCGACCTGCTCAGCATCACCATCCCGTCTACCCTGTTGGGTATCCTGGCGATCGGTATCTTCAGCTGGTTCCGTGGTAAGGATCTGGATAAAGATGAAGAGTTCCAGAAGTTCATTTCCGTACCTGAAAACCACAACTATGTGTATGGCGATACCGCCACGCTGTTAGACAAAAAGCTGCCGAAAAGCAACTGGCTGGCCATGTGGATCTTCCTGGCCGCTATCGCCGTTGTTGCCGTGCTTGGCGCGTTCTCTGAGCTGCGTCCTACCTTTAGCGGCAAACCGCTGTCAATGGTGCTGGTTATCCAGATGTTCATGCTGCTGACCGGTGCGCTGATTATTATCCTGACGAAGACCAATCCCGCTTCAATATCTAAAAACGAAGTCTTCCGTTCCGGTATGATCGCGATTGTGGCGGTGTACGGTATTGCCTGGATGGCCGAAACAATGTTCGGCGCGCACATGACAGAAATCGAAGGTGTGCTGGGCAATATGGTGAAAGAGTATCCGTGGGCCTATGCAATTGTTCTGCTGCTGGTATCCAAATTTGTAAACTCCCAGGCAGCGGCGCTGGCAGCGATTGTTCCGGTCGCGCTGGCAATCGGAGTTGATCCCGCGTACATCGTGGCTTCTGCTCCGGCATGTTACGGTTACTACATTCTGCCGACCTACCCGAGCGATCTGGCTGCTATCCAGTTTGACCGTTCCGGCACCACCCACATCGGCCGCTTCGTTATCAACCACAGCTTCATTCTGCCTGGCTTGATCGGCGTAAGCGTATCCTGTGTCTTTGGTTGGATCTTCGCCGCAATGTACGGTTTCCTGTAATCACAGTTCGCGTGCCGTCCACGTTGGTACGGCACGCCACCATGAAGACACAGAGAATTTTAAAATTCCTGAGAAAAATGAAAAGGCTGGAAGCAAATGTCAAAAGTTGAATTCACTTACCAGGCGGCTTTCCCACTGGGGGAAGACAAAACTGAGTACTACCTGCTGACATCCGAACACGTCAGCGTCGGCGAGTTTGAAGGCGAAACAATCCTGAAAGTAGCCCCTGAAGCACTTACGCTACTGGCCCAGCAAGCCTTCCACGATGCCTCCTTCATGCTCCGCCCAGAACACCAACAGCAAGTCGCCTCAATTCTCCATGATCCCGAAGCCAGCGAAAACGATAAGTACGTGGCACTGCAGTTCCTGAGAAACTCCGAAATCGCCGCCAAAGGCGTGTTGCCAACCTGCCAGGACACCGGTACGGCAATCATCATGGGTAAAAAAGGTCAGCGTGTTTGGACCGGCGGCGGCGATGAAGCGGCGCTCTCCAAAGGCGTATTTAATACCTATATCGAAGATAACCTGCGCTACTCGCAAAACGCGGCGCTGGATATGTACAAAGAAGTGAATACCGGCACCAACCTGCCCGCACAGATCGATCTGTACAGCGTGGACGGTGACGAATACAAATTCCTGTGCGTGGCCAAAGGCGGCGGCTCAGCCAACAAAACCTATCTGTATCAGGAAACCAAAGCGCTGCTGACTCCCGGCAAACTGAAAAACTTCCTGGTTGAGAAAATGCGTACGCTGGGTACCGCAGCTTGCCCGCCGTACCACATCGCATTCGTCATTGGCGGCACGTCAGCGGAAAGCACCCTTAAAACGGTGAAGCTGGCCAGCACACACTACTATGACGCGCTGCCGACTGAAGGCAATGCTCACGGCCAGGCGTTCCGCGATCTGCAACTGGAACAGGAACTACTGGAAGAAGCGCAAAAACTCGGCCTTGGCGCTCAGTTTGGCGGAAAATACTTCGCACACGATATCCGCGTGATCCGCCTGCCTCGCCACGGCGCGTCCTGCCCGGTTGGTATGGGCGTTTCTTGCTCCGCAGACCGTAACATCAAGGCCAAGATCAACCGCGAAGGGATCTGGATTGAAAAACTGGAACATAACCCAGGTCAGTACATTCCAGAATCTCTGCGCCAGGCGGGCGAAGGCGAAGTGGTTAAAGTTGACCTTAACCGCCCAATGAAAGAGATCCTCGCCCAGCTCTCTCAGTACCCGGTTTCTACTCGTCTGTCACTGAGCGGTACTATCATTGTTGGTCGTGACATTGCCCACGCGAAGTTAAAAGAACGTATTGAGTCCGGCGAAGGTCTGCCGCAGTACGTGAAAGATCATCCGATCTACTACGCGGGTCCGGCCAAAACGCCTGCAGGCTACCCGTCCGGTTCTTTAGGTCCAACCACCGCGGGTCGTATGGACTCCTACGTTGACCTGTTGCAGTCTCACGGCGGCAGCATGATCATGCTGGCAAAAGGTAACCGTAGCCAGCAGGTGACTGACGCCTGCCACAAACACGGCGGCTTCTACTTGGGCAGCATCGGTGGACCGGCAGCGGTACTGGCGCAGCAGAGCATTAAGCATCTGGAATGCGTGGAATACCCGGAGCTGGGAATGGAAGCTATCTGGAAAATCGAAGTAGAAGATTTCCCGGCTTTCATCCTGGTCGATGACAAAGGCAACGATTTCTTCCAGCAAATCGTCAGCAAACAATGCGCTAACTGCGCGAAGTAACCCATTCGGCCCGGCACTGGACTGGCACTAAATTTTTGGCGTCAGTCCAGCGATCCCCCCGGGCCAACTTTATCCCCCCATTTACTGGTATTGAATTTTTGCCGTTCACAGGGAATAGTGACCTTTTCCATTACGTGTGAATTCGCAATGCTCCGCACTCTGAACCCCACAATCTTGCGCACTGGCGCATTGATCCTGGCGCTGATTCTTATCTACACCGGTATCTCTGCCTCTGAGAAAATCACCTGGCTGATGGAAGTCACGCCAGTCATTATTGTCGTCCCGCTGTTGCTGGCTACCATGAAGCAGTACCCATTGACGCCGCTGCTTTATACGTTGATTTTCTTGCACGCCATCATTCTGATGGTAGGTGGGATGTATACCTACGCCAAAGTTCCCATTGGTTTTCAGGTTCAGGAATGGCTGGATCTCAGCCGTAACCCCTATGACAAGCTGGGCCATTTCTTCCAGGGGCTGGTACCAGCCCTGACGGCAAGAGAGATTTTAGTGCGCGGCAATATTGTCCGTGGTCGTAAGATGCTGTCATTTCTGGTCTGCTGCGTAGCGCTGGCGATTAGCGCAATGTATGAACTGATCGAATGGTGGGCGGCGCTGGCAATGGGACAAGGTGCGGATGACTTCCTTGGCACGCAGGGTGACCCGTGGGATACCCAGTCGGACATGTTCTGCGCCCTGCTCGGTGCGTTAACAACGGTCCTCGCGTTGGCGGGCTGGCACAATCGGCAGTTGAAAACGGCCGGAGAGCGCTAACGCTTCTCCGGCAATCTACGCTACCTACTACGATACTTGATAACCAGAATCGGCAAGGCGAACAACAGTGTCAGAAAGTTCGCCATGCTGACGGCAGTATCTTCAATCAATAATCCGTAAATCAGCCACAAAACCAGCCCGCACACAAACATCACATACATCAAACCGGAGATACCTTGCGTATTGCGGGTGGTAATAACCTTAATGGCTTGCGGCAAGAAAGAGAGCGTCGTCAGGCTGGCCGCCAAATATCCAATCAACGATTGCCATTCCATCGCTATGCCTTCACATCGCCTGGAGCCACTACCGCAATAGCCGGGATATCCGGTTGCTCATGGTGCTGCGGCACCTTGCGATACTTATCCAGTAAATGGATCTGGATCCTGCGCAGGGTGTCGCCATTCAGTCGATAAAAGCGGAAATACAGGACTAAGGTCACCACAAAAAAGAGTGCGGGTAGCGCTATCATAATAAACTGCATGCCAACGATGGTTTCGGCAGACTGCGCGACATTTGGCGCGTAATTAATCACCCCGAGTATCAACGCGATAAAGAAAGCGGCAAATGCTGACCCACCTTTTACCACCATTGTCTGCACCGAATAAGCGATACTTTCACAACGAACATTAAGTTTGTATTCGCCGTAATCAACGGTATCCGCCACCATAATGACCTGCAACACCCAGAAAAGCGCAGATCCAATATTTAGTAAAACACCAGCAATAACAATCAGTAAGATATTATGGAAATCTGCCAGCGCCATCACCAGTAGTACGCTACAGCTAAGCACCGGCAGCACCGATGCCCCAGCCCACAAGATCCGTCGTGACAACGCGCTTACCAACCGAGGAAAGAAAATCAGCGTCAGCAGGTTTGCCGCACCTGCGTAAGACATGTAGTACGGGAAGAGACTTGCATCGCCAATCACGTAGGTAAAATAGTAAATGGCAAAGCCAGCAATGATATTGGATGCAATATTGTAAGCCAGTGCCATACCTAACAGGCAGGTTAGCTGGTCATTTTTATAAATGAGCCCAACGATCGCTTTCAACCCAAGACGACTGCTGTCTGCCGTGGCCTCACTGTCTGACGAAAAAACCTCATGCACATTCCGTAGCGTCACAACGGTGGAAACGATAAAGAACGCGATGAGAATGAGCGTAAACATCTGAAAACCAAAACCACGATCGGCTCCGCCAACATAGCTCACAAAGGGTAGCGTCACGCCTGCGGTAACAAACCCGGCAAGGCTGGCGAAGAAACGCGGATACGGCACCAGTTGTTCACGCTCGCGTTTATCCAGTGTAATGGTTGGCACCAGTGACCAGAATGGAATATCCATAATGGTGTAGGTCATTCCCCATAATATATACGTCACGCAAACAAATACGACCTGCGCAGTACCCTCAAAAAGATGTGCGCTAAAAAGCAAAAACAGCACCAATGAGTTCGCCAGCGTACCGAGCAAGATCCAGGGTTTAAATTTTCCCCAGCGAGATCGGGTGGCGTTCACAATCCAGCCCATGATGGGATCGTTTACCGCATCCCAGATCCTTGCCGCCAGGAACAACGTTCCGACCAGCCCCACCGATAATCCCACCACGTCGGTGTAGTAATACATCAGGTACATGTACACAATTCCGATGGCGAAATCCTTACCAAACGCTCCAAATCCATAACTGAGTTTTGTTGTCAGAGATATGCTCATAGGGTATCGGGTCGCTGTTACCAGCGCCCGCCTTCTGTAAGAGGAAACGTCAGAGGTTAAACGCCGGATACAATGCCCGGCGTGATTGTGTATTAACGGTGCAGCCAGGCCGGCAGCCAGTCGCCGTGAGACGCGATCAGGTCGTCCACCAGCGCATAAATCTCTTCAATCCCCAGTACAGCGGCGGTATGCGGATCCATCATCGCCGCGTGATAAACGCGATCGCGATTCTCCATCAGGATGGCTTCCGTTAGCAGGGTCTGAACATTGATATTGGTTTGCATCATGGCCGCCAAATGTGACGGGAGAGTCCCGACTTTCGTTGGCTGAATACCATTCGCATCGACCAGACAAGCGACTTCAACGCAGCAGCCTTGCGGCAGGTTATCGATCAGATTGTCATTGCGAACGTTGCCATACACGACGCTCGGTTCACCGGTCCAGATAGCGTTCATGATAGTGCTGGCATATTCGCGCGACGGTTTAATGTCGATCCGCTCAGCCGTTTTGTACTCTTCCAGCTCTTTTTTCCAGTTCGCCAACTGTTCCACACAACGTTTCGGATATTCATCCAATGGCACCTTATAGCGCTCAATCAGATCTTCACGCCCCGGTTTGATAAACCACGGCGTATATTCAGCGAAGTGCTCCGACGACTCGGTGACGAAATACCCCAGTTTTTTGAACATTTCATAACGCACAATGTTCTGGCAACGGGTATTTCCGTGAATATTTGGTTTCGGCGCCTGACCGGATTCATAGGCCGCCAGCAGCTCCGGGTAGAGATTCACATAGGCACCGTCCGCCGTTTTGCGCTCCAGCTCCAGATAAAACGCCATATGGTTGATCCCGGCACTGCGATAGCGCAAAGAAGCAGGGTCGATGTTCAGATCGCGGGCCAACTCCTCCGCCGTCCCCTGCACCGAATGACACAACCCAACCTGCTTAATATGCGGATAACGTGCATACATTGCCCAGGTGTTCATTGCCATCGGGTTAACGTAGTTAAGCATCGTGGCCTGCGGACAGACTTCGGTCATATCCTCACAAATCTGCCATAAATGCGGGATGGTACGCAGCGCGCGCATGATGCCGCCCGGCCCCAGCGTGTCGGCAATCGTCTGCTCCAGACCATGGCGTTTACACACCGTAAAATCGGTGACGGTACAAGGTTCATAGCCGCCAATCTGGAAAGCGACCACTACAAAATCAGCATCCTGTAATGCTGCTTTTTGATCGGTATAGCAGGTGATTCGTCCAGACGCGCCCGCAGAATCCATCAACTTGCGCACAACAACGTGTGATTCTTCCAGACGCGTAGGATCGAGATCCATCAAGGCGATATGCGCAGATTTAAGCGCATCGCGGTGAAAGACATCCCCAAGAATATTTTTGACGAAAATCGTGGAACCGGCGCCGATAAAGGTAATTTTGGGTGCAGACATCATGACTCTCCAGAACATTAGTGAACACAGTCATGGTGGCACAGCGCATAGATGAAAACCTCCGACTTCCCTGCCGAGCATTCCCATAAACTCAGATCATCACTCTGCGCCCTATTAGATCTGAGTTTATGGGACAAAATTACCCAAAAAGCAGAGTATGCGGCCGCAAAATGTCGCTATGCTCAATGGTAACGGTCCAATTTGTGTCCTGATTCTCAGCCTTAATACGTGTTAAATGACATGATTCTGATAATTCAGGAAATGGAGCAACCATGAGTACATTACCGACATCGCCTCTCCCTCCCGATCCGCACATGTGCAGTAGCGATGAAGAACAAACCCGCAGCCCGCTATCGCTGTACTCAGAATATCAACGGATGGATATCGAGTTGCGCTCACCGCATGCTATGCCTGCCAGCCACTGGCATGGGCAGGTGGAGATCAATGTTCCGTTTGATGGTGACGTCGAGTACCTTATCAACAATGAAGTCGTGCAGATAAAACAGGGACACATCACGCTATTCTGGGCCTGTACACCGCATCAACTCACGCGTCCGGGCAGCTGCCAAAGTATGGCTATCTTCAATTTACCGATGCACCTTTTCCTCTCCTGGCCGCTGGATCGCGAGCTGATCAACCATGTTACCCATGGAATGGTCATCAAATCGCTGGCGTCGCAGCAGTTGAGCACCTTTGAGGTTCAGCGCTGGCAACAGGAACTGAGCAACCCGAACGAACAAATTCGCCAGCTCGCCATTGATGAAATTGGTCTGATGCTCAAACGGTTTAGCCTTTCCGGTTGGCAGCCTATCCTGGTCAATAAAACCTCGCGGACCCACAAAAACAGCGTGTCCCGGCACGCCCAGTTTTACGTCAGCCAAATGCTGAGCTTTATTGCCGACAACTACGATCAGGCGCTCACCATCAACGACGTCGCGGAACACGTGAAGCTCAACGCCAACTACGCGATGGGGATTTTCCAACGCGTAATGCAACTCACCCTGAAGCAGTACATTACGGCAATGCGGATCAATCACGTCCGCGCATTGCTCAGCGATACCGATAAAACCATTCTCGACGTTGCGTTGACCGCCGGATTCCGATCCAGCAGCCGTTTTTATGACACCTTTAGCAAGTTTGTCGGCATGTCGCCGCAGCAGTACCGCAAACTAAGCCAGCAGCATCGGCAAACAATCGCAGGTTGATATCATTCGGCAATATCAGTATCAGCCAAAAAAATATTCCCCCTGTCGATAAACGGCGGTGAAAAACCGCCAACAAGCAAACATAACACACTGTTTAAAAACAAATTAAACACAAATCAGGCTACTTTTTACCCGCTTTACAGCCCATTTTGACAGGATAATACTTGCCTGCGTCACATTCATACGGTGTGTCTGCAATTCATAGATTGCAACCTTTCCACAACCGGGTAAAAGATGATGAAAGTATTAATTGTTGAAAGTGAGTTTCTGCATCAGGACACCTGGGTCGGTAGCGCTGTCGAACGTCTGGCTGACGCATTAAGCCGCCAAAATGTTACCGTCATTAAGTCCACCTCATTCGACGATGGTTATGCAATCCTCGCCGCCAATGAAGCCATTGATAGTCTGATGTTCAGCTATCAAATGGAACAACAAGACGAGCACCTGAACGTCAGGCAATTGATCGGCAAGCTCCACGAGCGCCAGCAAAACGTTCCCGTTTTCCTGCTGGGCGATCGCGAAAAAGCCACCGCATCGCTGGATCGCGACCTGCTGGAGCTTGTCGATGAATTTGCCTGGATTCTGGAAGACACCGCAGACTTTATCGCCGGGCGCGCCGTTGCGGCAATGACCCGCTACCGCCAACAGCTTCTGCCACCGCTGTTCAGCGCGCTGATGAAGTACGGCGACATCCATGAATACTCCTGGGCAGCACCGGGTCACCAGGGCGGCGTCGGATTCACCAAAACGCCGGCCGGTCGTTTCTACCATGATTACTATGGTGAAAACTTATTCCGTAGCGACATGGGTATTGAACGTGCATCGCTCGGCTCGCTGCTGGATCATACCGGCGCGTTTGGCGAGAGCGAAAAATATGCCGCCCGCGTGTTTGGCGCTGATCGCTCCTGGTCTGTAGTGGTCGGGACTTCCGGCTCTAACCGCACCATCATGCAAGCTTGTATGACCGACAACGACGTCGTGGTGCTGGATCGTAACTGCCATAAATCCATCGAGCAGGGGCTTATCCTCACCGGGGCAAAACCGGTGTATATGGTGCCAAGCCGCAACCGGTACGGCATTATCGGGCCTATCTACCCGCAGGAAATGCAGCCTGAAACATTGCAGAAAAAGATCAGCGAAAGCCCGCTGACCAAAGGTAAAGCCGGGCAAAAACCGTCTTATAGCGTTGTGACCAACTGTACCTACGACGGTGTTTGCTACAACGCCAAAGAGGCCCAGGACCTGCTCGCGCAAACCAGCGATCGCATCCACTTCGATGAGGCCTGGTACGGCTATGCTCGCTTCAACCCAATTTATGCCGATCACTACGCCATGCGTGGCGCGCCGGGCGATCATAACGGTCCTACCGTTTTTGCCACCCACTCGACCCACAAACTGCTGAATGCGCTTTCTCAGGCATCTTACATTCACGTTCGTGAAGGCCGTGGGGCCGTGAACTTCTCCCGCTTTAACCAGGCGTACATGATGCACGCCACTACCTCTCCGCTGTATGCCATCTGCGCCTCAAACGACGTGGCGGTTTCCATGATGGACGGTAACAGCGGCCTGTCGCTCACCCAGGAAGTGATCGACGAAGCGGTCGATTTCCGCCAGGCCATGGCACGGTTGTACAAAGAATTCACCGCCGAAGGCGACTGGTTCTTCAAACCGTGGAACAAAGAGATTGTGACCGATCCGCAGACCGGCAAAACCTATGACTTTGCCGATGCGCCAACCCAACTCCTGACCACCGACCAGAACTGCTGGGTTATGCGCCCGGGTGAATCCTGGCACGGATTTAAAGACCTGCCGGATAACTGGAGCATGCTGGACCCGATCAAAGTCAGCATTCTGGCACCGGGGATGGGCGACGATGGCGAACTGGAAGAGAACGGCGTACCGGCCGCACTGGTCACCGCCTGGCTTGGCCGTCACGGCATCGTGCCGACCCGTACCACCGATTTCCAGATTATGTTCCTGTTCTCCATGGGTATTACCCGCGGGAAATGGGGCACACTGATCAACACGTTGTGCTCTTTCAAACACCATTACGATGCCAATACCCCGCTGGCACAGGTGATGCCAGAACTGGTTGAGGAACATCCAGACACTTACGCCAACATGGGCATTCACGATCTGGGCGACACCATGTTCGCCTGGCTGAAAGAGAACAACCCTGGCGCACGTCTTAACGCGGCCTACTCCGGCCTGCCTGTTGCTGAAATCACCCCGCGTGAAGCCTATAACGCGATAGTCAGCGATAACGTTGAGATGGTGGCCATTGAAAATCTGCCGGGTCGTATAGCCGCGAATTCCGTTATTCCTTACCCACCAGGAATTCCGATGCTGCTGTCCGGGGAAAACTTTGGCGACGCCAATAGCCCGCAGATTAGTTATCTACGTTCGTTGCAGTCCTGGGACCACCACTTCCCTGGATTTGAACATGAAACCGAAGGAACGGAAATTATTGACGGTGTGTACCACGTTATGTGCGTGAAAGCATAATGTCGTTTTATAGATAGTCCGATGTTTAAGGTAGACATGTCATGCTTGAGTAATTCCTGAGTATTGCTGCAAAACAATAACATTGTCATACCTTTTTGCGCGGGACCACCCCGCGCTTTTTTTATACGCAAATAGCGCCTTTCCACTTGCGTACAAAAATGTGTACATAAGAAAAATCCCGCCAAACATTGTAATTAATTTCAGACACGTTATTTTATTGCAGTCCTGGTTTCATCATACAATTTCAATTTAGCCGATTTGGCTCATCCGATGTTGAGCTACGGTGTTTTATGTTCATATTCCTGGAGTTGGGTATGAGGCTTTGCAGCAAAGAAGCTTGTGTTGTTGTATTAACGGAGAAGGATGTTTGGTTAAGGATTAACGGTAAAGAAGCCATCAGTTTAAAAGCTAATCATATGGCACTGGTGGCATGCGATAATAATATTATCGATTTCTCATCACTTAATAACGCATTGGTCGTACATATCAGCCGCGATATCATTAAAGATTATCTGCGCTTTTTAAATAAAGACCTTTCACAGATCCCACTCTGGCAACGCAGTGCCAGCCCAGTGATGACCGCCGCGTGTCTGACGCCGGATGTCTTCAGGGTGGCTGCCCAACATAGCGTAATGGACACAGTGAACGAAGCTGAAAGAGAGCGTACACGCTCGCTACTGTTCACGGTGTTATCACGCTTTCTCGACAGCAAAAAGTTTATTTCTTTGCTCATGTATATGCTACGCAACTGTATCAGCGATAGCGTTTATCACATTATTGAGAGCGATATACATAAAGACTGGAATTTAAGCATGGTGGCCAGTTGCTTATGCCTGAGTCCCAGTTTGTTAAAGAAAAAGCTCAAAAGTGAAAATACAAGTTACAGCCAAATAATTACCACATGTCGCATGCGATATGCCGTCAATCAATTACTGATGGACGGCAAAAACATTTCTCAGGTCTCTCAACTGTGTGGATATAACAGTACCTCATACTTTATCTCCGTATTCAAAGAGTTCTATGGGATGACGCCTCTGCATTATGTTAGCCAACACAGGGAGCCATCCGCCGCCTGATTTTTAATCAGTTAGCGATAAGCCATAATAATATCAGCATTAGCGATACCCCAGCTCCGTCATCATTAAACAGACTTTTGACGAGGTATGATAAGGCGTCATTTATCCTTATCAGGAGTTAAAAAATATGTCGACGGATGCTGATGCTCACAAAGTGGGCTTAATCCCCGTCACCCTTATGGTGTCGGGGAATATTATGGGTTCCGGTGTATTCCTGCTACCCGCAAACCTTGCGTCAACTGGCGGGATTGCAATCTACGGATGGTTGGTCACGATTATCGGTGCTCTGGCACTGTCGATGGTGTACGCCAAAATGTCGTCCTTAGACTCCAGTCCCGGTGGTTCTTATGCTTACGCCCGCCGCTGCTTCGGTCCTTTTTTGGGCTACCAGACCAACGTGCTGTACTGGCTGGCCTGCTGGATTGGTAACATCGCCATGGTGGTCATTGGCGTCGGTTACCTGAGCTACTTCTTCCCCATCTTAAAAGATCCGCTGGTCCTGACGCTGACCTGCGTCGTAGTGCTGTGGATCTTCGTATTACTGAACATTGTCGGACCGAAAATGATCACCCGCGTGCAGGCCGTCGCAACGGTACTGGCACTGGTGCCAATTGTCGGGATTGCCGTCTTCGGCTGGTTCTGGTTCCGCGGTGAAACCTATATGGCAGCCTGGAACGTCAGCGGCATGAACACCTTTGGCGCGATTCAAAGCACTCTGAACGTCACCTTGTGGTCATTTATCGGGGTGGAAAGCGCCTCCGTTGCGGCTGGCGTGGTTAAAAATCCCAAACGTAACGTACCTATCGCCACCATGGGCGGCGTGCTGATTGCCGCTGTTTGCTACGTGCTCTCCACCACCGCAATCATGGGTATGATCCCTAATGCGGCGCTGCGTGTATCAGCCTCTCCGTTCGGTGATGCCGCACGTATGGCGCTGGGTGACACCGCTGGGGCGATTGTTTCCTTCTGTGCTGCTGCCGGGTGTCTTGGTTCTCTGGGCGGCTGGACGCTGCTTGCCGGGCAAACCGCCAAAGCCGCAGCCGATGACGGCCTGTTCCCACCGATTTTTGCCCGCGTGAACAAAGCCGGTACGCCAGTGGCCGGGTTAATTATTGTCGGCATCCTGATGACCATCTTCCAGTTCAGCAGTATGTCGCCGAACGCAGCGAAAGAGTTTGGTCTGGTCTCTTCGGTTTCCGTTATTTTCACCCTGGTGCCGTATCTGTACACCTGCGCCGCGCTGCTGCTGCTCGGCCATGGCCACTTTGGTAAAGCACGCCCGATGTACTTACTGGTGACCTTTATCGCCTTTGTCTACTGCATCTGGGCGGTTGTCGGTTCCGGCGCCAAAGAAGTGATGTGGTCGTTCGTCACGCTGATGATCATCACCGCGCTGTACGCACTGAACTACAACCGGATCCATAAAAACCCGTATCCACTGGATGCCCCGGTAAACAATAACTAACTTAAGCAATCGTCATTGCCCGATGGCGTCAGTTCATCGGGCCTACGCTGCCTCGCTGATATTCGAAAAATCAACATTAAGAACTTAAGGTTGGCTTAATTTTACTTTGAGAGGATTTGCGCCACATAGTCGATGGAACCCCCTTAATGTTAAAGCTCTTGTTTAAAAGGCCCACTCTCGGGCTAATCAGCTGGCTCCTGCTGATCTCATTTTATCTTGCGACCTTCCTGAACATTGCGTTCTATAAACAAGTGCTGCAAGACCTGCCTCTGGACTCTGTGCGTAACGTGCTGGTGTTTTTATCAATGCCGGTGGTCGCGTTCAGCGTCATGAACATCGTGCTGACGCTGGCCTCATTCCTGTGGCTTAATCGCCTTGTGGCGTGCATTTTCATTCTGGTTGGTGCATCGGCCCAATATTTCATCATGACCTACGGCATCATCATCGACCGCTCGATGATCGCCAATATGATGGATACTACGCCCGCTGAAACCTTCGCCCTCATGACGCCACGAATGGTGCTTACACTTGGGATCAGCGGTATTCTGGCCGCGCTCATTGCCTGCTGGGTAAAAATCAAACCGATCACGCCAGTCATGCGCAGCATACTGTTTCGTGGCGCGAACATTCTGATCTCCGCGCTGCTGATCGTGCTGGTCGCTGCGTTCTTCTATAAAGATTACGCCTCACTGTTTCGTAACAACAAAGAACTGGTGAAATCCCTCAGTCCATCCAACAGCATTGTGGCGACGTCATCCTGGTATTCACACCAGCGACTGGCCCACCTGCCGCTGGTGCGCATTGGCGAGGATGCACATCGCAATCCATTGATGGTAAAAGAAAAGCGTAAAAACCTGACGATTGTGGTTCTCGGCGAGACCTCGCGCGGCGATAACTTCTCGCTGTCAGGCTACTCGCGCCAGACCAACCCGCTGCTGGAAAAAGATGATGTGGTCTATTTCCCCCGCACCACATCCTGCGGAACGGCAACGGCAGTATCAGTACCCTGCATGTTCTCGGACATGCCACGCGCGCACTACGACGAAGAACTGGCACAGCATCAGGAAGGCGTACTCGACATCATTCAGCGGGCGGGAATTAACGTTCTGTGGAACGATAACGACGGCGGCTGCAAAGGGGCTTGCGACCGGGTTCCACACCAGAATATGACTAAGCTGAACCTGCCAGGGCAGTGTATTGACGGTGAATGCTACGATGAAGTCCTGTTCCACGGGCTGGAAGAGTACATTAATAACCTGCAAGGCGACGGCGTGATTGTGCTGCATACCATCGGCAGCCACGGTCCGACCTATTACAACCGCTATCCTGCGCAGTTTAAGAAATTTACGCCAACCTGCGATACCAACGAAATCCAGACCTGTTCGCAGCAACAGTTGGTCAATACTTACGACAACACCATTCTTTACGTTGACTATATTGTTGATAAAGCAATCAATATACTGAAAGAACACCAGGATAATTTCACCACCAGCCTGGTCTATCTTTCCGATCACGGCGAATCCTTAGGGGAAAATGGCGTCTATTTGCACGGCCTGCCGTATTCGATTGCACCAGATACGCAAAAACATGTGCCGATGCTGCTGTGGCTCTCCGAGGATTATCAGCAACGCTATCAGGTCTCTCAGACATGTTTGCAAAAACGGGCAAGCTCAGAAGACTTCTCGCAGGATAATCTCTTCTCAACTCTGCTGGGATTAACGGGCGTGCAAACACAGAAATATCAGGCGGCAGATGATATTCTGCAACCCTGCCGGGGAGGCTAAACGAATGAAAATTCTGATTGTTGAAGACGATACGTTGTTATTACAGGGACTGATACTCGCCGCGCAAACAGAAGGCTATGCCTGCGACGGCGTATCAACGGCCCGTGCAGCGGAGCAATGTCTGGAAACCGGACATTACAGTCTGGTTGTTCTGGACCTGGGTTTACCGGATGAAGACGGCCTGCATTTCCTGAACCGGATCAGGCAGAAAAAATACACCGTGCCGGTGCTTATTCTCACCGCCCGTGACACGCTCAAAGATCGGGTCAGCGGGTTGGACGTGGGCGCCGATGACTATCTGGTCAAACCGTTCGCACTGGAAGAACTGCACGCCCGCATCCGGGCACTTCTGCGTCGCCACAACAATCAGGGTGAAAGTGAATTAATTGTCAGCAATCTGACGCTGAATATCGGTCGTCGCCAGGTGTGGATGGACGGACAAGAGGTTATCTTGACGCCGAAAGAATACGCACTCCTGTCACGCCTGATGCTCAAAGCGGGCAGCCCGGTACACCGGGAAATTTTGTATAACGACATCTACAGCTGGGATAACGAACCGTCGACCAATACGCTGGAAGTGCATATTCACAATCTGCGCGATAAAGTCGGTAAATCACGCATCCGCACGGTCAGGGGATTTGGCTATATGCTGGTCGCCACTGAGGAAAGCTAAGTGAAACCGCTGCAATATCTAAAACAACCGCTCCCGCTTCGTCATCGCCTGATGTTGACGATTGGTCTTATTCTGCTGGTCTTTCAGTTGATTAGTACCTTCTGGTTGTGGCACGAAAGTACCGAACAAATACAGTTATTCGAACAGGCGCTACGCGAAAATCGTAATAACGATCGCCACATCATGCATGAGATCCGCGAGGCTATCGCCAGCCTGATCGTCCCCGGCATCTTTATGGTCAGCCTGACGTTGCTGATTTGCTATCAGGCGGTGCGACGAATAACCCGCCCGTTGGCAGATCTGCAAAAAGAGTTAGAAGCGCGAGCAGCCGATAACCTGGCCCCAATTGAAATTCACAGCTCAACCGTTGAGATTCAGGCCGTTGTCTCAGCGCTCAACGAGCTAGTGACACGGCTGACCAGCACTATTGAAAACGAACGCTTATTTACCGCCGATGTCGCCCACGAACTGCGTACACCGCTGTCAGGCGTTCGCCTGCATCTGGAATTATTATCCAAAACCCATAAGGTCGACGTTACGCCGTTAATTGCCCGCCTTGACCAGATGATGGACAGCGTATCGCAACTGCTGCAACTCGCCCGCGTCGGACAGTCGTTTTCAGCCGGGAGTTACCAGAATGTCAAACTGCTGGAGGACGTTATTCTGCCCTCCTACGATGAACTCAACACCATGCTGGACCAACGTAAACAGACGCTGCTCCTGCCACAAAGCGCGGCGGACGTTGTCGTGCGTGGCGATGCTACGCTGTTGCGGATGCTGCTACGAAATCTGGTGGAAAACGCGCATCGTTACAGCCCGGAAGGCACCCATATTACGATTATCCTGAACACCGAGCATGATGCCGTCCTGGCCGTCGAAGATGAAGGGCCGGGCATTGATGAAAGTAAATGCGGGGAGTTAAGTAAAGCATTCGTCCGAATGGACAGCCGTTTTGGTGGGATTGGGCTGGGGCTGAGCATTGTCAGTCGTATCACCCAGTTACATCAAGGGCATTTCTATCTGCAAAATCGCCAGGGAGCCAGCGGCACTCGCGCATGGGTGGAATTGGCGAAAAATCAGTAAGAGCTCACCCACACATACAAAAAGCTGCTAACAATCAGCACACTGCATACGGTGGTCAAACTTTCATAAATACGGGTTTTCATGACACTCTCCTCCGAAACTATGGAGGAGAGTTTGCCTGACACAGATTAAGCCAACCTTAAGTTGATATCATAAGACACCTTATCCGGCCTACTCAGTACAACGCTGCCCGTAGGCCTGATAAACGTAGTGCCATCAGGCAATAACACGAATGTCCAGGCCATGCGCCGGATGGCGGCTAGCGCCTTATCCGGCCTACTTAGTACAATGCTGCCCGTAGGCCTGATAAACGTAGTGCCGTCAGGCAATAACACCGTTACTCTTCAATACGCGGATGCTGCTGCACCAGACGCGTGCGCTTAACCTGTAGCTCAGCAATTTCCTGATCGATATCTTCGATTTTCTGTTCAATGTTATCGTAGTGTTCGCCGAGGATCTCTTTCGCTTCCTGAATATCCGAAGCAGCAGGTGTCGCGCCTTTCAGCGGCTGATTAGCCGTCTCTTTCATGGTCACGCCGGTAATCAAACCTACTACCGCAATCACCATCAGATAATAAGCAGGCATCATCAGATTCTGCGAGCTTTCCACCAGCCATGCGGCCAATGTCGGAGTCAGACCGGCGATTAATACCGAGATATTAAACGCGGCGGCCAGCGCACTGTAGCGAATATGCGTCGGGAACATCGCTGGTAACGTTGACGCCATCACCCCGGTAAAGCAGTTGAGGATCACCGCCAACATCAACAATCCGGCGAAAATCAGGCCGATGACGTTACTGTTAATCAGAATAAATGCCGGAATCGCCAGCACAAACAGCGCAATACTGCCCATGATCACAAACGGACGACGCCCGAAACGGTCGCTGAGCAACCCCATAATCGGCTGCACAAACAGCATACCAATCATGATGGCGATAATAATCAACACGCCGTGGTCTTCAGAGTAATGCAGGTTATGCGACAGATAGCTCGGCATATAGGTGAGCAGCATGTAGTAGGTGACGTTGGTGGCAATCACCAGACCAACACATGCCAACAGGCTGCGCCAGTGCTTAGTTGCAATCTCTTTAAACGAGACCTTAGGACCTTCCTGCAGACCCTGACGATCGCCCTGCTCCAGTTTATCCACGTGCTGCTGGAACGCCGGCGTCTCTTCCAGCGCATGGCGCAGGTACAGACCAATCAGCCCTAACGGTAGCGCCAGGAAGAACGGAATACGCCAGCCCCACTCAAGGAAGTTATCCTCGCCGACGATAGTTGAGATCAGGACCACCACGCCCGCGCCCAGCACAAACCCGGCAATCGAGCCGAAGTCCAGCCAACTGCCCATAAATCCGCGCTTACGGTCTGGCGAGTACTCTGCGACAAAAATCGATGCCCCGGTATACTCTCCGCCGACCGAGAACCCCTGCGCCATCTTACACAGCAACAACAGAATCGGTGCCCAGATACCAATTGAGGCATACGAGGGAATAAGACCGATACAGAAGGTACTGATCGACATAATCACAATGGTGATAGCGAGTATCTTCTGGCGACCATATTTATCGCCAAGCATACCGAAGAACAATCCGCCAAGCGGTCGAATCAGAAAGGGAACAGAGAAGGTGGCGAGTGCGGCAACCATCTGCACGCTGGGGTCAGCCCCCGGGAAGAACACTTTACCTAATGCGTAAGCAACAAATCCATAAACACCAAAATCGAACCACTCCATCGCATTACCTAACGACGCTGCGGTAATGGCTTTTCGCAATTTACCGTCATCAATGATGGTAACGTCGCGCAGCGTTATTGGTTTTATTTTTTTCCTTTTTAGCATACTCGTCCTCATAGACTTAGCCCTGTCACGCTCCAGTTCGAGTCCCCCAACGCCCATGCGTCAGGGTCATCACCGAGCGGGGAACGCACAGGCGCATTCCCTGTAACAAGCGTAGCAGGTTTACTTACACTGACGAGAAACGCACAGTACAACCGAACCTGTTGACGCCTGATTGGGCGGTTAATGACCTCTTTACCCTAACAGCGTTTAAATTTGTGATCAACTTCACATATAGTTTTTCATTTCGTCAACATGCGTAAATTAGGTCATTCTTAGTCAGCTTTTTTACATGTAATGCTTGCGATTTAATGACAATTAAATACAAAAATAAATCGCTTTATTGCACCAACAATCACAGCGGTCACTATTATTCTGCTAGCAAAAAAACCACCTAATCCCTTCACAAAAAGATCACAGCTTTTTTAATAATCAGAGCGACCGAGAACTTTTGCTCGGAATATGTGATGAAGATAACTAAAACATCGTTTTATTTTGATTGAATCAATGTTCCCATGAATGCAAACTAATTCCAGACGCAATATCCCTGGGAGCAGCAACACGCTCAACGTATGCCGCGTTAGATTTTATAAAACAAAGAGATAGCGATTTTCTTTGTTAAGAAACACCAGTAACCATTTGAATTTATTAATTTTTACCCTCTTGCGCGAGTTTTAGCAGCGACAAGACATGAGGACGTTTATGAAAATTAAAGCCACGATTGAACGCATCCCCGGCGGAATGATGTTGATTCCTCTGTTATTAGGCGCAGTGTTAAATACGTTAGCCCCGGATACCGGTGCGTATTTCGGTTCGTTTACCAAAGGAATGATCAGCGGAACAGTACCGATTCTGGCAGTGTGGTTTTTTTGTATCGGCGCATCTATTGATTTACGGGCGACCGGTACGGTATTACGCAAGTCCGGTACGCTGGTAATAACCAAAATAGCCGTGGCGTGGGTAGTGGCAATGATTGCTGCTTCATTTATTCCTGATACCGGTATTCAAACCGGGTTCTTTGCAGGCCTCTCAGTTTTGGCAATTGTCTCCGCAATGGACATGACCAACGGTGGTTTGTACGCCAGCCTGATGAACCAGTACGGCACCAAAGAAGAGTCCGGCGCATTTGTGTTGATGTCTCTGGAATCCGGTCCGTTAATGACCATGGTGATCCTCGGCTCCGCGGGTCTGGCCTCCTTCGAGCCACACCATTTCATCGGCGCGGTATTACCGTTCCTGATTGGTTTTACGTTGGGCAACCTGGATCACGACCTGCGTTCTTTCTTCAGCAAAGCCACACCGGTGCTGATCCCGTTCTTCGGCTTCGCGTTGGGTAACACTATTAACCTGAGCGTGATCGTTGATACCGGTCTGCTGGGTATCCTGCTGGGTGTCGCGGTTATCGTCATCACCGGTATTCCGCTGATTATTGCTGACCGTGTTATTGGTGGCGGGAACGGTACGGCAGGCGTCGCAGCCTCCTCTGCAGCAGGTGCTGCGGTAGCAAACCCGGTGATTATCGCCCAGATTAACCCGGCGTTCGAACCGGTTGCCGCATCCGCTACGGCGCTGGTTGCCGCCAGCGTAATTGTCACCGCCATTCTGGTGCCGATTATCACCGCGCTGTACGCCAAACGTTTTAATAAAAACCTGGTCGCCAACGAAGCAGTGGCCACCCCGGCAGACTCTCTGCACCACTAAACCTGCCTTTATCCTACTCACCAGCCCTGCTCAATTGACGAGCAGGGTCGGTGCAAAAATCTCCTCAACCATCGCATCGACCAGCCGCTTTGCCGAACACAATCGCGGCATTCCCAGCGCCACATTTTGCCAACGCTGCGTCACCGACCAGCTCACAGGATGACGTTGCGCATCGCACCAGCTCCCCAGCCAGCTCAGCATATCGTTATACTCGCCCGATCCGCCGACAGCTGGCGTGCTGAGCCAATGATGATAGTAATGACGCGTAGCAGGCGCCGCATTCACGCTATCCGCCAACGCCTGAGCAGCCATAGTTCGCAGGTTGTCTTTTAGCATTAACACCACATCGGCATTCGCTAACCGGCAGGCATCACCAAAAGCTCCCCAACGTAGCTCCTCCAGCGCGACAAAACAGCGTCCTGGTAACGACCAGCCGTCATACGCGCCAGCCCGCCAGCGGGTAAAAATTTGTTCGCTGTGCTCGCCCGCCTGAACCGTCAGGCCGCGCTGGGTCAGCGCCTTCTCTTTATACGCAGCGCGTTGGGTAAACCAATCAGTCAGTGAATTTATTTGCTGCAAAAGACCGGGGGTTGAAAGTCCACGCGGGTGTTCGGTTTGTTGCAAAAACTTCAGCCCTTCAACGATCCGTACCAGCGCCAGATGACCCGGGTCAATCATGCCTGCCAGCTTCTCCACCAGCTTAAGGCGCATCACCAGATGTTCGCTGGACACTCCTGCCATCACCCACGCACGCAGTTGCGTTTGGGATAACACCTCCTGCGTCAGACGCGCGCGCAGCCGCTGCTGCTGTTGCAGAAAACCGCCGGAACGTTTGGTTTCATCTCCCTGAACCAGATCGACCATAAACTTCGGGTAGACACACTCCAGCGTCCTCCCGGGGCCTTCCAGTAAAACGTTAGTCATGTGTGCTCGGTTGCAAAAAGGGTATTGATATCGTCACGCAGCAAACGGGAATCTTCATAAAGCCATGCCGCAATCGTAATGCGCTGTTGCAATTGCTCATTCATTGCATTCACCGCGGATTCATTTTGTTGGCGTAGCGTCAGACTCTCACTCAGACTCGCCTGCAATTGCGCCAGGCACAGAGAGAAATCAGCAAAAAATGTGGCCATGCCAGCCGTAACGGAAATATCGACCTGGGCAGCTAAAGCTTTACGAATTTGTTGGCAAAACTGGGAGACGTACTGCACAAGGCTCTTATGCAATGCGCCCATATCTATGAGATAACGCGTTTTTGTTTCGACGTAATCATTCCATCCCCAGTTGGGTTGATTTAGCCAACGAGAGAAAGTGTCACGCACCACACCGCCAGTAGACGGCGCATTTTCTGCCGGAATATCCTGCTCAATGGCCTCGTTAAACAACTGGCGGGTATTGAAATTAAACATCGCCGTATGGAACGCGGGAAAACGGATCCGCGCACGAAAACCGGCGTGGTTTAGCTCCTCTTTCACCCTTTGCTCAATTGGCCGCATCGCATCATTTAGCGCGCGGGAGAGCGTCGACTCAAGCTGTTCAAAACGCAGGGCTAAGTCCCGGCTGATACTTTCCTGCGCCGCCAGCAATACCCCCTCACAGGACGAGCGAATTTTATCTAATACAATTTTCGCCTGCCCTTCATCATGCAGCACCAACATCTCTCCGGCCATTTCTGCCGTATTCACAGCAGTCCCCAGACCGTGTTGTGACATCATCAGGACGTTTTCTTTGACAAAGAACGTGTTGATGCCGCAAAGAATCTCGGTTTGTTGCTCACTGAGATAGGTTGCAGCAGCCTCCAGCGCCAGTTCTACTTCATGGCTGACTTCATCGCTCACCCGCCCCTGGCTCACTTCTAACTGCTGCATATCCTCTTCAATATGCGTGATGTTCAGCCGCAGTTTGTCATAGGCGACCGTTAACCCGTGGGCTCGAAATTCCAGATATTCGTGCACGCTTTGTGCATAGTTCAATAACTTATGTGACGCTGAGCGAAGCGCATACAGCGAAGCATTGGCATAAGCGGCGTGAATCACTTTCTGGATCGGCTGTTCAAACAGCGAGTCTTCCCACAACAGATCGGCGGCATGACGGATGTGTTCCGTATCGTCAAGATCGGTGGTGCGCCAGCGTCTGCCAAGCGCCGCTTCGGCAAAATCCTGCACCCAACGTTGCTCCTGATGATCCGGCAGTCGCCCGCGCATCGTCAGCTCATGACGCGCCCTGTTCGCCAGATAGCCCCACATTGAGGAAACCGGATAAATTCTCTCAGGGACGATTCCGCCTTGCATCAACGTGCCAGAGATCAACGCCCGCACCTGCTCTTCATCGTCACTGTTGCGATCTTTCTGATCGAACTTGTTCACCAGCGCATACAGCGGTACTGACTTGCCGACCGCCATAATCGCCTGACGCACTTCCTCATCGGAAATCGATTTCAGTTGGGTGTAATCCAACACCGCTAGCACCGCAGAGGCCCGCACCAGCTGTTCATTGAGCATTTTTTGTAAGTGCGGTTGTCCCGCCTCGTTCGGCCCCGGCGTATCCAGCAGCGTTAATTGCCCTGGGTAGCTTGCCTGTCCGGCCAAATGGACAAACTCAACTTCAATAACCGGAATATGCTCAATCGCGGCATAAGCAGCAAAAGGAAAATCAACGTCCAATGCTTTTGACAGGCGCACCAGGTCGTTCAGGCTTTTGAGGCAATGGAAAATAGGCTGTGCGCCAAGATAATACCGTTCAAATGCCACACCATTTTCAATATGTTGCAGCAGAACATTCATATCCTTGTCAATTTCCAGGGTCTGCGTAAGACGCAGGCGATCGCACTCGCGCACGCGCTGCTGCAAAACCTTCATTAAGGCATCGATCGGCGCGACATGTGAAAAATGCAGCACCGGCTCTTTCTGCCCCGGCGTATGGCGTATTAGCGTTGGTAACGCCGTCATGGGGCGATTACGATTAGGTAAAACTTCTGTACCTACAATCGCGTTAATCGTCGTCGATTTTCCCGCTTTCATCGTGCCAACAATCGCCAGCACCATTTCCAGACGCGTAATCTTGCGCAGCTCATTATTGAGCGTTGCTTGCTGGACATCCATGCCACGCGCGCTGAAATGCAGGGGCTGAACAACCTGACTGCTATGCTCTCCTTGTTTTAGCGCGACATCATCCAACGAGGTCACGGGCAATTTTTGCAATTGCCTGAGATGTTCAAGCGAGAGCATCAGCAAGCGTTCCGCTTCCTGACTTAATTCATATATTGTCTGTGTGTGCATGGAAAATTTTTCCTTAACGCAAATGGCATTGCTTTTATTTAGCCCAATCGTTTTATTTATAGATTTTTTGGCTTTTATAATTACGTATAGAAATAATTAAAATCAAAACAACCAATTGATATTATTAAAATAAATTTGGTGTATAACCGCTGGCCTGATGCCTCTCACTTATGAAAATAAGTAAGAAAGATAAACAGCGTAGTTCAGTTTTAAAAAATGCCAGCGGAATCCCCCTACTAAATTTAAGGGGTTCAATGATATTCAATCACAATGACTTAGGCATTTCTAAGCAATGTTACCTATGAATATCAGATATTTCGCCTCACCTTATCTTAAATATCTAAGCGTAGCAATTTCCCTTAAAAAATATTCCGCCATACTTTCATTGAGGTGAAAGCAGAGGGTCTTTACAGCAGATCATTTTGCGTAATCACGCAGTAGTCCCGACAAAAGCAGGGATTTTATGTATAATTGCGGCCTTTTTCGGCAATCTGCCATTTTTTGGGCGCATTTGCCCCTGCTGACTTTTGAGGAAATCCACATGTCATTACCACACTGCCCGCAATGCAACTCCGAATACACTTACGAAGATAACGGCATGTTCATCTGCCCGGAATGCGCTCACGAATGGAACGATGCTGAACCGGCGCAGGACAGCGACGAACTGATCGTTAAAGATGCCAACGGCAACCTGCTGGCTGACGGCGACAGCGTTACCGTCGTGAAAGATCTGAAAGTAAAAGGTAGCTCTTCCATGCTGAAGATCGGTACCAAAGTGAAAAACATTCGTCTGGTTGAAGGCGACCACAACATCGATTGCAAAATCGATGGCTTTGGCCCAATGAAGCTGAAATCTGAGTTTGTGAAAAAGAACTGATGCAATTTGCCTGATAGCGCGACGCTAATCAGGTCAACACCAGCTCTTCTGCCAGGCGGGAAGCTCATACTTCCCGCCTGGTTTATTTTTGCAGACGCTAACTACACTTAATTGGCTTCTTTTACCTGAGGTAAAGATTATGCCGTTAAGTCCCTATATCTCCTTTGCAGGCAACTGCGCTGACGCTATCGCCTACTATCAAAAAACGTTAGGCGCTGAGCTACTCTACAAAATCAACTTCGGTGAAATGCCCAAATCGGCGCAGGATAGCGAAGATGGTTGCCCTTCAGGCATGAAATTCCCCGATACCGCCATCGCCCACGCCAACCTGCGCGTTGCGGGTAGTGACATCATGATGAGCGATAGCGCCCCGGACGGAAATGCTCACTACTCTGGCTTTACGCTGGTGCTCGACACGCAAAACGTCGATGAAGGCAAACGCTGGTTTGATAACCTGGCAGCAAACGGAAAAATCGAAATGGACTGGCAGGAAACCTTCTGGGCCCACGGTTTCGGTAAAGTGAGCGACCAGTATGGCGTGCCGTGGATGATCAACGTCGTCAAACAACAGCAACCCCCTACAGAGTAATCTAACGGGAGGCCAGCCCTCCCGTACTGTCATCAAATAGCGCTCAACTCTTCATCGTCGAGTAACCATCCCTTAACGAAAACGTCACATTAATCCGCCACGATGGGGCCACTTTTTTAGGGAGGCCGCATCATGCTAACGATTATTCGCGTCGAGAAACTCTCCAAGTCCTTCAATCAACATCAGGCGCTCAATGCGGTTGATCTGAACATCTGTTCCGGTGAGATGGTGGCTCTGCTTGGGCCGTCTGGCTCCGGCAAATCCACCCTTTTACGTCATTTAAGCGGTTTGATCACCGGTGATAAATCCCCCGGTAGCCGCGTCGAGCTGCTGGGCCGCACCGTTCAACATGAAGGCCGCCTGGCGCGCGATATCCGCAAAAGCCGCGCCCACACCGGCTACATCTTCCAGCAGTTCAATCTGGTGAACCGCCTGACGGTGCTGGAGAACGTCCTGATTGGCGCGCTCGGCAGCACGCCATTCTGGCGTACCTGTTTTAGCTGGTTTAGCCAGGAACAAAAACAGCGTGCATTACAGGCGCTGACCCGCGTGGGCATGGCGCACTTTGCATACCAGCGCGTTTCCACGCTTTCGGGCGGTCAGCAGCAGCGTGTCGCAATCGCCCGCGCACTGATGCAGCAGGCCAAAGTGATCCTCGCCGACGAGCCGATAGCCTCGCTGGACCCGGAATCCGCCCGCATCGTGATGGACACCCTACGCGACATAAACCAGACCGACGGCATCACCGTGGTCGTCACGCTGCATCAGGTGGATTACGCCCTGCGCTACTGCGAACGCATCGTCGCGCTGCGCCAGGGCAACGTCTTCTTTGATGGCAGCAGCCAGCATTTTGATAACGATCGTTTTGACCATCTCTACCGCAGCATGAACCGCGTCGAACAGAACGCGCAGGCTGCCTGACATCCCCACAATGAGGAATGGAAATGAGTTATAGAACAATTGCCGCGCTGGCCTTCACCAGCATGTTTAGTCTCAGCACACTGCTCACCTCGGCCCATGCCGAAGAGCAAGAAAAAGCGCTGAACTTTGGCATTATTTCGACCGAATCACAGCAAAACCTGAAACCGCAGTGGGAACCGTTCCTGAAGGACATGGAAAAATCACTGGGCGTGAAAGTGAACGCCTTCTTCGCCCCGGACTACGCCGGGATCATCCAGGGAATGCGCTTTAACAAAGTTGATATCGCCTGGTACGGCAACCTCTCGGCAATGGAAGCGGTGGATCGCGCTAACGGACAAGTGTTTGCCCAGACCGTCGCCGCCGACGGATCCCCGGGTTACTGGAGCGTGTTGATCGTTAACAAAGACAGTCCGATCAATAACCTGAACGATCTGATCGCTAAACGTAAGGATCTGACCTTCGGCAACGGCGATCCTAACTCAACGTCAGGCTTCCTCGTCCCCGGCTACTACGTCTTCGCCAAAAACAACATCTCCGCCAGTGACTTCAAACGCACCGTTAACGCCGGACACGAAACCAACGCGCTGGCCGTCGCCAACAAGCAGGTCGATGTCGCCACCAACAACACCGAAAACCTCGACAAGCTGAAAACTTCCGCGCCGGAAAAACTGAAAGAGCTGAAGGTTATCTGGAAGTCGCCACTGATCCCGGGCGATCCGATCGTCTGGCGTAAAAACCTTTCCGAAACCACCAAGGACAAGGTGTACGACTTCTTTATGAATTACGGAAAAACACCGGAACAGAAAACCGTACTGGAACGCCTGGGATGGGCACCGTTCCGCGCCTCCAGCGATCTGCAACTGGTGCCGATTCGCCAGCTGGCGCTGTTTAAAGAGATGCAGGGTGTGAAGGACAACAAAGGGCTGAACGAGGAAGAGAAAACCAGCAAAACCTCGGTGCTGAAAGCGCAGCTCGATGACCTTGACCGTCTGACCGCCGCACTGGGCGCTATGACCAGCGTCACCAAAGCGGTGCAGTAACCCTGGTGCCCAAATTGTAGGCCTGATAAGCGCAGCGCCATCAGGCAATGCAAAGGATTACATGCCGGATGGCGGTGCCAGCACCTTATCCGGCCTACAACAGACCCGAAACATCGACACCCAGGAGCTAAACATGCAAACCATCACCGTCGCCCCGCCCAAACGTAGCTGGTTCTCGTTGCTGAGCTGGGCCATTCTTCTCGCCGTACTGGTAGTCTCGTGGAAAGGTGCCGAAATGGCTCCGCTCACGCTAATCCAGGATTCCGGCAATATGGCGACCTTCGCCGCCGACTTCTTCCCGCCGGACTTCAGCCAGTGGCAGGACTATCTCGGTGAAATGGCCGTCACTCTGCAAATTGCCGTCTGGGGTACCGCCCTCGCCGTTGTGCTGTCGATCCCCTTCGGCCTGATGTGCGCCGATAACCTGGTCCCGTGGTGGATTTACCAGCCGATGCGTCGCCTGATGGACGCCTGCCGCGCCATCAATGAAATGGTCTTCGCCATGCTGTTCGTGGTCGCCGTCGGGTTAGGCCCATTCGCCGGGGTGATGGCGCTGTTTATCCACACTACCGGGGTACTCTCCAAGCTGCTTTCCGAAGCAGTAGAAGCTATTGAGCCAGGTCCGGTAGAAGGCATTCGCGCCACCGGTGCCAACAAAATTGAAGAGATTCTGTACGGCGTTCTGCCACAGGTCATGCCGCTGCTTATCTCCTACTCGCTGTATCGCTTTGAATCCAACGTTCGCTCGGCCACGGTGGTCGGAATGGTGGGTGCAGGCGGTATTGGCGTGACCTTATGGGAAGCGATTCGCGGCTTTCAGTTCCAGCAAACCTGCGCCCTGATGGTGTTAATCATCGTCACCGTCAGCCTGCTGGATTTTCTTTCCCAGCGTTTGCGTAAGCACTTTATCTGATTAGCGAGGCATTGATTGCTATGCACTTGTCTACACATCCGACCAGTTATCCAACGCGTTATCAGGAAATTGCCGCGAGACTTGAGCAGGAGCTACGTCAACATTATCGCTGCGGTGACTATCTGCCCGCCGAGCATCAGCTTGCCGCGCGCTACGAGGTAAACCGCCACACCCTGCGCCGCGCCATTGACCAGTTGGTTGAACGCGGTTGGGTTCAGCGTCGTCAGGGCGTCGGCGTGCTGGTGCTGATGCGCCCGTTCGATTACCCGCTTAATGCCCAGGCGCGCTTTAGTCAGAATCTGCTGGACCAGGGCAGCCATCCCACCAGCGAAAAACTGCTGGCGGTGCTGCGTCCGGCCTCCAGCCACATTGCCGATGCGCTCAGCATAAACGAGGGCGATAATGTGATTCACCTGCGCACCCTGCGCCGGGTTAACGGTATCGCACTGTGCCAGATCGACCACTATTTTTCCGACCTCTCGCTGTGGCCGCTGCTGCAAGGCTTCAACAGCGGTTCGCTGCATGACTACCTGCGCGAACAGTCCGGTCTGAGGCTGCTACGCACGCAAACGCGCATCAGCGCCCGCCGTGCGCAGGCCAAAGAGAGCAAGGTGCTGGAAATCCCCAATATGGCGCCGCTGCTGTGCGTGCGCACCCTGAACCACCGTGAAGGCGAAGAACACGCGGCGGAATACTCCGTCAGCCTGACCCGCGCCGACATGATCGAATTCACTATGGAGCACTGAATGCATTTCGATACCGCCACCCGCCAGCGCTGGATGCGCGCGCTGGCATACAGCAATGCCGATGTCCTGAACGCCCGCATCACCGCGCTCAAGCTGACGCCGGACTATGAACTTATCCGCGCTCCGGAAAGCGGACTGATGCAGATCCAGGCCCGTATGGGCGGTACCGGTAACCGCTTCTTTGCCGGTGACACTACGCTTACCCGCGCAGTAGTACGCCTGAAGAGCGGCACGCTGGGTTACAGCTACCTGCTGGGACGCAATAAACAACATGCCGAGCAGTGCGCGGTGATTGACGCACTGCTGCAGGAACAAACGCATTTCCAGAACCTAATGGAAACCTTAATTGCCCCGCTGGAAGCGGAACGCGATGCGCTGATTAACGCACGCCGTGCCGAAGTCAACGCCAGCCGGGTCGACTTCTTCACGCTGGTACGCGGAGATAACGCATGACCTTACAGACCGCTTTTAATTTACCCGTTCAGGATGCTCAGCAGAGCTTTCGTCGCCTGCTGAAAGCCATGAGCGAACCGGGCGTAATCGTCGCCCTGCATCAACTGAAACACGGCTGGCAGCCGCTGGGTCTGGCGACCACCAGCGTGCTGCTGACCCTGGTCGATGGCGACACGCCGGTCTGGCTGGCGCCGTCGATGGATAACGATATTGCCCGCCAGAACCTGCGTTTTCATACCAACGCGCCGCTGGTGGATCAGCCGCAGCTGGCGGCCTTTGCCGTCGCCGACGAGCGCATCAGCAGCGAACAGCTTAACGCCCTCTCCGCCGGTTCAGCCGTCGCGCCAGAGACCAGCGCCACGCTGATTGTGCAGGTCGCAGGCTTAAGCGGCGGACGTATGCTGCGTCTGACCGGTGCGGGCATTGCCGAAGAGCGCATGATCGCGCCACAGCTGCCGGAATGCCTGATTCACGAACTCACCGAACGCCCGCACCCGTTCCCACTGGGGGTCGATCTGATCCTCACCTGCGGCGAACGCCTGCTGGCTATTCCGCGAACCACCCATGTGGAGGTGTGCTGATGTACGTCGCCGTCAAAGGGGGCGAAAAGGCGATAGCCAACGCCCACGCCCTACAGGAAAACCGACGCCGGGGCGATGAGACCATTGCTGAACTGAGCGTGGCACAAATCGAACAGCAGATGAACCTGGCCGTTGACCGGGTGATGACCGAAGGCGGCATCGCCGACCGCGAACTGGCGGCGCTGGCGCTGAAGCAGGCCAGCGGTGATAACGTCGAAGCCATCTTCTTGCTCCGCGCCTACCGCACTACGCTGGCAAAAGTGGCGGTCAGTGAACCGGTTAACAGTGCAGAAATGCGCCTTGAGCGCCGAATCTCGGCGGTCTACAAAGATATTCCCGGCGGGCAACTGTTGGGACCAACCTATGATTACACCCATCGCCTGCTGGATTTTACCCTGCTGGCCAATGGCGAAACGCCGTCTCTGCGCAGCGCAGACGGCGCGCAGGATGCCTCCCCACACGTCTTTTCCCTTCTGGCCAACCAGGGACTGGCAAAGCGTGAAGAGGATGATGGCGCGACACCCGACGACATCACCCGCACGCCGCCGGTTTACCCCTGCTCACGTGCTTCACGTCTGCAACAGCTGATGCGCGGCGACGAAGGCTATCTGCTGGCGCTGGCCTACTCCACTCAGCGTGGTTACGGGCGCAACCACCCGTTTGCCGCCGAAATCCGCAGTGGCTATGTGGCACTGGAAACCGTACCAGAAGAGCTGGGATTTGCGGTGAACGTCGGCGAACTGCTGATGACCGAATGCGAAATGGTTAACGGGTTTGTCGCGCCAGAAAATGAATCCCCCCATTTTACCCGCGGCTACGGGCTGGTGTTCGGTATGAGCGAACGTAAAGCGATGGCGATGGCGCTGGTGGACCGCGCCCTACAGGCAGCCGAATACGATGAAACGGTCACAGGACCGGCGCAGGACGAAGAGTTCGTGCTGGCGCATGCGGATAACGTCGAGGCGGCGGGTTTTGTTTCGCACCTCAAACTTCCCCATTACGTCGATTTCCAGGCCGAACTGGAACTGCTCAAACGCCTGCAACAGGAGGCCACCCGTGACCACTAACCTCTCCGGCTACAACTTTGCCTATCTTGATGAGCAGACCAAACGCATGATCCGCCGCGCAATTCTGAAAGCGGTGGCAATCCCGGGTTACCAGGTCCCGTTTGGCGGACGTGAAATGCCGATGCCCTACGGCTGGGGAACCGGCGGTATTCAGCTTACCGCCAGCGTGATTGGCGAGCCGGACGTGCTGAAGGTGATTGACCAGGGCGCAGACGACACCACTAACGCCGTGTCGATTCGTAATTTCTTCAAGCGTGTGACCGGAGTGAATACCACTGAGCGTACGGAAGATGCGACGCTGATCCAGACCCGCCACCGCATCCCGGAAACACCGCTGGTGGAAGATCAGATAATCATCTTCCAGGTACCGATCCCTGAGCCGCTGCGCTTTATCGAACCGCGTGAAACGGAAACTCGCACCATGCACGCGCTGGAAGAGTACGGCATCATGCAGGTGAAACTGTATGAAGATATCGCCCGCTTCGGCCATATCGCCACCACTTACGCCTATCCGGTGAAGGTCAATGACCGCTACGTCATGGACCCGTCGCCCATCCCGAAATTCGACAATCCAAAGATGGACATGATGCCGGCCCTGCAACTGTTTGGCGCTGGCCGCGAAAAGCGTATCTATGCCGTTCCACCTTACACCCGCGTGGAAAGCCTCGATTTCGACGATCACCCGTTTACCGTGCAGAGCTGGGATGAGCCTTGTGCCATCTGCGGCTCAACCCACAGCTATCTCGATGAAGTGGTGCTCGATGACACCGGCAAACGCATGTTTGTCTGCTCCGACACCGACTACTGCCGCCAACAGAGCGAGGCCCTCAGCAAATGACGCAACCGCTGCTTTCAGTCAACAACCTGACCCATCTCTACGCGCCGGGCAAGGGCTTCAGCGATGTCTCTTTTGACCTGTGGCCAGGCGAAGTGCTGGGCATCGTCGGCGAGTCCGGTTCCGGCAAAACCACGCTGCTGAAATCGATCTCTTCACGGCTGACGCCGCAGAGCGGTGAGATTTTGTATCAGAACCGTTCGCTGTACGGCATGAACGAGGCCGACCGTCGCCGTCTGCTGCGCACCGAATGGGGCGTGGTGCATCAGCATCCGCTGGATGGCCTGCGCCGTCAGGTCTCCGCAGGCGGCAATATCGGCGAACGCCTGATGGCCACCGGCGCGCGTCACTACGGCGACATCCGCGCCACCGCTCAGCGCTGGCTGGAGGAGGTAGAGATCCCTGCCTCGCGTATCGACGATCTGCCCACCACCTTTTCTGGCGGCATGCAGCAGCGCCTTCAGATTGCCCGCAACCTCGTCACCCATCCCAAACTGGTGTTTATGGACGAACCTACCGGCGGGCTGGACGTTTCCGTACAGGCCAAACTGCTGGACCTGCTGCGCGGCCTGGTGGTGGAACTGGATCTGGCGGTAGTTATTGTCACCCACGATTTGGGCGTCGCGCGCCTGCTGGCCGACCGTTTGCTGGTGATGAAGCAAGGTCAGGTGGTGGAAAGTGGGTTAACCGATCGCGTGCTCGACGATCCGCATCATCCATATACCCAGTTGCTGGTGTCGTCGGTGTTGCAGAACTGATTTTTTGTTGTGCCGGATGGCGGCTACGCCTTTTCCGGCCTACGGAGCGGCATCGCTTGTGCCGGATGGCGGCTATGCCTTATCCGGCCTACGGAGCGGCATCGCTTGTGCCGGATGGCGGCTATGCCTTATCCGGCCTACGGAACGGCATCGCTTGTGCCGGATGGCGGCTATGCCTTATCCGGCCTACGGAACGGCATCGCTTGTGCCGGATGGCGGCTACGCCTTATCCGGCCTACGGAGCGGCATTGGTTGTAGGCCTGATAAGCGAAGCGCATCAGGCAATCGAACGCAAAAATGTCTAAAGAGGCTAAAAATGAACGCGATCCGCGTTGAAAATGTCAGTAAAACCTTTGTCCTGCATCAGCAAAACGGCGTGCGTCTACCGGTGCTGCAAAACGCCACTCTGGACGTTAAAAGCGGCGAATGCGTGGTGCTGCACGGTCACTCGGGCAGCGGCAAATCCACATTGCTACGTTCGCTGTACGCCAACTACCTGCCGGATGAAGGACGCATCCACATCCGCCACAGCGATGAATGGGTCGATCTGGTGCAGGCCCCGGCGCGCAAAGTACTGGAGGTTCGCCGTTCAACCATCGGCTGGGTGAGCCAGTTCCTGCGCGTGATCCCAAGGATTTCCGCGCTGGATGTGGTGATGCAACCGCTGCTGGATCTGGGGGTCTCCCGTGAGGAGTGTGCAGCCAAAGCAGCTAACCTGCTTACCCGCCTGAACGTGCCGGAGCGGTTGTGGCACCTGGCGCCGTCGACCTTTTCCGGCGGCGAACAGCAGCGCGTCAACATCGCTCGCGGGTTTATTGTCGATTACCCAATTCTGCTACTTGATGAGCCTACCGCCTCGCTGGACGCCCAAAATAGCGCCGCCGTCGTCGCATTAATTGAAGAGGCGAAAGCCCGCGGCGCAGCAATTGTCGGCATTTTTCACGATCAAACCGTGCGCGACCGCGTCGCGGATCGTCTGCATCTGATGGGAACAACAGCATGATTATCAATAATGTAAAGCTGGTGCTGGAAGATGAAGTGGTGCAAGGATCGCTGGAAATCGAAGGCGGGGTCATTCGCGCATTTGCTGAAAGTCCGAGCAGCCTACCTGAGGCGCTGGACGGCGAAGGCGGCTGGCTGCTACCAGGGCTTATCGAGCTGCATACCGATAATCTCGACAAATTTTTCACCCCGCGCCCAAAGGTAGACTGGCCTGCCCACTCGGCGATGAGCAGCCACGACGCGCTAATGGTCGCCAGCGGCATTACCACCGTACTGGACGCGGTGGCAATTGGCGATGTGCGCGACGGCGGCGACCGTCTGGAAAATCTGGAGAAGATGATCAATGCGGTCGAAGAGACGCAAAAGCGCGGGGTCAATCGCGCCGAGCATCGCCTGCACCTGCGCTGTGAGCTGCCGCATCACACTACCCTGCCGCTGTTTGAAAAACTAGTCAGCCGCGAGCCGGTAACGCTGGTGTCGCTGATGGATCACTCGCCAGGCCAGCGTCAGTTCGCCAATCGCGAGAAGTACCGCGAGTATTATCAAGGCAAGTATTCGCTCACCGACGAGCAGATGGCCCGCTATGAAGAAGAACAGTTAGCGCTGGCGGCGCGTTGGTCACAGCCCAATCGCACGGCGATTGCCCAGATGTGTCGTGAGCGCCAGATTGCGCTGGCGAGCCATGATGATGCCACCCATGATCATGTGCTGGAATCGCACCAGCTTGGCAGCGTGATCGCTGAATTTCCTACCACCTTCGAAGCGGCTGAAGCCTCGCGCCAGCATGGTATGAACGTGCTGATGGGCGCGCCCAACATCGTGCGCGGCGGTTCTCACTCCGGCAACGTAGCGGCACATAAGCTGGCTGAGCTGGGGCTTTTGGATATTCTCTCCTCCGACTACTATCCCGCCAGCCTGCTCGATGCGGCGTTTCGCGTAGCGGACGACGACGCCAACCGCTTTACGCTGCCACAGGCCATTCGTCTGGTGACCCGCAATCCGGCGCGGGCATTAAATCTCGACGATCGTGGCGTTGTTGCCGAAGGCAAACGCGCGGATCTGGTGCTGGCGCACCGCAAAGGCGGCAACATCCATATCGACCACGTCTGGCGTCAGGGAAAAAGGGTATTCTGACTATGGGTAAACTGATCTGGCTGATGGGGCCATCCGGCTCCGGTAAGGACAGTCTGCTGGCCGAACTCCGCCAGCAGGAACCGACACAACTGCTGGTAGCGCACCGTTACATCACCCGCGCCGCCAACGCCGGGAATGAAAATCATATTGCGCTGAGCGAACAAGAATTTTTTACCCGCGCCGGGCAGAACCTACTGGCGCTGAGCTGGCACGCCAATGGCTTCTACTACGGCGTTGGCGTGGAGATTGACCTCTGGCTACACGCCGGTTTTGATGTGGTGGTCAACGGCTCGCGCGCGCATCTGCCCCAGGCGCAGGCCCGTTACGGCACATCTTTACTCCCCATTTGCTTACAGGTTTCTCCGGCGATTCTACGCCAGCGCCTGCAGGCGCGTGGACGGGAGAGCGAAACGGAAATCGCCGCCCGCCTTGAACGCGCAGCCCGCTACGCCCCGTATGACTGCCACGTCCTGAACAACGATGGAAGTTTGCTACAGTCTGTCGATACACTACTCACACTGATGGGACGCAAGGAGAAGAAACATGTCTGTCTGTGAATTACGCCGCGCCACGCTATACGATACCGATGCGGTTTACGCGCTTGTCTGTGAGTTGAAGCAGGGCCAATTCGATCTGCAGGCCTTTAGCGCTGGCTACGCCGCAAATCTGCAAGATCCCAATATGCACTACCAGCTGGCGCTGCTCGACGGACAGGTCGTCGGCTTGATCGGCCTGCACCTGCAGTTTCATCTGCACCACGCCAACTGGATTGGCGAGATTCAGGAACTGGTGGTGATGCCACAGGCACGAGGGTTAAGGGTCGGCAGTCAGTTACTGACCTGGGCCGAAGCCACCGCGCGCGAAGCGGGCGCAGAAGTCACCGAACTTTCCACCAGCACCCAACGCCTTGACGCACACCGTTTTTACCAGCGTGAAGGCTATACCATGAGCCATTTTCGCTTCACCAAACCGTTGTAGGGGGAGCCATGAGTCTGACCATTACGCTGACGGGAACGGGCGGCGCACAGCTAGTGCCGACATTTGGCTGCGACTGCGCGGCCTGCCAACGAGCACGCTTACAGGCACAATACCGTCGACGCCCATGTAGCGGGGTGGTCAAGTTCAATAATGCGGTGACGCTGCTGGACGCGGGGATCCCGCATCTGATGGACGACTGGCCGGCGGGCAGCTTCCAGCAGTTTCTGCTGACCCATTATCATATGGATCATGTACAGGGATTGTTTCCGCTACGTTGGGGCGTGGGGACGACCATCCCGGTGTACGGTCCGCCGGATGAACAGGGTTGCGACGATCTGTTTAAGCATCCCGGCATCCTCGATTTTAGCCATACCGTGGCACCGTTCGTGGTGTTCGACCTGCAAGGATTGCAGGTAACACCGCTACCGCTCAACCATTCAAAGCTGACGTTTGGTTATCTGCTGGAGACCGCACATAGCCGCGTGGCGTGGCTCTCCGATACCGCCGGACTTCCCGACAAGACGTTGAAGTTTCTCCACAATAACCAGCCTCAGGTGATTATCATTGACTGCAGCCATGCCCCGCGCGCCGAGCCACCGCGCAATCATTGTGATTTAAACACCGTTATCGCATTGAACGAGGTTATCCGCTGTCCACGAGTGATCCTGACGCACATCAGCCACCAGTTCGACCTGTGGATGATGGAAAATCAGCTTCCCGCTGGGTTTGAGGCAGGATATGACGGAATGGAGATTGTTCTGGAGTAACAGCTAACGATCGTAATCTTCTTCCATTCTGCGTTCGTCGTCTTCTAACTGACGCCGTTCCTGATCGAGCTGGCGCTGACGGTCATCCAGTTGGCGACGTCGATCTTCAAACTGGCGGCGGCGATTGTCATATTGCCTGCGCCGGTCGTCACTCATCTGGCGCTGCCAGCTTTCATCACGGGAGTCATCATAATCCCGCCCGTTGTCCGGTTTGTATGCGTCGTTAATCGCCTGCTGAATATTACCAATGGCGTCATCAATAATATCCGCCTGCGCTGACATGGTGGTCAGTGACAGCAAGCTAAACAATAAAAGCATGGGATAACATTTCATAAGCCAGACCCGAAGTTGAACTGGCTTTACGTTAGTCAACGCAGAAAAGAAGGTGTAGCGGAGGAATCTCAAACTCGATAGGACGCCCCTGGCTCCATCAACTGGTAAGCGCGTTGTTTTTCCTCTGCCACCAAAACAACACCGTGGCATTTTGTATCTGGTGACATGCTCCATATCCGCTCTTCTGGGATACATCCCCCATCATATATAACTTTCGAACCATCATACGGCCAGAATGCGTTTTGCTCCGTGTCCAGGATAAAAACTGAGATGTATTCAGACTCACGCGCAATTTTCTGCCAGAGCATTTTCCCGCCATCATATTGCTCAAAATCGCTAATCAGCGTTACACCACAGCGCAAAATCAGTGCTTCATACAGGCGCGTCGCCAACCCTTTATCTCGTTCGGACGGATTAACACATATCCCTTCTATCTGAAACACAGACGCCTCTTCCCAACATCGCTCCACCGTTAGAATATCGTTGTCCAGGTAGGGTTTACGCTGCAAATCCAGTGCAGCAAGAACCCGATGGCGAGGCACGCCATTAAAAATCTCAATATCAGCTTCAATGATTGCTGCGCGTGGAGTTTGCCTGTCATAAATAACCAGCAGAATACGCCCGGAAAGCTCAAACGTATCCACCACCTTAAACGAGCGGGCGACGGCCATCGGGCTATACGTTGTCGGCATCACAATCATCTGCGAATCACCTCTTGTTAGTACTGGCATAATTCCTTTTATATCCTAATCGGGCTGTGTTTGCTCAGATTAGCATCACCCGTTTGCTCCCTGGTCTTGATGAATTCCTAATCTCTTTGGCAGGTTTAGTTTTCCGAAGGAAGCTCGCAAAATAGTATGCGAAGAGGACAATGTCTTAGCGGTATGACTGTTCACTTTTCCGCAGCGCCTGCGCAAGCTCTCCCCGGGTAAAAGGCTTACGCAATAGCGCCACATCCGGCAGCGCCGGGTTATGCGCCGGACGTAAATCCTGACCGCTTATCAGCAGGATGGACAACTGCGGATAATGTGCCTGGACATGGTTAACCACATCCACGCCGCTTAAACCACCTGGCAGCATTAAGTCGCTAATAAAAATATCAATCTCGGATGAAGCCGCCAGCATATGCATCGCCTGTTCCCCGTTTGCGGCCTCTAACGTCAGGTAGCCCAGCAGGTGTAATTGCTCGCACAACGTCTGGCGTACATCGTCCTCATCCTCGAGCACCAACACCAGTTTTTCACCGCTGTTCGCCGCATGTACCGCTACCGCTTCCACTTGAGCCTGCACCGGCACAACGGCACGAGGTAGTTGCAACCTGACCGTCGTTCCCTGCCCGGGAGCGCTTTCAATCTCCACCCGGCCACCGGACTGGCGCACAAAACCGTAGACCATCGACAGCCCCAGTCCGCTGCCGCTACCGGTCTGTTTGGTGGTGAAAAACGGCTCGAAGACCTGGGCTTTCACCTCCTGTGACATCCCGCTTCCCTGGTCGGCAACCTCCAGCATCACCATGTCCTGCTTGCGCCCATCGCTGCGCGTGACCCGCTGATTCCAGGTACGGATTTTAATCGTGCCCGCCTGCCCGTCCATGGCGTCACGGGCGTTCATCACCAGATTGATAATGGCGTTTTCCAGTTGGCTGACGTCAATCCACGCGGGCCAGGCGGGAGACTGGGCTTCAATCTCCAGCGTCAACGTGGCCGGAAGAGAGTGGCGCATCAGTTCGCCCAGATTTTCCAGCAGCGTTTTCAGCTCCACCGCATGAGGGTGCAACGACTGTTTGCGCGAAAAGGCCAGCAGTCGCTGGGTAAGCAGCGCCCCGCGCTCGGCGGCTTTTAGCGCCCGATTGACCCGTGGCGCATCGGGCGACTCCGGATTCACCAGATCCAGACTGCCAATAATAACCGCCAGCAGGTTATTGAAATCATGTGCTAATCCACCCGTCAGTTGCCCCACCGCCTTCAGCTTTTGGCTGTGCAACAGCGCTTCTTCCAGCCCCTGACGCTCGGTGCGATCGATTTCCATCTGGCTGGTTTTTTCTTTTAGCAATCGGGTGGTGTGCTCCAGCGACGCCGTATTCCGGGCAAAGACGCTAAAGGCGCGGGCCAGCTCGCCTAACTCATCACGCCGCTGCAGGGCCGGGACGCTGACGTCTGATTCACCGTGCGCCAGCCGGGTCATCGCCCGTGAAATGGCCGTCAGGTTGGAGCCGAGATTACGGTAGATATACCATCCGGCAAAACCGGTGATCACCACCGCCAGCAGCGCAAACACTAAAATAAACAACGCGCCGGATTGCAGTTCCTGATGGCTTTGCGCCACCCGCTGCTCTGAGATCAGCGCCACCTGCGAGGCATACTGATTGATATCGCTGTTGAGGATCGCCACCAGCGCTTTGATATGAAACATATACCAGTTGATGGCCAAATCGCTCTGCTCCAGCGCGGAAGAGAGCGGCTCCAGCTTATGCAGCTCCTGGTTGAAGTCGTTGAGGATACCGCTAATCAGCGGACTAGCATGGCGCAAGGGAAGCGCAGGCATCACCGCATCCAGTTGTTTCACCACCGAACGCGGCGTGGGCGTGTCGATGGCGGCAACAATTAAGCGGTCCATCTGCCCCAGCAGCGCATCATCCTGCGCGCCGGTCAACTTTTGCAGATGACGTAAATAGCTTTGATTTTGATACAGCGAACTGAGCAACGCGTTACGCTCCAGGTGTCGCCGCTGCCCGCGCTGCAACATCCCTTCTACGCTGCTTTGTAGTTCATTACTGCGCTGGATAATACGCTCGACTAGCACCGGCTCTTGCTGCGCCAGCGGCGCGGTAGCCAGTTGTTCCAGCGACTGCTTCAGCGCCTTTTGCGTCTCCTGCAGCCGCTCCGCTTCCCCTTTGTATTCCAGCGCCCCGACCACCTGCGACAGCCGCACTGCCGCCGTCGCCACGTTCGCCGTATCGCGCGCCAGGTTCATGCTGCCGGTCATGTCGTCAACGGTTTGCTGCTGCACCTGCTCCTGAATCTGGCTTGCGTGCTGAAAACCCAGCACCGCCACGCCGCTCACCATCAGCGTGACCGCCACCACCAGCAGATTGAAGAACAGCAATCGTCCGCGCGCACTGGCGAAAAAGTGACGTCCCGGTTGCGGCATATCACGCTCCGTGAAGAAAAATCGCAATATGACAAATATGAACGGCTTCTGACATTTTGCATTTACATTCCTGTGATGGACTGCTGATATCGGCCACCCCACAGGAGATCCGCCATGAGCAGGACACCGGTTCTGGAGATGCGCAACATTGCTAAAGCGTTTGGCAAATTTTACGCGCTGAAAGGGGTCGATTTAACGGTCTGGCCGGGCGAGATTCATGCCCTGATGGGCGAGAATGGCGCGGGGAAGAGCACCCTGATGAAGATCCTCGCAGGGGCCTATACCGCCACCAGCGGTGAGATCCTGATTGACGGTCAGCCGTTCCACATTCGCGGGCCAAAAGACGCGCTTAGCGCAGGCATCACGCTGATGTATCAGGAGATGCAGCTCGCGCCAAACCTGACAGTGGCAGAAAATATCTTTCTTGGCAGCGAGCTGTCGCGCGGCGGTCTGGTCCAGCGTAAAGAGATGGTCATGCAGTCGCAGAAAGTTATCGACCGACTCGGCGCCCAGTTTAAGGCCAGCGACCGCGTGATGACGTTGACCATCGCCGAACAGCAGCAGGTGGAAATTGCCCGCGCCCTGCACCGTAACAGCCGCATTCTGGTGATGGATGAACCCACCGCCGCCCTCTCCTCACGTGAAACCCATCGCCTGTTTGAACTGATCATGCGCCTGCGCGATGAGGGGATGGCGATTATCTACATCAGCCACCGCATGGCGGAAGTGTACGAACTCTCGGACCGCGTCAGCGTCCTGCGCGACGGACAATATGTTGGCAGCCTGACCCGCGACAAGCTCAACGCCTCGGAGCTGGTGCGCATGATGGTGGGTCGTCCGTTAAGCGATCTGTTCAACAAAGAGCGCGACATTCCCTTAGGTAAAGCACGCCTCAACGTTCATCACCTGACCGACGGCCATAAAGTCCAGCCGTGCAGCTTGCTGGTACGCTCCGGGGAGATCGTTGGCCTGGCCGGGTTAGTCGGTGCCGGGCGTTCTGAGCTGGCTCAGTTGATTTTTGGCGTTCGTAAAGCCATCGGCGGCATGATTGAAGTAGACGGTGAACCGGTAGTGATCCACTCCCCGCGCGAGGCGATTGACCACGGCATTGGCTTTCTGACGGAAAACCGCAAAGAGCAGGGATTATTTTTAGAGCTGGCAGCGGCAGAAAACATCACCATGGCAACGCTGGAGCGTGACGCCAACTGGGGCATGCTCGATCGCAAAAAGGCGCAGGCTATTTCCGATGACGCCATCAAGCTGCTCAACATCCGCGTGCCGCACGCACAGGTACGCGCGGGCGGGCTGTCTGGCGGAAATCAGCAAAAACTGCTGATTTCACGCTGGGTCGCGATCGGCCCACGTATTTTGATCCTCGATGAACCCACGCGCGGCGTGGATGTTGGCGCCAAAAGCGAGATCTACCGGATCATGAACGATATGGCGCGCAAAGGCGTAGCGATCCTGATGATCTCCAGCGAACTGCCGGAAGTCGTCGGCATGAGCGATCGCGTGTACGTCATGCGGGAAGGCAGCATTGCCGGCGAGCTGAACGGACAAAGTATTACCCAGGAAAATATTATGACGCTGGCTACCGGCGTGAACGACTCCCACCATCAGGCGGTGCCCCATGAATAATCCAACCCCTCCCCAGCAGGTGGCGAAATCCGCCTCCGCGAAAAGAATGCTGATGAGCGATCTGATGCAAACAGTCGGCATCTTACCGATTCTCATCCTGATTGTGGCGGTATTTGGCTTTATCGCGCCCAACTTTTTTACCGAAAGCAACCTGCTGAATATAACCCGTCAGGCGTCGATCAACATCGTGCTGGCGGCTGGCATGACCTTCATTATTTTGACCGGCGGGATCGACCTCTCGGTTGGCTCGATTCTCGGCACCACCGCCGTCGCAGCCATGGTCGTTTCTCTTATTCCTGAGCTTGCCATGCTGTCAATTCCGGCGGCGCTGATGCTCGGCCTGGTGCTGGGATTATTTAACGGCGCGCTGGTCGCTTTTGCCGGACTACCGCCGTTTATCGTCACGCTTGGAACCTATACGGCGCTGCGCGGCGTGGCCTATCTGCTGGCCGACGGTACAACGGTGATTAACTCCAATATCAGCTTTGAGTGGATCGGTAACAACTATCTCGGCCCGGTTCCGTGGCTGGTGGTCATTGCGCTGGCGGTGGTGGTGGTGTGCTGGTTCATTCTGCGCCGCACCACGCTCGGCGTTCATATCTACGCGGTCGGCGGCAATATGCAGGCCGCACGTTTAACCGGGATCAAAGTGTGGCTGGTGCTGCTGTTCGTCTACGGCATGAGCGGTTTGCTCTCAGGTCTTGGCGGGGTGATGAGCGCCTCGCGGCTGTATAGCGCCAACGGCAACTTAGGTATGGGTTACGAGCTGGACGCCATCGCGGCGGTGATCCTCGGCGGCACCAGCTTTGTTGGCGGGATCGGCACCATAACCGGCACGCTGGTGGGGGCGTTGATAATCGCCACGCTCAATAACGGCATGACGCTAATGGGCGTCTCCTATTTCTGGCAACTGGTGATCAAAGGGGCGGTGATCATCATAGCGGTGCTAATCGACAAATACCGTACCCGACACCATCAAAGTGCATAGACAAGCTTACTGGCCTGCTCATTCGTAGGCCTGATAAGCGCAGCGCCATCAGGCGTATAACAACAATACCCTACGTGAGGAAACGAGTATGCGTTTGAAGCCATTAGTGACCGCGCTCTGTGCTGGCGCCCTGCTTGCTGCAGCTCCGTTTGTGCAGGCAAAAGAACTGAAATCGATTGGCGTTACGGTGGGCGATCTGGCCAACCCGTTCTTCGTGCAGATCACCAAAGGCGCGGAGCTGGAAGCACGCAAGCTGGCAGGTGATAGCGTTAAAGTAACGCTGGTTTCCAGCGGTTACGATTTGGGGCAACAGGTGTCGCAGATCGACAACTTTATTGCCGCCAAAGTCGACATGATTATCCTTAACGCCGCCGACTCCAAGGGCATCGGCCCGGCGGTAAAACGCGCGAAAGACGCCGGGATCGTGGTGGTTGCCGTTGACGTGGCAGCGGAAGGCGCAGACGCGACCATTACCTCCGATAACACCCAGGCAGGTGAAATGGCCTGTAAATACATTACCGACCGCCTGAAAGGCAAAGGCAACGTCGTCATCATCAACGGGCCGCCGGTTTCCGCCGTCCAGAACCGCGTGGAAGGCTGCCAGACTGAGTTTAAACGCCACCCTGACATCAAGGTGCTGTCGCATAACCAAAACGCCAAAGGCAGTCGCGAAGGCGGGCTGGAGATCATGACCGCGCTGCTGGCGGCGAATCCGAAGATCGACGGCGTATTCGCCATTAACGATCCGACGGCGATCGGTGCCGATCTGGCGGCAAAACAGGCGCAGCGTAGCGAATTCTTTATTGTCGGCGTAGATGGATCCCCAGACGGTGAAGAAGCGCTGAAGCGCGAAAACTCACTATTTGTGGCGACTCCGGCACAAGATCCGCAGGTGATGGCTGCCAAAGCGGTCGAAATCGGCTATGACATATTGCAGGGGAAACCCGCCCCGAAAGAACCCGTGCTGATCCCGGTGACGATGATCGATAAAAACAACGTCGGCAGTTATAAGGGTTGGACGGTGAAATAAATCCTGAACCGACTAAGGCTCCTGCCACAAAGAGAGTCAAAGAAGCAAGAGCGCCCGTCAGGGCGCTTACCTCATAAAAACTGAGAGTAATAAATATCCATTTCCTCTTCTATATTATGACTCAGTATAAAAGAAAAAATCATAACCGCCGTGTAAATAACCAGAATACCAATAACCAAAGGTGCAAACGTATACCAGGGGTGACTTTGGAACAGTTCTAGTGGTACGAGACTTACAAATCCCATACACCATAAAATAATTGCGCACAATTTTATGACTCTCCAATAATCATGGAAATCCAGCTTATCAAGTGCAGGCCAGCATCCTGGATATTTAGCAGCTATTATGCCGGATTGAATAGTATCTGCGGATGTACTGGCGAATAACTGATGGCATTGACCATATTTTGCAGCATCCGCAGCCAACGCTAATACAACCCAGCGCTGAACCTCTGTGCTTTGCCCAGTGACGGCCTCCAGTTCATATCGACTATCGGCCAAAATGCTCGTTTTTGCGTTTTCTATCCCACTAAATAATACGAACTTTGACTGCTTATCCAGTGAGTTGAACCATAGTTTTTTAATTTTACTGACATCAACTTGCTGTGCAGAAAGATATGTACTTACGATTTCATCAAGATAGTAAGGGGTACTGTCCATCATGCGTAATAAATATAAAGGTGTGTCTTTATCTTTAAGCAGTTGTGTATTGGTAAAAATAAAAGCATTAGCACTTTCAAAAAAATCAGAATTATTTTTATCATGCAATTCAACGGTAATAACCAGGTTATTTTCAGAAATATTTAAATCAACCCACTCATTTATTAAAAAATAATCAGGACATTTGTGAAGAATATTGATTTTTCCGACCTTATCGTTGGGGATGCTCAGACTTGCCAGCACCGCCTTGAAACTATTGCCGATAGTGTCATCCGCTCCCTTAACGTATAGCCAGGTAGTAAAAGGCCGATAATCCCTGACAAGAGAACATTTGAGGGGCTCTATCAACTGCCTTAGTACTTTATCAACTCTGGCGTCATCCATTGAGTCAACTTCAATATCAATGCGTAACGGCGTTGCAGAACCTTCTGGCGCTTCACCCTCTAGTTTCTGAATTTTTAATGCCAGTTCAGGCACCGGGAGAATGGATGAATAGTCTAAAAGAGGCAATGCCCGTATTGCCCAGTTTTTCCACTGGTTCATACCATACTGCTCAAGATAACCCGCATAGTAACATGGAAAAGATATAACACCGTAAGTGATTACCACCACACACCAGATTGCTAACACTATTAGCGACGGGATACCTATTGCATTCCATATCAGATCATCAGGAACTTTCTTGTCCTGCAACCAGCTGAATATATTGTACGTTATAAAAAACAGAAAGATAGCACAGCTAATGATCAGCATAATATTAAGCGGGAATTTTTCTGGTTCTTCATAGGGATTCTTGTTTGGTATCTTCCATTTCCTCATTTGCTTGTCCCCGCCGTTGGTAGCGTGGTTTTAATTGCACAACCACATGCGGCCCTACAGCCATCCACAACGACGCCTTTGCCGTCCATTGTCCAGGTTGGCTCAAAATCAAGTATTGGGAAGGTACCTTTGTGCAGAATACAAACCACAGTATCCCCCTGTAAAGCGACAGGAATTCCCATAAACTTGCTACCAGAAGCTTTATTGACATATCCGCCATTTTCCAGCGGATCGTTTAGCCTGATTACACCTTTCATATTATTTCCCTGTATCCATATCGCAGTGCATCCGGGTCCAGCCCTTATAGCCAACCACCTCCGGTTCTTTGTCCGGCAGGTTTTGATAGTTGGCCTTATAACCTTCCGTTAAATGGGCTAAGGATTCTTTCATAAATACCACCGTTCCCCAGGCATCACCTGGAGATTCAGGTCTTATATGGCCGTTCACATACTCGCCACCGGATTTATGCTTGCCAGGTCTGTAGAGATAATAGGTGTCATTAAAGTATTGATAGTCTATACCTGGACCACCCGGCGCCAGACGCGGGTCGTCAAAAGGGTATGAGCTCATATACAAATGTCCTTGTGCAGTGGAAATAAATGCCTGATTATTAACCACCACCACTCTTTTTATTTCTTTTCCTTCAGGTCTATCTACCATATTCCCATCAGAATTTTTCTCTTGCCCCTGAGATGGGGACATATACGTTGCGACCTGCCACGTTTGTCCATAGTCTTTAGATATTGTGTATGCACCTGGCTCCCATCGCGGTATCAGAATATACTTATCTGACGAATGAATATATACTCCGGAAAATATCCGATACGTTGAATAAATGCCATTTACTAATTCTTTATGTATATTCCGCCTGGTATCATGATACCAAAGCGCTCCCTCACAATTATAGCCTTTTAATTCCAGATATCGGTTATCATCAAACCGGTAAATTACCTGTGAGGGTGTTTTTTTTGTACAGCCAGAGATAACACATAGTGAAATTGCTGCGACGATTACTCTTACCACATTTCCCATTTTCATATTTATCCTTAAACATTAAGCGGTTTGGGCATATCCCATTGCAGATTATTTCCCTGCATCCATATCGCAGTGCATCCGGGTCCAGCCCTTATAGCCCACCACCTCCGGCTCTTTGTCCGGCAGGTTTTGATAGTTGGCCTTATAACCTTCCGTTAAATGGGCTAAAGATGCTTTCATAAACACCACCGTTCCCCACGCAGCACCTGGAAACTCAGGACTGGTATGGCCGTTCACATACTCGCCACCGGATTTATGCTTGCCTGGCCTGTAGAGATAATAGGTGTCATCAAAGTATCGATAATCTATACCCGGACCACCCGGCGCCAGACGCGGATCGTCAAAAGGGTATGAGCTCATATACAAATGCCCCTGTGCAGTGGTAATAAATGCCTGATTATTAACCACCACCACTCTTTTTATTTCTTTTCCTTCAGGGCTGTCACGCATAACACCATCTGAGTTTCTCTCCAGCGCCGGGAAAGGGGCCATATATGTTGCGACCTGCCACGTTTGTCCGTAATCTTTAGATATTTTATATGCCCCAGGCTCCCATCGCGGTATCAGAATATACTTATCTGATGGATGAATATATACTCCGGAAAAGATCTGATACGTTGAATAAACGCCATTTACTAATTCCTTATGTATATTCCGCCTGGTATCATGATACCAAAGCGCTCCCTCACAATTATAGCCTTTTAATTCCAGATATCGGTTATCATCATAGCGATAAATAATCTGTGAGGGTGTTTTTTTCGTACAGCCAGCGATAGCACATAGCGAAATAGTTCCGATTATTATTTTTAACGCACTTCCCTTATTCATAATTCATCCTTAAACATTAAGCGGTTTTGGCATATCCCATTGCAGATTATTTCCCTGCATCCATATCGCAGTGCATCCGGGTCCAGCCCTTATAGCCCACTACCTCCGGCTCTTTGTCCGGCAGGTTTTGATAGTTAGCCTTATAACCTTCCGTTAAATGGGCCAAGGATGCTTTCATAAACACCACCGTTCCCCAGGCATCACCTGGAGATTCTGGTCTCATATGGCCGTTCACATACTCGCCACTGGATTTATGCTTGCCTGGTCTGTAGAGATAATATGTATCATCAAAGAATTGATAATCTATACCCGGTCCACCCGGCGCTAAGCGCGGGTCGTCAAAAGGATATGAACTCAGATATAAATGCCCCTGCGCCGTGGTAATAAATGCCTGGTTATTGACCACCACCACTCTTTTTATTTCTTTTCCTTCAGGTCTGTCGACCATATTTCCATCTGAATTTTTCTCTTGCCCCTGAAATGGAGACATATAGGTTGCGACCTGCCACGTTTGTCCGTAATCTTTAGATATTTTATATGCTCCCGGCTCCCATTCAGGGACCAGAATGTACTGCTCTGAAGGATGAATATACACTCCCGTGAATACTCTATAGATTGGGTTGCCATAAATTGACTTGTTGATCTTTCTTTTTACGTCATGGTAAACAACATATCCTTCACAATCATAACCGATCAACTCCAGGTAACGATTATCATCAAACTGATAAATTACCTGTGAGGGTATTTTTTTTGTACAGGCAGTGATAGCGCATAGTGAAACTGCGCCGATTATTATTCCTACCGTATTTCCCAGTTTCATAATTTATCCTTAAACGTTAAGCGGTTTGGGCATATCCCATTGCAGATTGGGAGTCTCGGTATTGTATATTTCATTGTGTCTGGCAGGTTTAACCGTTGTTGAATGACAATATTCGTTAACCACACCAAATTGACCCTTTGGTAAAATATCATCTGGCCTGTTCATATAATCTTTTGTGTCCGCTTTATTCAAAATCCCCGTTGTATAATAATCCACAGTTTTTTGCAGACCGTTGCGCTTCATACGCCAGTCTCCACGGCGAAGTAGTTTTACCCAGAACTCACCATTTTCGTGATCAAATGCCCTGCATATTCCCACCGCCAGATCGAAAGGCATCGCTTTCGCGGAGGCATCTTTCGACATAACAATAGAGGAATGCTGGCTGTAACCAACCTGCTCTGATTGCAGCCATTCTTTTTGCAGCTCATCCGGCGTTTTTTCATAAATCAACTGAACGGTCTTATTGTATCCCCCGCCCAGAACAACGCCTTTGGTATAAGGCTTGCCATATTTTTTGGCGAACATCGCAAGTTCAGTAGGCGTTAATGCCTGGCCCGGCTGTAAAGAATCGAAACCTGCGCCGCTGAGATTTTTGAAATCTGTCTCAGTGCGCGCAATAACCGTGGCTTTTGCAGAAAATGAGATGTCCTGATCGGGTGAACCTGGCGCTATCGAATATTTATACTGACTTCCCGCACCCTGTAACTGGTGTCTGAAGGTGACGGGGAGCTGCTCACCATTCACAACAACATCCGCAAACGTATATTGTCTGGTCGCGCCCGTATCCTGATTAAAGCTATTCTTTTCTACCGCCGGCATTTCAAAAGGCACGCTCAGCGGGCTGCCGCCTATTTCCGGACCATTTTCACAGAAAACCCGCTGGCGCAGATTGTCTATTCCGCTGGCAATGTTATGGGGGACTCCCCGCCAGCCCAATCCCTGGACGTTAAGTAATGAAACCACACTGTCATTGGGGCAAAAATAGTTATATACCTTGCCAAAGTTATTACGGGTATAAAGTTTATGCTTGCGCCACTGTGAATTGGTTTTACTCAGGCACAGCGCGCCTTCTAATTCATCAATCTCGGCCTGCGTGTGATATTCCCCCTTGCCATATCTGGCATTGGTCGCCATCAACTGGCAGAAATTGCGGAACGTCTGCTGCCGGGCGCGATCCGTTTGATGATGTCCGGGCGTCATACCTTCAGCAGCCGTTTTTTCCAGTGCGTAGGGAGAATGGTTGAGAATCACGCAATCGGCAGGATCGGCACCTGCTGCTTTTACCAGCATATTGGCCAGCATGGTAATGATCGTTCCCTGGGAGTGCGCAATGATATTAATGGGATCGAATTTTGTTGCTGGTTCTCTTCGAATCATCAGGATTAAATCAGCCAGCCGCTGCGCGGCAAAAAACTGATAAATACGGTGCGGATTGTCATAAATAGGGTGCGTAAAATCCCCGGCATTCATATACAGTGATGCAAATCCTGCCGCACCGTTCGCCAGGCCGCCGGAGCCAGGGCCTAACATATCCGGAATAGTAGTTGTCGCATTGGCAAAGGTACCACCGCCTTTGGCGTACACATCGTCCAGCACGTTGCCGAAATTATCATTCTGATATTTCAAGGTGGTTTGGGGAATATGCCCCAGCTTTTCCAGCTTTGCGTGGTCATCCTCCTGATAGGCGTTGTAAGGCAGTTTTGCGGCGTCTCCTGATTTAGCCAGCTCATCGCGATAACGCCGCTGGTCTTCTGTATACGTCGCATGATCGACGGGTTTATACCCCCAATAAAATGGAATTACCGGGCTGCGTCCGGGCATTTTTACATTCTGCTGCTCACCATCGCCCGTATCCATTTTGTACTTCTGCCATTCATGCGGATACATATCCGTGCGGCCCATACGTTCATTCAGGCCAGCGATAATACCCTGCTCCTGATTCTGATAGGCCTCGCCCACATCGTTGACGCCGTGCACAAGGATCACAATGCAGGGCATGGAATACTTAACGGGCACGTCGCAGACAGCCATTTTTCCGCCCGTTGATTTAGGCACGCCCTGTACACCTGTCGCCACCACCCGTGGATTAAAGGGACTGTTACTCATTTGGCAAAATCTCCATTTTCATTTCGTCCATTTCAGTCATATCCAATAACGGCGTCATTCCTTCATCGTCAGTGACGCCTTCAATGGTTTCGCCTGATGCCTTAGTCAGTCTGAATTTTGTATTCTTCAGAACATCGTCTGGGTTGCCAGAGCCATGTAATTTAATGCGGCGATGAAACTGCTCCTCCTGAAAGACAGGGGTTTTATCTTTCGCCGACTCCGGTCCGCTCCAGTCAAGAGAGGTGCCTTTCAACTGCACTTTTGCGGGGGAGAATATTTTTACAGAGCCGTCTTCATTTATTCTGATACCGCCACCACCGCACAAAAGCTGGATATTCTTCCTGGCGCTGATGGTTACGTTGCCGTTCATACTCTGAATATGAAAATGCTTATCAGAAAGCAGGCCCATTTCGCCGCGCTGCGCCTGGACGGAAATATCATCTTTTGCGGCGATGATTTTGATTCCGATAGCTCTGCTGAAAAGTGACAGGCCCTGTCCAACGGCCATTGAGAGTTTTTTAAAGACGTTAAAACTGCCGTTGCTGGCGGCGTTTAGCGACAAATCTTTGTCTGCTGATAATGCCATCGTTTGTGGTGTCAGCAGGGCCATACCGTGATCGGCGTAGGCCACCAGTCCCGAACGGGTAAGCTGTTCAAGCGCAGCGTTAAGCTGCTGCTGCGGCCCCAATTCGACATTTAACGCCTGCGCCGTCAGCGCGCTTTGCTGAAGTGACGTTGCCAGCGTAAGCGCGTCCTGAAGCTGCTGAACCACTGCGCTCATATCAAGCTGCTTGCCCTGGGCTTTTGGCTGCGCCTCGGTCGTGAGTAATATCCCCTTTGCCGCCCTCAGGACCGCGCGGTCATCGGTGCGCAGTTCTGCGCCTTCGCCGCGCGGTTTACCGCCAGCATCAACCAGATGGCCCATGTTCAATTGCGTTTTGCCGTACTCGGTACTCAGTTTGACGTGTTCCTGCCCGCGCCGATCCTCCATTCGCAGCTTATTCAGACCCGCAGTGCGGATGACGTTGCGGGTATTGTTGCGGCTGGTAACGGGGTCTGGCTTTGGAGCATGATGCAGGGCATGCGCAATGAAAGGTCTTTCCGGATCGCCGCCTTCAAACGCAATGGCAACCTCTGTGCCCTGGATGAGCGGAAAGTGATGACCATAAGTATCGCCGGCATAAACCCGCGCCAGACGAACGGGCATGCTTTCATAACCTTGCCTGTGCTGGTCGAGGTCAAAATCAAACTTAACCCAATATCGACCCTGCACATCGATATGAGCATATTTGTCATTGTCTATTGATGATGAAACGATCGCGGGAACAGTACCCGCAATACGTGGCCGGGGTAGCGGCTGAGGTCGAAAACAAACGTTCTGGTTGTAGGGAATACCGATAAGCCGGGACTGGAGCGCTGCATCTCGCCTCCCCGTCACCCGCATTGCCGTTACCACAAATCCAGAGTCGAAAGCATGTGGAATGGTACCGTCGATTTCCAGCACCATCCCCGGCACGATCGACGGACTGGTGGTCACACCGTTTAAAATGGACTGATTATTAAGAATAATTTCGTGATGCAGTTTGGCATAGAACCAGCTGGATTCACCTGGCTGCACCTCGGCAAATTGCGATCCCGGCTGATGATGGATATCCGCATAGCGATACTCTGTGCCATATGTCGTAGCCCTTTCCGCAGACACATCGGCGTCAGCATTTAGCATCAGCGAGTTTGCCAGCCTGTAATCAAAGTTCTTCGCCCTAACGTCTGCCGAGACAACATTGTGCTTTGATACCAGCTTATCGATCGAATAATCATTTGATGTCAGCCCTGCGTGGGATGAGTGCATAATCTTTTGATCAAAAATGTACTGGCATTGTGAATCACTGAAGATAACCACCATAATGTGCGAAACAGCATGATGATTTGCGATCCTGAACCAGATCCCAACTTCTGACAGGATGCGGCTGATAAACGCTAAATCTGACTCCTCCCACTGAACAATCATTTCCCGGTTGGGATAGATACAAACAAGATTATCAAAGTCGATTTCATAATCAGCAAAAGCATGTTCTTTGAGGATCTGCGTGACCAGTTTCGGCACATTTATGTTCAGGTAAATAGCCGAACGCTTGCGTCGTGAGAGTAATGCCAGCTTATGCTCCAGCCTGATTTCATACAGTGATTCATCCGCTGATGTACTAATAAGCGAAAATGACGTAATGACGCCTTCAATTTGCCGTTCATATAGCCACATCTCAGAACCTTGAATATATTTATTCCAGCTATGATTAGGTGCTCTGATTTTCAGCGAGCCTTCAATGTTAAGAAGTGAGTCAGGAGGGATGCTTTTTTGTTTTGATGTGAATTTAATTTTATAACTGTATGGTTTACTTAATTTTTCATGACCTTCAATTGTTTCAACATCCAGCAACCCTAATTTACTCTCACCCCTTACGGAGAATAAATACTTATTGATACTCTCCTCTGAAACTATACCTTCAAGATTATAGAAACCCGAACCTTTTTTCATTATCGCATCCCTTGCAAAAAGAAAGTAATACATAAGAAATAAAGTCCAGTCAGCATATCAACAATAATAAAAAAAGGTTGTTTTTTTACTGAAAAAATCTGGAAAGTAAATTAATTATTATTAGTCAAACACGTAATATAATTACGACATATAAATAAACGATTAACTGACGCGATTTTAGATTCAATGAAATAATTTTTTAACAAAACGATTTATATAACGCCGCATTCGTTTTTCACCGTGAGGCAACGATCAAGCAGTCACATCCAAATGGTTCCAAAAACTGAGAGGGAACTAAAAAAACAAAACATTAACCCAATGATTTACAATAACATTTATAGAAGCATTCTTTTTATTTATTTTTTTATTGAATAAATCACATCCTCCCATAAAAAAACACAATAAAATATAACTATTCCCTATTCTGCTGTGAGGGGAGAGGTAACTGGATTATGCCCATGTGTTCCTAAGGAAAGATTTTGGTTTTCTCCCTCTCCTTTTGAGAGAGGGCCGCATAAAGGTCATCTTATCAGCCACAGGAGAATCAATGAAACGCTCCGCAATAAACGAGATCCTTGGCCACACGCGCCAGTTTTTCTCTCAGCACGACGTGCATCTTCCCCCTTTTGCCAGCTTCCCCCCGACCCAATGGCGCAAGCTTGATGCCACAGCCTGGAGCGAAGTGTTCGACCTTAAGCTCGGTTGGGATGTCACCGCGTTTGGCGGCAACAATTTCGCCGCGCAAGGGTTAACGCTGTTCACTCTGCGTAACGGCTCGCCGAAAGGTATGCCTTATGAAAAATGCTACGCCGAGAAAATCATGCATGTTCGCGATGCACAGGTCACGCCGATGCATTTTCACTGGCGCAAGCGCGAAGACATTATCAATCGCGGCGGCGGCAATTTAATAGTGGAACTGTGGAATGCGGGGATCCGGGAGCAAACGGAGCAGACCGACGTAAGCGTGGTGATTGACGGCTGTCGGCAAACCCATGCGGCAGGCAGTCAGTTGCGCCTGACGCCGGGTGAAAGCATCTGCCTGCCACCGGGCCTGTATCACAGCTTCTGGGCGGAAGAAGGTTTTGGCGACGTGCTGGTCGGCGAGGTTTCTTCTGTTAATGACGACGACCACGATAACCACTTTTTGCAACCGATCGCCCGCTATAACGACATTGAAGAAGACGAACCTGCGCAGCTGGTGCTGTGTAACGAATATCGCCTGTTCCGCTAACCAAGGAGCGCATTATGCCGTTGATATCTCTCGCTGATGGCCTTGCCCATGCCCGTGAGCATCGCTATGCCTTAGGGGCGTTTAACGTTCTGGATTCACACTTCCTGCGTGCGCTGTTTGCCGCGGCAAAGCAAGAACGTTCGCCGTTTATCATCAACATTGCCGAGGTGCACTTTAAATATATCTCGCTGGATTCTCTGGTCGAAGCGGTCAAATTCGAAGCCGCACGGCATGACATTCCGGTGGTGTTGAACCTTGACCACGGCCTGCACTTTGAGTCGGTGGTTCGGGCACTACGCTTAGGGTTCAGTTCAGTAATGTTCGATGGCTCCACGCTGGAGTATGAAGAAAATATCCGCCAGACCCGAGAAGTGGTAAAGATGTGCCACGCCGTCGGCGTATCGGTGGAAGCCGAACTGGGCGCGGTGGGTGGTGATGAGGGCGGCGCGCTGTACGGTCATGCCGACGAATCGTTATTTACCGACCCGATGATGGCGCGTGATTTCGTCGACAGAACCGGGATTGACGCGCTGGCGGTCGCCATTGGCAATGCCCACGGCAAATATAAAGGCGAACCGCTGCTCGACTTCCCGCGTCTGGATGCCATTCGCCAGCAGGCGGCAATCCCGCTGGTACTGCACGGCGGCTCCGGCATCAGCGACGACGATTTCAAGCGCGCGATTGGACTCGGCATTCACAAAATCAACTTCTATACCGGCATGTCGCAGGCGGCGCTGTCGGCGGTAGAAACACGGATGGCGAATCGCCAGCCGCTGTACGACGAATTCGCCGAACTGCTGCTCGGCATTGAAGAGGCCATTACCGATACCGTTTCGGAACAGATGCGCATTTTTGGCAGCGCGGGACGGGTCTGATGGAACGCAAAGGCGTTATCGCCGCAGGCAACATGCTGGTCGATCACGTGCATCAAATTGTGCAGTGGCCGGAACGTGGCTGGCTGGCGGAAATCACCCGTAGCGAACGCGCCACGGGCGGTGCGCCGCTTAATGTGCTGCTGACGCTGGCAAAAATGCACACTGGGCTGCCGTTGCAGGCGGTGGGGTTAATCGGTCAGGACAGCGACGGCGACTACATCATGGCGATGCTGGAGCAGTATCACGTTAATCGCCAACACGTGCAGCGCACCACATTCGCCCCCACGTCGATGTCGCAGGTGATGACCGATCCCAGCGGTCAGCGCACCTTTTTCCACTCACCGGGAGCCAATCGGCTACTCGATCTGCCCGCGTTTGAGCAACTGGATACCTCGATGAAAATCTTCCATCTGGGTTATCTGCTGCTGCTCGACAGTCTGGACATGCCGGATGAGGAGTACGGGACGCGTAGCGCACGGCTGCTGGCACAAATGCGCGACAACGGCTTTGAAACGTCGCTGGATCTGGTCTCACGCAAGGGCGACCCGCGCTACCAACCACTGGTAATGCCAGCCCTGCGCCATCTCGACTATCTGGTGATTAACGAGCTGGAAGCCGGGGAGTTCAGCGGGCTGGAGATCCGCCAGCCCAACGGCGAACTGCATATTGCGCACATCGCCACCGCCGCACACGAATTATTGAATGCAGGCGTGCGCCAGCGGGTGGTGATCCACTGTCCGGAAGGTGCCTGGGGTGAAGCGCCGGATGTGCCGGGCGTCTGGATCCCGTCGCAGTACCTGGCGCAGGAGGAGATCGTTGGCAGCGTCGGGGCGGGAGATGCGTTTTGCGCTGGATTTTTGTATGGCTGTCATGAGCGTTGGTCGCTGACGGACAGCGTCAGGTTGGCACACGCCTGTGCGCGGGCAAGCTTGCTGTGCGCGAATGCGATAGACGGTGCGAAGACGCTGGCAGAGTTGAAAGCAGAAATGGCTGACGCCTGATGCGCTGCGCTTATCAGGCCTACGTTCGCATCGTCCGGAAATATGCCTGATGCGCTGCGCTTATCAGGCCTACGACCGTATCAGGCCTACGGGGTCGTTTTCGCTTTTGTAGGCCGGATAAGGCGTTTACGCCGCATCCGGCAACTGCACACGATCACGCCGCCTTATCGTGATGTTGCACGTCGGCGGCAAACACATAACCCAGCCCGCGCAGGGTTTTGATCAACATTGGCTGGTGCGGGTTGTTCTCTATTTTTCGCCGCAGCCGCATGATTAACACGTCAATAGTGCGGTCAAACACCTCAACGCTGTCGCTGCGCGTCAGCTCCAGCAGTTGTTCCCGACTCAGCACCCGGCGGGCATTTTGGGCCAGCGCCAACAGCAGGCTGTATTCCCCCTGCGTCAACTCCACCTTCAACTGCTGGGGATTATGCAGCTGGCAACCGGCGGTATCGAGATGCCAGCCATTGAAAGAAAGCCCCGTGGTTTGCGGGCCGCCGCTTTCTGCCGTTAACACGCCAACGCGTCTGAGCACCGCCTTTACCCGCGCCACCAGCACCCGCGCATTGAACGGCTTACCGATATAGTCGTCAGCCCCCATTTCCAGCCCGACAACCACATCCGACTCGCTGCCAAGCCCAGTCAGCATCACCACCGGTAATCCGGGCCTCAACTTCTGCACCTGTTGTAGCACCATCAGGCCGTTAATATCGGGCAACATCATATCCAGTAATACCAGAGCGATATCCGGCTGAGTCTCAATGCAGCGCAGCGCCTCCTGCCCGGTGTGACAGGCGGTCACCGTAAAGACGTGTTCGCTCAGCACATCCTGTAAAAGCGTGCAGACAGCGATGTCATCATCCACAACCAGTATGGCTGGCTTCATTGTTTTTCCCCATTTCTGGCCAACTTAAATGAGTGTGATTGATTCTGCACAGAGTGACAGCGATAAGGCACAAGGATGTGCGGGAAACATAACCTCGGTCACACTGCCGGGCTGTCACGTATTGGAGATTCGTCACGTCAAATATGACGACAGCCTGTTTTTCGTCAGAGTTTTGCGCAAAATTCGCCCGTAATATCGACTAATGCCCCTGATAAAAACATGGCATAAAAGATGCATAACAAAAACGACAAGCGCGTATGCGCGATTTGATTAACTGGAGCGAGACCGATGAAAAAAGTCGTCACGGTTTGCCCATATTGCGCATCAGGTTGCAAAATCAACCTGGTGGTCGATAACGGCAAAATCGTCCGGGCTGAAGCGGCGCAGGGGAAAACCAACCAGGGTACCTTGTGTCTGAAGGGCTACTATGGCTGGGATTTTATCAATGATACCCAGATCCTGACCCCTCGTCTGAAAACCCCTATGATCCGTCGCCAGCGTGGCGGCAAACTGGAATCCGTTTCCTGGGATGAAGCGCTGAATTACGTCGCCAGTCGTCTGAGCGCCATCAAAGCGAAGTATGGCCCGGACGCTATTCAGACGACCGGTTCATCTCGCGGTACGGGTAACGAAACCAACTATGTAATGCAAAAATTCGCGCGCGCCGTTATTGGTACCAATAACGTTGACTGCTGCGCTCGCGTCTGACACGGCCCATCGGTTGCAGGTCTGCACCAATCGGTCGGTAACGGCGCAATGAGTAATGCTATCAATGAAATTGATAACACAGATTTAGTATTCATCTTCGGGTACAACCCGGCGGATTCCCACCCGATCGTGGCGAATCACGTGATTAATGCTAAACGTAACGGGGCGAAAATCATCGTCTGCGATCCGCGCAAAATTGAAACCGCGCGTATTGCCGACATGCACATCGCGTTGAAAAACGGCTCGAACATCGCGCTGCTCAACGCCATGGGGCATGTCATCATCGAAGAAAAACTGTACGACCAGGCGTTCGTCGCCTCCCGTACGGAAGGATTCGAAGAGTACAGCAAGATCGTCGAAGGCTACACGCCGGAGTCCGTCGAAGATATCACTGGCGTTAGCGCGCAGGATATTCGTCAGGCTGCACGTATGTATGCCACGGCGAAAAGCGCGGCAATCCTGTGGGGCATGGGTGTTACCCAGTTCTATCAGGGCGTGGAAACCGTGCGTTCACTGACCAGCCTCGCAATGCTGACCGGCAACCTCGGTAAGCCGAGCGTGGGCGTTAACCCGGTTCGTGGGCAGAACAACGTTCAGGGCGCATGTGACATGGGCGCGCTGCCGGATACTTATCCGGGCTATCAGTATGTGAAAGATCCGGCTAACCGCGAGAAGTTCGCTAAAGCCTGGGGCGTGGAAAGTCTGCCTGCTCATACCGGCTATCGCATCAGCGAACTGCCGCACCGTGCAGCGCATGGCGAAGTACGCGCGGCGTACATCATGGGTGAAGATCCATTACAAACCGATGCTGAACTCTCCGCAGTGCGCAAAGGCTTTGAGGATCTGGAACTGGTCATCGTGCAGGATATCTTCATGACCAAAACTGCCGCTGCCGCAGACGTTATTTTACCGTCTACGTCATGGGGTGAGCATGAAGGCGTATTCTCCGCAGCTGACCGTGGCTTCCAGCGCTTCTTTAAAGCCGTTGAGCCGAAGTGGGATCTGAAAACGGACTGGCAGATTATCAGTGAAATCGCCACCCGTATGGGCTATCCGATGCACTACAACAACACCCAGGAAATCTGGGACGAGTTGCGTCATCTGTGCCCGGATTTCTACGGTGCCACTTACGAGAAAATGGGCGAACTGGGTTATATCCAGTGGCCTTGCCGCGACACCTCAGAAGCCGACCAGGGTACGTCTTATCTCTTCAAAGAGAAGTTCGACACCCCGAACGGCCTGGCGCAGTTCTTCACCTGCGACTGGGTAGCGCCAATCGACAAACTCACTGAGGAGTACCCGATGGTACTGTCTACAGTGCGTGAAGTCGGCCACTACTCTTGCCGTTCGATGACCGGTAACTGTGCGGCGTTGGCCGCGCTGGCGGATGAACCGGGCTATGCCCAGATCAACACCGCCGACGCAGAACGCCTGGGCATCCAGGATGAAGAGCTGGTGTGGGTGAACTCGCGTAAAGGCCGGGTCATTACCCGTGCGGCAGTCAGCGATCGTCCAAACAAAGGCGCGATTTACATGACCTACCAGTGGTGGATTGGTGCATGTAATGAACTGGTAACCGAGAACTTAAGCCCGATTACCAAAACGCCGGAGTACAAGTACTGTGCTGTAAACGTTGAACGCATTGCCGATCAGCGCGCTGCCGAGCAGTATGTCATTGATGAGTACACCAAGCTGAAAGCCAGCCTGCGCGAAAGCGCGATGGGTTAAGCTTCCCCTGACGGCCTCCATTCGGAGGCCGTTTTTTTATGCACATAATCTCTCTATACTGTTCATTCCCTACACTAAATCTAAATATAAGATGAAACGACTTTTCGCCTTGATGGTGTTAATGACATGCTTTGTCCATGCCGAAGAGCCCGGTAGTCAGTTTTTGAAAGCCGCCGAGTCCGGAGACCGACGTGCACAATATTTCCTCGCTGATACCTGGTTTAGCTCAGGCGATTTGGGTAAAGCGGAATATTGGGCGCAAAAAGCCGCCGACAATGGTGATGCCGATGCTTACGCATTGCTGGCTCAGATTAAGATTACCAATCCGGTCAGTCTGGATTACCCCCAGGCCAAAACGCTGGCGGAAAAAGCGACCCAGGCAGGCAGTAAAACCGGGGAAATTACGCTGGCGCGTATTCTGGTCAACACTCAGGCTGGACACACCGATTACCCCAAAGCCATTACCTTGCTGCAAAACGCCTCCGAGGACCTGGAAAACGACTCCGCCGTCGACGCGCAAATGCTGCTTGGGCTGATTTACGCCAACGGCGTGGGTATTCCCGCAGACGATGAGAAAGCGACGTGGTATTTCAAACGTAGCTCTGCCATTTCCCGCACCGGTTATTCCGAATACTGGGCTGGGATGATGTTCTTAAACGGTGAGCAGGGTTTTATCGTGAAGAATAAACAGAAGGCACTGCACTGGCTGAATTTGAGCTGTACGGAAGGATTCGATACCGGCTGCGAAGAGTTTGATAAGTTAACCAATGGGTAGCCGTTGTAGGCCTGATAAGCGTAGCGCCATCAGGCAACCCGGAGCAGGTTGCCGGATGGCGGCGTTGCCTTATCCGGCCTACAAGGCGGTCTTATCAAACTGACCTAATACTTCGCGCTCATAGGCCAGCGCTTTTTTGCGGTCAAATTTGTGTTCCCACTTGGAGATAACCAGCACCGCCAGTGCGTTACCCACCACGTTCAGCGCGGTACGCGCCATGTCGAGGATACGGTCAACACCGGCAATAAACGCCAGGCCTTCCAGCGGGATCCCCACGCTGCCCAGCGTTGCCAGCAGCACCACGAATGATACGCCCGGCACGCCCGCAATCCCTTTCGAGGTCACCATCAACGTCAACACCAGCACGATTTCCTGCCACAGCGACAGGTCGATACCATACAGCTGCGCAATAAAGATCGCGGCAATACTCTGGTACAGCGTTGAACCATCAAGGTTGAATGAGTAGCCGGTCGGCACCACAAAGCTGGTGATTGAAGCCGGTGCGCCATAGGCTTCCATCTTCTCGATAATACGCGGCAGTACGCTCTCGGAGCTGGCGGTAGAGTAAGCCAGAATCAACTCGTCTTTCAGAATGCGGATCAGGATCCAGATGCTCAAACCGCAGATACGCGCGACAATCCCCAGCACCACCAGCGCGAAGAACAGGATGGCAAAGTGCACCAACAGCACCAGCTTCGCCAGCGGCCACAGGGAGGCAAAACCGAAGTTCGCGACGGTAACGGCAATCAGCGCGAAAACGCCGACTGGCGCATAGCGCATAACCATGTGGGTCACTTTAAACATGGTTTCGGAAATAGAGCGGAACACGGTAACCAGCGGCTCGCGGTGAGTTGCCGGCAGGGAAGACAAGCCTAAACCGAACAGCACCGAGAAGAAGATAATCGGCAGCATATCGCCTTTTGCCATTGAGGCGACGATATTGGTCGGCACCAGTGACAAAATTGTCCCCATCAAACCATGCGCGTGGCTCTGTACTTCTGCAGTCGTGCTTTGATATTTCGAAATATCCACGGTCGCCAGTTGCGACATATCAATCCCGGAACCCGGCTGGAACACATTAGCCAGCGTGATCCCAAGGATAATCGCCACGGTGGTGATCACTTCGAAATAGAGAATAGTTTTGGCGCCAATGCGGCCCAGCTGTTTTGCATCACCGACTCCGGCGATACCGACAACCAGCGTAGAGATGACAATGGGCACAACGATCATTTTGATCAGATGGATAAAGATATCGCCCGCCGGTGACAGCAGGTTTACAACCAGCCATTCACGGCTGTCACTATGGTAATGCAGGTAACTCCCTAGCAGAATGCCCAGCACCATGGCGATTAGAATCTGCCATGCCAGGCTGACTTTCAAATTTTTCATAACAACGGACTTCCTCGATGGAGCGCTATTCCACATGCGGTGTGTGGGAATAGTACATACTGAAAGGGTATGAATTGTGTTGCGTTCGTTTATGGAGTTTTTTAACGCTTATTATCATTATCATCTGCATGGCATTCCGCGCAACCCTCTAAGAACAGGGCTTTTGGCTGATTTTATGCATAAAAATGCAATTTTATCGCGGTATTGATGAATAACTTTTTGTTATAAAAGAATTTTAATATGTTCAAAAATGAAGAAGTCATGGTGTGAGTTTTTTTCGCCCATTTGTTCGTTTGCCTGTTTTTTAAACAGGCCAAATGATACAAATCACAAAAAAAACAAATTTATTTTTGCCGATTCTGTAATAACTTCGCCATATTAATAGAGTCAACGAGCTGTGCCCGGTTCACCCTCGGCGAGTTTAAATCCATAACCTTTTGCCACACTGAAATAGCCTGGGCGTAGTCTGCCTGCATAAACGCATCTGAGGCTAACAGCATCAGCGCGGTGACCTCTGCCGGGTCCAGCGCCAGAGCCTTATCAATCATCTCGCGAGTGGGCGGCGTCATATGTTGTCCGGCCTGGTAATACAATACCGTTGCCATCGCTGAATAGATCTCAGCATTTTCACCGCCGACACGCAGCGCCTGTTCGTAGGCCAGCAGCGCATTATGATACGCGTTTTGCCAAAGATAATACTCCCCGAGTTGCGCCCATTTCACGCCGTCCTGTGGATTAGCACGAATCTGCGATTGCAGCAAAAGCAGCTGTTTTTCCTGAACATTCTCATCGGTGAAAGCATGTAAAGGGTCCGCCAGTCTCGTCTGCTCCTGACGAACCGCCTGCCATTTTGGCGTCAACAAGTAGCCTCCTATGCAGGCCACAGCCATCAGCACCGCCGCAGCGGTCAGCCGCTTCACAGGCATTGGGCGTAACAGCGGTTCGGACTGGTTCATTGCTCACCCTCCTCCGTATGCTGACGTCTTCTCACTCGCCAGACCACCACACCTACCAGCAATAACAACAGGCACGGTAACGCCCACAGCAGCAACGTTTGCTCATTCAGCGGCGGATTATAACGAACGAAGTCACCATAACGCTCGGTCATCCATGTCGTGATCTCAGCTTCGCTTTTCCCTTCCGCCACCATGCTATAAACCTGATGGCGCATACTGACCGCTACCGGCGCATTGGATTCCAGCAAGTTTTGGTTTTGACACTGCGGGCAGCGCAGTTGGCTGGCAATAGACAGCGCTTGTTCTTGCTGCTGCGGGTTGGCAAACGTCCATGTGTCCACAACCTGGGCATGGGTAGCGAAAGGGATGAAAAACAGGAGGAGCGTTAAGAGTAAAAATTTTTTGCCGGAAGGCGCTGCGCTTATCCGGCCTACGGTTCGCGCTGCCTGTAGGCCGGATAAGGCGTTTACGCCGCCATCCGGCAACGCTGTTATTAATTTACGCATCACGCTTCCTTCCTCGCCATCCGCTCAGCAGCGCGCCAAAGACCATTAATAGTCCCCCACCCCAAATCCAGCGCACGCCGGTCTGCACGTACAAACGCATGGCATAGCGGTCAGGTCCGGTTTTTTCACCCATTACCGCGTACCAGTCATGCATCAGATTCCAGCGGATCCCCGGCTCCATCATCTGTTGACGGCGCGCGGCATAGAAGCGCCTTTCGGGTTGCAGGCTGCCAATACGTTTCTCATTGTGCCACAGCGTGATCTGCGCTTTTTCACTGGTGTAGTTACCTTTGGCTTCCAGGTCGAGACGCTCAAAACGGAAAATGTAACCCGCCAGTTCAACCTGCTGCCCAGGGCTCAGGTTCAGGCTTATCTCCTGACGGCTACCGCTGGAAAAGACGATCCCCGCCGCAAACATCAGCACCCCGGCATGCGCCAGCAGTGCCGGAAGCTGGATGCGGAAAGACACGTTGCGGCTTCTGACCGTTGCCAGCACGATAACCAGCAGCATCAGCAGGCCAAAGGGCAGCGTAGCACGGTTAAAGTACGGTGCGCCTACGGAGAGCCGTCCCCAGCCGAACAGCCCGTAAATCATCGGGTAGAGCGTGCCAATCAACACAATCAGCAGCACCGCACTAAAGAGCAGCAGCGCAACCAGAATCAGCATCTCGCGTGACCAACCGCCAAAACGTGCATTCTGCCGGACTTGCTGGCCCCGCCAGGCGTACAGCCCGAGCGACGCCAGACTCAACACGGTAAACAGCGCAAACAGCGGCGCGGCGCGGACGTTATCCAGCGCGAAAGCATGCACCGAAACGAGAATGCCGGAACGCACAATCAGCGTCCCCAGCAGCGATAAAATCAGCGTGACGATCGCCAGCAGCAGCGACCAGTGGCGGAAGATTCCGCGCTGGCGCGTGATATACAGGCTATGCAGCAGCGCGCTGGCGGAAAGCCAGGGTAATAAGGAGGCATTTTCAACCGGGTCCCAGAACCACCAGCCGCCCCAGCCCAGCTCGCAGTAGGCCCACCAGGAGCCGAGGATAATCCCCAGCGTCAGCGCGCACCAGCCGGGCAGCGCCCAGCGCCAGCACACCCAGGCGCTCTGCGCATTAAAGTCACCACGTAGCAGCGAGGCCAGCGCCACGCCTGCCGCCACCATCAAACCACCGTAACCCAGGTACAGCAGAGGTGGATGGAGGATTAACCCGAGATGTTGCAGCATCGGGTTAAGGTCGCGCCCTTCAATGGCTGGCGGGAAGATGCGCACGAACGGATCGGACCATAGCACCACAAACAGCAACAGCAGGGCCGTTATCATTGAAAGGACGCTGAGCGTCAGCGGAAACAGCGCGTCGGTATCACGCCGATAGCGTAAAGCGAACAGCGCGCTCCAGCCGGAAAGAAACAGCACCCACAGCAGCAGCGATCCTTCATGACCGCCCCACACCGCCGCCAGTTTTAATCCCCACGGCAGCAGGCTGTAGCTGTGCTGAGCAACGTAGACCACCGAAAAGTCGCTGGTCAAAAAGCAGAATACCAGAATGGCAAAAGCCAGCAGTAGCAGGGTAAATTGCGCCCACACGCCCACCGTTGCAAGCCGCATCACCCCTTGCCAGCGCTGGCGGACACCCACCAACACGGCAAGCGGGGTCAACACGTTGACCCCAAGGCTTAATAACAGCGCCAGAAAACCGGCTTCAGGAAGGAGAACGTCCAGATATCACCTTACGCAACGGTTAGCTGACCCGCATAGAGTATAAAAAAACGCAGCAGCAGTACGCCGGTCAGGCTGGCGCCGCAGACTGCCAGCACGCCATGAAACGTCGAACTGCGGTTGGCCCAGGGTTTTAGCAGCATCGGCAGTATCAGCCCAAGCCCAGCCACGCCAAGCCAGAACCACCAGGTCCAGAATCCGCCGCCCAGTGCCGCCGCCAGCGCGCGCATTTTGCCGTCATCGCCCAGCGCCAGACCGACGAAGAACGCCGCCAGCAGGAAGATCTCCAGCCATACCACCGGGACTTCCATGCGGTGCACAAAGTGCGCTTCGGTGCTGTGCGGGTTGCTACGATGGCGTAACGCCATGGCGATCAGCGCCACCGCGGCGCCGGAGGAGATCCCAGAGAACAGGAACAGCACCGGCAGAATCGGGTTATTCAGGAACGGGTAAGATTTCAGCGCCGACAGCAGGAAGCCGGTGTACGCCCCGAGCAGAACCGCCAGCACCAGCATTAACGTCTCAAGCGCACGATGGAAAGGCCCGATCAGCGTCAATACTTTCTGCACGATACCTAACCGCGGCAGCCAGCGCTGTTGCAGCGCAATCACCTCTTTTTCAAAGATTTTTGCCAGCCACAGCACTAATACCACCATGTACAACTGGAACAGCATGACCCCCATTGACATCACCGAAGTGAAGCTGTAGTGGAACATCAGTTTCCAGAAAGTCCATGGACGCGTCAGGTGGAACACCAGAATTAACAGACCGAGGATAATCGCCCCCGGTCCTAACACCAGAGTAGTGCGCAGCAGCGTGCTGTCCGAACCGCCCGCCTCCGGATGGAAGCGACGCAGCAGAATCGCCAGCGTGACCAGTCCGGCAGAGATACCTATCAGGAACAGATAGATGGCAATGGGCCAGTCCCACACCAATGATTCAAAATGAAATGCAGAAGCGGATGTCATTGGCTCACCTCCCCAAATTTAAAGGGAACGCGGTAGACCTTCGGTTTTGTACCCAACGCCAGCTTGTAACGGTAGGTCGTTTTCTGCTGCAACAAACGGGAGATATCGCTGTTGGGATCGTCCAGATTACCAAACGTCAGCGCCTTCGTCGGACATGACTCAACGCAGGCGGGCTGTTTGCCCGCTTTCAGGTTGGTTTTCCGGCAGAAATCGCATTTATCCGCCGTTTTGCTCACCGGATGGATAAAGCGCACGCGATAAGGACACGCGGCGATGCAGTACTGGCAGCCAACACAAAGGTCCGGGTTCACATCCACAATGCCGCTGGCGGCATCGCGATACGATGCCCCCGTCGGGCAGACGTCAACGCAGGGAGCGTGGTCGCAGTGCTGGCACGAGTGACGGAAGAAGCGATACTTCACATCAGGAAACGTACCCTGTGGCTCACTGCGAATAATCGTCAGACGCGATACGCCTTCCGGCACGTTGTTGACTTCGCGACAAGCATCCATACAGGCCGTACAGCCGATGCATAATGACTCATCATGTACCATACCGTAACGCACGCCGTTGATGTTCAGCGTCTTCGCCACAACGCGCCCCGCCGTCCCGCTCACTGCCACCAGCGCGCCGACGCCGGTGATAAACTGGCGACGAGAGCAACTCATGGATGCTCCTTAAGCAACGGAATCGACGCCGGGTTAAAGTTCGGATTGTTACGCTGATCGCTGTGGCAATCGACGCAAATCTTGATCCGTCCTTTATCGCTCAGCGTTTGCATCGTGTCTTGCTTCGGATGCAGTGAGTGACAGCTGGCACACGCCACTTTGGTTATGTGGACATCGTGCGGCCAGAACGCTTTTTGCAGCTGCTCAGGCAGGTGACAGGACATACAGACGCTGTTCTGCTGCTCCACGTTGTACATCGGCTCATTAAAGCGCATCACATCTTTCACCCCTTCACGGTGGTTCGGTGACGGCTGGCCGTGACAGTTGGTGCAGGTGACCGGCAGTTTGTTATTCGGGTTGATGACTTCCGCATGCTTACCATGCATGCCTTCGGTATCCGGCTTGTGACAGTCCAGACAAGCGGCATCCGGATTACGCTGTTGGGTAACCGTCCAGCGTTGATCCGACTCCTGTGGCGTTGGCGTGGCAGTGATTCCACTCAGGCTCCATAACAAGCCTGACGCCAGCACCCCAGCAGTTAATAACGAACGTAATACGCTCATATTCACTCCGTTGAGTTATCCGCCCCTTGCGGGGCGAAATGGGGTTATTGGCTTAACAGACCGTTTTTACGCGCCTGATCTTCCCACTGCGGAATCACCGTTTTGATGAAGTCCTGCTTCTCAGCATTGATTTGCTGCATGTTCAGACCAATCGCCGCCTGGGCTTTCTCTTTGGTCGAGATATCCGGCAACGGAATTTCATGCGTGATGCCTTTGGTCGCCAGCAGACGGACCAGTTTGGTACGCGCGTCAGCGGCTTTATCCATTGCGCTACCCAGCATCCGCAGACCTTCTTCCGGGGCGTGCATATGAATGCCGTGTGAGGCGATAGACAGGTCCCAGCGCCATTGTGCGTGACGGATATCTTCCAGAATCGGCTTCATTTCCGCTTCAGTCGCGCCCGCATCCCATGCGGCTTTCGCTTCGAAGTGCGCACGAACCAGCTGATCTTCAACCTTGATTTTCAGGTCATGAATGGCCTGTTTACGCTCGGCGACCACTTTTTGCAGGGACGCTTTGTCCTGGGTGTGGCAGTTCGCGCAGGTCTGAGGGAAGTTATCGAACGGATTACCAATCTTATGGTCGGTGTAGATCTTGCCTTCCGCGTTTTGCACTTTCGGCATGTGGCAGTCGATACAGGTCACGTTGTTCTTGCCGTGAATGCCCGCGCTCCAGGTTTCATACTCCGGGTGCTGCGCTTTCAGCATCGGCGTTTTAGACAGGGAGTTGGTCCAGTCAGAGAAAGCAATGTTGTCGTAGTATTTCTCCATGTTCTCGACTTTCATGCCGTCGTCCCACGGGAACTTAACGGCTTTGTTTTTACCGTCGAAGTAGTATTCCACGTGACACTGGCCGCAGACCATGGATTGCTGGTCAAAGCGACCGGCTTTCTCAAACGGTTTGCCGATGGCTTCCATCGCACGTTCTGCATAAGGACGCGACAGAGTCAGTTCTGGCTTGCCTTTGGCGAAGTCTGGTGACGCGGTATTATGGCAATCCGCACAACCGAGGTTGTTAACAATTTCCGGACCGCCGCGCGCCCATTTACCGTGGAAGTAGCCATCTTCACCGTCTTTCTGGATAAGACGCGCTACGTCCGGGCTTTTACAGCTCCAGCAGGCCATCGGCAACGGACCATCTTCTGCCGTTTTTGGTGCGCCGGTACGTAAGGTTTCACGGACATCGGTCACGGCATACGCGTGTCCCCGCGGTTTGTTGTAATCGCGCGAGAATGGGTATCCCGCCCACAGGATCACCAGACGCGGATCTTCTGCCAGTGCATCTTCACGGGCTGATTGCTCAGACGTGGCTTTCCAGGAGAGATATTGATCGGGATGCTGAGGTGCGAAGGTTTCATTCTTCGCTTCAACGGTGACGGTTTTTGCAGGTACAGAAGTTTGTTCAGCGTGAACAGCAGAAATAAATAATAAAGGTAATAACAGGCTGAAGAAACGGCGTACGCGTGATTTTATCCTTGCCATAGGGGTCTCATCCAGATGACGCCATTATCTGCAATGGCGGTTCTTTTATTGTTTTCCACAACAGCAACCACACGAATACTGTCATGACATTGCTCCACCCTATTTGTAACAAGAAACCACACTGAAAATGTTGTTTTTAATCAATTGTAAGTGTATGTAAAATACCACTTTAGAGTTATAACACCCCTCTAACCTCTCACTCTTTTGTCTAATTCAGAGACAGATCACCTTTTCAACAATCCTTTAGATAACTGCATGTTATCGCGAGATTTGATCAATTTTTGCTAGTTCCCTTCAAAATTCAGTTTGTCGCTAATTTGCACAATTCGTTTATTGCGTGATCTGCCGCGCAAATACTAAACAAAACTCTCAAAGCCCCTACATTTAACGTTTATGAGACATATTATTAACATCCTACAAGGAGAACAAAAGCCATGAGCCAAATACATAAACACGCTATTCCCGCAAACATTGCGGATCGTTGCCTGATAAATCCGGAGCAGTACGCAGAGAAATACCAGCAATCCGTTAACGAACCCGACACATTTTGGGGCGAGCAGGGAAAGATTCTTGATTGGATCAAGCCGTACAGCCAGGTGAAGAACACCTCCTTCGCACCAGGCAACGTGTCTATTAAATGGTACGAAGACGGCACTCTGAACCTGGCCGCAAACTGCCTTGACCGCCATCTGCAGGCAAACGGCGATCGTACCGCCATTATCTGGGAAGGCGATGACGCTACCCAAAGCAAAAACATTACCTATCGCGAGTTGCATCGCGATGTCTGCCGTTTCGCCAATACGCTACTGGATTTAGGCATTAAAAAAGGTGACGTGGTGGCCATTTATATGCCGATGGTGCCAGAGGCTGCGGTTGCCATGCTGGCCTGTGCCCGCATTGGGGCCGTGCATTCTGTCATCTTCGGCGGTTTCTCACCGGAAGCCGTCGCCGGACGTATTATCGACTCCAATTCACGCCTGGTGATCACCGCCGACGAAGGCGTACGCGCCGGACGCGCTATCCCACTGAAAAAGAACGTGGATGATGCGCTGAAAAATCCAAACGTGAAAACCGTTGAACATGTGGTCGTCCTCAAACGTACCGGTGGTAAAACGGAGTGGCAGGAAGGCCGTGACCTGTGGTGGTCCGATCTTATCGAGAAAGCCAGCTCAGAACACCAACCGGAAGAGATGAACGCGGAAGATCCGCTGTTTATCCTGTATACCTCCGGTTCAACCGGCAAGCCGAAAGGCGTGCTGCACACCACCGGCGGGTATCTGGTCTACGCTGCAACCACCTTTAAGTACGTGTTTGATTATCATCAGGGCGATATCTATTGGTGTACCGCTGACGTGGGTTGGGTAACCGGACACAGCTACCTGCTGTACGGCCCGCTGGCCTGCGGCGCAACCACGCTGATGTTTGAAGGTGTGCCAAACTGGCCAACGCCTGCGCGTATGTCGCAGGTTGTGGACAAGCACCAGGTCAATATTCTGTATACCGCACCGACCGCCATTCGCGCACTGATGGCAGAAGGCGACAAAGCGATTGAAGGTACTGACCGTTCGTCGCTGCGTATCCTGGGTTCCGTTGGCGAGCCGATCAACCCGGAAGCGTGGGAGTGGTACTGGAAGAAGATCGGCAACGAAAAATGCCCGGTCGTCGATACCTGGTGGCAAACCGAAACCGGGGGATTCATGATCACCCCACTGCCGGGCGCTACCGAGCTGAAAGCCGGTTCTGCAACCCGTCCGTTCTTTGGCGTACAGCCTGCGATTGTCGATAACGAAGGTAATCCGCTGGAAGGCGCGACGGAAGGTAACCTGGTGATTACCGACTCGTGGCCAGGCCAGGCGAGAACCCTGTTTGGCGATCATGAACGCTTTGAGCAAACCTACTTCTCTACCTTCAAGAATATGTACTTCAGCGGTGACGGCGCGCGCCGTGACGAAGATGGCTATTACTGGATCACCGGACGAGTGGACGATGTGCTGAACGTCTCCGGCCACCGTCTGGGAACGGCTGAAATCGAATCAGCGCTGGTGTCGCATCCGAAGATTGCTGAAGCCGCAGTGGTCGGTATCCCGCATAACATTAAAGGTCAGGCGATCTACGCCTACGTCACGCTGAATCACGGCGAAGAACCGTCACCTGAGTTGTACGCCGAGGTTCGCAACTGGGTGCGTAAAGAAATTGGCCCGCTGGCAACGCCAGACGTGCTGCACTGGACCGACTCACTGCCGAAAACCCGCTCCGGCAAAATCATGCGCCGCATTCTGCGTAAAATCGCGGCGGGCGATACCAGCAATCTGGGCGATACCTCGACCCTCGCCGATCCTGGCGTAGTTGAGAAACTGCTCGAAGAGAAGCAGGCCATCGCGATGCCATCATAACAAAGTCCTGAAAATGCCGGATGGCGACGCGAAAGCGTCTTATCCGGCCTACAAATCTGACCCTACCCTCTCTTCACCGGGAGGGAAATATAAAAAACCTCCCCCAAAGGATTTCGCGTTGCAGGACTGCGACAGCAGCCAGGTCATGCCTGCTGCGCGAAAGACGAAGGGGACCTCTGGAGAGCTCTGTGATGAATGACCAAATTTATCAGCGGATAGAAGACAGTGCGCGTTTCAGGGAGTTAGTGGAAAAACGGCAACGGTTTGCCACCATTCTGTCCATCATCATGCTGGCAGTTTATATCGGCTTTATTTTATTGATTGCCTTTGCGCCGGGCTGGCTGGGTACTCCGCTACACGCGGGAACCAGCGTCACCCGCGGTATTCCGATTGGGGTCGGTGTGATCCTTATCTCCTTCATCCTGACCGGGATCTACATCTGGCGGGCAAACGGTGAATTCGATCGCCTGAACAATGCGGTTCTGCACGAGGTTAAAGCATCATGAAGAGAGTCCTGACGGCGCTTGCCGCCACGCTGCCCTTCGCCGCAAACGCGGCGGATGCTATTAGCGGTGCAGTCCAGCGCCAGCCAACCAACTGGCAGGCGATTATCATGTTCCTGATTTTCGTCATCTTTACGCTCGGCATTACCTACTGGGCGTCAAAGCGCGTACGTTCGCGTAATGACTACTACACCGCTGGCGGTAACATCACCGGTTTCCAGAACGGGCTGGCGATTGCGGGCGACTATATGTCGGCGGCATCGTTCCTCGGGATTTCCGCGCTGGTGTTTACCTCGGGTTATGACGGGCTGATCTATTCCCTCGGCTTCCTGGTTGGCTGGCCAATTATCCTGTTTCTGATTGCTGAGCGTTTGCGTAACCTGGGTCGTTACACCTTTGCCGACGTTGCGTCTTATCGTCTGAAGCAAGGGCCAATCCGTATTCTGTCCGCCTGTGGTTCCCTGGTGGTGGTTGCGCTGTACCTGATCGCGCAGATGGTTGGTGCAGGTAAGCTGATTGAGCTGCTGTTTGGTCTGAACTATCACATCGCTGTCGTACTGGTTGGCGTGCTGATGATGATGTACGTTTTGTTTGGCGGCATGTTGGCGACCACCTGGGTACAAATCATCAAAGCCGTACTGTTGCTGTTCGGTGCCAGCTTCATGGCCTTTATGGTGATGAAACACGTCGGCTTTAGCTTCAATAATCTGTTCACCGAAGCGATGGCGGTACACCCGAAAGGCTCAGCCATTATGAGCCCGGGCGGGTTGGTAAAAGACCCAATCTCCGCACTGTCGTTGGGTCTCGGCCTGATGTTTGGTACGGCAGGCTTGCCGCACATCCTGATGCGCTTCTTCACGGTTAGCGATGCCCGCGAAGCACGTAAGAGCGTGTTCTACGCCACCGGTTTTATGGGTTATTTCTACATCCTGACCTTTATCATCGGCTTTGGCGCAATCATGCTGGTAGGTGCAAATCCGGCGTACAAAGATGCTGCGGGCGCGCTGATTGGCGGTAATAACATGGCGGCGGTTCACCTGGCGAATGCGGTGGGCGGTAACCTGTTCCTCGGCTTCATCTCAGCCGTGGCGTTTGCCACCATTCTGGCGGTGGTTGCCGGTCTGACTCTGGCGGGCGCATCGGCAGTGTCTCACGACCTGTACGCCAACGTGTTCCGTAAAGGCGCAACTGAACGTGAAGAGCTGCGAGTCTCGAAGATTACCGTACTGGTGCTGGGCGTGATTGCTATTCTGCTCGGCGTGCTGTTTGAGAACCAGAACATCGCCTTCATGGTGGGCCTGGCGTTTGCTATCGCGGCCAGCTGCAACTTCCCTATCATTCTGCTCTCCATGTACTGGTCAAAACTGACCACGCGTGGCGCAATGTTGGGTGGCTGGTTAGGCCTGCTGACGGCGGTTGTGCTGATGGTGCTTGGCCCAACGATTTGGGTCCAGATCCTCGGACACGAAAAAGCCATTTTCCCGTATGAGTATCCGGCGCTGTTCTCCATCAGCGTAGCATTCCTCGGGATCTGGTTCTTCTCTGCCACCGACAACTCAGAAGAAGGCAACCGCGAACGCGAGCAGTTCCGTGCTCAGTTCATCCGTTCCCAGACCGGGTACGGCGTAGAACAAGGTCGCGCGCACTAACTTCCCTTCTCCTCCGGCTTTCGGGCCGGAGGATTACATCCTTTCTCAGAACATCAGCTTCGCCACCAGTGGTGCCACCAGCACCATCACCACGCCGGAAAGCATCATCACCAGGCTGGCAACGACCCCTTCCTGCTGACCGAGCTCATAAGAGCGTGCCGTGCCTGCGCCGTGCGATGCTGCGCCAAATCCTGCGCCTTTCGCCATCCCTTCACGAATAGAAAGCCGTAAAAACAGCACATCGCCGACCGCCATACCAAATACACCGGTCACCACCACGAACAATGCCACCAGGTCCGGCTGCCCGCCCAACGGTTCTGCCGCCGCCAGCGCAAACGGTGTGGTGACGGAGCGCACCGCCAGACTGCGTTGGATCTCATCAGGCAACATAAACAGGCGCGCCAGCCATACGGAACTGGTGACGGCCACCAGCGTTGCCGTTACCACGCCCGCCGTCAGCGACATCCAGTGACGCTTAATCACGGCAAGGTTGTCATACACCGGAACGGCAAAGGCGATGGTAGCCGGGCCTAACAGCCACAGCAACCAGTGCGATTCACCAATATAGTTTTGCCAGGAGATATGGCCGAAAACCAGCATCAGCACCAGCAGGGCCGGGGTGAGAACTAATGGCATCAGGGGTAATTTACGAAAACGGCGATACAGACGCTTATTGGCAAAGTAGATACCCAGCGTAATCACCAGACACAATACGCTTAACTGGAAATTACTCACGGTTTAACCTGCGCATTTCATAGCGATACACTTTATCCACGACCCACGCCGTTGCGCCGAGCACCATCAGCGTACTGATCGCAATCACGGCAAATATACGCCAGCCATCAACCAGCAACAGCTGCGTGTAGTTCACAACGGCGACCACCGCCGGGACAAAAAACAGAAGCATTTCAGCCAGTAACCAGCGAGCACCTGCGCGAATCCAGTTCAGCGGGATAACTCGACAGACAATTAACGCCAGCATCAGCACCATCCCTACCAGGTTGGCAGGAAGCGGCAGATGCAGCCAGGAGACAAGATATTGAGCAAATACAAAGAGACCTGCATACAACAGAACCTGAACGGGGATCTGGAGTCGATGAATAACGGCAGGCGTCACGCGGCTTATCGCCACAGCCATGAGGGTATGTCCTTAAAAAATAGAGAGCGCCAGTATAGAGAGCCCCCGTCCAGGACTGAAATGAATTAAACTCATTGCAGGCATAGTCTTAAGGAATAATCATGGATATCAGAACGCTGAGATATTTTGTTGAGGTGGTTCGTCAGCAGAGCTTTACCCGCGCAGCGGAGAAGCTTTTTGTCACCCAGCCCACCATCAGCAAGATGTTGAAGAACCTTGAAGACGAGCTTAACTGCACGCTGTTAATCCGCGACGGTCGGCGACTGCTGTTAACCGACACCGGGCAGGTCGTTTTCGAACGCGGCCTGGCGATCCTTGCCGAGTTTCGCCAGCTTGAAGCGGAACTCAGTGACATTAATCACCTCAACAAGGGCGTGCTGCGCCTCGGTATCCCGCCCATGGTGGGGATGTTGATGGCCGGGCCGATCGGCCTGTTTCGCCAGCGTTATCCCGGCGTGGAGCTGAAGGTCTCTGAATTTGGCGGCTTAACCGTTCAGCAGGCGGTAATGAACGGTGACCTGGATGTCGCGATGACCGCGCTGCCGGTTGAAGAAGAGAGCGGTCTGGCAACCCTGCCGCTTTTTAGCCATCCACTCTGCGTGTTGGTTCCTCGCTCCGGTCAGTGGACAACGTGCGAATCCATTCCCCCTGAGGCGCTGGCGGAACATCCGCTGCTTATCTACAACGAAGATTTCGCGTTGAGCCGCCAATTGCTTGAGCTGTTTAGCCAACACAACGTCAAGCCCCGCATAGCGGTGCGCAGCGGGCAGTGGGATTTTCTGGCGGCAATGGTACAAGCCGGAGTCGGGATTGCCATTTTACCAGAGCCGATTTGCCAGCGACTGGATAAGCAAACGTTGCGCTGGATCCCTCTGGAGAGTGACTTACGCTGGCAGTTGGGCATGATTTGGCGCGAAGGCGTTTATCTGTCGCACAGCGCCCAGGCGTGGCTCAAATGCTGTGAAGGATTTTGGCTACCGCAAGCGTCGTAAAATGCCGGATGCGGCCTACATCGGTATGCTGGTCTTGTAGGCCTGATAAGCGTAGCGCATCAGGCACGTTCACCCGCATTAAAATCCATTATTTCACCTGCCCAATCTTGCGGGTACAAACCGTGCCTCACATCACGATAAAATGTTGAAAAAGGCCAGTCCTGTACCAGCTTTACCCAACCGTGCTTCACCGGGTTAATGTAAATATAATCAATATGCTGGCGATAATCATGTTCATCACGGATGGTGTGCTCCCAAAAGCGAGATTGCCAGATATGTCGGGAAGACAATGAGTGGGTGAAATGCTTCTTAATTTCCCGCCAGCGAGAGGAATAATCCGCATCATTGTCAGGTAACGTCCATATGCAATGCATATGCTCGGGTAAAACGACCCACGCATTAATGCGAAAAGGCCTAACCTTTTTGACCGCAGCGATTGCACACCGAAGCGCGTGAATGTTGGCAGTCAGAAGATGGCTTCGACGGTCCTGCAGATTTACCGTAAAAAACCAGGTTCCCCCATTGATGTAATTTCGTCGATAGTTGGACATGTTTCCCCCTTTCCTCAACCGTATGGAGAAAAGAGGGAATCAACAAGAGGGATGGATTCGTTCAGGAAAGCCGCTCGCAAATTACACGATGAATAATTTCTTGCAGCCAGTTGCGCGCCATTTGGCACACCCTTCGCCGGATGCGGCTAACGCCTTACCCGGCCTACATCGCTGTTGCCGGTTTTGTAGGCCTGATAAGCGTAGCGCATCAGGCACACCCCTCGCCGGATGCGGTTAGCGCCTTATCCGGCCTACATCGGTATGCCGGTCTTGTAGGCCGCATCAGGCACTACCGTTTACTGATTCTCGATCAACAGCGCTTCCAGCAAATCCAGGTCGTGCAGTAATTTTTGCAGCGTTTCATTGCTGATTTCACGCGTGGCGCGCAGGTGATAAAGCTCCGCGCGTTCTGAACGTAGCGCTGCCAGGCGGAAACGCCGTTCGAGGTTTTCTTCCTGCATCGAGCTTTCCACATCGTTGCGCCCGTCGGCGCGTCGGCGCAGGTTACCAATCACGCGTGAACTCACCTCGGTGAGCAACTGGTTATCGATGTTCTCTTCGGTGTCCGCGGCCAGTCGCTCCTCCATTTTCTGGATCGCGACAATCGCCACTTCTGCCGTGGCAGCGCGGGCAATACGTTCCTCCTTCTGCTGCTGCGAGTGGTCTGCCACTTCCAGATGTTGTAGCAGAATCGGCAGCATCACCACGCCAACAAACAGCGAAAACAGGATCACGCCTGCGGCAAGGAAGATCAGCTCATATCGCGCCGGGAAGCCGCTACCGTCTGGTAACAACAGTGGAATGGAGAGCACACCAGCAAGAGTAATTGCCCCGCGTACACCGGCAAAAGAGGCGATCATGATTTCACGCGTCGTCCAGGATCCAAACTCCATCGGTTTTTTCTTCAGGAAGCGCAGACTGAACTTTTTCATGGTCCACAGCCAGCCAAAACGTACCAGCATTAGCGCCACGTAAATCAGCACGACATCGGTAAACAGCATCCAGATTTCAACGTTCGGGTCGACCTCGGCCGCCGCCAAAGAAGACTCCAGAATTCCCGGTAACTGTAGCCCTAACAGCAAGAAGACCATGCCGTTAAATACAAACTCCAGCATCGCCCAGGTACTGTTAGCACGTAAACGCATCGCCAGCGGCGCGCGGCGCATCACCCCGGAACGGGTGATCGTCATCCCGGCAGCGACCGCCGCGAGGATACCGGAAACGCCGATATGTTCCGCAATCAGGTAAGACGCAAACGGCAGCAGGAACAGCAGGACGATTTGCGTTGCCGGCTCGTCACCGCCCCAGCGGCTGAGGAAGCGCAGGGAGCGGCCGTACAGCCAACTGACGACAAAACCAGCCAGGATGCCGCCAATCGCCACTTTGAAGAACTCAAGCGTTGCGCCACCAACGGTGAATACCATCGTGCCCATCGCCACGGCGACGGCAAACTTCAGAGAGACCAGACCGGAGGCGTCGTTCATCAACGCTTCGCCCTGCAGGATACCCATGATTTTCTTCGGTATACGTCCCTCTCCCACAATGCCGGAAAGTGCGACAGCATCGGTTGGCGATAGCACAGCAGCCAGCGCAAAGGCTGGGATGAGAGGGATCCCCGGCACTAGCCAGTAAATCATAAAGCCAATGCCGACCACCGTGACCAGTACCAGCGCCAGCGCCAGGCCGAAAATCTCTCGCCCGTGCTCGAGAAACTCACGCGTTGGCGTCTTCCAGCCATCGGCAAAGAGCAGCGGCGGGATGAACAGAACCAGGAACAGCTCAGGATCGAATTCCACATGCAAACCAAACGTCGGCCACGCCAGCAAGGCGCCGATGGCGATCTGCATAAGGGGTAAAGGAAGTTGGAAGGGCAATACGCGAGTAAATACCCCCGACAGCGAGACCACAAGGGTCATGATGAGTATGGTGAAAAAGATTTCCATGCGTTCCCTGTTTGCGATGTTTCTTATGATTGCTAATGAGAGGCGTCGTGCCTCAATTCTATCTAATTGAGAGTAACGCAAAAGACAACGAGTGTGTTCTGAAAATGAAAACGGGCGGCCAAAGCCACCCGTTTTTAGGATCGTCAGGAAATCAGAATCAGATAGCCCAACCGCCGGCGTAGAAGGCCACCAGCGCGATGGCGATCACCACGGTGCCGATGTTCAGTTTGCGCCATTCACCAGAAACGATGCGGCCAATTACCAGGGTAGCAAAGCCAATCATGATGCCGGTAACGATGTTACAGGTCAGCACGATAAATACGGCCGTAACCAGTCCTGCCATCGCGTCGACAAAGTCAGCAAAGTCGATTTTCGCGACGTTGCTCAGCATCAACAGGCCCACATACATCAGCGCAGGTGCCGTTGCGTACACAGGTACAAGATAAGAGAGCGGAGAGAGGAACAGAATCAGCAGGAACAGTACGCCAACGGTGATCGCTGTCAGGCCGGTTTTACCGCCTGCCGCCGTACCCGCTGCGGATTCAATGTAAACCGCCGCCGGAGCTGCACCCACCAGACCAGAGAACACGCTGCTCAGGGAGTCAGTGGTCAGCGCTTTGCCACCGTCGATAATCTGTCCGTCTTTATCCAGCAGATTCGCCTGTCCGGCTACCGCGCGGATGGTTCCGGTTGCATCGAAGACAGCGGTCATGACCAGCGCCAGCACGCTCGGCAGGACAATCGGGTTCAGTGCCCCCATGATATCCAGGCTGCCGATCAACGAGTTGCCGTTTTCATCACTCAGAGACGGCATAGCAAAAATGCCGGAGAAATGCACGGCCGGGTCGAAAATCAGACCAACCACGGAAATACCGATAATGGTCAGCAGAATGCCACCCGGTACTTTCAGTTTTTCGAGGCCAATAATCACCGCCAGACCAATCAACGACATAATGACCGGGAAGGTATCGAAGTCACCCAGCGCAACCGGCAGGCCGTCCAGCGGGTTCTTAATCACCAGGCCAACACCGTTTGCCGCAATCAGCAGCAGGAACAGGCCGATACCAATCCCCGTGCCATGCGCAACGCCCTGCGGCAGATTGCGCAGGATCCAGCTACGGATACCGGTCGCGGAAATGATGGTAAACAGGACACCCATCAGGAACACCGCACCCAGCGCAACGGGCACGCTAATATGTTGGCCCAGCACCAGACTGAATGCGGTAAATGCGGTCAGAGAAATGGCGCAACCAATTGCCAGCGGCAGGTTTGCCCACAGGCCCATCACGATTGAACCGACGCCTGCGACCAGACAGGTCGCCACAAATACAGCAGCAGGCGGGAACCCGGCTTTACCCAGCATCCCCGGAACCACGATAACGGAGTAGACCATGGCCAGGAAGGTCGTTAATCCGGCAACGACTTCCTGACGAACGGTACTGCCGCGGAGCGAAATTTTAAACCAGGCGTCGAGTGAACCGCCGGTACGCGCTGAAGGCGTAGACATAGAAAACATCCCCTGAGAGTTTATTTTTTCGTCATTATGCGTGCTGGACAATCCACTGCCTGCTAAACGTTTTCTCCATGTGCCAGGTTTGCGTCAATAGGGGTGTCGCAAAAAAGCAAACGTTTAGCTCCGCGCATAAAAAACGGGTGGTAAAAAAAAGCAAACGATTATCCAGCGATCATACGCTGGTTTTCAACTGAACTTTGCCGCTTTTTACTCATTTCTTCTTATAACGCGCAAGAAATAACCAGTCGATGCGCAAACGTTATCGTCAATGCGCAATTTGGCAACAAATTTCGCGGAGTTATTACAACATCGGCGTGTTTATTTCGCGCAACTCGCGCAAGAAAACAGGTGAAGATGCATAAAATTTTTTGGCTAAAAAATCACCATTTCACTGGCAAATGGAGGGAGGTGGCTTACACTTACATTATCAACACAGGCCGGAACCTCCCCTAATGTGCTCGACTGAGGGGTGTTGATGTCGGGGGAAACCCTCCCGTGAACCAGCGGGATAGAGTGAAAGACAAAGACCGGAACCAAACTAAAGCGCCCTCTGTGGCGCTTTAGTTTTATGCCCTTCATACCCATCACATATTTTAAACCAATTAATCATCTTCCAGCAGCCGCGCTCCGGTCCCCTGCTCGCCAAGCTGATCGCCTGGGTTACGCAACGGGCAATCGCTGCGTGACAAGCATCCGCAACCAATACACCCATCCAGCTCATCGCGTAGCGCCACCAAAGTATGAATGCGTCGGTCCAGTTCTTCACGCCATTGCGAAGAGAGCTGCTTCCACTCTTTGGCACTAAGCGAATGCCCCTCAGGTAATACACCTAACGCGTCACCGATCGTGGCCAGCGGGATCCCGATGCGTTGAGCAATCTTGATTATCGCGACGTAACGCAACACATCACGTTTGTATCGCCGCTGATTGCCGCTATTGCGCATGCTACTGATTAACCCTTTGCTTTCATAGAAATGCAGGGTCGATACCGCCACGCCGCTACGTTTGGCGACTTCACCTGGTGTGAGCAGCGCTTTTATCCGGGGTAATTTCTTTTCCATAAATCGCTTTACCTCAAGTTAACTTGAGGAATTATACTCGCCCACAGACAAAACGACGAATCGAATACTGAGAAAGAGGCAGCCCTATGTCCCATCAGCAGATTATTCAGACCCTTATTGAATGGATTGATGAACATATCGATCAACCGCTGAACATTGAGGCGGTGGCGAAAAAATCAGGTTACTCGAAGTGGTATTTACAAAGAATGTTCCGCACGGTGACGCGCCAGACCTTGGGTGACTACATCCGCCAGCGTCGACTTTTGCTGGCCGCCGTTGAACTACGGACAACTGAGCGACCTATTTTTGATATCGCGATGGATCTTGGTTATGTGTCGCAACAAACCTTCTCGCGTGTGTTTCGCCGCGAATTTGATCGTACTCCCAGCGACTACCGCCATCGTCTGTAAGATTATTGCCCGCTCTGCGTCAGTATGGCGGGCGACCGTTGTATCCAGTGCATGAACTCCTGCGGCGGCAGCGCCTTCGCAAAATACCAGCCCTGACAATACTGTACGCCGCGTTCAAGCAGCCATTCGATTTGCTCCTTCGTTTCCACCCCTTCCGCAATCGTCTTCAGGTGTAAGCTTTGTGCCATCTCAATAATATGTTCGGCAATCAAGTGACTGGTGCTATTAGTGGACAACGTGCTAATAAACGATTTGTCGATCTTCAGGATATCGACATTCAGCGCTGACAAATTATGCAGATTGGAATACCCCGTGCCAAAATCATCAAATGCCACTTCATAACCCGCCTTGCGGAACGCCTGGATTACGGGGGTCATTTTATGTACATCTATGAACCCACGCTCGGTCACTTCGACTTTAATTTGCTGGGCCGCCACGGAGTACTCACGATTTTTGTCGTTAATCAGAGCAATCAATCGGGATGAATGAAAGTCAGAAGCGGAAAGGTTAATCGAGATAGAAAGCTGAGGATGCGCCGAAAGAAAATACCCCAAATCGTTGAACACCTCTTCAACGACATAATCCGTGATCCGCTCAATCATTCCCTCTTTTTCAGCCAGTGGAATAAACTCCGTCGGGCTCATCACCTCACCTTTACAGCCCGGCCAGCGCAGCAGAGCTTCAGCACCAACACATTGCCCATTCTTAATATCAATGATCGGCTGGTAATGCAGGCAAAGCTGACGTTTTTTGATCGCGCGTTTTAATAAGCGCCGGGGAGATAAGTATTCCTGGCGCGTGCGCCACCACATTAGCAGTATCAGGATGCTGCAGATAATCCCGAAGGGAATGGTTAATGCCGCCTCGTGATAGAAAATCTGACTTACGCGGTTGTCTGAGGTCGACACTATAATCGCAATTGGACGTTTTTCTGAATGCACGATGGTGTAGAAGCGATCGTCTTGTTGAAAGGTCGAGGCTTCACCGCGTATGAGCGGCGCGAATTGCGCAATATTCGCCGCTTCGCTGGCAGAGAAAAACGTATCTGTTACTGTGTCATACACGCCCCATGAGAGATCCGGATCATCTGACATGACTTCGCTGTAGGACAATGGATTGATGACTGCGACGTAGTTCCCGCGTTGCATGTACGTCATTCTGTAGCCAGCGAAAAAAGGGGTATCGCGGTAGTAATAGATGGAGATATCCGGCGTACGTTTATAATCGGCTGTCGGCATAATATAAGTAACAGGCGGCGCCATCGACGTAGAGCACAAAAAGTGATCGCCCTGCGCATAAATTAGCTCACTGATATATAAACGACCGCGAATAATATTTAGCATACTTTTCTGATGTGCCGGGGTACACATCTTACCCTGATACAACTGGGCCATATCACGCGCCAAATCAGCTTGTAGGATCACCAATTCTGTTTTATTTAACACCAGTTGAGCAAAAGAGCGGAGTTGGCTATGGGTTTCGGTCATCGCCCGGATGTGTGCAAACCATATCGCCAGCACCACGGGGAACAATACCACCATGAATGTTCCCAGGAACTTCAGCAGCTTGCGTCGCGCTCTGTGATTCATGTCAGCCCTATTTCCCTGTTTCGTATATGCCAGAACCCATCAAGGCAGGATGCTATAAACACCGACTGATTAAGTTGCATGAATCTATCAGTATTAGCAACAGACTTCTCTATGTAAAAGTCTGATAATAGTTGATGATGATATTATTTTTCCGTAAGGCAAACTTAAAGTCATGCTTATTTCATAACGTTATTATCCCCAAGGAGTAATTTTTTATGAGCATTATCCTGGCTGCGTTTAAGAAATTCATTAAAGTTTTTTAACGTTTAATTTAGGATAAATATAACAAGTAGATTAAATGCATGTTTAAAGCATGGTTATTTTTTATCAACCCTTCATTAAATAAAGCCACACATTTAAAGTGGTTTTAGCCCTACAAAAATAACGTCCAATGGTGGTGAACAAACGACCAGTTGTGATATAGTTCACAAAAATCATGTAACAGAAACAATGTTTCATTCATGTTATTGCCCGTCGATAGCCAGAGTATCACACCCTCGGTGAACACCCCCGCGCTGTCCTGGGCATCCAGACTTTCTGAGGACGTTTTTCATGGCGACAATAACAACTGGCGTGGTTCTTCTGCGGTGGCAACTACTCAGCGCGGTGCTGATGTTTTTAGCCAGTACGCTCAATATCCGTTTTCGTAAATCAGATTATATTGGCCTGGCCGTCATTAGCAGCGGTTTGGGGCTGGTTTTTGCCTGCTGGTTTGCGACTGGATTGCTCGGCATAACCCTGGTGGATATGTCCGCTATCTGGAAGAACATTGAAACCGTGATGGTTGACGTGATGAGCCACACACCGCCAGATTGGCCGATGGTGTTGAACTGATAACAAAATTGCATATGGCTACCCCAGTCTTGAGGTAGCCATTATTTTCAGCGTAACACAGTGGGATTAGAACGGAATATCGTCGTCGAAATCCATCGGCGGCTCGTTAGACGGCGCAGCCGGAGCTGACTGTTGCGGACGAGACTGCGCGCCGCCGCTGAACTGGTTGCCACCCTGCGGCTGCTGAGGTTGACCCCAACCGCCCTGCTGCTGACCGCCACCTGCCGGAGCACCACCACCCTGACGACCACCCAGCATTTGCATGGTGCCGCCAACATTAACCACAACTTCTGTGGTGTACTTTTCTACGCCGGACTGATCGGTCCATTTGCGGGTACGCAACTGACCTTCGATATAGACCTGAGAACCTTTACGCAGATATTCGCTGGCCACTTCCGCCAGTTTGCCAAACAGCACAACACGGTGCCATTCAGTCTGCTCTTTCATTTCACCGGTCGCTTTATCACGCCAGGATTCGGAAGTAGCCAGCGTAATGTTGGCAACTGCGCCACCATTCGGCATATAGCGTACTTCCGGGTCCTGGCCCAGATTACCGACGAGAATCACCTTGTTTACGCCTCTGCTGGCCATGATCGTGTCTCCTGAAAAACGTTACTGAATAAGTGTAAGCGCGGGATTGTAGCATTTCCAATAGCGCTTTTACTACGTTGCGAAGTTGATTCCAGTAAACAACCCCAGCCAGACATTGTTGCACAGACGTCTGCGTTTTGCATTCCAATACTGTATATCCATTCAGGTCAGGTTGTGTCATAATTAACCGTTTGTGATCGCCGGTAGCACCATGCAGCCAGGCAAAAAAGCGTTTAATCCGGGAAAGATGAATGGATAAGATCGAAGTTCGGGGCGCCCGCACCCATAATCTCAAAAACATCAACCTCGTCATCCCGCGCGACAAGCTGATTGTCGTCACCGGGCTTTCGGGCTCAGGCAAATCTTCGCTCGCTTTCGACACCTTATATGCCGAAGGGCAGCGTCGTTACGTTGAATCCCTTTCCGCGTACGCGCGTCAATTTCTGTCGCTGATGGAAAAACCGGACGTCGACCACATTGAGGGGCTCTCTCCTGCCATCTCAATTGAACAAAAATCGACGTCCCATAACCCGCGATCCACGGTAGGTACAATTACCGAAATTCACGACTATCTGCGTCTGCTGTTTGCCCGCGTTGGCGAGCCGCGCTGTCCGGATCACGACGTTCCCCTGGCAGCGCAGACCGTAAGCCAGATGGTGGATAACGTCCTGTCGCAGCCGGAAGGTAAGCGTCTGATGCTGCTGGCGCCGGTGATTAAAGAGCGTAAAGGCGAGCACACCAAAACGCTGGAAAACCTGGCAGGCCAGGGCTATATCCGCGCCCGTATCGACGGTGAAGTCTGTGACCTTTCCGATCCGCCCAAGCTTGAGCTGCAAAAGAAACACACCATTGAAGTGGTGATTGACCGCTTTAAAGTCCGTGACGATCTCACCCAGCGCCTGGCGGAATCCTTTGAAACCGCGCTGGAACTGTCCGGCGGTACGGCGGTCGTTGCCGATATGGACGACCCGAAAGCGGAGGAGCTGCTGTTCTCCGCCAACTTCGCCTGCCCTATCTGCGGCTATAGCATGCGCGAACTGGAACCGCGGCTGTTCTCGTTTAACAACCCGGCGGGTGCGTGTCCAACCTGTGACGGTCTCGGCGTGCAGCAATATTTCGATCCTGATCGGGTGATCCAAAACCCGGAACTGTCGCTGGCCGGTGGTGCTATCCGCGGTTGGGATCGCCGTAACTTCTATTACTTCCAGATGCTTAAGTCTCTGGCGGAACACTATAAATTCGACGTTGAAGCCCCGTGGTCCAGCCTGAACCCTGCCGTGCATAAAGTGGTACTGTACGGTTCCGGTAAAGAGAATATCGAATTTAAATACATGAACGATCGTGGTGATACGTCCGTACGTCGCCATCCGTTCGAAGGCGTATTGCACAATATGGAGCGCCGCTATAAAGAGACGGAATCCAGCGCAGTACGTGAAGAATTAGCCAAGTTCATCAGTAACCGACCTTGCGCCAGCTGTGAAGGGACGCGTTTACGCCGGGAAGCTCGTCACGTATTTGTTGAAAATACGCCGCTGCCTGCGATTTCTGACATGAGCATCGGTCATGCAATGGATTTCTTCAACAATCTGAAGCTTGCGGGTCAGCGGGCGAAGATTGCCGAGAAAATTCTTAAAGAGATTGGCGATCGTCTGAAGTTCCTGGTCAACGTCGGCCTCAACTACCTGACGCTATCGCGTTCGGCAGAAACACTCTCCGGCGGTGAGGCCCAGCGTATTCGTCTGGCAAGCCAGATCGGCGCGGGTCTGGTCGGTGTAATGTACGTGCTGGATGAGCCGTCTATTGGCCTGCACCAGCGCGATAACGAACGTCTGCTGGGTACGCTTATCCACCTGCGTAATCTGGGTAATACCGTTATTGTGGTCGAGCACGATGAAGATGCAATTCGCGCTGCTGACCACGTTATCGATATCGGCCCCGGTGCTGGCGTTCACGGCGGTCAGGTCGTCGCCGAAGGGACGCTCGACGACATCATGGCAGTGCCTGAGTCGCTGACCGGCCAGTACATGAGCGGTAAACGCAAGATTGAAGTGCCTAAACAGCGCGTTGCGGCTGACCCAGAGAAAGTACTGAAACTCACCGGCGCACGCGGTAACAACCTGAAAGATGTCACCCTGACGCTGCCGGTAGGTTTATTTACCTGCATTACCGGGGTTTCCGGTTCGGGTAAATCGACGCTGATTAACGACACACTGTTCCCGATTGCACAGACGGCGCTAAACGGTGCGACGCTGGCTGAACCTGCGCCGTATCGCGACGTTCAAGGCCTGGAACATTTCGACAAAGTGATCGACATTGACCAAAGCCCGATTGGCCGTACGCCGCGCTCTAACCCGGCAACCTACACCGGGGTGTTTACGCCAGTGCGCGAACTGTTTGCCGGTGTACCGGAGTCACGCGCACGCGGTTACACGCCGGGGCGTTTCAGCTTTAACGTCCGTGGCGGACGCTGTGAAGCCTGTCAGGGCGACGGCGTGATCAAAGTCGAAATGCACTTCCTGCCGGATATCTACGTGCCGTGCGATCAGTGCAAAGGCAAGCGCTATAACCGCGAAACGTTAGAAATTAAGTACAAAGGCAAGACTATCCACGAAGTGCTGGATATGACGATTGAAGAAGCACGTGAGTTCTTCGATGCCGTTCCGGCGCTGGCGCGTAAGCTGCAAACGCTGATGGACGTTGGCCTGACGTACATTCGACTGGGTCAGTCCGCTACTACGCTCTCGGGCGGTGAAGCACAGCGCGTGAAGCTGGCGCGCGAACTGTCCAAACGCGGTACCGGGCAAACGCTGTATATTCTCGATGAGCCGACCACCGGTCTGCATTTTGCGGATATTCAGCAACTGCTGGACGTGCTGCATCAGCTCCGGGATCAGGGCAACACCATCGTGGTGATTGAGCACAATCTGGACGTGATTAAGACCGCAGACTGGATTGTCGATCTCGGTCCGGAAGGCGGCAGCGGCGGCGGCGAAATCCTTGTCTCCGGCACACCAGAAACGGTCGCTGAGTGTGAAGCCTCACACACAGCCCGCTTCCTCAAACCACTGTTGTAATTACGCAACACTTGTCTGGCCTACAGAATATGCATGAAGCTTGTAGGCCGGATAAGGCGCTTGCGCCGCAGCCGGCAACCGTTGTGCCTGATAGCGCTACGCTTATCAGGCCTACAAAACTACAGACCAGGCATGAAGCTTGTAGGCCGGATAAAGCGCTTACACCGCATCCGGCTACGGTTGTGCCTGATGGCACTGCGCTTATCAGGCCTACGAAACTACAGACCAGGCATAAAGCTTGTACGCCGGATAAGGCGCTTGCGCCGCATCCGGCAACCGTTGTGCATGATGGCACTGCGCTTATCAGGCCTACGAAACTACAGACCAGGCATAAAGCCTGTAGGCCGGATAAGGCGCTTGCGCCGCATCCGGCAACCGTTGTGCCTGATGGCACTGCGCTTATCAGCGCCTACGAAACTACAGACCAGGCATAAATCTTGTAGGCCGGATAAGGTGCTTACGCCGCATCCGGCAACCGTTGTGCCTGATGGCACTGCGCTTATCAGCGCCTACGAAACTACAGAATATGCATAAAGCCTGTAGGCCGGATAAGGCGCTTGCGCCGCATCCGGCGAAACGGATCAGGGCTGCGTCAGTATCCGGCGTTTATCTTCCGGCAACGTGTTCACTGCCTGCTGATAAGAGGCGTCGACCAGATAATAAATCTGTGAATCCGGCAGCGAGCCGTCCAGATACACCGTACTCCAGTGCGCTTTATTGAGATGCCTGCTTGGCCGAACATCGCTATGCTGCTGGCGCAACAGTTCTGCCAGTTCAGGGCTGGTTTTCAGAGACACCGCCGGGCGTTCTTCCACCTCTTTTACCATGGCAAAAAGCACATCTTCGACTTTGATTTGCGTGGCCTTCCAGTCACTGTGAACGCTCTGCTCCGCGCCCGTTTTTGCCATGCAGTATTGCAGCAACTCCGAATTCGTCATCTTTATTCCCCTTACCAGCATATTGCCTCATGAGAACATCTTTTATTCAGTGTGCAGCAAGTCCGCAAAAGGTAAAAGCCAGCAATGTAAATTTGTTTAAAAAAACAGCAATCCGCAGCCAGCGTCCTCAATATTCCGAGTTGACGATCACCTCTTCACCAAACGCACCGGCCTGTGGCAACGGCTTATAAGTGGAGTTAGAGGCGCGCAAAATGCGAATACCGCGAATACCCACGTCGCGAGCAGCGGTAATGTCATTATCGGAGTCACCGTAGAACATGCGGATATTTTTATCCTGCAGCCACTGCATTTTGGTGTTCTGACCCGGCTTGTCGCCGGCAAAAATGACCGGATTCATATTTCCAGCTGGGATGTGAAAGTTATCAGACAACGTTTTCGACACCGTTTCAGTCTTCGTCTGGCTACGCCCGGTCACGAAAAAGATGCTGTCACCGCGACGCACGTGCATATCAATCAGTTGGCGCGCGACTTCTTTTGGAATACTGAACTCGTCCCAGCCATTGTTCATTTTTTCCCAGAAGGCCGGATTCTTCAGGTAATCCTCACTGTCCGGAGAATACGTTTTTTTACCGCGCCAGAAGCCTGGGCTGGAAAAGAGGACTGTGTCATCGATATCAAACCCGACGGCCATCGGCGGACGTCCGGTCAGGCTGTTTTCAATTTGTGCCACGGAGACCCAGTGAATGGGAGCCTGCTCAGCGAGCTTTGCAACGTTAGTGCCTGGATTGAGCTGAGAGGGAGAAGAAACGAGTGCCTGGGCTGGCTGATTTAGCGTGAACAATAAACAAACGGCACTCAGTGCCAACGTAAACTTGCGCATATTTTTCCCTAAGTAGTCAGTTAGTTATCATTTTTTTATTAACAACTGGTCAAAAAACTATCTGACCTTACCCCTTAGGGGGAGGGAAAGGAAGGATTTTCTCTGGTTTTGTCCTGGAAAAGGAGCACGATCACATTGGAAAACAGGCCTGATGGCGCGACGCTTATCAGGCCTGCAAAGTCGGTTACATGACGGCGGCAAATGCCTTCGCCACGCGCTGCACGTTACCGTGATTCAACCCGGCCACGCACATGCGACCGCTGGCGATCAGGTATACACCGAACTCATCGCGCAGACGATCAACCTGGGCTGCGCTAAGCCCGGTATAGCTGAACATCCCGCGCTGTTGTAGCAGGTAGTCAAAGTTACGGCCTGGGATCTCCGTATTCAATACGTTAACCAACTCCTGGCGCATCGCCAGAATGCGGGTACGCATCTCTTCAACTTCCGCCTGCCAACTGGCTTTCAGCGCGTCATCACCCAGTACCGCGGCAACTACCTGCGCACCAAAGTTTGGCGGGCTGGAGTAGTTCCGACGCACCGTCGCTTTTAGCTGCCCCAGCACGCGGCTAGCGGCTTCAGCGTCTTCACATACCACTGACAGTCCGCCGACACGCTCGCCGTATAAGGAGAAAATCTTCGAGAATGAGTTACTGACCAGAGCAGGCAATCCGGCGCTGGCAATGGCGCGAATCGCATAGGCATCGTCTTCCATTCCACCACCAAAGCCCTGGTAAGCAATGTCCAGGAACGGAATCAGATCGCGTGCTTTCAGGATCTCAATAACGCTATCCCACTGCGCAGGCGTTAAATCCGCCCCTGTCGGGTTATGGCAGCACGGATGTAGCAGCACGATGCTGCGCGCCGGTAGGGTATTCAGCGTTGCCAGCAGGTCGTTGAAACGCACACCGTTGGTCGTGTCGTCATACCATGGGTAAGTGCTTACTTCGAATCCGGCACCTTCAAAAATCGCGATATGGTTTTCCCAGGTCGGATCGCTGACCCACACGCCAGAATCAGGGAAATAACGTTTCAGGAAGTCTGCGCCAACCTTTAACGCACCGGAGCCGCCCAGCGTCTGAATGGTTGCGACGCGCTGCTGCTGGAGAACCGGATGTTCTGCGCCAAACAGCAGCGGCGCAATAGTATGGCGATACGTGTTCAGACCTTCCATCGGCAGATACAGCGAAGCGCCATGCGGTTTGGCATTGAGGCGGGCTTCCGCTTCTGCCACAGCTTTAAGCTGAGGAATAATGCCGTCTTCGTTGTAATACAGGCCGATGCTGAGATTCACTTTGTCGCTACGTGAATCTTCTTTGAAGCGCTCCATGAGCGATAAGATCGGGTCGCCGGCGTAGGCGTCAACTTTTTGAAACACGTGTGGTTCTCCGGGTTTACAGGCAGGGGTTAAGAACACAATAAACCGGAAGTGGGAGAAGATCGAGAGGATGTTGAGAGGAATATTGCCGGAAGGCGGCGTAACCACCTGTCCGGCACATCATGCTGCTAATCGATATACTTCATCGCTACCCTTGAGGTCAGGCGCGTAATAAGTTCGTAAGCACTTACTTTCGTCATTTCAGCAATGCGTTCAACGGGCAAGCCCTCGCCCCACAGAATCACCGAATCGCCGGCTTTATCCTGCGCTTCGGGGCCTAAATCGACGCAGATCATATCCATCGCGACGCGACCGACGATCGGCACTTCACGGCCATTGACCAGTACCGGCGTCCCCGAAGGCGCTGCGCGCGGGTAACCATCTCCATAGCCCATCGCTACCACGCCAAGACGCGTGTCGCGCTCACTCAGCCAGGTTCCACCATAACCAACCGGCTCCCCCGCTTTGTGCTCGCGCACCGCAATCAGGCTTGAGGTCAGCGACATTACCGGCTGGCAGCCAAAATCAGCGCCGATGGAGTGATTTTCCAGTGGCGATACGCCATACAGAATCAGCCCCGGACGCGCCCAGTCGAAGTGAGACTGCGGCCACAGCAAAATACCACCCGACGCGGCAATCGAACGCTGCCCCGGTTTGCCTTCACAAAAACTGTTGAAGATATCGAGCTGTTTTTCGGTCGCGCCACACTCAGGCTCGTCCGCGCGAGCAAAGTGGCTGACGATATTGACCGGTTGGCGCACGTTTTCACACTGTGTTAAGCGCTGATAAAACGCCTCGGCCTGCTCAGGGCGTACGCCCAGGCGGTGCATACCGGTGTCGAGCTTCATCCAGACGGTAACGGGTTCAGCCAGTTTAGCGGCTTCCAGGGCTTCGAGCTGCTCCTGGTTGTGGACGGCAGTATGCAGACGCTGCGCGGAAATAGTCGGCAGATCGGAGGCATCAAAAAAACCCTCCAGCAGCAGGATGGGCTGCGTGATCCCTCCCGCTCGCAAGCGCAGGGCTTCTTCAAGACGAGCGACACCAAAAGCGTCCGCATCGGGGAGCGTTCGCGCGGTCTCTAACAGACCATGGCCGTAGGCGTTCGCTTTCACGACCGCAACCAGTTTGCTGGCTGGAGCCAGTTCACGCAGACGTTGCAGGTTGTGTCGCAGAGCGCGGCGGTTAATGACTACAGTTGCCGCTTGCATTTGTATTCCTTTATAAAAGAATCTTCTAAATCATTCGTGTTGCTGGAGGGCGACAAGCCAGAGAATCCCCGGAAGCTTAGTAAACTAAGTGATCGGGGTGAACGGGCGTAGTCAACACATCTGCAGCATGAAGGATGACGGAGATTTATTCGTCGTCGTATTGTGGGCCCGCATAGTTATCGAAGCGCGACCACTGACCGTTAAACGTCAGGCGCACCGTACCGATCGGGCCGTTACGTTGCTTACCAATAATGATTTCTGCGATCCCTTTCAGGTCGCTGTTTTCGTGATAAACCTCATCACGATAGATAAACATGATTAAGTCGGCATCCTGCTCGATGGAGCCGGACTCACGCAGATCCGAGTTGACCGGACGCTTGTCGGCACGTTGTTCCAGAGAGCGGTTAAGCTGCGACAGCGCCACCACCGGCACATGCAGTTCTTTCGCTAACGCTTTCAGCGAGCGGGAGATTTCTGCAATTTCCAGCGTACGGTTGTCGGAGAGCGACGGCACGCGCATCAGCTGCAGGTAGTCGATCATGATAAGTCCGATACCGCCATGTTCACGGGCGATACGACGGGCACGCGAGCGCACTTCCGTAGGCGTCAGGCCGGAGGAGTCATCAATATAGATGTTTCGTTTCTCCAGCAAAATACCCATTGTTCCGGAAATTCGCGCCCAGTCCTCATCATCCAGTTGACCGGTACGGATTTTGGTTTGGTCGACGCGTGAGAGCGAGGCCAGGGAACGCATCATGATCTGTTCTGAGGGCATTTCAAGACTAAAGATAAGAACCGGCTTATCCTGCAACATCGCCGCATTTTCGACGAGGTTCATTGCAAATGTCGTTTTACCCATCGACGGACGCGCGGCGACAATAATTAAGTCTGACGGCTGCAAACCAGCCGTCTTTTTATTGAGGTCGTCATAACCGGTGTTCACTCCGGTGACGCCGTCGTGCGGCTGCTGGAACAGTTGCTCGATACGCGCGACGGTTGCGTCGAGCACATCGGTGATATTTTTCGGGCCTTCGTCTTTATTAGCGCGGCTTTCCGCGATTTTAAAGACGCGGGATTCCGCAAGGTCCAACAGATCTTCACTGGAGCGTCCTTGCGGATCAAAACCGGCTTCCGCGATTTCGTTCGCAACTGAAATCATGTCACGAACAACGGCACGTTCGCGGACGATATCCGCATAAGCGCTAATATTCGCCGCACTTGGCGTATTTTTAGATAACTCAGCCAGGTAAGCAAAACCGCCGACGCTGTCCAGTTGTCCCTGAACCTCCAGCGACTCTGCCAGCGTGATCAGATCGATGGGTTTTCCCATCTCCTGCAGGCGATGCATTTCCGTGAAGATATGCCGGTGTGGTCGGGTATAAAAATCTTCCGCCACCACACGCTCGGCGACATCGTCCCAGCGTTCGTTATCCAGCATTAAACCGCCCAACACCGACTGTTCCGCTTCAATCGAGTGCGGCGGTACTTTCAGCCCGGCGACCTGGGGATCGCGCTCACGAGCATCAGTCTGTTGTTTGTTGAAGGGTTTATTTCCTGCCATAGTGAATGGAGTTACCGAGATAATGATTGGGTCGAAAGATTACCACATTTCTTTTGGAGGAAGCATGGCAACACGTATTGAATTTCACAAGCATGGTGGCCCTGATGTACTCAAGGCGGTGGAGTTTACGCCCGTAGACCCGGCGGAAAACGAAATCCAGGTCGAGAACAAAGCGATTGGGATCAACTATATCGACACCTACATCCGCAGTGGTCTTTATCCACCGCCTTCCCTGCCCAGCGGTCTGGGTACCGAAGCCGCAGGCGTGGTCAGCAAAGTCGGCAGCAAAGTGACACACATTAAAGCTGGCGATCGCGTGGTGTACGCCCAGTCTGCCCTTGGCGCCTACAGCTCAGTGCATAACGTTCCGGCCGATAAAGCCGCCATCCTGCCTAACGCTATCTCGTTTGAACAAGCTGCCGCCTCGTTTCTTAAAGGGCTAACCGTTTTTTATCTGTTACGTAAAACGTATGAAATTCAGCCTGATGAGCCGTTTTTGTTCCATGCGGCTGCGGGCGGCGTCGGCATGATTGCCTGCCAGTGGGCAAAAGCATTGGGTGCGAAGCTGATTGGTACCGTCGGCAGTGCGCAAAAGGCGCAAATTGCGTTGCAGGCTGGCGCATGGCAGGTCATTAACTATCGTGAAGAGAGCATTGTTGAGCGAGTGAAAGAGATAACTGGCGGTAAAAAAGTGCGGGTGGTGTATGACTCGGTAGGGAAAGATACCTGGGAAGCCTCGCTGGATTGTTTACAGCGCCGGGGACTAATGGTCAGCTTTGGTAATGCTTCCGGGCCGGTGACTGGCGTGAACTTAGGCATTCTGAACCAGAAAGGTTCGCTGTACGTGACCCGTCCTTCACTCCAGGGGTATGTCACCAATCACCGCGAATTAACCGAAGCCAGCAATGAGCTATTCTCGCTCATTGCCAGTGGAGTGATCAAAGTGGATGTCACGCCTGGTCAGACGTTCGCACTGCACGATGCACAGCGTGCTCATGAAGTACTGGAAAGCCGGGCCACGCAGGGATCGAGTTTGCTGATTCCGTAAGATGACGGGGAAAGAAAGAATTAGGGCTTCCCGTAGGAAGCCCTTTCTTTTTTTAGTTCGGCTGTATGTAGGGTACAGCTCGATGAATTCGTTAACCTGGCAATAGTGACAGATTTGATAATCAATTCCTATTTGGTTCTAAAGGCAATGTTGCAGGTTGTGACGTACCGCTCAATACCTTAGTAAAACCGGCGGTTATTGCGCTGATACTGTGGGACTTTTGGCGCTTTTATCGCCTTGATAACCCACACCACGGCAACAGCCAGTAGCAGCCAGGGCAACAGTTTAATCATCAAGGCAAATAGTCCGCCCAGAAACATCACTGCGGTGGCTACGACCAATGCGGCCAGAACGCCCAGCAAAGAAACGCCGGTGACCATCAGCATGATAAAAAATCCAATCACAAAAAGTAGTTCCAGCATGGCTCTCTCCCGAAATGAAATTCTCTCCATTGCTTTACAAGAAACATGCCAAAAATAATGCGTTGATTTATAAAGAAAACGCCCCGCGACAAAGCGCAGGGCGTGGTGAAATTAACTAACTTTTGGTGAAAACTTAACGCTTGTCTGCCACCAGCTTCAGCGCGTGCTCCAGAACGTTAATATCTGCCCCGGCTTTATGTGCATTCTCGCTCAGATAGCGACGCCACTGACGGGCACCAGGGATCCCCTGAAACAGCCCCAACATATGGCGTGTCACATGTCCCAAATAGGTTCCCTTACTCAGTTCACGCTCAATATACGGGTACATGGCACGCACCACGGCGACTGGATCGGTATCTTCGGTGGTAGCTGCAAAAATCTCGCGGTCAACGGACGCCAGAATGCCTGGGTTTTGATACGCCTCACGCCCCACCATCACGCCATCCATATGTTGCAGATGAATTTTCGCTTCTTCCAACGATTTAATGCCGCCGTTGATCGACATCATCAGATGCGGAAAATCACGCTTTAACTGATAAACACGGTCATAATCCAGCGGTGGAATTTCGCGGTTTTCTTTCGGGCTTAACCCTGACAGCCAGGCCTTGCGGGCGTGAATGATAAACATCTCACATTCGCCTTTGCCAGATACCGTGTTGATGAAATCGCAGAGGAATTCGTAGCTATCCTGGTCATCAATACCGATACGAGTTTTCACCGTTACCGGAATCGACACCACGTCGCGCATTGCTTTGACGCAATCGGCGACCAGTTGCGCATTCCCCATCAGGCAGGCGCCAAACATGCCATTCTGTACGCGGTCGGAAGGACAACCCACGTTGAGGTTAATTTCGTCGTAGCCCCGCTGTTCAGCGAGCTTTGCGCACTGCGCCAGCGCCGCAGGATCGCTCCCGCCCAGTTGTAATGCGACCGGATGTTCTTCTTCGCTATACGCCAGATAATCGCCTTTACCATGAATGATTGCGCCAGTGGTTACCATCTCCGTATAGAGCAGCGTCTGGCTGGACAGTAAACGTAAAAAGTAGCGGCAGTGTCTGTCCGTCCAGTCGAGCATCGGCGCGATAGAAAAACGATGAGCGGGAAAAGCGGTAGACTGAGATTCAGGCAGCATGGCGAATATTCAAGCATCCGGTTAAAAAAGGGGCGCTACTATAGCATAGACCGTTACGATAGTGAGCCACATCCTCGCGGCTCACTCCCCCTGACCCTAAACAAAAGCTATTTACACCCCGGTTTTCCGTCGTGAGATCCAAAAAACTGCGGCGGATGGTCGACCCAGCGATCCTCACGTGTAGCGGCATAGACCGGGTTAAGCGGATAATAAATGCGGTTGTATTTTTTGTTCGCCTCACCCACGACTAACAGGCGCACCTCTTCACTAGTGTTATTGATAAAGGTATGGCACACGCCTGTACCTGCAGGGAAACCGACGCTGTCGCCCGGTTCCAGCTTCCATAAATACCCGTTAATCCAGACCTCAGGATAACCTTCCAGCACGTAGATAAATTCTTCTTCATCGCTTTCAGCGTGCGGGTACGACGTGCGCCGACCCGGCGGCAGGCGTTCATGATGAATGCCGAGTCGTCCTAACCCCAACTTGCGGGCAAGCGGCGCGCCAATAGCAAATAGCTCATCGCTGTCAGGATAAGTGGAGTCATCAGCCCCCTCAACCTCACGCCAGTGGCGAATACAATCGGGTCTTTTCATGGTTATTTTCCAGTATTGCGATGCGTCAGGTATAGCACACCACGGTGGATCTCGGTGTTTTAAGCAGAACATGTTAAAGTAAGGGATTAACCTTCCACGCAAATCGAGGCGCCAAATGGACAAAACCACTACGCAAGAGTTATTGGCTCAAGCTGAAAAACTCTGCGCGCAACGCAACGTGCGGCTTACGCCACAACGCCTCGAAGTACTGCGCCTGATGAGCCTGCAGGAAGGTGCGATCAGCGCCTATGACCTGCTCGACCTGCTGCGGGAAACCGAGCCGCAGGCTAAACCACCTACCGTATATCGTGCGCTCGATTTTCTGCTGGAACAAGGTTTCGTGCACAAGGTGGAATCCACCAACAGCTATGTGCTTTGTCATCTGTTCGATCAGCCAACCCACAGTTCTGCAATGTTCATTTGCGACCGCTGCGGCGTGGTAAAAGAAGAGTGTGCGGAAGGCGTTGAAGACATTATGCATACGCTGGCGGCAAAAATGGGCTTTGCACTGCGGCATAACGTTATTGAAGCCCACGGGCTGTGTCCGGCCTGTGTGGAAGTTGAATCTTGCCGCCATCCTGGCGAGTGCCAGCATGACCATACGATTCAGGTGAAGAAGAAGGTTGGGCGCTAGGTAAGCGGGAGAGCGTACATCCTTGTACTCTCAGGAGGGAAGGGTTAATTACCAGCGGTAATCATTACGTTTTTCCCAATCGTTAACTTCTTTCTCCGCCTGATCTTTCGCGTAACCGTAACGCTCCTGGACTTTACCGACCAGTTGGTCACGTTTACCTTCAATGACCGTCATATCATCATCGGTCAGTTTGCCCCATTGCTCTTTCACTTTACCTTTAAACTGCTTCCAGTTGCCGCCGACTTCGTCTTTATTCATCATCAAGTCCTCATCGTTAGGTTGTGAATAGCGAGAGTGCCATGTCCAGACACATGCTGTTTTTGCTGGACGTGAGAATAAGTGTAGTCAGTGATTCTGGGTTTTATTTACTATTCGGAATTTTTAACCATCCCGCTCAGGCAAACCAGGTTCCATTACGCCAGTGACGTCGCCAGATAAAGGCCAGTGAAAGCCCGCGCAACGCCAGGAAAACCGTTAACGCCAACCACAAGCCATGGTTTCCCAGCCACGGCAAAGTCAGCAGCGTTAATGCAAATCCTGTGGCAGCAACGGCCATACTGTTGCGCATTTCTGCCGCGCGCGTCGCGCCAATAAACATTCCGTCGAGCAGATAACACCAGACACCCACCAGCGGTAACACCACCTGCCAGAAAAGATAGCGATCGGCCAGCAGTTGGATTTGCGGCAGCGAGGTCAGTAGCGCAACAATCTGCTCGCCAAACAGGGCATAAACCAACGAGAACAAAATAGCCACAATACCGGACTGTCGGCAGGCCGCCCGCCAGACGTCCAGCAACTGGCTACCATCTCGCGCCCCATAGGCCTGGCCCGAATGCGCTTCCACGGCATAGGCAAATCCATCCAGCGCGTAGGCGGTAAAGGTTAGCAGGGTCATCAGAACGGCATTAACCGCAATGATATCGCCTCCCAGACGCGCACCCAGCACCGTGATAGCGCCAAAACAGAGCTGCAGCAGTAGCGAGCGCAACATGATGTCACGGTTAAGTGCCAACAAACGGCGGAAGTTGCCACGCCACGCCTGCTTCAGCATTGCCAGCGAAATTCCGCGCATATGCTGGACTTTGCGCACCATCATCAGGCCGATCAGCAAGGTGGCATATTCAGCAATCACCGTTGCCAGTGCCGCACCCTGCACGTTCATATGCAGGCCCATAACCAGCCATACATCAAGCACAATGTTGAGAATATTGCCGACAATCAACAAGATAACCGGCGCACGCGCATACTGAACGCCAAGCAGCCAGCCGAGCAGCACCAGATTCGCCAGCGAGGCGGGTGCGCTTAACCAGCGAATTTCGAGGAAACGTCGGGCCTGCTCCAGTACCGCTTCACTTCCGCCAACAATGTGCAGAGCCAGATCGATAATTGGCGTACGAAACAGTGCGATAAGCAACCCCGCTCCCAGCGCCAGCATGAGCGGCTGCACCAGTGCGCGCGCCAGCGCCTGTGGATTTTTCGCACCAAATGCCTGTGCGGTCAGACCAGTGGTACTCATGCGCAAAAAAAGCAGCAGCATAAAAAGAAAACTGGTTGCCGTGGCACCAACCGCAACACCGCCAAGATAGACTGGACTATCCAGATGACCAATCACCGCAGTATCCACCAGTCCCAGCAGGGGAACGGTGATATTGGAGAAGATCATCGGTAAGGCGAGGTGCCAGAGTGCTTTATCAGAAGAGGTAAAGAAAGGCATACAGGAGGGCCTGAGAAGAAGTTAGACGTACTGGACAATGTGATGCAGGCCCGGCAAGCGCAGCGCTACCGGGCACGTTGCCGGATGGCGACGTCATCGTCTTATCCGGCCTACAGGGATTCAACAGAAAATTACAGCCATTCACCGTTACGAATGACGCCTACTGCCAGCCCTTCAATAGTGAAGTTTTGTTCGCGCAGGTCGACAACGATAGGTTTGAATTCGCTGTTTTCTGGCAAGAGTTCAACCTTGTTGCCCTGCTTTTTCAGACGCTTAACCGTAACTTCGTCATCAATACGGGCAACAACAACCTGGCCGTTACGCACGTCCTGGGTCTTATGCACAGCGAGTAAATCACCGTCCATAATCCCGATATCTTTCATCGACATACCGCTAACGCGCAGCAGAAAATCGGCGTTCGGTTTGAACAGTGAAGGATCGACCTGATAGTGGCCTTCAATGTGCTGCTGCGCCAAAAGTGGCTCACCGGCTGCCACGCGCCCCACAAGCGGTAACCCTTCTTCTTCTTCCTGCAACAGTCGAATACCGCGCGATGCGCCGGATACAATTTCCAGCACACCTTTACGCGCCAGCGCTTTCAGGTGTTCTTCAGCTGCGTTTGGGGAACGGAACCCCAAACGCTGCGCGATCTCCGCACGCGTCGGTGGCATACCTGTCTGGCTGATGTGATCTCTAATGAGATCAAACACCTCTTGTTGCCTGGCCGTTAACGCTTTCATTCCGCCCCCTGGGTGTATATACAGTTATGCTGTGAGTATATACAGCTAAAGGCGATTTTGGAACCGCAAACTGCACAAAAAACAGGAGATTTATGCAGTTGTGGAAGCCTTATCGCAAATGCGACCACAACAGAATGCCCCAGGTGATCAGCGCGACAAAAATAGACAGCAATACCGCTGCCGACCCCATATCTTTCGCCCGACCGGAAAGTTCGTGGTACTCAGAACCAATACGATCAACTACCGCTTCAATCGCACTGTTGAGGATTTCAACGATCATCACCAGCATCACAGAACCGATCAACAACACGCGGGTAATTGCATCAACATCCAGCCAGCAGGCGATAGCGACGCCCAGCAGGACGGCAACACTTTCCTGACGGAATGCCGCCTCATTAATCCATGCAGCGCGAAAACCTTTCCAGGAATAACCTGCTGCTTTGATAATTCGGGTGAATCCAGTGGTATTATTGGCCATCAAAAAGAACCTTTTTACATTATTAGCGTCAATGTCATTGTAACGTTACCCCGTTTGTTCAGGGTGTGGCAAAGCAGCGCGAAGTATGACCGGATACCACAGAAATTCACTAAACTTTCTGATATCCTTGCAGCGCATTTGCATTATTAACCAGAGGCTTTACATCGTTTATGTCCGGCTGGCCACGAATTTACTACAAATTACTGAATTTACCATTAAGCGTCCTGGTAAAAAGCAAGTCTATTCCAGCAGAACCTGCTCCGGAATTGGGACTCGATACTTCGCGTCCCATTATGTACGTCCTACCGTACAATTCGAAAGCAGACTTGCTGACGCTGCGTGCCCAATGTCTGGTGCACGACCTCCCCGATCCCCTGGAACCACTAGAGATAGACGGAACGCTGTTACCGCGCTACGTGTTTATTCACGGCGGTCCGCGTGTATTCACCTATTACACGCCGAAAGAAGAGTCTATCAAGCTGTTCCACAACTATCTCGACTTGCATCGCAGCAATCCAGATCTGGATGTGCAGATGGTGCCGGTTTCGGTGATGTTTGGCCGTGCGCCGGGGCGTGAAAAAGGCGAGGTCAATCCGCCGTTACGTATGCTAAACGGCGTACAGAAATTCTTTGCGGTGTCCTGGCTGGGTCGCGACAGTTTTGTCCGTTTCTCCCCGTCGGTCTCTCTGCGCCGTATGGCGGATGAACACGGTACGGATAAGATCATCGCCCAGAAGCTGGCACGCGTGGCGCGTATGCACTTTGCTCGCCAGCGCCTGGCCGCTGTCGGCCCGCGCCTCCCTGCCCGCCAGGATCTGTTTAATAAACTGTTAGCTTCAAAAGCGATCGCTCGTGCGGTAGAAGATGAAGCGCGCAGTAAAAAAATCTCCCACGAAAAAGCGCAGCAAAATGCCATTGCGCTGATGGAAGAGATTGCCGCCAACTTCTCCTACGAAATGATTCGTCTGACGGACCGTATTTTGGGCTTTACCTGGAACCGTCTGTATCAGGGGATTAACGTTCATAATGCTGAACGTGTACGCCAGTTGGCGCACGATGGGCATGAAATCGTGTACGTTCCGTGCCACCGCAGCCATATGGACTATATGCTGCTGTCGTACGTTCTGTACCATCAGGGTTTGGTGCCGCCGCACATCGCAGCCGGTATCAACCTGAACTTCTGGCCAGCGGGTCCGATTTTCCGCCGTCTGGGCGCGTTCTTTATTCGTCGTACCTTCAAGGGCAACAAGCTCTATTCCACCGTATTCCGCGAATACCTGGGCGAGCTGTTCAGCCGCGGCTACTCGGTTGAGTACTTTGTCGAAGGGGGCCGTTCACGTACCGGTCGTCTGCTCGACCCGAAAACCGGCACGCTGTCGATGACTATTCAGGCGATGCTGCGCGGCGGTACGCGCCCTATTACCCTCGTACCTATTTACATCGGCTATGAGCACGTAATGGAAGTGGGCACCTACGCGAAAGAGCTGCGTGGCGCGACGAAAGAGAAAGAAAGTCTGCCGCAAATGCTGCGTGGCTTAAGCAAGCTGCGTAACCTGGGTCAGGGCTACGTCAACTTTGGTGAACCAATGCCATTGATGACTTACCTCAACCAGCATGTGCCGGAGTGGCGTGAATCTATTGACCCTATCGAGTCGATCCGCCCGGCCTGGTTGACACCGACGGTGAATAACATTGCCGCCGATTTGATGGTACGCATTAACAACGCAGGCGCGGCCAACGCCATGAACCTGTGCTGTACTGCGTTACTGGCTTCCCGCCAGCGCTCTCTGACCCGTGAACAGCTAACCGAACAGCTTGACTGCTACCTGAGCCTGCTGCGCAACGTGCCGTACGCGGCGGATGCTACTGTTCCTGCGCAGAGTGCCAGTGAACTGATCGACCACGCCTTGCAGATGAATAAGTTTGAGGTCGAGAAAGACACCATCGGTGACATCATTATTCTGCCGCGCGAGCAGGCGGTATTGATGACCTACTACCGCAATAATATTGCGCATATGCTGGTTCTGCCTTCGTTGATGGCAGCCATTGTGACTCAGCATCGTCGGATTTCACGCGCCGCGTTGCAGCAGCATATTGATGCGCTGTACCCGATGCTAAAAGCGGAGCTGTTCTTACGCTGGGAGCGTGATGAGCTTGCCGGGGTAATTGACGAACTGGCCAGCGAAATGCAGCGCCAGGGACTCATCACCCTGACCGATGACGAACTGCATATCAATCCAGCCCGCTCCCGCACGCTACAGCTGCTGGCGGCAGGTGCTCGCGAGACGTTGCAGCGCTACGCCATTACCTTCTGGCTGCTGAGCGCGAACCCGTCCATCAACCGTGGCACGCTGGAAAAAGAGAGCCGCACCGTGGCGCAACGCCTCTCAGTGCTGCACGGCATTAACGCGCCGGAATTCTTCGATAAAGCCGTGTTCAGCTCTCTGGTGCTGACGCTGCGTGACGAGGGATTCATCAGCGATACCGGAGATGCCGAACCGGAAGAGACGATGAAGATCTATCAGATGCTGGCCGAACTGGTCACGTCAGATGTGCGTCTGACTATCGAGAGCGCCACTCAGGGCGAGTAAGCATAAAAAAACCGGTCGAAATGACCGGTTTTTTTATTTTGCAGGCTAAGCCAAAATCAAAAATGCCAGTAGCTCATTGCCAGGCCTAAGAACAGCACCAGACCGACGTAGTTATTGTTCATAAACGCTTTAAAGCAGGCATCACGTTCACGGTTGACGATCAGTTTCTGCTGATAGACAAACAGCGCGCCCGCCACCAGCAGAGACCAGTAATAGCCCAGTCCTAACCCGTTTAACCAGCCCACCAGCGCCATCAGCACCAGCACGCCTACCTGCAAAATACCAATAATCAGCTTGTCGTTCTGACCGAACAGGATCGCGGTCGATTTAATGCCGATCTTCAGGTCATCATCCCGGTCAACCATGGCGTACTGCGTATCATAAGCCACCGCCCAGAGAATATTCGCAAGGAACATCAGCCAGCAGCTCAGCGGTACGGACTCACTCACGGCGGCGAACGCCATCGGGATCGACCAGCCAAACGCCGCCCCCAGCACCACCTGCGGCAGATGCGTATAGCGCTTCATAAACGGGTAAACCCACGCTAATGCTAATGCCGCAACGGATAACAAAATGGTCATCGTGTTGAGGGTCAAAACCAGCAGGAAGGCCAGCAGCACCAGTACCACAAACAGCGTTCGGGCTTCTTTCTCGGTGACAGCCCCGCTCGGCAGCGGTCTATTCGCGGTGCGTTTGACGTGCCCGTCAAATTTCCTGTCGGCATAATCATTCACCACGCATCCGGCGGCGCGCATTAACCAAACGCCAGCGACAAAAACCGCCAGGATCCACAGTTGCGGCATGCCTGGGGTCGCCACCCACAGTGCCCACAGCGTAGGCCAGAGCAGCAGTAAGGCGCCGATTGGCTTATCCGTACGCATCAAGCGGTGAAACGCCAGCAGCTTATTCTGCGTCAGACTCCACTCCATCTTTATCTTCCTCTCAGTACAACGGCGACGCAGGCAGAAAAAGCTCGGTAAGCATCAGTGGCTTACCGCTCAGCCGCAGGCGGGAACGACGCCCCCACAGCGCTGCATCGCGGCCAATCTCAATAAAATCTCGGGTCAATGTCGATGACGTAAACAGGTAGCGTCCGAGCGGGGTTTTCCCAAGGTTCTGTAAGGCCAGTTCAGGGCCGCACAAGGTTGATTCAGGCACCACAGTCCGTCCGGCAAGCCAGGGTTCACCATCCGCGCATAACAGGATTTCACGTAACCAATAACGAGACTCTTTAGGCAGCAGCGTCAGTTCTTCAGCCACCTCATTTTGCCCAACGAATTCTTCGCGAATCAACGTTACGGTGACCTTTTTCCCCTGCTGCTCAAAACGTTTGGTCATGGAATCTTCCAGTAACAACCAGTCGAGCAGTTGGGCGTCCAGCGCTGGGATCGCATCAAAATAACGCAGCGCACGCAGTTGCGTTAACGCAGGGTGTGGCATGCCTTACTCTCCGATTTATAACCTGAAGGCATTGTATCGCAGAAAAGGCATTACGGGGTGAGCAAACACGATTAAGTGATCGGTAGGGCAACATAAGTGTAACAATTAGCACCGAAGGATAAAAAAAGGTGCGCCAGGAGACGCACCAGTTGTTGCAAAATCAACAATGTGGGGAGATGTTTACCCCTTGCCTTTTACACTGCTGATAAAGGTGGATCGGGCAGATTTGGATCCCAGACGTTCCGCTTCATCAAGCAGCTTCAGCGCTTTATCAACATCGCCTTTTGCAACTGCATCCTTAATCGCCTGATTAAAATAGCTTTCCGTGTCGTTCAACATTGGCTCGCTTTTCTTCACGGGTTGTGGTGCCGGAGCAGCAACGGCTGCCGCCGGAGCCGCGTAGGCCACCGCAGGTGCTGCGGTATTGCCAACCGTAACAGGACCTGGGCCGGAAGAACCAAACAGCGGCCCGACCAGCACGCTGGAGGAGGAGCTGGTTTTAACTTTCAGATGCAGCAGACCGTCGGTGGTGTGGCGGGCAATCGGGTCCGGAATATCCGGAACAGCGTTACCTACCCCCTTGGCATAGGCTTTTGCCGGGTCAAGCAGGGTTGTGGTCTGCTGGAGATCTTTATCAGTAGTAAAGACCAGAACATACAGTTTTTGCTGTCCCAGCGCTGGCGTCAGGCGCATCACCCCTTCCAGACGATCGGCACTCATCACACCCGGTGCCTGGTAGGTAAAGTAACTGCTAGGGAAGAACGCAGATGGCGTCATGTTCTGATCAAGAATTAAGACGTTTGGCGCGAATACGCTGGTTTGTTTGTTAACTTCACTGCTCAGTGTCAGGGTCAGTTCACCAATGTTGGCCGGTACGCTGTAGGCGGCAACCGGGCCGCTAATACCGGCAATGTCCAGACGCTGTCCCGCTGTCGCCAACGAGGTTGATTGGGTTTTCGATTGATCAACTGGCGTCCAGGTTAACTGTTGCAACGCTGCAGTGGGAATAGCAGGCGCCGCGGTGGTGTTCTGCGGAACAATATTTACATCGGCCAGGCTGATGCCAGGCGCGCTGGCAAATAACCCTGCAGATAAACAAAGGGCAACGAGACTTTTCTTCATTTTCATTGTTATCACCTCAGATAGCATGGGTTCAGCGGTGGCCAGGCAATAGCGCGCTAAACCGTAATCAAGAGGGGCTTGCGCCCCTCTTTCGGTCTTTACGTCAGGTTAGAGCTGAATTACCACCAGATTTCCATCTGAGCACCGAAGGACCACTCATCGCTGTCGCCACGGCTGGTTGTGCTGATACCAGAGTTCGTTGCAGCTGCGTATTTAGATACGTTGTTACCATTTTTAACGTAGCCCCACTCTTCATCCCATTTGGCATAGGTTGCAAAGACGCGGATTGCCGGACGAGACCAGATGCTGTCGCCTGCCTGCCACTGTTGTGCCAGGGTGATTTTGTATTGGCTGTTGCGATCGCCAGTCTGTTGAGATTTGACGTTGTCGTAGCCGACTTCCATCAGGGTGCTCATGATTGGTGTCCATTTGTACATCGGACGAATACCCACGGTGTACCATTCAGTACCCAGGTCATTATCCATGTCGATATTCTGATACATACCGACGTACATCAGGTCCCACTTGTCGCCCAGAGAGATAGCACCGTGGTCAAGTACGCGCACCAGGCTACCGTTGTTATTGATATTGTTGTTTACATGATGGATAACGGGATCATTTGGTGTTGCCTGGGTATCGAAGGTTGAACCGTAAGTACCCTGCGAGCCACCTTTACCCTGCGTGGTCATCGCATCAGTTGCATACTGAACCACGAACTTGTTATAGCCCTTCAGCATGCTCTGAGTATGTTCTGCAGTGAACATCCAGCCATCTTTAGAAGCGCTATCCGCGTAGCTATAACCGTCAGTTTTATTCGCACGACCGTAGTCAACACCCAGTTCCAGCATGCCGTCCGGGTTAATGGCCATCTGCGCTAAACGCATGTCGAATACGTCGTTCGCGGTATCTTTGGATGTGTCGTAGATATTCTGGCTACTGAAGGTGTAAGAACCACCCGCTTCCTGAGAACGGGTTGCGGCCAGAGACAGTTTACCGAAGCCCAGATCGATGTTTTCAATACCAGCACCAGGACCTGAAATATCCCAGTAGTAGAAGTCGATCATGTGGACGTCATGACGCTGATAGAAACGTTTACCGGCCCAGATGGTGGAACCCGGCAGCCATTCAATCAGGTTTTTACCCTGCACGTTGGCTTCGCGGAAAGCAGGATCGGTCGCTTCCCAGTCATTCTGCTGTGCAACGGAGTAGGCAACGTTGGTGTCGAAGTAGAAGCTCTTATCGCCCTCTTTCCACACTTCCTGACCTAATTTGATTTCCGCATAGGTTTCACATTCGTTACCAAGACGGTATTTACTTTGGGCACCAGTTGCCTGGAAACACTGTTGTTCACCGCCGCTACCTGTCCAGCCAATGCCGGAACGAGCATAACCATGGAAATCCACAGCCATTGCCTGAACAGACATAATGCCCGCTGCCACAGCAACCGCCAGAGGGAGTTTGCGCAGAGTAATCATCGTTCTATCTCCTGAGATCATTGCTTTTCTTTGAACGCTTCACCTTGACGGATTTGCGTTTTTTTTAATGGGACACCTTAAACGCCCGGCTCTTTGTGCAACCGACGACATGCAGTGCCATCCTCACGGAACAGATGGCAACGCTCTGGCGGCAGGCCGATAGCGAATGTGGCACCCTCTTCTACCAACACCACGTCGTTCTGGCGGTAAACCAGGTTTTGACGGATGGCGGGGATCTGGATATGAATTTGTGTTTCGTGACCAAGCTGCTCGACCACCTGCACTTCACCTTCGAGGGTGACATCGGCGATATCGCTGGGCAGCAGATGTTCCGGGCGGATACCTAAAGACATGTTGGCGCCAACCTGTACCGCATGGCTGTCTACCGGGAGCCATATTTGCTGGCGGTTGGGCAGTTCAACCTGCACCTGATCGATAGCCGTTGCCGTGACTTTCACCGGCAGGAAGTTCATCTTCGGTGAACCAATGAAGCCCGCCACAAAGCGGTCAGCCGGGTAGTGATACAGTTCCAGAGGCTTACCAACCTGCGCTACGCGACCGGCATCCAGCACCACAATTTTGTCGGCCAGCGTCATCGCTTCGACCTGATCGTGGGTAACGTAAATCATCGTGCGGCCAAGACGTTTATGCAGGCGGGAGATTTCAATACGCATCTGCACGCGCAGAGCGGCATCGAGGTTCGACAGTGGTTCGTCCAGCAGGAATACGCGCGGTTCGGCGACCAGCGTACGGCCAATCGCCACACGCTGACGTTGTCCGCCGGAAAGCGCTTTTGGTTTACGCTCCAGCAGGTGTGCCAGTTGCAGAACTTCCGCAACCTGGTTCACGCGCTGGTTCATCACCTCTTTTTTCGCTCCGGCCAGTTTGAGGCCGAACGACATGTTTTCCGCGACGGACAAATGGGGATACAACGCGTAGGACTGAAAGACCATGCCTACACCACGTTCGGCGGGCGGAATGTCGTTCATCCGGGTCTCCCCGATAAACAGGTCACCACTGGTGATGGTTTCAAGTCCGGCGATCATACGCAGCAAGGTCGACTTACCGCAGCCTGACGGTCCGACAAACACCACGAATTCCCCTTCGTGAATGTCGAGATTGATATCTTTCGATACCACCACGTCACCCCAGGCTTTCGTTACATTTCGTAGCTGTACGCTCGCCATGCCCTTCTCCCTTCGTTACAACCTGTCATCGACAGCAACATTCATGATGGGCTGACTATGCGCGATCCCTTGACTGCGTGAATCCTCCACCCCCCGGCTTTTTTATGGGGGAGGAGGCGGGAGGATGAGAGAGCAGCGTCTGAGACCCGGGCCACCAGCCTCAGAGGAATTTCGTGATGCAGCCTGCAAAAATCGGTGGGTTTTTATGTGCGCCAGTACGCAATACTCACATTTATGTAACACAGATCACATAAAGAGCGGGTGGGGCGTAGGGGTAAGGAGGATGGAAAGAGGTTGTCGTATAAAGAAACTAGTAACCGTTAAGCCACCTCTGCAAAATCACCAAACAGGATGGGAACTATGAAAATCAAAACTGGCGCACGCATCCTCGCATTGTCTGCATTAACGACGATGATGTTTTCCGCCTCGGCTCTCGCCAAGATTGAAGAAGGTAAGCTGGTTATCTGGATTAACGGCGACAAAGGCTATAACGGCCTCGCTGAAGTGGGCAAAAAATTCGAGAAAGACACCGGGATCAAAGTCACTATTGAGCACCCTGACAAACTGGAAGAGAAATTCCCGCAGGTTGCCGCGACCGGCGACGGCCCGGACATCATCTTCTGGGCACATGACCGTTTTGGCGGCTACGCTCAGTCTGGCCTGCTGGCTGAAATCACGCCTGACAAAGCGTTCCAGGACAAGCTCTATCCGTTCACCTGGGATGCCGTACGCTATAACGGCAAACTGATTGCCTACCCGATCGCGGTTGAAGCGCTGTCGCTGATTTACAACAAAGACCTCGTTCCAAATCCACCGAAAACCTGGGAAGAAATTCCTGCACTGGATAAAGAGCTGAAGGCGAAAGGTAAATCCGCACTGATGTTTAACCTGCAAGAACCGTACTTCACCTGGCCGCTGATTGCCGCCGACGGTGGTTACGCGTTCAAGTTTGAGAACGGTAAGTACGATGTGAAAGACGTGGGCGTGGATAACGCTGGCGCGAAAGCGGGTCTGACCTTCCTGGTTGATCTGATCAAGAACAAACACATGAACGCGGATACCGATTACTCCATCGCCGAAGCGGCCTTTAACAAAGGCGATACCGCGATGACCATTAACGGTCCGTGGGCATGGTCCAACATCGATAAGAGCAAAATCAACTACGGCGTCACGCTGCTGCCAACCTTCAAAGGCAAAGCGTCTAAACCGTTTGTTGGCGTTCTGAGCGCCGGTATCAACGCCGCCAGCCCGAACAAAGAACTGGCGAAAGAGTTCCTCGAAAACTACCTGCTGACCGATCAGGGTCTGGATGAAGTGAACAAGGACAAACCGCTGGGCGCCGTTGCGCTGAAATCCTTCCAGGATCAGTTAGCGAAAGACCCACGTATCGCCGCCACTATGGATAACGCCCAGAAAGGCGAAATCATGCCGAACATCCCACAGATGTCCGCATTCTGGTATGCCGTTCGTACCGCAGTGATCAATGCAGCCAGCGGCCGTCAGACCGTCGATGCCGCACTGAAAGACGCGCAGGGTCGTATCACCAAGTAGTGCTGTAGCACACGTGCCGGATGGCGGCATAAATGCCTTATCCGGCCTACAACTCACCGTAGGCCTGATAAGCGCAGCGCCATCAGGCACTTTTGCCGACAGATGTTCAATGTTGTAGAGGAAGATCCCCATGGATGTCATTAAAAAGAAACACTGGTGGCAAAGCGACACGCTGAAATGGTCAGTGATGGGTCTGCTTGGGCTGCTGGTCGGTTACCTTGTTGTTTTGATGTACGCTCAGGGGGAGTACCTGTTTGCCATCATGACGCTGATTTTAAGCTCTGCTGGCCTGTATATTTTCGCTAACCGTAAAGCCTATGCCTGGCGCTATGTTTACCCGGGCGTTGCCGGTATGGGGCTGTTTGTCCTGTTTCCGCTGATTTGTACGATCGCCATTGCCTTTACCAACTACAGCAGTACCAACCAGCTGACCTTTGAACGCGCTCAGGAAGTCCTGATGGATCGTTCGTATCAGGCTGGGAAAACCTACAACTTTGGCCTGTATCCGGCGGGTGATGAGTGGCAACTGGCCCTCACCGACGGTGAAACCGGCAAGAATTACCTTTCTGACGCTTTTAAATTTGGCGGCGAGCAGAAACTGCAACTGAAAGAAGCCGAGGCGCTGCCGGCAGGCGAACGTGCAACACTGCGTATCATCACGCAGAATCGCCAGGCGCTTACCCAATTGACCGCCATCCTGCCGGATGAAAGCAAAGTTACCATGAGTTCGCTGCGCCAGTTTTCCGGCACGCAGCCACTTTATACGCTCGCTGAAGACGGCACACTCACCAACAGCCAGAGCGGCGTAAAATACCGCGCCAACAACGATATTGGTTATTATCAGGCGATTAACGCTGACGGTAGCTGGGGTAGCGAAAAACTCAGCCCGGGCTACACCGTTGCCATCGGCTGGGATAACTTCACCCGCGTGTTTACCGACGAAGGCATCCAGAAACCGTTCTTCGCCATCTTCGTCTGGACGGTGGTCTTCTCGGTACTGACCGTTATTTTGACCGTTGCCGTGGGCATGGTGCTGGCCTGTCTCGTACAGTGGGAGTCTCTCAAAGGCAAAGCGATTTACCGCGTCCTGCTGATTCTTCCGTATGCCGTACCGTCGTTTATCTCGATTCTGATTTTCAAGGGCTTATTCAACCAGAGCTTTGGTGAAATCAACATGATGCTGAGCGCGCTGTTTGGCATCAAACCGGCCTGGTTCAGCGACCCAACGACCGCGCGTTCGATGATTATTATTGTCAACACCTGGCTCGGTTATCCATACATGATGATCCTGTGCATGGGTCTGCTGAAAGCGATTCCTGACGACCTGTATGAAGCCTCAGCGATGGATGGCGCAGGTCCATTCCAGAACTTCTTTAAGATAACGCTACCGCTGTTAATTAAGCCGCTGACGCCGCTGATGATCGCCAGCTTCGCCTTTAACTTTAACAACTTCGTGCTGATTCAGCTGTTGACCAACGGTGGTCCGGACCGTCTTGGTACCACCACACCAGCCGGTTATACCGACCTGCTCGTGAGCTACACCTACCGTATCGCCTTTGAAGGCGGCGGTGGTCAGGACTTCGGTCTGGCGGCGGCGATTGCTACGCTGATCTTCCTGCTGGTTGGTGCGCTGGCGATTGTGAACCTGAAAGCCACACGTATGAAGTTTGATTAGGGGAGATAACGACAATGGCTATGGTCCAACCGAAATCACAAAAGTTACGTTTATTCGCAACGCACTTAGGGCTGCTGATTTTTATCGCGGCGATCATGTTCCCGCTGCTGATGGTTATCGCTATCTCGCTGCGCGAAGGTAACTTTGCCACCGGCAGCCTGATCCCGGAAAACATCTCCTGGGAACACTGGAAACTGGCGCTGGGCTTTAGCGTTGAACACGCGGATGGCCGTGTGACGCCACCGCCGTTCCCGGTACTGTTATGGCTGTGGAACTCGGTGAAAGTGGCCAGCATTACCGCGATCGGTATCGTGACACTTTCCACTACCTGTGCTTACGCCTTTGCTCGTATGCGTTTCCCGGGCAAAGCAACCCTGCTGAAAGGGATGCTGATTTTCCAGATGTTCCCGGCGGTGCTGTCTCTGGTCGCGTTGTATGCTTTGTTTGATCGCCTGGGCCAGTACATTCCGTTTATCGGCCTGAACACGCACGGCGGCGTGATCTTCGCCTACCTCGGCGGTATTGCGCTGCATGTATGGACGATAAAGGGCTATTTCGAAACTATCGACGGTTCACTGGAAGAAGCGGCCGCGCTGGATGGCGCTACGCCGTGGCAGGCATTCCGCCTGGTGCTGCTGCCGCTTTCCGTTCCGATTCTGGCGGTCGTGTTTATTCTGTCTTTCATTGCCGCTATTACCGAAGTACCGGTCGCGTCACTGCTGCTGCGTGATGTGAACAGCTATACCCTTGCGGTAGGTATGCAGCAGTACCTCAACCCACAGAACTATTTGTGGGGCGACTTTGCCGCCGCGGCTGTACTTTCAGCCATTCCGATCACTCTGGTGTTCTTGCTGGCGCAGCGCTGGCTAGTCAACGGTCTGACCGCGGGTGGTGTGAAAGGTTAAGTTTTACCGAAGTACCTGCCCGGCAACGGGCAATGCCACTGCAACCCTCAACTTATGTTATCCCAACCTGTGACTGTTATTCGGCGCTCTACGGAGCGCCCTTTTTTTATGTTATTTTGCATCACTGTTACGATTATTTCCTTTCGTGCTCTCCATCACTGCAATTCTATTTCCTGTCTGAATATAGATAAATCAAACAGAATTAAGATCACAGAAAAGACAAAACGTAATTGCAATGTAAAAAATGATAATTGTCTTCCCTGCCTGTTAAATTCAACATCACGGCACTGATCAAAAGAGCTGTATCCTCTAAGGCAGGTCTGAATGAACTCTCAATATAATTCCAGTTATATTTTTTCGATTACATTAGTGGCAACGTTAGGAGGGCTATTATTCGGCTACGACACTGCGGTCATATCCGGAACGGTAGAATCCCTGAATACCGTGTTTGTCGCCCCACAACATTTAAGTGAATCCGCCGCCAACTCGCTGTTGGGCTTTTGCGTCGCCAGTGCGTTGATAGGCTGCATCATCGGTGGTGCCCTGGGCGGCTATTGTAGTAACCGGTTTGGCCGCCGGGACTCGCTGAAAATCGCGGCTCTGCTGTTCTTTATTTCCGGTATTGGTTCCGCCTGGCCAGAATTAGGTTTTACGACTATTAACCCAGATAACGCCGTACCCGTTTATTTAGCCGGATACGTTCCCGAATTTGTTATTTATCGTATCATTGGGGGTATTGGCGTAGGTTTAGCTTCAATGCTCTCACCAATGTATATTGCAGAACTGGCGCCCGCACACATTCGCGGGAAACTGGTGTCATTTAACCAGTTCGCCATTATTTTTGGTCAACTGTTAGTGTATTGCGTTAACTATTTTATCGCACGTTCAGGCGATGCCAACTGGCTGAATACCGATGGCTGGCGCTATATGTTTGCGTCCGAAAGTATTCCCGCCCTGCTGTTTTTACTGCTGCTGTACACCGTACCAGAAAGCCCGCGCTGGCTGATGGCACGTGGCAGACACGAGCAGGCGGAAGGTATTCTGCGCAAAATTATGGGCAGCGCCCTCGCCACCCAGGCCATGCAGGAGATCAATCAGTCTCTGGAACATGGTCGTAAAACCGGCGGCCGCCTGCTGATGTTTGGCGCAGGCGTTATCGTCATCGGCGTAATGCTGTCCATCTTCCAGCAATTCGTCGGTATTAACGTCGTGCTCTACTACGCCCCGGAGGTGTTTAAAACGCTGGGAGCCAGCACCGATGTGGCGCTGTTACAGACCATCATTGTTGGCGTGATCAACCTGAGCTTCACCGTGCTGGCGATCATGACGGTGGATAAATTTGGTCGCAAACCGCTGCAGATTATTGGCGCTCTGGGCATGGCCATCGGTATGTTCAGCCTCGGTACCGCGTTTTATACCCAGGCTTCCGGGCTGGTTGCACTGCTGTCGATGCTGTTTTACGTCGCCGCATTCGCCATGTCCTGGGGACCGGTTTGCTGGGTGTTGCTGGCAGAAATCTTCCCCAATGCGATTCGCGGCAAAGCGCTCGCCATTGCCGTTGCCGCTCAATGGCTGGCGAACTACTTCGTCTCCTGGACCTTCCCGATGATGGACAAAAATTCGTGGCTGGTTTCCCATTTCCACAACGGTTTCTCCTACTGGATTTACGGTTGTATGGGCATTCTGGCGGCGCTGTTTATGTGGAAGTTTGTACCGGAAACCAAAGGCAAAACGCTGGAAGAACTTGAAGAACTGTGGGAACCCGCCACAGAGAAAACCCAGCCTGCCTCTGCGCAGTAATCCTGACCTGCAACACGCCGCAGCCCGATTGCGGCGTGTTATCTTTTACTCTCGCTTCAGCCGTTTGGAATTACACAGCCACAGGGTGATCACCAGCAGCAGGATCGCCGCGGAATAGATCAGTACATCCATCGGTGCTTTATGATCGACGATGATCAACCGCACAATCGCGGTGATCCCAATATAGACAAAATAGCGCAACGGAAAGTGAAAACCTGACTGAAAGTACTTCACAATCAGCGCGATAAATTCAAAGTAGAGGAAGTAAACCACCAGCCCTTCTACCAGCTCATACTTGCTGGTTTGTTCCGGCGCGAACAGCACATCTGCCAGATGCAGCGTTTCTTTCCCGAGGAATACAACCAGGATCAGACCCAGACTCAGCAGTCCCAGATTCAACACGGTCTGTAAGATGGTGGAGATAAACTCCACGCGCGGACGAGATAGCGACGTCATAACAGCACCTCTTACTCAGTGGCGAGGTTCCTGTATAACGCAAAAATGTGACAGAGATCTACATTTTTTGTTTATGTTTTGTTCTCCGGAAGGTCCTTGCCGGATGGCGGCTTTGCCTTATCCGGCCTACAGCCGTACTGTAGGCCCGGTAAGCGTAGCGCCACCGGGCGATCAACATTCACATCAACGGAAGTTCTCACTCCTGTCGCTGGTCATGTCGTACAGACCAAACTTACGTCCAAGCTGCTGGCCGCCATCACGCGTTAACGGCGTCCAGCCAATCGCCGCACGGCTGCGGGTCGGGCCTGACGAGAACAGATCCAGCGGCACGGATACGTACACCCCTTTGGTAAAATCACCCTCTCCGTACTCATCCGGCGAGGCGTCGGTGATGGTCGCATAGCCGCCTACCACAACGCCACTGTCAAAGCGCTTCGCCACTTCCAGCGTTCCGCCCTTATCTCCCGCCAGATACTGACCCACGCTGGCTTTCACCAGTACATCCTGAGCGAATGACGGATTCCAGTACGCCGTCAAATGCCCGGTCTTCACGCTGTAGTCGGTGAATTTCATCATGTCCTGCGCGCTACGCCAGTCACGCTGTTTCACGTAGTTGGCATCAACACCAAACGCCCAGTTGCTGTCCAGCGGACGATACAGCACTTCTGCCCCCGCTCCGCCGTACATGGTTTCCAGATAGCCACCGTAAACCTGTCCGTAGAACCCGTTTCCGAGTGACTGGAAGTAGTTGGCCTGTAGGTTATTCACGTAGACATCGTTTTGCACATACTCGCGCACATGGGTACGCACTCGTGGCAAATGCGAATCCTGCGGCGGGTTGGTGTAGTTAAATTTGTCATAGTTATTGGCGAGGTTGGCGAACAAACTCCCGGTGGTCAGCAGGTGATCGGTAACCCACCAATCCGCCGTTCCCATCACGCCCAACTGATACATATAGAAGTTTTCCGGGCCGCCCACCGACTGGTTAAGCACCGGATCGATGTGGAAATCGAAGCGTGACTTATCGATATACCAGCCCTGCTCGGTCGTTTTCGGCACCACGGGCTCAACGCGTTTTTGCGCCAGCTGGGCTTCATGGCCCAACGGTTCGCCTTCCAGATGACGCTTGAGGCTGGAAACCTCCGTTTCGGTCGTCACCTGCGGCAAGTTAAGACGATTTTCCGTAATACGGATCGTACGGATCCCATCGGGAAGATCGTTCATCACGATCCGGTTGGCACGTTCGATCCCTTCGCGCGAATCACGGTATTTCACCTGTTCACCGGTCACATACAGCGTATCGCCCTGCACCTGAATTTTAGGATCGGCCAGTCCGGCGTTATATTTCAGCAGCGTTAGCTGATTCGCCACCACCGAGTGTTGCAGGATGGCATCCTGTGGCTGTGGCTGATATTTCGGGCGGGCGTTGTCGTTATAGTTTGGCCGCAGATCGTTGAAGTTAGTCCGCAGCGTGACCCCAAACATAAAGGTGTTCCCACGCTCATAGCTGAGGTTAACGTCGGCCCAATCGGTGACGCGATAAATAGCGCCGACGTTAAACTTGCTCTTCTGATCCAGCTTGCCCGCAAAATCCTGCTGGTAATTGTTTCCCTCATACTCCAGTTTCAGACGCAACGGCTGCCAGGGCGTCTGATACTCGACGCCGCCAAACAGCGATGCCGGGCCGTGGAACATCTGGCTGCCGTCAATAGAACCGGCCTGCTTGTAGCTGTTATCGCGATAGCAGAATTTATCGCTGTATGAGCAAAACGGATTGCTGACGTTACCGCTGGTCCCGAGATATCCCCAGCCCAGGCCAAGCGAGAAATCAAACGGCCCCCAGGCTTTATTCGCCACAATATACTCCGCATCGAACAGGCCAGTTCCGCCAATATCCCGCGCGCCAACCGCCACCTGCGGCATCCAGTAGCCCTCTTCCCACAGCCGCAGTTTGAGATCAAAAGCTTTATCCTTGTAAGTCTGATCGCCAGAAAACGACTCCACGCTACTGTATTTTTTGGTACGCACATCGGTATAACGCAGCGTGGTTTCCAGCCACGGGAAGAGCTGCACCGACGCAGAGTAGTAGCGGTACTGATCGTTATCGCGGTAATTGAGGCTCATTTCGCCCTCGCGCGCCATGCGTGCGGTTGGGGTTTGCAGCAGCCCCACGCCGCCAAAATCGGACTGCGAAGGTCCAATGGGCGCGGGCCAGGTTTCACCATGGCAGGCAACGCTTACGCCCAGCGCCAATACGCTGAGCAGGTAAGTTTTTCTCATTATTCGGGTATCCGCTGGGTCAGGGTGCGAAGAATGTCGGCATTAATTTCATCCGGGGTGCTGCTCCAGACAGCATCAGAGAGTCCGACATAAATGATGCTGCCGGGCATCGGCTCAACGTGACGTTTGTTCCAGTAAGCGACCGGTACTTTTTGCGTGCGCCCGTCGGGATAGATAACCCAGGCGAAGCTACGATCCGCGCCGCTGAGCCGACTTTGCCCATCGAGATAACTGGCAACATCACGCCCGGGCATAAACGGTTGTTTACCCGGATGGCTTAGCAGGCCAAACAGCGTGATATGCGTTGGCTGCGCTCCGACCCACAGCGTGTAATTGCCCTGCAACGGCGGGTTGCCTCGCTCGCTGACGCGCACAACATCCGGGTCAAGATTAATCATCTGCCTGCCGGTCACCTTCAACGCCTGAATTTGCTGGCGTAATGCGTTGATAGCGGCAGCATCGTCACCGCTTTCTTCAGCGCCCAGCGTCGCCAGGCGAGCCAGTAACGCCTGCTGCTGACGTCCCGCCTCCGTCGTTGCCCGCTCTTCGCTGATAACCGCACCTGGCCACCAGCTATTGCTCAACAGCGGCTGTCCGACCAGGTCGAGCAGATGTTCGGCCCCGGTCAGCGTTTTTGGCTCTTCGCTGGCAGAGGTAAAGACCTTAACGCTGCCCGCAGCAAAAACAGACGCTGCGCTCAGGCTCAACAGCAGCGCCATAACGGCTCGTTTGATCATGATTTTGCCGCCTTAATCAGCGTGGTTTTCACCGGGAAGTAATGCGCGCCAAGATACTGTTCCGACTGGCGAATCTGCCCTTCACTGTCGATCCAGTAGCGGTTATGCCAGCGCGTTTGATCGGTGGTTACCTCTTCATCGAGGATCCGTACCGGCGTGTCATCGCTGCCGACCTTGATGGTGTCTGCGCCATCCCATTTGAAAACCGAGCGCGCGGTGGCATAGCGTACCTGCTGATGTTCAGTCCAGCCCATTGTGCGGGTCCACGTTACGCCATCGACTATCTGATTGGGTTTGATGAGTGGGTCTGCCGCCAGATTATTCACCTCGATTAGGTTGTCCCCACCGAGATGCGTTTTCACAATGCGCCCATGCTGCGTGACGAGAATAGCCCGATCCTGAGTCACCCATTTCTGCTGTCCGTTTTCCGCAAACGCGAGTACCACAAACAGCTGGGGGCCGCCGTTTAGCTGCATATACTGGCTGGCGTAGGGCATATTTTGGATTTCATCGTCCGTCATCTGTACGCCGGGAGTACCAAACACGCTATCCCACAGCGAATGTCCCAACCCTTCGGTGGTGGCTGAGCACGCCTGCAGTAACAGGCAAACCATTATGAGCGCTGGTCGCTTCACGACGTTTCTCCGCATTATTGCCGGGTGGCGCGACGCTTACCCGGTCTACAAATCCCACAGACTTTTGGCGATTCCAAAATAACCACACCGAAGTGTGGTTAGAATTAAACGTACCTTTATTACTGGGTACTGGTGGTTGTAGTGGTTGTGGTTCCGGTATTAGAACCATCGCCACCACCGGTCGCCGCCAGGGCGACCCCCACTGCAGAACTTACGGTGCTCACGCTGGTTGCGGAGGAACTTCCTGCCGAAACCGACGCGGCAGCCGACCCTGCCGCCTCACCCACCTGAACGGGGGCAGCATAGACAGAAGTCGCCGCAAGCGCAGATATAGCCCACAGGCCATACAGAACTTTTTTCATTAAAAATTCCCTTCATTGTATGAATGGAGATTTACCCAAAAGAATTTCGGGCGAGATCGAGTATACACAAACCAAAGTGTGCAAATTACACCATGCGGGAATTTAGGATAATTAGATAACGAAAGGAAAAATGATTAAAAATATAATAAAGACAACTAAATCAATAAATTAAAATATAAAAATTAAAATGCAATATCCGGTAAATCCGAAAAAATAAGAATTTGAATAACATTAAGAAAATTATTTTAGGATTAAGCTCAATTAAGGTATGAAGTTAAAACGTAGATATCCTGGAGCATTCTTACAAAAAAGCCGATATTAATATCGGCTTTTTATTTCATTAATGCCGGATGCGGCTAAACGCCTTATCCGGCCTACAAGTGTGTGCTATCAGGCACGCCAGGACTTATAACGGTTAATCAAACCGTTGGTAGAACTGTCGTGGCTGCTCACTTCTGAACCATCTTTCAGCTCTGGCAGAATGCGGTTCGCCAGCTGTTTGCCCAGCTCAACGCCCCACTGGTCAAAGGTGAAGATATTCAGGATAGCGCCCTGAGTGAAGATTTTATGTTCGTACAGTGCAATCAGCGCACCCAGGCTGAACGGCGTGATTTCGCGCAGCAGGATGGAGTTCGTTGGGCGGTTACCTTCGAACACTTTGAACGGCACAACGTGGTCCAACGTTGCCGGATCTTTACCCTGGTCGCGGTATTCCTGCTCAACCACTTCACGAGATTTACCGAATGCCAGCGCTTCGGTTTGCGCGAAGAAGTTAGACAGCAGTTTCGGATGGTGATCCGACAGCGGGTTGTGGGTGATGGCCGGCGCGATGAAATCGCATGGAACCATTTTGGTGCCCTGGTGGATCAGCTGGTAGAACGCATGCTGGCCGTTAGTACCCGGCTCACCCCAGATGATTGGGCCAGTCTGGTAATCCACCGCATTGCCGTTACGGTCAACGTATTTACCGTTGGATTCCATGTTGCCCTGCTGGAAGTAAGCCGCGAAACGGTGCATATACTGGTCATACGGCAGAATCGCTTCGGTTTCGGCACCGAAGAAGTTGTTGTACCAGATACCGATCAGCGCCAGCAGCACCGGCAGGTTTTTCTCAGCCGGAGTGGTGGAGAAGTGTTTGTCCATCGCATGCGCGCCGGAGAGCAGCTCAACAAAGTTGTCGAAGCCTACGGACAGGATGATGGACAGACCGATTGCAGACCACAGGGAGTAACGACCGCCTACCCAGTCCCAGAACTCGAACATATTGGCAGTATCAATACCGAACTCGCCAACCGCTTTACCGTTAGTGGAGAGCGCAGCGAAGTGTTTGGCAACGTGCTTGTTGTCGCCTGCGGTCGCCAGGAACCAGTCGCGCGCGCTGTGGGCGTTGGTCATGGTTTCCTGGGTGGTGAAGGTTTTGGAAGCGACCAGGAACAGCGTGGTTTCCGGGTTCACTTTCTTCAGCACTTCGGCAATGTGCGTACCATCGACGTTAGACACAAAGTGCATGTTCAGGTGATTTTTGTACGGACGCAGCGCTTCGGTCACCATGAACGGGCCGAGGTCAGAACCGCCGATACCGATGTTTACTACATCAGTGATGGCTTTACCGGTATAGCCTTTCCAGCTTCCGGAGATGATCGCTTCAGAGAAGGATTTCATCTTCTCCAGCACAGCATTCACTTCCGGCATGACATCTTTGCCGTCAACGATGATAGGCGTATTGCTACGGTTGCGCAGCGCCACGTGCAGCACGGCACGGTCTTCAGTGCGGTTGATTTTCTCACCGGAGAACATGGACTTGATGGCGCCCGCCAAATCGGTTTCTTTCGCCAGATCCTGCAGTTTAGCCAGCGTCTCTTCAGTGATGCGGTTTTTGGAGAAATCCACCAGCATCAAATCGTCAAACGTCGCGGAAAACTTAGTGAAACGATCGCTATCTTTCGCGAAAAGATCCGCGATAGTAACGTCTTTCATTTCTTCAAAGTGTTTTTGTAGTGCCTGCCAGGCTGAGGTCTGCGTTGGATTGATGTTTTTCATTAGCAATACTCTTCTGATTTTGAGAATTGTGACTGAGATCGATTGTAACGCCAGTCACAGAAAAGTGTGATTGTTTTAATGCCATTGCCAGGGCATCCGCCAAACGTGGCTAAAAAGTATAGCGGTTATCAGCGTTGTTATTAGTACCGTTACTCAACGCAGTTGCAGCATGAAAAATCCGCATAATCCCAGCGTTGACAGTGCAAGCTACACATTTTATTTATAAATACGGTATTTGCATTTGCGCCTGCACCGGTTTCTGTTCTGCCTTATGTGCCATGGTCGCTCTATTCATTCCCTGACACGAGGTAGTTATGACTGATGTAGTTGTCTCCAAGTTTGGCGGTACCAGCGTGGCGGATTTTGATGCCATGAATCGCAGCGCTGATGTAGTGCTTTCTGATGCTAACGTCCGTGTAGTGGTACTTTCCGCTTCTGCGGGGATCACCAACCTGCTGGTCGCACTGGCTGAAGGGCTGGAGCCAACCGCGCGCTTCGAAAAACTCGATGCCATTCGTCAAATTCAGTTCAATATTCTGGAGCGCCTGCGTTATCCAAACGTGATCCGTGAAGAGATCGAACGTCTGCTGGAAAACATCACCACGCTGGCAGAAGCGGCGTCACTGGCGACCTCAACCGCGCTGACCGACGAACTGGTCAGCCACGGTGAACTGATGTCTACCCTGCTGTTCGTCGAGATCCTGCGTGAGCGCAACGTGCAGGCGCAGTGGTTTGACGTACGTAAAGTGATGCGCACCAACGATCGTTTTGGCCGCGCAGAGCCTGACGTCGCGGCGCTAGCCGAACTGGCAACGCTCCAGTTGGCCCCGCGTCTGAGCGAAGGTCTGGTGATTACTCAGGGCTTTATCGGCAGTGAAGGTAAAGGCCGCACCACCACGTTGGGGCGCGGCGGGAGCGATTATACGGCTGCCCTGCTGGCCGAAGCGCTGCACGCCACGCGCGTCGATATCTGGACCGATGTTCCTGGCATTTACACGACCGATCCGCGCGTTGTTCCGGCGGCGCAGCGTATTGATGAAATCGCCTTTGAAGAGGCCGCAGAAATGGCGACCTTTGGCGCGAAAGTGCTGCACCCGGCAACGTTGTTGCCAGCCGTGCGTAGCGATATCCCGGTGTTTGTTGGCTCCAGTAAGGATCCAAAAGCAGGCGGTACGCTGGTATGCAATAAAACCGCGAATCCACCGCTGTTCCGGGCGCTGGCACTGCGCCGTAAGCAAACGCTGCTAACGCTGCATAGCCTGAATATGCTGCACTCTCGCGGCTTTTTAGCGGAAGTGTTCGGCATCCTGGCACGCCACAATATCTCGGTAGATTTGATTACCACATCCGAAGTCAGCGTGGCGCTGACACTGGATACTACAGGCTCCACCTCCACCGGCGATACACTGTTAACACAGTCTCTGCTGATGGAACTGTCTGCACTGTGTCGGGTTGAAGTGGAAGAAGGCCTGGCGCTGGTGGCACTGATTGGCAACGACCTGTCCAAAGCCTGTGGCGTGGGTAAAGAGGTGTTCGGCGTACTGGAACCGTTCAACATCCGCATGATTTGCTACGGCGCATCCAGCCATAACCTGTGCTTCCTGGTGCCCGGTACTGAAGCCGAACAAGTGGTACAGAAGCTGCACCATAATTTGTTTGAATAAAATTTCATCACGCAATAAACAATAACGATAGCCGGGCTCGAACCCGGCTTTTTTATAACAACACATTTCAATCGCAAGGAATATAACATGCTCGCTACTCTCACGCGGCTGTTCCCGTTATGGGCACTGCTGCTCTCTGTTGTTGCGTATTACACGCCCACCACCTTTACGCCTGTCGGGCCATTCGTGCCGTCGTTACTGATGCTGATCATGTTCGGTATGGGCGTTCACCTGAAGGTAGACGACTTTAAACGCGTACTCTCACGTCCTGCACCAGTCGCGGCGGGTATTTTCCTGCACTATCTGGTGATGCCGCTCGCCGCATGGATTTTAGCGCTGGCATTTAATATGCCGCCGGAATTGTCCGCAGGGATGGTGCTGGTCGGTAGCGTCGCCAGCGGAACAGCATCAAACGTAATGATCTATCTGGCAAAAGGCGATGTGGCACTCTCTGTGACTATTTCATCGGTTTCAACGCTGGTGGGCGTTGTCGCCACACCGCTGCTTACACGGCTGTATGTCGACGCGCATATCCAGGTAGATGTGATGGGTATGCTGCTGAGTATCCTGCAGATCGTGGTCATTCCGATTGCGTTGGGGTTGGTCATTCACCACCTGTTCCCACGCGTCGTAAAAGCCGTGGAACCGTATCTGCCCGCATTTTCAATGGTGTGCATTCTGGCGATCATCAGCGCCGTCGTAGCGGGTTCTGCCTCGCACATTGCATCTGTCGGCTTTGTGGTGATTATCGCCGTAATCCTGCATAACACCATTGGCCTGCTCGGCGGCTACTGGGGCGGAAAACTGTTTGGTTTCGACGAGTCAACCTGCCGTACGTTGGCAATCGAAGTGGGCATGCAGAATTCGGGACTTGCCGCTGCGCTGGGCAAGATCTACTTTGGCCCGCTTGCCGCCCTGCCCGGCGCGTTGTTCTCCGTCTGGCATAACCTTTCCGGTTCGCTGCTGGCAGGCTACTGGTCCGGCAAGCCGATTGAAGAGAAACCACACGCAGTAAAACAACACTAATCTTCATAAATGGAGGAGGCATCCTCCATTTCTCCCTACCTGCATTTGAACCCCATCACAAAACAACAAATATCAACACAAAACAAAATAATTATTTAATTGTTATATTTCAATCAAATATACAAATAAACCTGTTTCAAACCCCAGTTCAATCATTTTTTGCATGTTGATTTGGTTTGTTTTAATTGGGAATATGATTCCACTACAACACAGATAAACCCTTACCCTATCTTCGAGGCCGCTATGAAAAAAATTGCGATTATTGGAAGCAGTGGAGGCAACCTCTACAACCTGGGTGGTGCCGAACCCGAAAAGCTACTCCAGGAAATTTACCAGCAGTGCGAAGCCGCAGGTGTGGAAGTTGCCGCTGTGCAGTTCATTGCGGCAGAGGCCTCAATGGACGCTGCCAAACCTCACACACCAGCGTCTGTATTTTCACTAACCACAGAAAACCAACAAAAACCACAAAGGATATTTCAGGGCAAACTTTCAGAAGTGAACGACTCGGTAGTTGAGAGCGATTGCAGGATTGCTAAAATGATCCGTAACGGTGAGATCGACGGGATCATCGTGATGAGCGCCGATCCGGTGAAGGCCAACCAGGCGGTCTTTGCCGCAGCTGTTGAAATGAAAACACCGATTGTTGGCACCGGCGGAACCTCAATGGCGCTAGTGGCGGCAAAAGGGGCAAATATCGTCGCAACCTCGGGCACGACGGGTACCACCAGCCGAACCCGCGCAGTCTCCTTCATCGCATCACTGTGTAAGCACTGGGGCGTTAAATACAAACCACAGTTGGGCAGTGCCTCTCCTTCACAGGGCGGTTCTGGAAAAAGTCTGCTTAAGCGCTTCAATATTCGCAGCATAATGATCCCTGCGCTGCCGGGCTTTATTGCCATGGCAATCGTGCTCGCACTCAGTCACATTCCGGGCCTGGAAAAACTCAACGATATCTTTGAAATTCTACTGAAGGGCCTACCGGTTTTAGTTGCGGTTCTCGCAGCAAAACAGATTTCGGAACTGGATGAAGTCTCAATTGTTGCCGGGGTGGTCGCCGGAGTACTTTCCGTCGAAGGCGGTCTGATTGGAGGGATCATCGGTGGTTTGATGGCCGGGATTTTCGTTCGTTGGCTGTTCGAATTATGCCTGAATTGGCGCTTTCCGATGACCACCGTCAACATTGTAGCGGGTGGGATCTCAGGCCTGGCCGCTGGGTTAATCATGCACTATCTGCTGAGTCCGCTGGCGCTGTCAGCAGGTAATTACATCAAACTGGCTATCGAAAGCACGCTGGCCTTCAGCCCTATTCTTGCCGGCCTGCTGGCTGGGTTGGTTATCTGGCCAGCTATCCTGGGGGGAGTCTATCACGCAGTCATTCTGCCGCTGGTGCTCCTGGAAATGGAAAAATCCGGAGTCAGCTTCCTCGGCGCTGTCGATATGGTAGGCCTGGTGATGGTTGCTGCAGGAATCAACCTGGCTAACGTCATCGCACCACGAGAAAAAAGCGAAGCAGCCGTCGCGACGCCCGGCCTGCTTATCAACCTCGGCTTTGGGACCTTCGTTGAATCGGCCTATCCGTTCATGTTTGCCAACAAAATTGTCTTTGGTTCAGCGATCGTTTGGGCCGGTCTGGGCGGCGTGATGCTGGGTTTCTTTAACGTCAAAGGCGTGGCTTATGTCCCCGCATTTGCCTCTCCGTTCTTATCCAGCAATGCGCTGCAAATGGCGATTGTTATGGTTACCGTCATGGGCCTGACCTGTATTTCCACCATTATTGCCAACCGTTTTAAGGCTGTCGCACAGAAAGAATCTACCGCGTCAGCCCATTAATTAATGCACCAACACCAGAGGTACACCATGTTTAAAGGCGATATGAATAAAAAACGCGCTAAAGCGTTACAGAAAGTGAAAGATGCCATCACGCTGCACGGCGGGCAGACCATCCTCAGTACAGGGATAACCGGCGACGATGCGCGTCTGGCAAAAGCAGTATGTGAGGCGGGCGTTAAGCTGCTCGAACCGAACCATCCCGCACTGGCGCTGGCGCGTGGGCATAAGGGGGTAAGCAACATGCACGCGGCAGAACAAATCCGCCACGAAATCACCAACAGCCAGATGGCCGAAGCAGTACATGGCGTACGTAATGTGGTTCCTGACGATATCTTCATTACCGTCGGTATCGCAGGTGGCTTTACCGAAACGTTACCAGTCCCGCTCACGGAAACAGAGATACTGGAGATTGCCCGTGCTGGTGCCGATGGCTTACACACCCATAAATCCGACTGGGACGATCTACAGGACATCGTTAATCTCGCCCATCAGTATGGCCTGACCGTTGATGCTTATATTGGTCACCCGGATGACCTGCATACCTTCGGTATTCCTGCACGCACTCCGGAAGAGGTCGCCAGCGTAGCAAAACGGATGCAGGAAATTGGCGTCGACATGATTGGTTTAATGACCGGTATGAGCTACGAAGGCGTAGCCGCAGGTGATATTCCGCAAGCCATTAAAGATCGCCTGTGGGCACTGGTCGGCGCGGTAAGCGTGCCGACGCTGGCGGAAGGCGGAATTAACCTCGCCAATGCCAAAGCGTTTAAGGATACCGGGGTCAATATTCTGGTCGTCGGTACGGCAATCGACAATATGGTCTGCAACGCCGCCAAAGAGGCTGTCACACCGTTTATTGCGCATTGATATTAAGGGAAAAAAAGCATGTTACTGGTCACCGATCTGGATGGAACACTACTGACTTCGCAAAAGACAATCAGTCCACGCACTCGTCAAGCACTCGTAGAATTCCACCAGCGCGGTGGCCTGTTGGCCGCCTGTTCCGCCAGACCGGTCTCCTCTATGATGCGCCTGCTACAGCAGCAGCAGGTTAATGCGCTGTTTGGCTGGTGCGCAGGCTTTAACGGAGGTCAGATCCTCGAGATGGCGCAGCAGCACAATATTCATACTGCAGCGCTCTCTTGTATGAATCTTCGGGATATTGACTGGCATATTTCGCTTTCCCTCTGTCCTCATCACTTTTTTAGCGCCGATGCTATTTATCATCGTTGCGACCAACAGATTGCGCCATGGACAACTTATGAAGCCCGTTTATTTGAATTACCACTTATTTTGGCAGCGCCTGGAAATATTTTAAATCGGCAGGATATTTATAAAATCACACTCGTTACCGAGCAGTTAAAAATAAATGCACTATGTGCAGAAGTGAATAATAAATTGCCTTATGGCTATACAGCGACTATCACTGGGGAGAATTACATTGATATCCAACGTAGCGAAATAAATAAAGGTTATGCTATTAGCATGTTAATGCACCAGCTAAATATAACAGCCGATAAAGTTGCGGCGATTGGCGACCAGCAAAACGATATCAGTATGTTTTCCGCCGCCGGCATTGGTATTGCAATGGGGAATGCGCCTGAGGTAGTAAAACGACAAGCCAGCTATGTGACGGCCTCTAATGATGATGAGGGTATTGTCTGTGCGCTGGAGTGGTTGCGTTGCTCTGCACATCCAGTTACCATGCGCCAAAGCACGACGTTGGCGGAAAATAATGAACCCGATTAAAAGAAGAAAACATATCCTCGATGAATTAAATAAATTCGGTGAAGTGACGGTTATCAAATTATCGGAAACGCTAAAAGTCACATCAGAGACCATTCGCCGCGATCTCTCCATCCTGGAGTCTGAAGGGCAAATTACCAAGATTCACGGCGGAGCCGTCAAAAAGCAGGTTGTTCAGGAAGATGAATTTGGCGCGCGGATTGATATACACCGCGAAGAAAAAATGGCAATTGGTAAACTTGCCGCCGGGATGGTCAGCGAGCACGACACTCTATTCATTGACTCCTGTACAACAAATCTTATTCTGGCCGAACAATTACCTCCTCTGGCCTACTCCGTTATTACTAACTCAGCCTTAATTGCCGATAAAATAAAAGAACATAATCTTAAAGCGCGCGTTTATGTATTAGGTGGTGAATATGACTACCATTTCCGTGCCAATCTCGGCGTCTCCGTTTGTCAGCAAATAAACACTATTCACGCAGATATCTGCTTCATCGGCGCGGGTGGTATTTCACCTCAACATGGTGTGCTGGTGAAAAGCTTCGATGAAGCCTATGTTGCCAAATCAATGATTGCTATGAGTAAAAAGTCGGTAATTCTTGCCGACCATACAAAATTTGGCCAGGACGGAGTGATGTGTATCGCCACATTAAAAGAGATCGATAACATCATCACAGACAAACGATTCGTAACAACGGGCTATACACAGCAGGACTTCGCCGGAAAATTACGTATTGCTGAATAATACAATACATGACGCTATCAGCAGGTTCTGGATTACCGTACACTGAGGATATCGGCTAACAGAGGGCACCCTTATGGCACTCCCCCGCATTACCCAAAAAGAGATGACCGAGCGCGAACAGCGTGAACTGAAAACGCTGCTCGACCGCGCGCGCATTGCGCATGGTCGGCTGCTTACCAACGCTGAAACAAACAGCATCAAGAAAGAGTACATCGATAAACTGATGGCTTTGCGCGAAGCAGAAGCTAAAAAAGCCCGCCAGTTAAAGAAAAAGCAGGCTTATAAACCGGATGCGGAAGCATCGTTTTCCTGGTCAGCAAATACGCCGACACGCGGCAGACGTTAGCGTCCCTTCTTCTTACGCCCCGGAGAGGTAAAACGCTTACCGTTTGCCGCCGGGCGCGATTTTTCTTTCTCCGCTGATTTTTCGATTTTCACCACCGGACGCTTAATGCCTGCGGTTTTTGGCTTCGCTTTCGCCTTCGGTTTGGCTTCTGAGGACGAGTTCTCAATCAGCTTGAACAGATCGATCAGTTCGTCATCTGTCAGGTCGCGCCATTCACCAAGCGGCAGACCAGACAAACCAACGTTCATGATTCGCGTACGCTCAAGCTTGGTAACTTCATAGCCAAAGTGTTCGCACATACGACGGATCTGACGGTTAAGTCCCTGAATCAGCGTAATGCGAAACACAAACGGCGCTTCTTTCTTCACCTTACATTTTTTGGTGACGGTACCGAGAATGGGCACACCGGCCCCCATCCCACGGATAAAGTCATCAGTGACCGGCTTATCGACCGTCACCAGATACTCTTTTTCGTGATCGTTACCGGCACGCAGGATTTTATTCACCAGGTCGCCGTGGTTAGTCAGAAAGATAAGTCCCTGGGAATCTTTGTCCAGACGGCCAATTGGAAACACGCGCTTGCTGTGATTCACGAAATCAACAATGTTGTCGCGTTCGCTGTCTTCCGTGGTGCTGACAATCCCTACCGGCTTGTTCAGCGCGATAAAAACCAGATCTTCCGCTTCACGCGGCTCAATCAACCGACCATTTACTTTTACGACGTCGCCAGGCATCACCTGATCGCCGATGGTGGCGCGTTTGCCATTCAGGAAGACATTCCCTTGTTCGATAAAGCGATCCGCCTCGCGACGCGAGCAGATTCCGCTTTCACTGATGTATTTATTTAATCGGATAGATGAGTCGGGCAGCATAATTTCTCCTGTATACACTTCATCCTGCAAGCTGTCTCTGCGTTGGCTACCCTCACTCACCCAGGTCACATAGCAATCTATGCTCCCGGGGGTTCGCTCCCTTGCCGCCTTGATACAACTTGAATGACTTTGTGTATTAAAAGCGAAATATACCCTACCTTGCGGACGATAAAAAATAATCGTGTTCGACTACCCACGCGCTATTTGTGATCCGTCACACCTTTTGACACAAAAGTGTCAGCGATCCATCCCTGCAATTTTGTTGAGTGAAAACAAGCAGAATCAATACATTAGAGAGGCATGCACATCTGTGCCGACAACGCACCATCACCACATCAAATGTGCAACACAATCGGTCATTTCAGGACGATGAAATAAGTGAAAATAGCTTTGAGATGGAGAACAGATGGGGTTATATCAGATCAAGAAGGCAATTTCGTGATTTGCACAAATGTGCAGGAGTCCAAAAATGGCGACGGAAAACAGCGATGATATCCGCCTGATCGTAAAAATAGCGCAGCTGTATTACGAACAGGATATGACACAAGCGCAAATAGCTCGCGAGCTGGGTATTTATCGCACCACGATCAGCCGTTTACTAAAACGTGGACGCGAGCAGGGTATCGTCACCATCGCCATTAATTACGACTACAACGAAAATCTGTGGCTGGAACAGCAGCTAAAACAGAAATTTGGCCTGAAAGAGGCGGTCGTAGTCTCCTGCGATAGCGAGCAGGAAGATGAACAACTTAATATGATGGGCGCACATGGCGCACAGTTGCTGGAACGCTTACTGGAACCTAGGGACATTATCGGGTTCTCATGGGGCCGCGCGGTACGGGGACTGGTGGAAGGATTATCTCCTGCCAGCCAGTCGCGCCAGCTGATCTGTGTGCCGATTATCGGCGGACCATCCGGCAAGCTTGAAAGCCGCTACCACGTCAATACGCTGACCTACGGCGCTGCGGCAAAGCTCAAAGGGGAATCACACCTGGCAGATTTCCCGGCACTGCTGGAAAACCCGCTGATCCGTAACGGGATCATGCAGTCACGACATTTTAAATCGATTTCTGCGTACTGGGATAATCTGGACATCGCGCTGGTCGGGATTGGATCTCCGGCGATACGTGATGGCGCCAACTGGCACGCTTTTTACGGCAGTGAAGAGAGTGATGACCTGCATGCCCGCCAGGTCGCCGGAGACATTTGCTCGCGCTTTTACGATATCAACGGTGTAACCGTAGAGACCAATATGAGTGAAAAGACGCTCTCCATCGAAACCAATAAATTAAAACAGGCGCGTTACTCCATTGGCATTGCAATGGGTGAAGAAAAATACAGTGGGATATTAGGCGCATTACGTGGGAATTATATTAACTGTTTAGTCACCAACAGCAATACCGCTGAGTTATTGTTGAAGTAAATAAATTCTAATTGGTCCTACCATAATTAAATTTATGTGGGATCCCCTTATCTGAAATCGGGAGTTAATTATGCAAACGTGGTTAAACTTGCAGGGCAAAGTCATTATTGTTACCGGTGGTGCATCCGGAATTGGTCTGGCAATTGTCGAGGAGTTATTAGCGCAAGGCGCTAATGTGCAAATGGCAGATATTCATGGCGGAGAAGGTAAATACGATAGCCATGACGGGTATCATTTTTGGCCAACGGATATTTCCAGTGCCAAAGAGGTTAATCATACGGTCGCTGAAATTATCCAACGCTACGGACGTATTGATGGGCTGGTAAATAATGCTGGCGTTAATTTTCCGCGTCTGCTGGTCGATGAAAAAGCACCCGCCGGGCAATACGAACTCAACGAAGCTGCTTTTGAAAAAATGGTTAATATCAACCAGAAAGGTGTGTTCTTAATGTCGCAGGCAGCGGCACGCCAAATGGTAAAACAGCGTAACGGCGTGATTGTGAATGTCTCTTCTGAAAGCGGACTGGAAGGTTCTGAAGGTCAAAGCTGTTACGCCGCGACCAAAGCCGCATTGAATAGCTTTACCCGTTCCTGGTCGAAAGAGTTGGGCAAACACGGCATCCGTGTAGTTGGCATTGCACCTGGCATTCTGGAAAAAACCGGACTGCGGACCCCCGAGTATGAAGAAGCGCTGGCCTGGACCCGCAACATCACCGTCGAACAGCTGCGCGAGGGCTACACCAAGAACGCGATCCCGATTGGTCGTTCAGGACGCTTAAGCGAAGTCGCTGATTTTGTTTGTTATCTTTTATCTGAGCGTGCCAGTTACATCACCGGAGTAACCACTAACATTGCGGGCGGAAAAACGCGCGGCTAAGGAGATTTTATGGTCAATGCAATCTTCTGTGCTCACGGCAAACTGGCCTGCGCCATGCTGGAATCGGTACAGATGGTCTACGGTGATGCCAACGTTGAAGCCGTGGCATTTGCCCCCGGAGAGAACGCCAGCGATATTGTGGAAAAGCTAAAAAAGTTAGTAAGTATTCACACTGGCGATGAATGGCTGATTGCCGTCGATTTGCAGTGTGGCAGTCCCTGGAATGCCGCCGCGACGCTGGCGATGCACAATCCGGCGATACGGGTCATTAGCGGGTTATCACTGCCGTTGGCGCTGGAACTGGTAGACAACCAAAGCAATATGAATGTGGATGAACTGTGCGAACACCTGACGACCATTGCTCAACAAACCTGTGTCGTCTGGAAGCATCTGGAAACGGCCGAAGAGGATTTCTGATGAACATTACCCTTGCTCGTATTGATGACCGCCTGATCCACGGTCAGGTCACCACCGTCTGGTCGAAGGTGGCGAATGCCCAACGGATTATTATCTGTAATGACGACGTTTATAACGATGAAGTACGTCGCACATTATTACGTCAGGCCGCCCCACCGGGAATAAAAGTGAACGTCGTTAATATCGAAAAGGCGGTCGCGGTTTACCATAATCCGCAATACCAGAACGAAACCGTTTTTTATCTGTTTACCCGCCCACAGGATGCATTAGCAATGGTCAAGCAAGGCGTGAAAATCGCCACGTTAAATATTGGCGGCATGGCTTGGCGACCGGGTAAAAAACAATTAACTAAAGCCGTTTCTTTAGACAGTGACGACATTAATGCGTTTCGAGAATTAGCTAAACTGGGTGTCACGCTGGATTTACGCGTCGTCGCATCCGATCCATCTATTAATATTCTCGAAAAAATAGAAGAACAATCGTTCGCTGAATAAATAAAAATGCCTGTGTTCTTATGCTTTAACAGGCAGGGATGATCACATTCACAAGGTGACATATTATGGAAATAAGTACCCTACAAATTATCGCCATATTCCTATTTTCCTGTATTGCCGGAATGGGCAGCGTGCTGGATGAGTTCCAGACCCACCGTCCGCTAATTGCTTGTACCGTTATCGGCCTGATCCTTGGTGATTTAAAAACCGGGATTATGCTCGGCGGCACGCTGGAGTTAATCGCTCTTGGTTGGATGAACGTCGGCGCAGCGCAGTCTCCCGATTCGGCGCTCGCCAGTATTATCTCCGCCATTCTGGTTATCGTCGGTCAGCAAAGCATTGCTACCGGTATCGCCATCGCCCTGCCAGTCGCGGCGGCAGGTCAGGTACTAACTGTCTTTGCCCGTACCATCACCGTGGTGTTCCAGCACGCGGCGGATAAAGCAGCCGAAGACGCCCGCTTTCGCACCATCGACATGCTGCACGTTTCCGCTCTCGGCGTACAGGCGCTGCGAGTTGCCATTCCTGCATTAATCGTCTCGCTGTTTGTCAGCGCCGATATGGTCAGCAATATGCTCAACGCCATTCCGGAATTCGTCACCCGCGGATTGCAGATTGCCGGTGGCTTTATCGTGGTGGTCGGCTACGCCATGGTGCTGCGCATGATGGGCGTGAAGTACCTGATGCCCTTCTTCTTCCTCGGGTTTATCGCTGGGGGGTATCTCGATTTGAGCCTGCTGGCTTTCGGTGGGGTTGGCGTGATTATCGCGCTGGTCTACATCCAGTTGAACCCACAGTGGCGTAAAGCCGAACCGCAGGCGCAACCCGCCTCTTCTCAAGCTCTCGATCAGCTTGATGACTAATGGAGCCAGCCATGGAACAGAAAAAACTAACCAAATCCGACCTGTTTAGCATGTTTGTTCGCTCCAACCTACAACAGGCGTCATTCAACTTTGAACGCATTCATGGGCTGGGCTTTTGCTACGACATGATCCCTGCCATCAAGCGCCTGTATCCGCTGAAAGAGGACCAGGTTGCAGCACTCAAACGCCACCTGGTGTTTTTCAACACCACGCCTGCCGTGTGCGGCCCGGTGATTGGCGTGACCGCCGCGATGGAAGAAGCTCGCGCCAATGGTGCGGAAATTGACGACGGCGCCATCAACGGCATCAAAGTTGGGCTGATGGGCCCGCTGGCCGGTGTTGGCGACCCGTTGGTCTGGGGAACATTGCGCCCGATTACCGCCGCGCTCGGCGCATCGCTGGCGCTGTCCGGAAACATTCTCGGCCCACTATTATTCTTCTTTATTTTCAATGCAGTACGTCTTGCCATGAAGTGGTACGGCTTACAGCTTGGCTTTCGTAAAGGGGTCAATATCGTCAGTGACATGGGCGGCAACCTGCTGCAGAAACTGACCGAAGGCGCATCGATTCTCGGCCTGTTTGTCATGGGGGTGTTGGTCACCAAATGGACCAGCATCAACGTGCCGCTGGTAGTATCGCAAACGCCTGGCGCAGACGGCACCACCGTCACCATGACCGTGCAGAACATTCTCGACCAACTCTGCCCCGGCCTGCTGGCGCTGGGTCTGACGCTGCTGATGGTGCGTCTGCTTAACAAGAAAATTAATCCGGTATGGCTGATCTTCGCCCTGTTTGCGCTGGGGATTATCGGTAACGCGCTGGGTTTCCTGTCCTGATTTTTTCGCTCCGGCAATGCCGGGGCAACTTCAACAAATAGTCCTCGAAAGAGGAAGAGGTGGTAACAATGCAAACAACAACAGCTTTACGCCTTTATGGTAAACGCGATCTGCGCCTGGAAACCTTCGATCTTCCTGAAATGCAGGACGATGAAATTCTGGCCTCAGTCATAACCGACAGCCTGTGCCTTTCCTCCTGGAAAGAGGCTAACCAGGGCGAGAACCACAAAAAGGTGCCGGACGATGTGGCCACCAACCCGATCATCATCGGTCACGAGTTTTGCGGCGATATTATTGCCGTGGGGAAAAAATGGCAGCATAAGTTTCAGCCCGGCCAGCGCTATGTCATTCAGGCTAACCTGCAACTGCCGGATCGCCCGGACTGCCCCGGCTACTCCTTCCCGTGGGTAGGCGGTGAAGCCACGCACGTTATCATTCCTGATGAAGTCATGGAGCAGGACTGCCTGTTGGCCTACGAAGGTGAAACCTATTTTGAAGGCTCGCTGGTTGAGCCGCTGTCCTGCGTGATTGGCGCATTCAACGCCAACTATCACCTACAGGAAGGTACTTATAACCACAAGATGGGCATTCGTCCGCAGGGGCGTACACTGATACTCGGCGGCACCGGGCCGATGGGACTACTGGCGATCGACTACGCGCTGCATGGTCCGGTTAACCCAGCGCTGCTGGTGGTGACCGACACCAATAACGACAAGCTGAGCTACGCCCGCAAGCACTATCCATCAGAACCACAAACGTTGATCCATTATCTCCACGCCCAGGATGCGAGTTATGACAGCTTGATGGCGCTGAGCGGCGGGCACGGGTTTGATGACATCTTTGTATTTGTGCCCAATGAACAGCTGGTCACGCTGGCCTCTTCTTTGCTGGCTGCGGATGGTTGCATGAACTTCTTTGCCGGTCCGCAGGATAAGCAGTTTAGCGCGCCGATTAACTTCTACGACGTGCACTATGCCTTCACCCATTATGTTGGGACATCTGGCGGCAATACCGACGACATGCGCGCGGCGGTAAAACTGATCGAAGAGAAGAAAGTTCAGGCGGCAAAAGTGGTGACGCACATTCTGGGATTGAATGCGGCAGGTGAAACAACGCTGGAACTGCCGCAAGTCGGTGGGGGTAAAAAACTGGTTTACACCGGAAAAGCATTGCCGTTAACTGCGCTCACCCAGATTGACGATCCGGCCTTGCGCGATATCCTGGAGCGTCATCAGGGGATCTGGTCGCAGGAAGCCGAACAGTACATATTGTCTCACGCCGAGGAGATTTAACATGATTAACCGCGACACCCAGTTGTGCATGTCGCTTGCCGGTCGCCCCGGCAACTTTGGCACACGCTTTCATAACTATCTGTATGAAAAGTTAGGGTTAAATTTTATCTACAAAGCCTTTACTACGCAGGATATTGAGGCCGCAGTGAAAGGCGTTCGCGCACTCGGGATTCGCGGCTGTGCGGTCTCTATGCCGTTTAAAGAGAGTTGCATGCCGTTTCTGGATGCCATCGATCCTTCCGCAAAAGTCATTGATTCCGTCAACACCATTGTCAATGACAACGGTACGCTGACAGGATTTAACACCGACTACATTGCGGTAAAAAGCCTGATTACCAGCCACCAGCTTGATAACCACGCACGCGTCATGATCCGCGGCAGCGGTGGAATGGGTAAAGCTGTCATTGCTGCATTTCGCGATGCCGGTTTTCGCGATGTGATCGTCGCCGCCCGTAACCGGGAGAGCGGTCCGGCGCTGGCAAAACAGTACGGTTTCCAGTGGCAACCGCAGCCGGAAGGGATTACCTGCGATATTCTGGTCAACGTGACGCCCGTCGGCATGGCTGGTGGTAAAGAGAGCGATGAACTGGCCTACAGCGAAGCGATAGTCGCTGCCGCCAGCGTGGTGTTTGACGTCGTCGCCCTGCCGCCGGAAACACCGGTAATCAAACTGGCACAGCAATTAGGTAAAAAGACCATCAGCGGTGCAGAGGTGATTGCCTTACAGGCCGTAGAGCAGTTCGCCATGTACACCGGCGTACGCCCGGATGACGCGCTAATCGCCGAAGCGGCAGAATTTGCGCGGGCGGGGTAAAGAAGCAGGAACAGAGCGCCAGGGATGGGCGCTCTGTCTATTTTAGGTACTATGCAACAGCGAACAGTTGCTGGTCAGCTTTCGCTTCCAACTGCGCCAGCGCGGGAATCAATTGGCTGATGTTGACCAGACTGTGTCCTAACTGGCATATGCTCTCATACGCAAAATGTTCCTGACCTTCCCCCCCCCCATGGTCAGCAGGCTTTCGCCCATAAAATTCAGCGTCTGGTACAACCCTGCCAGCGCCTCTTCACAGCCAAACGATAGCGCCAGATTTTCTTCAGTAGTGAGATGGCTACAATCAAGATGGCGGAACGCCTCGGCGAGTGAGAAATAAAGTAGATCGGCCTGTGAAATGAGAGAATAGCGGACATTAAAATGGGGATAAAACGTAGTTAGTCATGCCATCAGCAGGTAATATGACGATACGCAAAAAGTACGCCATCAATTGCTAAATCATCGCGTCCAAGAAGGTTTGGGAGAGTTCAATGTCTTCAGCGTTTCAGCATCGATTCATTCTGACTGGTGGCCCAGGGTCAGGCAAAAGCACGATAATTGATACGATTATAAAACGAGGGTTTTGGTGTTCTAAAGAAGCTGGAAGAGGTGTGATCCAAGACCAGGTTAACATCGGCGGCGATGCATTACCGTGGGCCAACCAGACTGCATTTGCAGATCTGATGCTATCCTGGGAAATGCGTTCGTGGCATGAAGCGGAAGGGCATACACAACCCTGCTTCTTTGATCGTGGTGTTCCTGATGTTGTAGGTTATTTACGTCTTTCTGAACTTACCATACCGAGGCATCTGGAAAACGCCATCGAGAAATTTCGCTATAACCGAATCGTATTTATTGCACCACCCTGGCGTGAAATATATGTACAGGACACAGAGCGCAAACAATCTTTCGATGTTGCCATCGCGACATATCACGCAATGGTAAAAACATACCGTATGTATGACTATCAGTTGATTGAATTACCATGTGTTTCTGTAGAAGAGCGAGTGGATTTTATTCTTTCCAGGATAAAACCCTGCTAAGACGGCAACTACGTGTAGTGGTGAATCACCATGCATGAATCTGTCATATTCTAGTGGACATATAGCTTCCGCGCCTGGCACAAAGCCCCCCTATCCCATGTTATCGTTTCTCGTATCAACCGCAGCATCCTGAAAAACTACGTATTATTGCGAGGCGCTTTCCTGTTTCCTCCTGCCAGCATTTCCCCTTGCTCCCCCGTTTTTCGTTTGGCGAATGGTTTAGCTGGTGATGTTAAACCTGTTGAAGAATGCTCGCACGTTCACTGGATTATCAGGAGGTCTTCCGCCATGAATAAACTGACTCAGTACGATCCCGCGACTGCGCTGGTTGATGATGAAGGTACTCGGCATTGAATTGACACTTAAAAAATAGCCTCAGCTTCTATCTCCCCCTTCCAACATCGTGAGCCATATCAGTAAGGCGTTAGCCTGATAGTGGTAGCATTAGCGCGGTTTGTAATTTTCTGATTACATGGAGAAATGATGGAACTGCTTTTATTGAGTAACTCGACGCTGCCGGGCAAAGGCTGGATGGAACATGCGCTGCCGCTGATTGCTGAACAACTGAATGGTCGCCGTACGGCGGTGTTTATTCCGTTCGCTGGCGTGACGCAAACCTGGGATGAGTACACGGCGAAAACGGCAGCCATCTTTGCGCCAATGGGCGTCAAAGTTACGGGTATTCATACCGTTGCCGACCCGATTGCCGCTATTGAAAACGCAGAGCTGGTGATTGTCGGCGGGGGTAATACCTTCCAGTTACTGAAAGAAAGCCGCGAACGCGGACTGCTGGTGCCGATTGTGGATGTCGTCAAACGCGGTGCGCTGTACATTGGCTGGAGCGCAGGTTCCAACCTCGCCTGCCAGACCATCCGCACCACCAACGACATGCCGATTGTTGATCCAAAAGGCTTTGATGCGCTCGGTCTGTTCCCGCTGCAAATTAACCCACACTTCACCAACGCGCTGCCGGAAGGCCACAAAGGCGAAACGCGTGAACAGCGTATCCGCGAGCTGCTGGTTGTGGCACCAGAGCTGACGGTGATTGGCTTGCCGGAAGGTAACTGGATCAAAGTGAGTAACGGTCAATCCGTGCTTGGCGGCCCGAACACCACGTATATCTTCAAAGCGGGTGAAGAGGCGGCTGCCGTTGAAGCAGGCCACTGCTTTTAGTTGATTTATTGTCTGATGCCGGATGCGGCTTCGCCTTATCCGGCCTACAAAGTAAACGACAACATTGCCGGATGGCGGCATAAATGCCTTATCCGGCCTACCGCTTCACCTCACTCAAAAATCATCCCGCCCATCGTCTTCATCCGGCTGTTCCAGCACGCTGTAAGCCACGGAGCAAAACAGCGAGTTCAGACGCTGCATATCGCCCAACAGCGCCAGGTGCAACGAGCTGGTCTCGATGCTCTGCACGTTCTGCTGATGCAGACGGTCAACGTGCGCATGCGAATAACGACGATTGAGAATACGGAAGCGGTGCTTGCTGCGGCGCAGACGACGGGCACTGGTCACATCTCCTGAGAAGAACACCGACATCGCCAGCTGCAGATTGCTGAGCAACTGATCGTAGAGCGCATCCAGTTCTTTCAGCCCTTCGACAGAGAATGCCCGGCGGGCGGCCAGCGACTTATCGGCTATCTCGCTGCCCATACGTTCGACAATATCGGAAGCCTGCTCAAGGTTGAGCGACATTTCGATAATCTCCGCCCAACGGCGCGATTCCTCTTCCGCCAGCTCATCCTTTGGCATCCGCGCCAGATAGAGCTTAATTGCCGTGTACAGCACGTTAATGTCGTCCGCCATCCTGCGCAGCTCTTTTTCTTCACGCGGCTCGCCATGCATCACCTTCTTCAGCCCGTCCATCATCTGCTCCATCGCGTCGCCGATACGCAGGGCTTCACGGGCGGCATTGGCCAGAGCGAGCGTCGGCGTATCCAGCGCGCTGACGTCCAGATGTTTGGGTTTAAGATGTGCATCCAGCTCCGGCTCATCGCGGATGATGCGCTTACAAAAACGCGCCATCGGTTCGGCGAACGGCACCATCGCCACGCAGCGCACCAGGTTGTAGAAGACGTGGAAGTAGATAACCAGTTCAGATTTCGGCAGCGGCAGTTCATCCATCAGATTGGCCAGCGGATGAACAAACGGCAGGATAATCAGGCTCCCCACCAGCTTAAACAGCAGGCTACCGAGCGCCACACGACGTGCTGCGGCGTTAGCGGCGCTGTTATTCAACATCGCCAGCAGGCCGGACCCGAGGTTGGCACCAATCACCAGACACAACGCCACCGGGAACGAGATAATACCTGCCGCGGTCAGCGTGGCCGTCAGCAGCACCGCCGCCAGGCTGGAGTAACTGATAATCGCAAACATGGCGCCAATCAGCGCATCGAGCATAATATCGCCGGTGAGCGAGGCAAAAATAACCTGTACACCATTAGCCTGGGTGATCGGCGTTACCGCCTGCACAATCAGCTCCAGCGCCAGCAAAATCAACCCCAGTCCAATACCAACCCGCCCCAGTTGCCCCACGCGGGACTGCTTACGACCGAGAAAGAAGATCACGCCGATAAAAATCAGCAGTGGCGACAGCCAGGAGAGATCGAAGGTCAGGATACGCGCCATCAGCGCGGTCCCCACGTCGGCGCCGAGCACTATGACCAGCGCAGGGGTGAGCGCCACGAGATCTTGTGCAACAAACGAGGTCACCAGCATGGTGGTGGCGTTGCTACTTTGCACCAGCGCCGTTACGCCGATACCTGCACAAAAGGCGAGCGGCTTCTTTTCAACGCTACGGCTGAGCACGGTACGCAAGCGGGCGCCAAAGACGCGCATCACGCCGGTACGCACAATATGCGTACCCCAAACCAGCATCGCAACGGCAGAAAGCAGGTGTAACAGAGTTAACACGGAATCAGGTTCTCCTTATTTTTATGGTTTTTTGAGGCTCATTTGCCTGATGGCGCTGCGCTTATCAGGCCTACAAATCATCCCTATGTAGGCCGGATAAGGCGTTTACGCCGCCATCCGGCAACGGCCCCCTTTCAGTATAAGGGTTTAAACGTAATAAAGAGACAGGGCACTCATTGAGCGCCCTGTTTGTTGTAAAGAAAGATGACAGTTTTGTGAATCAGTCGGCGTCATAGCCGAGGTTCGGCGCTAACCAGCGCTCCACTTCTGCCACGCTCATGCCTTTACGGAAGGCATAATCTTCAACCTGATCGCGCTGGATTTGCGCCACGGCGTAGTACTTGCTGTCCGGATGACTGAAATACCAGCCGGAGACCGACGCGCCTGGCCACATGGCGAAAGATTCGGTGAGTTTCATCCCGGTGTGCGCTTCCACATCCAGCAGCTCCCAGATGGTGGCTTTTTCGGTGTGTTCCGGACACGCCGGATAACCCGGTGCCGGGCGAATCCCCTGGTAGTTTTCGCGGATTAGCTCCTCGTTACTGAGATTCTCATTCGCCGCATAGCCCCAGTAGACTTTACGCACGCGCTCATGCAGATATTCTGCGAACGCTTCCGCCAGACGGTCAGCGATCGCTTTCACCATGATCTTGTTGTAGTCGTCATGCTGGGCTTCGAAGGCATCCGCCAGCGCATCTTCCTCCAGACCACCGGTCACCGCGAAAGCACCGATGTAATCCGCTTTGCCGCTCAGTTTCGGCGCAACAAAGTCAGACAGGCAGTAGTTGGCGAAACCGACTTTTTCCGTCTGCTGGCGCAGATGATGACTCACGTTGATGACGTGCGTACGCGTCTCGTCACGGTAGATCTCGATGTCGTCACCCACGCGGTTTGCCGGGAATAACCCCACTACGCCGCGCGGATTCAGGGTCTTCTCGGTGCTGAGTTTATCCAGCATGTCGTTAGCGTCTTTGAACAGGCGCTTCGCCTCTTCTCCTACCACCTCATCTTCAAGAATGCGCGGATATTTCCCGGCCAGCGACCAGGTCATAAAGAACGGCGTCCAGTCGATGTAATTGCGCAGAGTTTCGATGCTGGCTTCCACTTCCTGCACGCCCAGACGGTGCGCCACCGGCGGGGTATAGTTTTCCCAGTCGAAGGCCAGATCGTTGTCGCGGGCAGCCTGTAACGTTACTGGCGGGGTACGCGGTTTCTTACGCGCATGCTGGATACGCACGGTTTCGTACTCTTTACGCGTACGGGCGACAAAGTCATCGCGCTGGGTGTCAGAGAGCAGCGCAGCCACCACGCCAACGGTACGCGAGGCGTTCTGCACGTACACCGTCGAGCCGCTGTAGTTCTGCTCAATTTTCACCGCCGTGTGCGCTTTTGAGGTGGTCGCACCGCCAATCAGCAGCGGAATAGTGAATCCCTGACGCTCCATTTCTTTCGCCACGTTGACCATTTCGTCCAGCGACGGGGTAATCAGCCCGGAAAGGCCTATCAAGTCGGCATTCACTTCACGCGCCGTTCTGAGGATTTTCTCCGCTGGCACCATCACGCCAAGATCGACGATTTCGTAGTTGTTACATTGCAGCACCACGCCAACAATGTTTTTGCCGATATCGTGCACATCGCCCTTCACGGTCGCGATGACCATTTTACCGTTGCTGGAGCCTTTCTCTTTGCTGGCCTCAATGTACGGTTCGAGGTACGCCACCGCCTGCTTCATCACGCGGGCGGACTTCACCACCTGCGGCAGGAACATTTTGCCTTCGCCGAACAGATCGCCAACGACGTTCATGCCGTCCATCAGCGGTCCTTCAATAACTTCGATCGGACGCGCTGCCTGCTGGCGCGCTTCCTCAGTATCCAGCTCAATAAACTCGGTAATGCCTTTCACCAGCGAGTATTCGAGGCGTTTTTTCACGTCCCAGGTCCGCCATTCCGCCATCTGGGCATTCGCCGTGTCGTCAGTTTTGCTGCCGCGATATTTCTCTGCCAGCTCCAGCAGTCGTTCGGTGCCATCGTCACGACGGTTGAGGATCACATCTTCAACCGCATCGCGCAGCTCGGCGGGCAGGTCGTCATAAATTGCCAGCTGTCCGGCGTTGACGATCCCCATGTCCATGCCGTTGCGAATGGCGTAGTAGAGGAATACCGCGTGAATGGCTTCACGTACCGGATCGTTGCCACGGAACGAGAATGAAACGTTAGAAACGCCGCCGGAGATCAGCGCGTGCGGCAGTTCGCGTTTGATGTCTTCACACGCGCCGATAAAGTCCTGCGCGTAGTTGTTGTGCTCATCAATACCGGTCGCGACAGCAAAGATGTTCGGGTCGAAGATGATGTCTTCCGGCGGGAAGCCCACCTCTTCGGTAAGAATTTTGTACGCCCGACGGCAGATTTCGATTTTACGTGCGCGGGTGTCGGCCTGCCCTTGCTCGTCAAAGGCCATCACCACCACCGCGGCACCGTAGCGACGCAGCAGCTTCGCATGATGGATAAAGGTCTCAACCCCCTCTTTCATCGAGATGGAGTTAACGATGCCTTTACCCTGAATGCACTTCAGGCCTTTCTCGATGACGTCCCATTTCGAGGAGTCGATCATAATCGGCACGCGGGCGATATCCGGCTCACCGGCGATCAGGTTGAGGAAACGCACCATTGCCGCTTCGGCATCGAGCATCCCCTCATCCATGTTGATATCGATGATCTGCGCGCCGCTTTCCACCTGCTGACGGGCGACGTCCAGCGCTTCGCTGTATTTCTCTTCTTTGATCAGGCGTTTAAACTTCGCCGAACCGGTGACGTTGGTACGCTCGCCGACGTTCACAAACAGGCTGTCGTCGCCGATGTTCAGCGGCTCAAGGCCGGAAAGGCGGCAGGCAACCGGGATTTCCGGCAAGCGGCGCGGCGGTAAGCCATCCACCGCGCGGCTCATGGCGGCGATATGTTCCGGCGTGGTGCCGCAGCAGCCGCCGACGATATTCAGGAAACCGGCCTCAGCCCACTCGCGAATCTGGGTCGCCATGGTATCGGCGTCGAGATCGTATTCACCAAAGGCGTTCGGCAGACCGGCGTTCGGGTGCGCAGTCACATAGCATTCGGCAATGCGTGACAGTTCCTGCACGTACTGGCGCAGCTCGTCCGGACCTAACGCGCAGTTCAGACCGAAGGTCAGCGCATCGGCGTGGCGCAGGGAGTTGTAGAATGCTTCGGTAGTCTGGCCGGAAAGCGTACGGCCGGAAGCGTCGGTGATGGTGCCGGAGAGCATAATCGGCAGCTCAACGCCCAGCGCTTCGAATTCAGTTTTAACCGCGAAAATAGCGGCTTTGGCGTTCAGAGTATCGAAGACGGTTTCAATCAGGATCAGGTCACTGCCGCCTTCCACCAGCGCTTTGGTGGATTCACGGTAGGCGTCCACCAACTGATCAAAGGTAATGTTGCGGTAAGCCGGGTCGTTAACATCAGGCGAGATAGACGCCGTACGGTTCGTTGGGCCGAGCACGCCCGCGACGTAGCGCGGTTTTTCCGGCGTGCGCGCCGTCCATTCGTCAGCCGCCGCACGCGCCAGTTTGGCTGCCGCAAAGTTGATTTCCGCCGACAGGGATTCCATCTGGTAATCCGCCATGGCGATAGTCGTCGAGTTAAAGGTGTTGGTTTCGATGATATCCGCGCCCGCCTCAAAGTAGGCGTTATGGATGGCGGCAATCACCTCCGGTTTGCTGAGCACCAACAGGTCGTTGTTACCTTTCAGATCGCACGGCCAGTCGGCAAAGCGTTCGCCGCGGAAATCCTCTTCGCTCAGACGATATCCCTGGATCATGGTGCCCATACCGCCGTCCAGCACCAGAATACGTTCATTTAACTGCTGACGTAATTGTTCTACTTTGCTGCTCACACTCGCTCCCGACAACGCTCAACCAGACCGAAAAAAACTCAACAGGCCATACTGGCACAAACCTGAGAGGCGGAAAAGAGAACAACGGCCAACATGAGACATGTTCAGCTTCACTCATCCGATCAGTACAGGAATTCTTGCATTATAATTGAATAAAACGAAAATGATTTCCACGATACAGAAAAGGAGTCTGCCATGGTAGCCACTGTCCCCGCGAAACGCGGTAGAAAACCCGCCGCCGCTACTGCACCTGCAACCGGGCAGGTTCAGTCTCTGACCCGCGGCCTGAAGCTGCTGGAGTGGATTGCGGAATCGAACGGCAGCGTGGCGCTGACCGAGCTGGCGCAGCAGGCTGGCCTGCCAAACTCCACGACTCACCGTTTGCTGACCACCATGCAGCAGCAGGGTTTTGTCCGTCAGGTGGGTGAATTAGGCCACTGGGCCGTAGGTGCGCATGCGTTCATCGTCGGCAGCAGCTTTTTGCAAAGCCGTAATCTGCTGGCGATTGTGCATCCGATCCTGCGCAAGCTGATGGAAGATTCCGGTGAGACGGTAAACCTGGCCGTGCTGGATCAAAGCGATCATCAGGCCATTATTATCGACCAGGTGCAGTGCAACCAACTGATGCGCATGTCCGCGCCTATCGGCGGCAAGCTGCCGATGCACGCCTCCGGTGCGGGTAAGGCGTTTTTATCCCAACTGAGCGAAGAACAAGTGACTGGCCTGCTGCACCGCAAAGGCCTGCATGCTTATACACACGCCACGCTGGTGTCGCCAGTGCATCTGAAAGAGGATTTGGCCCAGACGCGCAAGCGCGGCTATTCCTTTGATGATGAGGAACATGCGCTGGGTCTGCGCTGCGTGGCGTCGTGCATTTATGACGAGCACCGCGAGCCGTTCGCTGCGATTTCCATTTCCGGACCCATTTCGCGTATTACCGACGATCGCGTGACCGAGTTTGGCGCCATGGCGATCAAAGCGGCGAAAGAAGTAACGCTGGCGTACGGCGGATTTCGCTAAGATGGGTTGCCGGGTGGCAGCTACGCCTTACCCGGCCTGCTATCTAAGGTTAGGGCAGATTTGTAGGCCTGATAAGCGTAGCGCATCAGGCACGGCGCACATTGCCGGATGGCGGCGCAAGTGCCTTATCCGGCCTACGGTCGGTTTCATAACGCACGCTGAACCGCTGCCGACGCCGGTAGGCGTAAACATCTTCCACGTGACCGTTTTTGATGCGCGTCTGTAGGCCGCGCCAGTAGTCAGCGCTGAACAGGTCAGCGTGCATCTCTTCAAATAGCGGCCCTATACGCGGGTCGGCACATAGCCAGTGACGAAATTCTTCCGGGAAGACATCTCCCGGCGATACGCTGTACCACGGCTCAGCGCTCATCTCATCTTCCGGGTAGCGTGGCGGCGGGATATGGCGGAAATTCACCTCAGTCATGTAGCAGATTTCATCGTAATCGTAGAACACCACACGCCCGTGACGGGTCACGCCGAAGTTCTTAAATAGCATATCGCCGGGGAAAATATTGGCGGCGGCCAGCTGACGAATGGCGTTGCCATACTCTTCAATGGCATCGCGCAGTTGCTGACCTTCGACCTGCTCCAGCCAGATATTCAGCGGCACCATCCGTCGTTCAATATACAGATGGCGAATGACAATCTGATCGCCGAGATCGGTAATTTTTTCCGGGGCTTCCTGCAATAACAGCGCCATCAGCGCCGGATCGATTTGCCGTTTCTCCAGCACAAAATTCTCGAATTCCTGGGTGTCAGCCATCCGCCCAACACGATCGTGTTCTTTAACCAGTTGATAGCAGGCGCGGACGTGGGCGGCAGACATCTCTTTTTGCGGGGCAAATTTGTCTTTGATGATTTTAAACACCCGGTCAAAACCCGGCAGCGTAAACACCAACATCACCATGCCGCGGATCCCAGGCGCTTCAATAAATTGCTCATCGCAATGGGCAAGATAGAGCAGATATTCGCGGTAACTTTCGGTCTTCGCGTGTTTCTGACAGCCAATCGCCATGTACAGTTCGGCGGTGGTTTTACCGGGCAGGATCTCGCGCAGCCACTCCACCAGCGCCGCGGGCAAAGGAGCGTAAACCATAAAATAGGAGCGGGCGAAGCCAAACACAATGCTCGCCTCCGCCGTCGTGGTCAGACAGGTATCGACAAACAATTCGCCTTCATCAGTCCGGTGGATTGGCAGTAAAAATGGTAGCGTTCCCGAATGAGTAATCAACTTACCGACCAGCCAGGCGGCCTTGTTGCGATAAAACAGTTCGTTTGCCACCTGTAAATGGCAGCCCGACAACACATCCGCTCCCAGGGTTTCGGTCAGGTGTTCGATGATGTAGTGGATATCACGATGTTTGTTCTGCCACGGCAGACGCAGGGGCAGATCGCTAAGGACGCGCGTCAGCAGCCACTCCCAGCCGGTATCCGGAAAAAAGTCTTTCGCCAGCGGACGTGGGATCGTGCGAAAACGGCGCTCTGGCTGAGAACTGAAAATAAACAGCCGCTCGGGAGTCAGCGAGCGGTGGTCAAATAACCGACAGTAAACGGAGTTAAAGAAACTCTCCGCAATCTCGAAGCGCGGGTAATCCGGCAGTAGCCGGGTGTAATGCTCTTTCACGCGAAGTAAAAAATCCGCGTCGGTACTTTTGCCGTCAGTAATGCAGCGCAACTGCTCCACCACCAGACCCACGTGATGATCGTAAAGGTGAATACGGCTTTTCATCGCCTGTTGAACCGCATGCCAGTCAGCATGTTCAAAACGCTGCTGCGCGCCGGAGGTGACTTCCAGAAAACGCCCGTACTGGGCGTCGAAACCTTGCAAGATAGTCTGAGCAATCAGTAATTCCAGGCCACGCGTCATCAATGTCTCCCATCCGGCACAACGTCATGCCGGATGGCGCGTTCGCTTATCCGGCCTACATCCCTTCGTAGGCCCGGTAAGCGCAGCGCCACCGGGCATTAATCAAAACTGCGATTCTTCGGTCGAGCCGGTCAGCGCGGTCACCGAGGAAGCTCCGCCCTGAATGATGGTGGTGACTTTATCGAAGTAACCTGTGCCCACTTCCTGCTGATGGGAGACGAAGGTGTAACCGTCTTTAGCTGCCGCAAATTCTGGCTGCTGAACCTTCTCAACATAGTGGCGCATGCCTTCACCCTGCGCATAGGAGTGCGCGAGGTCGAACATGTTGAACCACATGCTGTGGATACCCGCCAGGGTAATGAACTGGTATTTGTAACCCATATCCGACAGCTGCTGCTGGAAGCTGGCGATGGTTTTGTCATCCAGGTTTTTCTGCCAGTTAAACGACGGCGAACAGTTGTAAGCCAGCAGTTTGCCAGGGTATTTCGCATGGATCGCATCGGCAAATCGCTTCGCCAGCTCAAGGTCCGGCGTGGAGGTTTCACACCACACCAGATCCGCATACGGTGCGTAGGCCAGGCCACGACTGATCGCCTGCTCAATACCCGCATGCGTACGGTAGAACCCTTCGTTGGTACGTTCGCCAGTGATGAACTCGCTGTCGTATGGGTCGCAATCAGACGTAATCAGATCGGCTGCGTCAGCATCGGTACGTGCAATCACCAGCGTCGGCACACCCATGACGTCGGCTGCCAGACGGGCGGCCACCAGTTTCTGGATAGCTTCCTGAGTCGGAACCAGCACTTTGCCGCCCATGTGACCACATTTTTTCACCGATGCGAGCTGATCTTCGAAGTGAACGGCCGCTGCACCAGCCTCAATCATCGATTTCATCAGTTCAAACGCGTTCAGTACGCCGCCAAACCCTGCTTCCGCATCGGCAACGATCGGCAGGAAGTAATCGACATAGCGAGGATCGTTCGGCTCAATACCGGTTGACCATTGGATCTGATCGGCACGACGGAATGTGTTGTTGATCCGATCCACCACCGCCGGGACGGAGTTCGCCGGATACAGCGATTGGTCCGGGTACATGCTGGATGCCAGGTTGGCATCTGCCGCCACCTGCCAGCCTGAAAGGTAGACCGCTTCAATACCGGCTTTCGCCTGCTGCAGCGCCTGACCGCCGGTCAGCGCGCCGAGGCTGTTGATATAACCTTTCTTCGATTCGCCGTGCAGCAGACGCCACATTTTCGCCGCGCCAAGCTGCGCCAGCGTGCATTCCGGGTTGACCGAGCCACGTAATTTCACCACTTCCTCCGCGCTATATGGACGGGTGATGCCTTCCCAGCGCGGTTGAGTCCATTCTTTCTGTAATTCTTCGATTTGTTGAGTACGGGTTTTCATGTGCAGATGCTCCATATTGTTATGTGGTGAATTACGCCAGCAGGCGGTAGCCTGGCAGGGTCAAGAAATCGATCAGTTCATCAGAGGTAGTGATTTGCTCCATCAGGCGCGCGGCATCGTCAAAACGCCCGCTGCTGTAGCGGTGTTCGCCCAGCTCGTCCTGAATCACCAGCATCTCTTCGGCCAGCATCTGACGGAACAGCGGTTTGGTAACCGGCTTGCCGTTGCTGAGCGTCTTCTCGTGGTGGATCCACTGCCAGATGGAGGTACGGGAGATTTCGGCGGTGGCCGCGTCTTCCATCAGACCGTAAATCGGTACGCAGCCGTTACCGGAGATCCACGCTTCGATGTACTGCACCGCGACACGGATATTGGCGCGCATGCCTTCTTCAGTACGCTCACCTTCACAAGGTGCCAGCAGTTGCTCTGCGGTAATCGGGGCATCTTCTTCACGGGTCACGAACAGCTGATTTTTGTTTTCACCGAGTACGTCGTTGAACACCGCCATAGCGGTATCGGCCAGTCCCGGATGGGCAATCCATGTGCCGTCATGACCGTTATTCGCTTCCAGTGCTTTGTCCGCTTTTACCTTGGTCAAAACCTGGTTGTTACGTTCCGCATCTTTGCTGGGAATGAACGCTGCCATGCCGCCCATCGCGAATGCGCCACGTTTATGACAGGTTTTAATCAGCAGACGCGAATAGGCGCTGAGGAATGGTTTATCCATCGTCACCACCTGACGGTCCGGCAGCACGCGATCCGGGTGGTTCTTCAGTGTTTTGATATAGCTAAAAATGTAGTCCCAACGACCGCAGTTCAGACCCACAATGTGGTCACGCAGGGCGTGCAGAATTTCGTCCATCTGGAAGACGGCAGGCAGCGTTTCAATCAGCAGGGTCGCTTTAATGGTGCCGCGCGGCAGGTTAAAGCGGTCCTCTGCATAGCTGAACACTTCGCTCCACCATGCCGCTTCTTGCCAGGCCTGCGTTTTTGGCAGATAGAAATAAGGGCCGCTGCCTTTCGCCAGCAACGTTTTGTAGTTGTGGAAGAAATAGAGGGCAAAGTCGAACAGGCTGCCCGGGATAGATTCGCCACGCCAGGTGACGTGTTTTTCCGGCAGATGCAGACCACGAACGCGACATACCAACAGAGCCGGATTAGGCTTGAGTTGATAAATTTTACCCGCTTCGTTGGTGTAGCTAATGGTGCCATTGACCGCATCGCGCAGGTTGATCTGCCCGTCGATAACTTTGCTCCACTCAGGAGCCAGTGAATCTTCGAAGTCAGCCATAAAGACTTTGACGTTCGCGTTCAGCGCGTTGATGACCATCTTGCGCTCAACGGGTCCGGTGATCTCTACGCGGCGATCCAGTAAATCATCAGGAATTCCGCGAATTTTCCAGTTACCTTCACGAATGGAAGCTGTTTCCGAAATAAAATCAGGCAACTTACCGTCATCAATATCCTGCTGCTGCTGGATACGTGCAGCCAGAAGTTTATTCCGTTTTGGCGTAAATCTTGTCACCAGTTCAGTCAGAAACTCCACAGCTTCAGCGGTCAGAATTTGCTGTTCCTGTTCGCCACGCGGCCTGGTAAAGACCAGTTCATCGGTTGTCGTTGCCTGTTGATTCATTGCGTAGTTCCTCGTCATTGATCCAAACACATCCCCAATGCGAACGAAGGATCGTTGTGCGCTTTTCGTTCAGCACAACTAAGACTACTCATTTAAATTTCAAAATCAAAAACAATTTCCATTTTTAATTTAATTATCAATTAACCTATTGATAACAATATAAATAAAATTTAATTACACGATGAGGTGCGTTTCGGAAATAAAAAAGGCACCCGAGGGTGCCTGATTCAATATGCTGAAACGCTTAAGGATCGTCTGCTACAGAAGATTAATCCAGCGTTGGATTCATGTGACGCAGATCATATGGCGTGATCTGGTAGACGTAATAGTTGAGCCAGTTGGTAAACAACAAATTACCGTGGCTACGCCAGGTTGCCCGCGGTTTGTTTTGCGGGTCATCTTTCGGGAAATAGTTATAGGGTACTTCCGGCGATAAGCCCGCTTCGACGTCACGAAAATATTCGCTGCCGAGTGTATGGTCGTCATACTCAGGATGACCCGTCACGAAGGCGATACGTTTGTCTTTGCTGGCAAACAGGTAGGCATCTCCCTCTTCGGTTTCAGCAAAGATCTCGAGATCGGTGTAGTCGCGAATAAGCGCTGCAGGGAAATCAGCATAGCGGGAATGCGGGGCCAGGAACGCATCATCGAATCCACGCGTCAGAAGCGCATGAGGGTGCAGAATATGGTGCTCATAGACGCCTGAGAGTTTGTCCGTGCGGGTTTGCTTGGGAATTCCGTACAGGATATTCAACGCGGCCTGCACCGCCCAACAGACAAATAGCGTCGAGGTAACGTGATCTTTGGCCCATTCAAGCACTTGCTTAATCTGCGGCCAGTAAGCCACATCATTAAATTCAACCAGGCCCAACGGCGCGCCGGTCACGATCAACCCGTCAAAGTTCTGATCGCAGATATCCTCGAAATTACAGTAGAAGTTATTCAGATGCTCCGTTGGGGTGTTGCGTGACTCGCGGGCATCGATGCGCAATAGCTGAACATCAACCTGCAGCGGTGAGTTAGACAGTAAGCGCAGGAACTGGTTTTCCGTTTCAATCTTCTTGGGCATCAGGTTGAGGATGAGCACCTTCAGTGGACGAATTTCCTGACCGGAAGCGCGGGATGTCGTCATCACGAAGACGTTTTCCTCACGCAAAAAATTGACGGCGGGTAGCTCGTCCTGCACGCGAATTGGCATAACCTGATAACCTCACAACATACGTTTAAACGTTTAGACATCCAGATAGCTGAAGATACCCAGGAATCATGCGAATGTCGAGCCTGCATCCTCAAGTTGAGAAAGTTTCACGGCTCCTTGCTGTAGAATAGTGCAGTAAAGAAAAAAAGGAGAATGCTATGAACCTTACCATTCGTCGTTCGCGTCAGGACGAAGGAGATAAGTTAGTTTCTATTTGGTGTCGCTCAGTAGATGCCACGCACCATTTCCTCTCTGCGGATTATCGGATTGAGCTGGAGGAGCTGGTACGTTCATTTTTACCAGAAGCCCCTCTGTGGGTTGCAGTGACAGAACAGGATGAGCCCGTCGCCTTTATGCTCCTGACCGACCAGCATATAGATGCTTTGTTTGTCGATCCGGATGTGCGTGGTAGTGGCGTTGGTAAACTGCTGATTGAACATGCTTTATCAATGAGTTCAACGCTAACAACCAATGTTAACGAGCAGAATGAGCAGGCGGTTGGATTCTATAAGAAGATGGGATTTAGCGTGACGGGACGTACAGAGGTGGACGATCTCGGACGACCGTACCCGTTACTCAACCTCGTACGAGGGTAGCAGGACTAGCTTTTGTAGGCCGGATAAGGCGATACGCCGCATCCGGCAGTGTGCAGACGTGTTGCCTGATGCGCTGCGCTTATCAGGCCTACAAAATACGTTCAGCCCAGCCCCTGCAGGCCGGATAAGGCGGCACGCCGCATCCGGCGGTTTTCATCCCGCACAGACGCAAAAAAGCCC
>NZ_JAOWHO010000032.1:0-481734 GCF_030332605.1 Citrobacter sp. Cpo103 | reverse complement strand
GCTTGTAATCCGTTGTTCCGTGTCAGTGGAGGCGCATTATAGGGAGTTATTTCAGGCTGACAAGGGGAAATTTAAAATAACTTTCCGAGTGCGTGTTTTTTCACCAAAACAACCATTAACATGCCATAAAATAAGCAAATTGCCGTTTTTGCAGCCGCAATCACACTTCCAGGTGGCATACTAATGAATAAGAAAAAGAGTAAGGAAGAACATTCATGCCGTTAAATGCCCAACAGCTAGCCGCACAGAAAAACTTGTCCTACGTTCTGGCCGAAAAGCTGGCTCAGCGAATATTAAAAGGTGAATACGCGCCGGGTGCGATATTGCCTGGCGAAATAGAGCTGGGCGATCAGTTTGGCGTGAGTCGCACCGCGGTAAGAGAAGCAGTAAAAACATTAACGGCAAAAGGTATGGTATTACCGCGCCCACGTATTGGTACACGCGTCATGCCGCAAGCAAACTGGAACTTCCTTGACCAGGAGTTGCTCACCTGGTGGATGACAGAAGATAATTTCCCGCAGGTCATTAAACATTTTCTGGTGATGCGTATCAGCCTGGAGCCTCAGGCGTGCTTACTGGCAGCGACCATAGGTACGGCTGAACAGAAAGCGCACCTCAACACGCTGATGGAAGAGATGGTCGAGCTGAAAAGAAACTTCAGACGCGAACGCTGGATTGAGGTTGATATCGCCTGGCATGAGCACATCTATGAAATGAGTGCGAATCCGTTCCTTATTTCCTTTGCATCTCTGTTCCATTCGGTTTACCAGACCTACTTTACCTCTATTACCTATAACGATGTGGTGAAACTGGATTTGCACCAGGCCATTGTCGACGCAATAGATGATAACGATGGCGATCGTGCCTTTGCTGCCTGTCAGGCATTGCTGATAGCACCGAACGTGCTACCGGATAAATAATATGTCAGAAAAGAAATCACGCAGTATGGCCGGGCTACCGTGGATAGCAGCCATGGCCTTTTTTATGCAGGCACTAGACGCCACGATCCTCAATACCGCCCTACCCGCAATAGCACATAGTCTTAACCGCTCTCCACTCGCCATGCAGTCGGCTATTATCAGCTATACCCTGACTGTCGCGATGCTGATCCCGGTAAGTGGTTGGCTGGCAGACCGATTTGGTACCCGACGCGTCTTTATGATTGCCGTTAGCCTGTTTACATTGGGATCGCTGGCCTGTGCGCTGTCCAGCTCCCTAAGCGAACTGGTGATTTTCCGTGTCATTCAGGGAATCGGTGGCGCCATGATGATGCCCGTTGCCCGTCTGGCGTTATTGCGTGCTTACCCCCGCAGCGAACTGCTTCCCGTGCTTAACTTCGTCACCATGCCAGGACTTGTGGGGCCGATTTTAGGTCCGGTATTGGGCGGTGTACTGGTTACATGGGCCAGTTGGCACTGGATCTTCCTGATTAATATTCCAATTGGCATTGCCGGTATCTTCTATGCCCGCAAATATATGCCGAACTTCACCACGCCACGCCGCGGTTTTGATATGACCGGTTTCTTTCTGTTTGGTTTGAGCCTGGTGTTGTTTTCCAGCGGCGTTGAATTGTTCGGTGAGAAGCTTGTCGAGACCAGGGTCGCACTCGGTATTATTCTTGCCAGTGTGTTGTTACTACTCGCCTATATTCGCCATGCGCGTCGCCACCCAACGCCGCTGATATCGCTTCCGATATTTAAGACTCGGACCTTTTCTGTTGGGATCGCCGGAAACCTCGCCACTCGCCTGGGCACAGGCTGCGTGCCCTTCTTAATGCCGCTGATGTTGCAGGTAGGATTTGGATATCCGGCTCTGATAGCCGGCTGCATGATGGCGCCAACAGCGTTAGGTTCAATTCTGGCAAAATCCATGGTGACGCAGGTTCTGCGCAAACTCGGCTACAGGACCACATTGGTGGGTGTTACGGTATTTATCGGCCTGATGATTGCGCAGTTCGCTTTGCAATCTCCTGCCATGCCGGTCTGGATGCTAATCCTGCCGTTGTTCATTTTAGGTATGGCGATGTCCACCCAGTTTACTTCAATGAATACCATCACTCTGGCGGATCTGACCGATGAAAACGCCAGCAGCGGCAACAGCGTATTGGCCGTTACTCAGCAGTTATCAATCAGTTTAGGGGTTGCCATCAGCGCCGCCGTTCTGCGTATCTATGAAGGTATGGAAGGAACCAATACGGTCGAGCAGTTCCACTACACCTTTATGACGATGGGCGCTATCACGGTAATATCCGCGCTGATGTTCATGCTGCTAAAAGCCAAAGATGGACGTAACCTGATCAAAGATCGGCACAAACCTAAACCGACCCCCGCTCCATCAGAACAGGAGTAAGCTGCAAACGCTGTTGCTGTAATGCGGGCTGCGCCATCCGGTGAATTAATACATCGATGGCCAGTTCGCCCAATTCATCTTTTGGTTGGTGGATGGTCGTCAGGGGCGGCGTCATATAGCGCGCCAGCTCGATATCATCGTAACCCACCACAGCCATATCCTGCGGAATGCGCAATCCTGACTGGTACAGAGCCTGATACGCGCCAACTGCCATTGCATCATTGCCTGTAAAAACGGCCTGCGGTCGCTGTTTATGCGACAGCAACGTTTGCATAGCTTCAAAGCCGCCGCCGAACTCAAAGTCACCGGTAATCTCGTAGCCTTCCGGAACAGGCAACCCCGCCCGCTTCATTGCTGCCCGATATCCTTCCAGACGCAAACGCGCCGGGGTTTTATCCAGCGGCCCGGTGATGCAGGCAATGCGCGTAAAACCTTTTTCGATAAGATGTTGCGTGGCTAAATCCCCGCCCAGCAAGGAATTATCCTGAATCAGATCGCTTTCACCATCAAAAGGCGACCAGTCCATCATCACGGTCGGTATAGAAGGATAACGCTGCATTATCTCTCTGGAAGGCTGATGTGTTTCGGTGCAGAGCAGCAACAAGCCGTCCACACGTTTTTGCATCAGAGTTTCCAGATTACGGTTCATGCGCTGTTCATCGCCTTCGGTATTGCACAGCACCAGACTGTAGCCGCGCTCGAAACAGCTACGTTCAACGCCGCGCACTAGTTCAGAATAGAAGGGATTGGTACTGGCAGTGATTAACATGCCAATCGTGCGGGTCTGGTTTAACTTGAGGCTACGCGCCAGCGCTGAGGGCGCGTAGTTCAGCGCTTTAATTGCAGCTTCTACTTTGTCAGTGACGGACTCACTGACAAAGCGATCTTTATTAATGACGTGAGAAACCGTCGACGTGGAAACACCCGCCAGGCGGGCGACGTCCTTCATTGTAGCCAAGCGTTACCTCTGTTGACTTAAAAACGCTTCTATTTCTTCGCGCCACGGAACGGAAGGCTGTGCGCCTTTACGGGTAACCGCTATCGCCGCAGCGGCATGCGCAAAACGGATCGCTTCAGGCAGCGGAGTCTCTTCCAGCAACGCTGTAATTAACGCGCCATTAAAGGTGTCTCCAGCGGCAATAGTATCAACGGCTTCCACTTTAAAACCGGGCACACGCTGACCTTCGCCATTAACGCTGGCCCACACACCGCGACTACCTAAAGTAATCAGTACAGTATGGATACCTTTAGCGTGCAATGCCTGCGCCGCTTTGGCCGCGTCTTCATCATTTTCGACCCGGATCCCCGTCAGCTTTTCAGCCTCGGTTTCATTCGGGGTAATAATATCCACCAGCGCCAGCAGTTCATCAGAAAGTTCACGTGCCGGTGCCGGGTTCAGGGCGACCATGGTCTTATTTTGATGTGCAATCTTTGCTGCAGTCAGTACGCTTTCGATCGGCGATTCTAACTGCATAAGTAAGGCGGACGCCTGAGCAATACGCTCATGCTGCGCTTCCACCAGCGCTGGCGAAAGAGCTGCGTTCGCTCCGGCATGAATGCCGATAACGTTCTCACCTTCACCATTCACAAAAATCAACGCCACACCGGTCGATTCCCCCGAAATTACGCTAATCGGCGCAATATCGATGTTATCTTTGGCTAACTGTTTACGCACACTTTCGCCAATATCATCATCGCCCGTACAGGCAATGAATGCGATATTCGCGCCACTACGACCCGCAGCAACAGCCTGATTCGCGCCTTTACCGCCAAATGCGACCTGATAATGGCTACCAGTTACGGTTTCACCAGGTGTCGGGAAAGAGTTAAGGTTAAGGATGTGATCGGCATTGATACTGCCAAGAACAACGAGGTTGCCTGCGGTTTTCATATTTGGTGTTCCAAGTCAAAGTGCGCCACCGGGTTAGGGTGGCGCGTGCCCTGCTTTTCTTTTTACGCTTTCATCCCCAAAATCAGATACGGGGATGGCGTATTTATGTCTCCATCAGGCCGCGAGCGACCTGAATCGGTATTACTGCTTGATGACCAGCTTCAGGTCAACCGGATATTTAGCCTGAACCTTCTCGCCTTTCAGGACTTTATCCGCAGTCTCAACGCCTTTCGCGCCGATCTGATCCGGCAACTGAGCAATAGTCGCAGCCAGTTTGCCATCATTTACTGCTTTTTCGCCATCTGGAGTGCCGTCAAATCCAACCACCATCACATCAGATTTACCCGCGGTTTGCAGTGCGCGCAGCGCACCCAGCGCCATTTCATCGTTCTGGGCAAATACGGCCTGCACATCAGGATGCGCGGTCAGCAGGTTCTGCATGACGTTCAGACCTTTGGTGCGGTCGAAGTCTGCCGGCTGGCTGGCCAGTACGTTAAATTTGTGTGCCGCAACGGCCTGCTGGAAACCTTCACCACGCTCACGCGCCGCTGAAGTTCCGGCAATCCCCTGCAGTTCGATAACTTTCGCGCCTTCACCGGCCTTCTTCGCGATGTAATCACCCGCAATTTTGCCACCCAACACGTTATCAGACGCAATGTGGCTTACCACTTCGCCTTTGGAGGCAACACGGTCAAGGGTAATAACCGGAATTTTTGCCTGGTTAGCCATCTTCACAGCATTACCAACGGCATCAGAGTCAGTCGGGTTGATCAGCAGAATTTTAGTTCCACGAACCGTTAAGTCCTGAACGTTAGCCAGCTCTTTCGCCGGGTTATTCTGCGAGTCCAGAATCACCAGGTTGTAACCCAGCTTATCCGCCTCTTTTTGCGCCCCATCCTTCAGAGAAACAAAGAACGGGTTGTTGAGGGTGGAGACCACCAGCGCAATGGTATCTTTCGCCATCGCATTCGCGCTCACGGTGGCGCTCAGCGCAACAGCAGAAACTAGGGTAGCCAGTTTTTTCATGTTCATATTTAAGATGTCCTGTAATCGTTGTTACTGCTTTTTGTTGTCTACCAGTACCGCCAGCAAAATCACCACCGCTTTGACGATCATCTGGTAATAGGAGGATACACCTAACAAATTCAAACCATTATTGAGGAAACCAAGAATCAATGCGCCGATCAGCGTCCCAACAATACGTCCTTTACCACCCGCCAGGCTGGTACCGCCTAACACCACCGCTGCGATCGCATCCAGCTCATAGCCAGTACCTGCTGTTGGTTGCGCAGAGGAGAGGCGCGCGACTTCAATGATGCCCGCCAGCGATGCCAGCAGACCGCACAGTGAGTAAACGATAATTTTGATTTTACTGACGCTGATACCAGACAAACGCGTTGCCGCTTCGTTACCGCCCAGCGCGTAGATATAACGGCCCAGACGAGTGTGGTGCAGCATGTACCACGCCGCGAGGAAGACAATCCCCATGATCCACACTGGCGTAGGGATGCCTAACGGACGACCAATACCAAACCAGCCAAACAGATCGGCATTGTCAGTAAATCCGGTATTAACCGGACTGCCGTTGGTGTACACCATGGTCACGCCGCGCAGCAGCAGCATCATCACCAGCGTTGCAATAAACGCCTGCACCCGACCTTTCGCAACAATCACCCCGGTGACTGCACCAATGGCAGCGCCGAGCGCCAGGGCTGCAGCAACAGCCACCAGCGCATTGACCTCAATCCCTACAATTGAAGCCGCAACCGCGCCGGTAAGCGCCAGCAAGGAACCGACGGACAGATCGATACCTGACGTCAGGATAACCAGCGTCATGCCAACGGCCATGATAGCGTTCACCGACGTTTGCTGGAGAATGTTGAAAAGGTTATTAACGGTAAAAAAGTTAGGGCTCATGGTGGAAACAATCGCGATCAGCACTAACAGAGCGATGAGCGACTTTTGCTCCAGAAGCCATGCTTTAGTGAAATAACGGCGACCAGAAACAGCCTGGGTAGTCATCTTTTTTACTCCTGATTCACGCGATTAAGCTTGCCCACAGCGGCAGCCATTAATACTTCCTGAGTGGCCTGCTCGCGAGTGAACTCACCGCCGAGATGCCCTTCATGCATAACGATAATTCGATCGCTCATGCCCAATACTTCTGGCATCTCAGAGGAGACCAGAATGATGCTCAGCCCGTCAGCCTTAAACTGGTTGATAAGCTGATAGATTTCTTTCTTGGCTCCAACGTCAACGCCGCGCGTTGGTTCATCAAGGATCAGCACTTTTGGCCGCGTCATCAGACCGCGCGCAATCGCCACTTTCTGCTGGTTACCACCGGACAGCAGACCGATAGCCTGTTCCATTGATGGTGTTTTAACATTGAACAGACGAATAAAATCACCCACCGCCTGCTGCTCATCTTTATGTTTAAGGCTTCCACCGGCGCGGCTGAAATAACGCAGCGCGGTCAGTGACATGTTCTCTTTCACCGACATGCCCAGCACTAAACCATCGCGTTTACGGTCTTCAGAAATATAGACGATGCCGTTAGCCAACCCATCCTGCGGCGAACGGGTAACCACTTCATGGCCATCAAGCGTGACGTAACCGCTGGTGCGCGGCAATGCGCCGTACAACACTTTCATCAGTTCGGTTCGTCCGGCCCCCATCAGCCCGGATACGCCAAGGATCTCGCCTTTACGCAGCGTGAACGAAACATCGTTTACGCCAGGGCCACACAGGTTATCGACCTTCAGACGAATATCACCCGGCGCTTTTTCCAGGCGCGGGTACTGATCTTCCAGTTTACGTCCCACCATCATTTCAATCAGCGAGTCTTCAGTCAGCGAGGCGACTTCACGCTCGGCAATAAACTGCCCGTCGCGGAAGACGGTTACGTCGTCGCAAATCTCGAAGATCTCTTTCATACGGTGAGAAATATAGACAATGCCGCGTCCCTGGGATTTCAGTTCGCGGATGACGCGGAACAGGGATTCGGTTTCGGTATCGGTGAGGGCATCCGTCGGTTCATCCATAATGATGACTTTCGATTCAAAGCTCAGCACTTTGGCAATTTCGACCATCTGCTGATCGCCAATCGATAGCTCACCAACCAGTCTGTCGCTTTTAAAGCGCAGATTCAGTTTGGCGAGCAGCAGATCGGCTTCGGCGTACATCTTCTTCCAGTCAATTTTGCCAAAGCGATTCACAAACTCACGGCCAAGAAAAATGTTCTCGGCGATAGTGAGTTGCGGGATCAGGTTCAGCTCCTGGTGGATGATACCGATACCAGCTTCCTGAGAGGATTTAGGGCCGTTAAAGGTGGTCTCTTTCCCCAGCCATAATAAAGAGCCGGCATCACGGGTATAGATCCCGGTCAACACTTTCATCATGGTGGATTTGCCCGCGCCGTTTTCGCCCACCAGCGCCATTACGCGGCCAGGGTAGACATTCAGCGCGGCGCCGGATAGCGCTTTTACGCCCGGGAACGCTTTATCGATCCCTTTAAGTTGCAGTAATGCGTTCATGATGGCCTCAGAACGTGACGCCAGCACAGAGAATAATATTCGCATACGGAGAACATTCTCCGCTGCGAATTACCGCCTGACTGTCTGCGGTTTGTTTTTTGAATTGTTCATGCGTGGTGTAACGAATTTCTATGGTGTTTCCCTGGTGTTGTTGCAGTTGCTCAATGTGGCTGAGCAACGTTTCGTGGAGTTGCGGATTATGTTGTTTAATTTCCGACGCGAGAATGGCTGCCTCGACCTGCATTTCACGTGTGACCACATCCAGTACCTGCATAAAAGAAGGTACGCCCTGGGTTAATGCCATATCAATACGCGTTGTGCTGTTCGGGATGGGTAAACCTGCATCACACACCACCAGCGTATCGGTATGCCCCAGACGGGAGATCACCGTTGAAATTTCAGAGTTGAGTACCGTGCCTTTCTTCATTTTCTTTCCCCACTAGCGAAACGTTTCGCTGGAGATAAGTGTAGTGCGAAGAGTGGACAGAAAACCACCGCGGCGTTACGAAAATGTGATCGCCATCGAAACGTTTCGCAAGGATTATCATTTGATGAAATGAAAACTGAGAGGGGCAAAACAAAACGCCCCCTTTCGCGATGAAAGAGGGCGTCGATGAGATTAAATCTCTACCTGAGTACCAAGCTCAATAACCCGGTTCGGTGGGATTTCAAACTGGTCCGGCGCGCGCAGCGCGTTGCGCTGTAGCAGCAGATACAGCTTGCCGCGCAGACGCAGGTACCATGGCCGCTTGCCAACAATCAACGACTCATGCGACATGAAGAAGGACGTTTCCATCATCCGACAGCTTAAGCCTTCCAGACCGCAGCGATGGAACACTTCCTCCACGTTCGGCGTTTCGCGCCAACCGTAGCTGGCCACCACGCGCCAGAAGGTGGGCGATAACTGCTCAATCTGCACTCTACGCACGTTGTGAACATAGGGCGCATCTTCCGTGCGCAGCGTCAGCAGAATAACGCGCTCATGCAGCACCTTGTTATGCTTGAGGTTATGCAGAAGTGCAAACGGGATGACGTTCAGTGCGCGGGACATATACACCGCCGTTCCCGGCACGCGTACCGGTGGCGATTTCTCCAGGGAAGCAATCATCGCCTCCAGAGAGTTACCGTGCTCATGCATGCGACGCAGCAGACGGAAGCGTTCGCTTTTCCAGGTGGTCATGATGGTGAACATCACCAGACCCAGCGTCAGAGGCAGCCAACCGCCGGAAATAAGCTTATCGAGGTTCGCGGAGAACAGCGGAACATCGACGCACAAGAACGCCACCAGGATCAGGAAGACGAAGTATTTATTCCAGTGCCAGTTTTTGCGCGCCACGGTGGTCGACAGAATTGAAGTCAGTACCATCGTCCCCGTTACCGCAATCCCATACGCCGCAGCAAGATTACTGGAGTGTTCAAAGCTCACTATCACGATAACTACCGCAAAATAGAGCATCCAGTTAACGAAAGGAATGTAAATCTGGCCCGATTCCATTTCCGAGGTATGGATGATACGCATCGGCGATAAATACCCCAGACGTACGGCCTGACGCGTCAGCGAGAAGACGCCGGAGATAACCGCCTGAGAGGCGATGACCGTTGCCAGCGCGGCGAGGATCAACAATGGAATTAATGCCCAGTCCGGCGCCAGCAGGAAAAACGGGTTTTTGATTGCTTCAGGATGCTTTAACAGCAACGCGCCCTGCCCAAAATAGTTCAGCACCAGTGAAGGCAATACCACGGAGAACCATGCCAGACGAATCGGCAATTTACCGAAGTGGCCCATATCCGCATACAGCGCTTCAACACCGGTAATCGACAGCACCACCGCACCCAGCGCGATAAAGGACAGCGTTTTGAATTCGAGGAAGAAATGCACCGCCCAATACGGATTGAGCGCCTGCAGTACTTCCGGATTGCCAATAATACTGCGCACGCCTAATACCGCGAGCGTCAGGAACCATAGCAGCATAATCGGCGCAAACAGCTTACCGACCATACCGGTACCGTGTTTTTGAATCAAAAACAGCAGGGTCAGCACAATTATTGAGAGCGGAACAATCCAGGTATCCAGTTGCGGGGCAACTATCTCCAGACCTTCAATCGCAGACATCACCGAAATGGCTGGCGTAATCACCACTTCACCATAAAAGAAGCTGCCGCCTATCAATCCCATAATGACCAGCATGGAGGTTGTTCGCGCCGAGGTATTGCGCCCGGCCAATGACATCAGCGTCAGGATCCCGCCTTCTCCGGCGTTATCTGCGCGCATGACAAACGTCAGGTATTTAATGGAGACAACAAAGATCAGCAGCCAGAAAATCAGCGAGAGAAAACCAAATACGGCATCACGTTCAACGCCAAAACCAAACTGGCCGGACAAACATTCACGAAGCGTATAAAGTGGGCTGGTACCAATATCACCGTAGACAACCCCAATGGCCGCAAGGGTAATCGCAGACAATGATTGTTTATTATCAGTGCTCATAGACTCGTCTTTCGTTTATACACATCATCTTTCAAGCCACTCCGTGTGGGCTGCATTCGTTATTCCCCCCATCCCAGAAGAAAACTCCATTGCCGCCTTGGTGCAGCTTGATTGATTTGGTGTATATATAAGAAATGTGTGCGTCGTCCCTTGGCCCACAAAAAGGCGCACAGTATGCACGATTAATCACAAAATCGTACCCCTAAATGAGACCAGATTAATCTGGCTCAAAGAAAAATAAGCGCACCTTCAGTCTATTACTGCAATGGTGTGAAGCATCTATACTCGCAGTTTATGCAGTACATTTGGCGAAAGGACGCCACTTCATTATGGCTCACCCACATTTATTAGCGGAAAGAATTTCCCGTCTGAGCAATGCGCTGGAAAAGGGACTTTATGAACGTAGCCACGCCATTCGTCTGTGTCTGCTGGCAGCACTCAGCGGCGAGAGCGTTTTCTTATTAGGCCCCCCGGGGATCGCAAAAAGCTTAATTGCCCGCCGACTGAAGTTTGCCTTCCAAAACGCACGCGCTTTTGAATACCTGATGACGCGCTTCTCTACGCCCGAAGAGGTGTTTGGTCCGCTGTCCATTCAGGCGTTAAAAGACGAAGGTCGCTATGAACGCTTAACGGCGGGCTATCTTCCTGAAGCTGAAATCGTTTTTCTCGATGAAATCTGGAAAGCAGGCCCGGCAATTCTTAACACCCTGTTGACCGCCATTAACGAACGTCATTTCCGTAACGGCGCGTATGAAGAAAAAATTCCGATGCGTCTGCTGGTGGCTGCTTCCAACGAACTGCCTGAAGCCGACAGCAGCCTGGAAGCGCTGTACGACCGTATGCTGATTCGTCTGTGGCTGGATAAAGTTCAGGACAAGGCCAATTTCCGCTCCATGCTGTTAAGTCAGCAGGATGAAAGCGACAATCCGGTCCCGGCATCATTGCAGGTGACGGATGAAGAGTATCATCAGTGGCAAAAAGACATTGGTGCGATCAAGCTTCCCGATCGCGTGTTTGAGCTCATTTTCACGCTACGCCAGCAGTTAGACGTGTTACCGAATGCTCCTTATGTGTCCGATCGTCGCTGGAAAAAAGCGATCCGCTTACTCCAGGCCAGTGCTTTCTTTAGCGGACGCGATGCGGTAGTACCTATCGACCTGATCCTGCTGAAAGATTGCCTGTGGTACGACGCGCAAAGCCTTAATCTGATGCAACAGCAGCTTGAAATATTGATGACCGGACACGCCTGGCAGCAGCAAGCCATGCTGACGCGCCTGGGCAGTATTGTGCAGCGCCGCATTCAACTCCAGCAGCAACAAAGCGACAAAACGGCGTTCACGGTAATCCGTCAGGGCGGCATGTTCAGTCGTCGTCCTCATTATGATTTACCACCAGAAGCGACGTCTTCAGTCGTGACATTACTGCTACAAAAGCCTTTAAAGCTGCATGATATGGAAGTTATCCATATTGCTTTCGAGCGCAGTGCGCTGGAACTGTGGCTAACAAAAGGCGGTGAGATCCGCGGAAAATTAAACGGGATCGGCTTTGCCCAAACACTGAATATGGAAGTCGATAGCGCACAGCACCTGGTTGTGCGCGATGTCAGTTTACAAGGTTCTCTCCTGGCGCTGCCGGGTGCTTCGCAAGAGAGTATGCCCGCAGAGATAAAACAGGAGCTTGAAGCGCTCGATAACGAGTGGCATCAGCAGCACAGCGCATTCAGCGAACAGCAAAAATGCCTGTTTATTCATAGCGACTGGTTAGGCCGCATTGAGGCCAGCCTGCAGGATGTCGGGGCGCAAATCCGCCAGGCGCAACAATGCTGACCCTTGATACACTCAACATCATGCTGGCAGTCAGCGAAGAGGCGATGATCGAAGAGATGATCGTCGCCCTGCTGGCTTCCCCAAAGATGGTGGTATTTTTTAAAAAATTTCCTCGCCTTAAAAAAGCGATCACTGACGATATTCCCCGCTGGCGCGAATCTTTGCGTAGCCGCTTCAAAGATACCAATGTGCCGCCAGAGCTGATGGAAGAGGTCATATGCTATCAACAAAGCCAGCTCCTCTCTCATGCGCAGTTTATCGTTCAGCTACCGCAAATATTATCGCTATTGCACCGCCTCCATTCGCCGTGGGCCGGGCAAGCGCAGCAACTGGTCAATGACAACAGCACCTTTACGCCCGCCCTACATACGCTTTTTCTCCAGCGCTGGCGCCTGAGCCTGGTGGTGCAAACAACAACGCTGAATCAGCAACTGCTGGAAGAAGAGCGCGAGCATTTGCTCAGTGAAGTACAAGAACGGATGACCCTCAGCGGGCAACTGGAACCTGTACTGGCAGAAAATGACAACGCAGCAGGCCGATTGTGGGATATGAGCGCGGGCCAAATCAAGCGCGGTGATTATCAGTTGATGGTGAAATACGGCGAATTTCTGACGCAACAACCCGAACTCCAGCGCCTGGCCGAACAGTTAGGTCGTTCCAGAGAGGCGAAATCCGTGCCGCGTAAAGATGCGCCAATGGAAACCTTCCGTACGCTGGTGCGCGAACCTGCAACCGTCCCGGAGCAGGTGGATGGCATCCAGCAAAGTGACGATATCCTGCGCCTGCTACCGCCAGAGCTGGCCACGCTGGGCATTACCGAACTGGAATACGAGTTCTACCGACGGCTGGTGGAAAAGCAACTGCTCACCTACCGCCTGCACGGCGAAGCATGGCGTGAGAAAGTAACGGAACGTCCGGTGGTGCATCAGGATTTTGACGAGCAGCCGCGCGGGCCTTTTATCGTCTGCGTTGATACCTCGGGATCGATGGGGGGATTTAATGAGCAGTGTGCGAAAGCCTTTTGCCTGGCGCTAATGCGCGTTGCCCTTGCCGATAACCGGCGCTGTTTCATTATGCTGTTTTCAACAGAAGTGGTGCGCTATGAGCTTTCCGGTCCGGAGGGCATCGAGCAGGCGATCCGCTTTTTAAGTCAGCGCTTTCGTGGCGGCACTGATATTGCCAGCTGTTTTCGCGCCATTATTGAACGCATGCAGGGTCGGGAATGGTTTGATGCCGATGCGGTGGTTATCTCAGATTTTATCGCTCAGCGATTGCCCGATGAAGTAGTCAGCAAAGTGGGAGAATTACAGCGGGTGCACCAGCACCGTTTTCATGCGGTAGCGATGTCAGCACATGGCAAACCCGGCATCATGCGCATTTTCGATCATATCTGGCGCTTTGATACCGGGATGCGAAGCCGCCTGCTCAGACGCTGGCGGCGTTAATTGTTACAGCAGAGAAGCGACGCTTTCACGAACCTGGGCCGGCCATACGCCACACTGAACCTGACCAATGTGCGGTAATTGCAGCAACAGCATGGTCAGACGCGACTGCCCAATGCCGCCACCAATTGTCTGCGGCATTTCACCGCGCAGCAGCGCCTGGTGCCACTCCAGACTCAGGCGATCTTCATCACCGGTCAGAGACAGCTGGTGTTTCAGGGCGTCAGCATCCACACGAATCCCCATAGAAGACAGCTCAAACGCATCTTCCAGAACCGGGTTCCAGACCAGAATATCACCGTTCAGACCGGCATGACCCAGCTCGGACGCTGAACTCCAGTCATCATAATCCGGCGCACGTACGTCATGACGGTGACCGTCGCTGAGCTTGCCGCCGATCCCCACCAGGAATACCGCACCCAGCTCTTTAGCGATCGCACGTTCACGACCTTTTGCATCAAGATCCGGATAACGAGATAACAGCTCCTGGCTATGAACAAAGTGGATCTGCTCTGGCAGGAACGGTGCCAGACCAAACTCTTTGCTAACCGCAGCTTCGGTGGCCTTAATTCCCGCCCAGATAGCCTCTACCGTGCTTTTCAGAGTGGAGAATTGACGCTCACCGTCGCCCATCACGCGCTCCCAGTCCCACTGGTCAACGTACACTGAGTGCAGCGGGGAGAGGCGATCTTCATCGGGACGCAGGGCTTTCATGTGCGTGTACAGCCCCTCGCCTGCGCTAAAGTCGTGTTGTCCTAACGTTTGACGCTTCCACTTCGCCAGTGAATGAACCACTTCGAATTGAGCGTCTGGCAATGCTTTAACCTTCACCTGCACCGCTTTTTCACAGCCCGACAAGTTATCCTGCGTGCCATCTCCAACGCGGCTGAGGATCGGCGCCTGAACTTCGATCAGGCCTAAACGCTCTTCCAGCTGGCGAGAAAAATGAGATTTTACGAAGCTAATTTGACGTTGTTTGGCAATGTAAGCGGTTTTCATTATGTGTACTCCTGTGTCCTGTTGCCTATGATTAAGCAACAGAATGGAGGTAATATTCAATAATCAACAAACAAAAAGCCAACTTCGATTTTGATTCGTTAAAAATTACGTCTAAAATAGAGGGAATCATTAATCTACATAAGAAAAACCTATGGAAAATTATCAGATCGACAATCTGGACCGCGGCATTCTTGACGCCTTAATGGAAAATGCTCGTACCGCCTACGCAGAATTAGCCAAACAGTTCGGCGTCAGCCCAGGAACAATTCACGTTCGCGTAGAAAAGATGAAGCAGGCGGGGATTATTACCGGCGCGCGGATTGATGTCAGTCCCAAACAATTGGGTTATGACGTCGGCTGTTTTATCGGCATCATCCTGAAAAGTGCGAAAGACTATCCGTCAGCGCTGGCCAGACTGGAAAGCCTCGATGAAGTGACCGAAGCGTATTACACCACCGGACACTACAGCATCTTTATTAAGGTGATGTGCAAGTCGATCGACGCATTGCAGCAGGTACTTATCAACAAGATCCAAACAATTGACGAAATTCAGTCCACTGAAACCCTGATCGTCCTGCAAAACCCGATCATGCGTACCATCAAGCCATGATCGGTTTTTTTAATCCCCTATTTTTCCACAGGTAGATCCCAGCTCGCTCACAGCGTACAATACGCCCTCTTTATAAAGGTGGGCGATCATGGCAGACATCACTCTTATCAGCGGTAGTACGCTTGGCAGTGCGGAATATGTAGCAGAGCATCTGGCTGAAAAGCTGGACGACGCCGGTTTTTCCAGCGAAATACTGCATGGGCCAATGCTTGAAGAGGTTCCGACTGACGGGATCTGGCTGATTATCAGCTCCACGCACGGTGCGGGAGATATTCCTGACAACCTACAGCCTTTATATGATGCGTTACGCGAGCAAAAGCCGGACCTGTCACAAGTGCGCTATGGTGCAATCGGGATCGGCAGTCGTGAATATGACACCTTTTGCGGCGCAATCGACAAGCTGGAAGCCGAATTGAAGGCCTGTGGGGCAAAACAGATCGGCGAAACACTCAGGATCAACGTACTGGAACATGAAATTCCGGAAGATCCGGCTGAAATTTGGCTGGGATCGTGGCATCCGTTGCTCAGAGATTTGTAAAGATCGTACTTTTTTATGTGGATAACTCTGGTTAAAAGCTTGGATCAACCGGTAGTTATCCCAAGAACAACCGTTGTTCAGTTTTTGAGTTGTGTATAACCCTTCATTCTGATCCCAGCTTATACGGACCAGGATCACCGATCATTCACAGCTAATGATCCTCAGCAACCTGTTGATCTTACTTAAAGGATCGTCCTTATCCACAGAAAGGTACGATCCTAATAAGAGATCACAATAAAACAGATCTCTAAATAAAAAGATCTTCTTTTTAATACCCAGGATCCCAGGTCTTTCTCCATCGACTAAAGTTGAGTAGAATCCACGGCCCGGGCTTCAATCCATTTTCACACCGCGTTATGCGAGGCAATTACCATGTTTTATCAGGATCCTTTTGACGTCATCATCATTGGCGGGGGTCATGCAGGCACCGAGGCCGCAATGGCCGCGGCGCGAATGGGTCAACAGACTCTGCTTTTGACACACAATATCGACACTCTGGGGCAGATGAGCTGCAACCCGGCGATCGGCGGTATTGGGAAGGGACACCTGGTAAAAGAAGTGGATGCGCTTGGTGGGTTGATGGCAAAAGCGATCGACCACGCAGGTATCCAGTTTAGGATACTAAACGCAAGCAAAGGGCCAGCCGTTCGCGCTACCCGAGCTCAGGCCGATCGTGTGCTCTATCGCCAGGCGGTACGCACTGCGCTGGAGAATCAACCCAACCTGATGATCTTCCAGCAGGCGGTTGAAGATCTGATTGTCGAAAACGATCGCGTTGTGGGTGCAGTAACCCAAATGGGACTGAAGTTCCGTGCCAAAGCGGTCGTATTAACCGTGGGGACTTTCCTCGACGGCAAAATTCATATTGGTCTGGATAACTACAGCGGTGGCCGCGCTGGCGATCCGCCGTCCATCCCGCTGTCACGCCGTCTGCGTGAACTGCCGCTGCGCGTCAGCCGCCTGAAAACCGGTACACCGCCGCGTATCGATGCGCGCACGATTGATTTCAGCGTGCTCGGCCAGCAAAACAGCGATAACCCGATGCCGGTCTTCTCATTCCTGGGCGATGCTTCTCAACATCCGCGCCAGATGCCGTGTTACATCACGCATACCAATGAGAAAACCCATGACGTGATCCGCAATAACCTCGATCGTAGCCCAATGTACGCTGGCGTGATCGAAGGTATCGGCCCACGCTACTGCCCGTCGATCGAAGATAAAGTGATGCGCTTTGCCGATCGTAACCAGCATCAGATCTTCCTCGAACCGGAAGGGCTGACCTCTAACGAAATTTACCCGAATGGCATCTCCACCAGCCTGCCGTTCGATGTGCAGATGCAAATTGTCCGCTCCATGCAGGGGATGGAAAATGCCAGAATCGTCCGCCCTGGCTACGCGATTGAGTATGATTTCTTCGATCCGCGTGATCTAAAACCTACTCTGGAAAGCAAATTCATCCAGGGTCTGTTCTTTGCGGGCCAGATTAACGGTACAACTGGTTATGAAGAAGCCGCCGCACAAGGCATGCTGGCTGGTCTGAACGCCGCGCGTTTGTCTGCTGAAAAAGAGGGGTGGGCACCGCGTCGCGATCAGGCTTATCTTGGCGTGCTGGTGGACGACCTGTGTACGCTGGGTACCAAAGAACCGTACCGTATGTTCACATCTCGCGCTGAATACCGTTTGATGCTGCGTGAAGATAACGCCGACCTGCGTCTGACCGAAATTGGTCGTGAACTGGGTCTGGTGGACGATGAGCGCTGGGCTCGCTTCAACGAGAAACTGGAGCGTATCGAACAGGAACGCCAACGTCTTAAATCAACCTGGGTGAATCCGTTAGCGGAGTCCGCAGCAGAAGTGAATGCTCACCTGGCTACACCTCTGTCACGTGAAGCGAGCGGTGAAGATCTGCTGCGTCGCCCGGATATGACCTATGCTCAGTTGACCTCTTTATCTGCGTTCGCACCCGCGCTTGATGATGCTCAGGCCGCAGAACAGGTTGAGATTCAGGTGAAATACGAAGGGTATATTGCCCGTCAGCTGGAAGAAATTGAAAGACAACAACGCAATGAAAACACCCTGTTGCCTGCAACGCTGGATTATCGCCAGGTTTCTGGCTTGTCGAATGAAGTTATCGCTAAGCTGAACGATCACAAACCCGTCTCGATCGGTCAGGCATCGCGTATTTCCGGCATAACGCCTGCCGCCATCTCCATTCTGCTGGTATGGCTGAAAAAACAAGGTATGCTGCGCCGCAGCGCTTGATAACACTATTTTGGCGGGAGCGCTTCGCTTGCCCGCCGTACGAATTTGTAGGCCCGATAAGCGAAAGCGCATCGGGCATTTGATTATTAACAGGTAACGACCGTGCTCAACAAACTCTCTCGTCTGCTGGCTGATGCCGGTATTTCTCTTACCGATCACCAGAAAAATCAGCTGATTGCGTATGTCGATATGCTGCACAAATGGAACAAAGCGTACAACCTGACGTCGGTGCGGGATCCCAACGAAATGCTGGTACGCCATATTCTGGACAGCATTGTCGTTGCACCGTATCTGAAGGGTGAGCGTTTTATCGATGTAGGTACGGGACCGGGCCTGCCGGGAATTCCGCTTTCTATCGTGCGCCCAGAAGCGCATTTCACACTGCTCGATAGCCTGGGAAAACGTGTTCGTTTCTTGCGTCAGGTGCAGCATGAGCTTGCGCTTACTAACATCACTCCAGTGCAAAGCCGTGTTGAAGAATTTCCTTCAGAACCGCCGTTTGATGGGGTGATTAGCCGTGCTTTCGCTTCACTCAATGATATGGTTAGCTGGTGTCACCATTTGCCGGGCCAGAATGGGCGTTTTTATGCGCTAAAAGGGCAGTTGCCTGCAGATGAAATTGATTCGCTGCCAGCAGAATTCAGCGTTGAGTCCGTCGAAAAATTACGCGTTCCGCAGTTGGATGGTGAACGTCATTTGGTGGTTATTAAGCCAAACAAAATTTAATTTTTATCAAAAAAAATAGAGAAAAAACGGCTTTTCAGGTGTTAAAAGTCATAGGTAATAGTGTGGTTAAATGTCGTTACATTTCACTAGTGCCTTACGGTTTTGCATCATAACTATAACGTACCGTTTTTTGTTAAAAGCGAAACAAGTCAGCTGTGAAAATATCAGTCTGCTAAAAATAGAACGTAAGAATCACCGTTCGTGTTAATTTTTTATTATAAATGTCAATGAGCGGTTTTTTTGTTGTTAGGCGTTGTTTTTGAAATAGTGGCTATTTTTACGCTTAAATATCAAAAAGATGAAAAGGCATCAATTGCCACGTAAATAAATTATGCGAAGGTGAATATGTTCAATATGTGATCTGGTGCACGCTTTGACGCCAGTGTTTTCGCGGTATTTGCAGTTTTGCATGATCGTTCACAGTTTGCCTAAAAGTAATAAATGTGGGGCAGCGAAAAATATTTAAACATTTATTCACTTTTTAGCTACTTATTGTTTGAAATCACGAAGGCGCACCGTATAATTTGTCCGCTTTTTGATGCTTGACTCTAAGCCATAAAGAACGTTTTATACGACACGCGGCATACCTCGAAGGGAGCAGGAGTAAAAACGTGATGTCTATGTCGCTCTTGAGTCGAAACGTTGCTCGTAAGCTTTTGCTCACACAGCTTCTGGTTGTAATAGCAAGTGGATTGCTGTTTAGCCTCAAAGACCCTTTCTGGGGCATCTCCGCGTTGTGTGGAGGATTGGCAGTGTTACTGCCTAATGTGTTGTTTATGATATTTGCCTGGCGTCACCAGGTACATACACCAGCGAAGGGCCGAGTAGCCTGGTCGTTCGCTTTCGGCGAAGCCTTCAAGGTATTAGCGATGCTGGTGTTGTTGGTGGTGGCGTTGGCTGTTTTGAAAGCGGTATTCATGCCGCTGATCGTTACGTGGGTTTTGGTGCTGGTGGTTCAGATACTGGCGCCGGCTGTAATTAACAACAAAGGGTAAAGGCATCATGGCTTCAGAAAATATGACGCCGCAGGATTACATAGGACACCATCTGAATAACCTTCAGTTGGACCTACGTACATTCTCGCTGGTGGATCCGCACAACCCCCCAGCCACCTTCTGGACGCTCAATATTGACTCCATTTTCTTCTCGGTGGTTCTGGGTCTGTTGTTCCTGCTTATGTTCCGTAGCGTAGCCAAAAAGGCGACCAGCGGCGTACCAGGTAAATTTCAGACCGCGATTGAGCTGGTAATCGGCTTTGTGCATGGTAGCGTGAAAGACATGTACCATGGCAAAAGCAAGCTGATTGCTCCGCTGGCCCTGACGATTTTCGTCTGGGTATTCCTGATGAACTTGATGGATTTGCTGCCTATCGACCTGCTGCCGTACATCGGTGAGCATATCTTTGGCCTACCGGCTCTGCGTGTGGTTCCGTCTGCTGACGTGAACATCACTCTGTCGATGGCGCTGGGCGTATTTATCCTCATTCTGTTCTACAGCATCAAAATGAAAGGCATCGGTGGCTTCGCGAAAGAGTTGACGCTGCAGCCGTTCAATCACTGGGCGTTCATCCCTGTCAACTTAATCCTTGAAGGGGTAAGCCTGCTGTCCAAACCAATCTCTCTTGGTCTGCGACTGTTCGGCAACATGTATGCCGGTGAGCTGATTTTCATTCTGATTGCTGGTCTGTTGCCGTGGTGGTCACAGTGGATCCTGAATGTGCCTTGGGCCATTTTCCACATACTGATTATCACGCTGCAAGCCTTCATATTTATGGTTCTGACGATTGTCTATCTGTCGATGGCATCTGAAGAGCATTAATTTACCAACACTACTACGTTTTAACTGAAACAAACTGGAGACTGTCATGGAAAACCTGAATATGGATCTGCTGTACATTGCTGCCGCTGTGATGATGGGTCTGGCGGCAATCGGTGCTGCGATCGGTATCGGCATCCTCGGGGGTAAATTCCTGGAAGGCGCAGCGCGTCAACCGGATCTGATTCCTCTGCTGCGTACTCAGTTCTTTATCGTTATGGGTCTGGTGGATGCAATCCCAATGATCGCTGTAGGTCTGGGTCTGTACGTGATGTTTGCTGTCGCGTAGTAAGCGTTGCTTGAATTAAGAGCAATATCAGAACGTTAACTAGATAGAGGCATTGTGCTGTGAATCTTAACGCAACAATCCTCGGCCAGGCCATCGCGTTTGTCCTGTTCGTTCTGTTCTGCATGAAGTACGTATGGCCGCCTTTAATGGCTGCCATCGAAAAACGTCAAAAAGAAATTGCTGACGGCCTTGCTTCTGCAGAACGAGCACATAAGGATCTTGACCTTGCAAAGGCCAGCGCGACCGACCAGCTGAAAAAAGCGAAGGCGGAAGCTCAGGTAATCATCGAGCAGGCGAACAAACGCCGTGCTCAGATCCTGGACGAAGCTAAAACTGAAGCAGAGCAGGAACGTACTAAAATCGTGGCACAGGCGCAGGCGGAAATTGACGCCGAGCGTAAACGTGCTCGCGAAGAGCTGCGTAAGCAAGTTGCTATCCTGGCTGTTGCTGGCGCCGAGAAGATCATCGAACGTTCCGTGGATGAAGCTGCTAATAGCGACATCGTGGACAAACTTGTCGCTGAACTGTAAGGAGGGAGGGGCTGATGTCTGAATTTATTACGGTAGCTCGCCCCTACGCCAAAGCAGCTTTTGACTTTGCCGTTGAGCACCAAAGCATTGACCGTTGGCAGGATATGTTGACGTTCGCCGCTGAGGTGACAAAAAACGAACAAATGGCAGAGCTTCTCTCTGGCGCGCTGGCGCCGGAAACGCTCGCTGAGTCGTTTATCGCCGTGTGCGGTGAGCAGCTGGACGAAAGCGGCCAAAACCTGATTAGGGTTATGGCTGAAAATAACCGTCTGAATGCGCTCCCGGATGTTCTTGAGCAGTTTATTCACCTGCGTGCAGCCAGTGAGGCTATCTCTGAGGTAGAAGTCACTTCTGCCAATGCACTGAGTGATGAACAGCTTACGAAGATTAGTGCTGCGATGGAAAAACGTCTGTCACGCAAAGTTAAGCTGAATTGCAAAATCGATAAGTCTGTAATGGCTGGCGTAATCATCCGAGCGGGTGATATGGTCATTGATGGCAGCGTACGCGGCCGTCTTGAGCGCCTTGCAGACGTCTTGCAGTCTTAAGGGGACTGGAGCATGCAACTGAATTCCACCGAAATCAGCGAACTGATCAAGCAGCGCATTGCTCAGTTCAGTGTTGTGAGCGAAGCTCATAACGAAGGTACTATTGTTTCTGTAAGTGACGGTGTTATCCGCATTCACGGCCTGGCCGATTGTATGCAGGGTGAGATGATTTCCCTGCCGGGTAACCGTTACGCTATCGCACTGAACCTGGAGCGCGACTCCGTAGGTGCAGTTGTGATGGGTCCATACGCCGACCTCGCCGAAGGCATGAAGGTTAAGTGTACGGGTCGTATTCTGGAAGTTCCGGTTGGCCGTGGCCTGCTGGGTCGTGTGGTGAACACTCTGGGTTCCCCGATTGACGGTAAAGGTCCGGTTGATAACGATGGCTTCTCGCCAATCGAAGTTATCGCACCAGGCGTAATCGAACGTCAGTCCGTCGACCAGCCAGTCCAGACCGGTTATAAATCTGTTGATGCCATGATCCCAATCGGTCGTGGCCAGCGTGAGCTGATCATCGGTGACCGTCAGACAGGTAAAACTGCGATGGCAATCGATGCCATCATCAACCAGCGTGATTCCGGCATCAAATGTGTGTACGTGGCTATCGGCCAGAAAGCGTCCACCATTTCCAACGTGGTTCGTAAACTGGAAGAACACGGCGCACTGTCCAACACCATCGTTGTTGTGGCGACCGCGTCTGAATCTGCTGCACTGCAATACCTGGCACCATATGCCGGTTGCGCAATGGGCGAATACTTCCGTGACCGCGGTGAAGATGCACTGATCGTTTACGATGACCTGTCTAAACAGGCCGTTGCGTACCGTCAGGTTTCCCTGCTGCTGCGTCGTCCACCAGGACGCGAAGCATTCCCGGGCGACGTATTTTACCTCCACTCCCGTCTGCTGGAACGCGCATCCCGCGTAAACGCGGAATACGTTGAGAAGTTCACCAATGGTGAAGTTAAAGGTAAAACCGGCTCCCTGACCGCTCTGCCGATTATCGAAACCCAGGCGGGTGACGTTTCTGCGTTCGTTCCGACCAACGTAATTTCCATTACCGATGGTCAGATCTTCCTGGAAACCAACCTGTTTAACTCCGGTATTCGTCCGGCAGTTAACCCGGGTATCTCCGTATCTCGTGTTGGTGGTGCAGCGCAGACCAAGATCATCAAGAAACTGTCCGGTGGTATTCGTACCGCTCTGGCACAGTATCGTGAACTGGCAGCGTTTTCTCAGTTCGCTTCCGACCTGGATGAAGCTACTCGTAAGCAGCTGAGCCATGGTCAGAAAGTAACTGAACTGCTGAAGCAGAAACAGTATGCGCCAATGTCTGTTGCACAGCAGGGTGTGGTGCTGTTTGCGGCTGAACGCGGTTACCTCGAAGATGTGGAACTGGCGAAAATCGGTAGCTTCGAAGCCGCTCTGCTGGCTTACGTTGACCGTGACCACGCTCCGCTGATGCAAGAGATCAACCAGTCCGGTGGCTATAACGATGAAATCGAAGGCAAGCTGAAAGCTATCCTCGATTCCTTCAAGGCAACCCAGTCCTGGTAACGTCTGGCGGTCTGCTTTAGGGCGGACCGCAAGGCATTGAGGAGAAGCTCATGGCCGGCGCAAAAGAGATACGTAGTAAGATCGCAAGCGTCCAGAACACGCAGAAGATCACTAAAGCGATGGAGATGGTCGCCGCTTCCAAAATGCGTAAATCGCAGGATCGCATGGCGGCCAGCCGTCCTTATGCAGAGACCATGCGCAAAGTGATTGGTCACCTTGCGAATGGTAATCTGGAATATAAGCACCCTTACCTGGAAGAACGCGACGTTAAACGCGTGGGCTACCTGGTGGTGTCGACCGACCGTGGTCTGTGCGGTGGCTTGAACATTAACCTGTTCAAAAAGCTGCTGGCGGATATGAAAACATGGTCCGATAAAGGCGTTCAGTGCGATATCGCAATGATCGGCTCTAAGGGCGTGTCTTTCTTTAACTCCGTTGGTGGTAACGTGATCGCTCAGGTAACCGGTATGGGGGATAACCCTTCCCTGTCCGAACTGATCGGTCCGGTTAAAGTGATGCTGCAAGCCTACGATGAAGGTCGTCTGGACAGACTGTACGTTGTCAGCAACAAATTTATTAACACCATGTCTCAGACGCCAACCATCACCCAACTGCTGCCTCTGCCGGCATCAGATGATGATGAATTGAAGCGTAAATCCTGGGATTACCTGTATGAACCAGACCCGAAAGCGCTGCTGGATACCCTGCTGCGTCGTTATGTCGAGTCTCAGGTTTATCAGGGCGTGGTAGAAAACCTGGCCAGCGAGCAGGCCGCACGTATGGTGGCGATGAAAGCCGCGACCGACAATGGCGGCAGCCTGATTAAAGAGCTGCAGTTGGTATACAACAAAGCTCGTCAGGCCAGCATTACTCAGGAACTCACCGAAATCGTCGGTGGTGCATCCGCGGTATAACCAGGTTAATTCGTAGAGGATTCAAGATGGCTACTGGAAAAATTGTCCAGGTAATCGGCGCCGTGGTTGACGTCGAATTCCCTCAGGATGCCGTACCGCGCGTGTACGATGCTCTTGAGGTTATGAATGGTAATGAGAGCCTGGTGCTGGAAGTTCAGCAGCAGCTCGGCGGCGGTATCGTACGTACCATCGCCATGGGTTCTTCCGACGGTCTGCGTCGTGGTCTGGAAGTTAAAGACCTCGAACACCCGATCGAAGTCCCGGTAGGTAAAGCAACCCTGGGTCGTATCATGAACGTCCTGGGTCACCCGATCGACATGAAAGGCGATATCGGTGAAGAAGAGCGTTGGGCTATCCACCGCGCAGCACCTTCCTACGAAGAGCTGTCCAGCTCTCAGGAACTGCTGGAAACCGGCATCAAAGTTATCGACCTGATGTGTCCGTTCGCTAAGGGCGGTAAAGTCGGTCTGTTCGGTGGTGCGGGTGTAGGTAAAACCGTAAACATGATGGAGCTGATCCGTAACATCGCGATCGAACACTCCGGTTACTCCGTGTTTGCGGGCGTAGGTGAACGTACTCGTGAGGGTAACGACTTCTACCACGAAATGACCGACTCCAACGTACTGGACAAAGTATCCCTGGTATATGGCCAGATGAACGAGCCGCCGGGAAACCGTCTGCGCGTTGCACTGACCGGTCTGACCATGGCTGAGAAGTTCCGTGACGAAGGTCGTGACGTTCTGCTGTTCGTTGATAACATCTACCGTTACACCCTGGCCGGTACAGAAGTATCTGCACTGCTGGGTCGTATGCCATCAGCGGTAGGCTACCAGCCGACCCTGGCGGAAGAGATGGGTGTTCTTCAGGAACGTATCACCTCTACCAAAACCGGTTCTATCACCTCCGTTCAGGCGGTATACGTACCTGCGGATGACTTGACTGACCCGTCCCCAGCAACCACCTTTGCTCACTTGGATGCAACCGTGGTACTGAGCCGTCAGATCGCTTCTCTGGGTATCTACCCGGCAGTTGACCCGCTGGACTCCACCAGCCGTCAGTTGGATCCGCTGGTTGTTGGTCAGGAACACTACGACACCGCGCGTGGCGTACAGTCCCTGCTGCAGCGTTATCAGGAACTGAAAGACATCATCGCCATCCTGGGTATGGATGAACTGTCTGAAGAAGATAAACTGGTGGTAGCACGTGCGCGTAAGATCCAGCGCTTCCTGTCCCAGCCGTTCTTCGTTGCGGAAGTATTCACCGGTTCTCCGGGTAAATACGTTTCCCTGAAAGACACCATCCGTGGCTTTAAAGGCATCATGGAAGGCGAATACGACCACTTGCCAGAGCAGGCGTTCTACATGGTTGGTTCTATCGACGAAGCCGTGGAAAAAGCCAAAAAACTTTAACGCCTTAATCGGAGGGTGATATGGCAATGACTTACCACCTGGACGTCGTCAGCGCAGAGCAACAAATGTTCTCTGGTCTGGTCGAGAAAATCCAGGTAACGGGTAGTGAAGGTGAACTGGGTATTTTCCCGGGTCACGCACCGCTGCTCACCGCCATTAAGCCTGGTATGATCCGCATCGTTAAACAGTTCGGTCATGAAGAGTTTATCTATCTGTCCGGCGGCATTCTCGAAGTGCAGCCTGGCAGTGTGACCGTACTGGCTGATACCGCGATTCGCGGACAGGATCTCGATGAAGCGAGAGCCCTGGAAGCGAAGCGTAAGGCTGAAGAGCATATTAAGAGCTCTCATGGTGACGTGGATTACGCTCAGGCATCTGCGGAACTGGCCAAAGCGATCGCGAAACTGCGCGTTATCGAGTTGACCAAAAAAGCGATGTAACACCGGCTTGAAAAGCACAAAGGCCAGTCTGGTTTCCAGGCTGGCTTTTTTTATGGATTTGTTTCAGTAAAAGTGGAACTAAAAAGCTGTTTTATTATTTTGTGATTTACATCACAAAAAATGTTGATCGGTTAAAAAATGAGGCGTAGACTCTTTTTATGTGATGTGCGTCACAAAATTAATTCAGATAAAAACAGGATACCAACATGAAATTGTTTAACAAAATCATCGCCCTTTTCAGCAGCATGGGCGTTTAGTCGTTCCCTACCTGTTCTGTGGCGCGATGCTTAATACGGTTATCAGCTAGCGCCATCGTTATTAAATCCCCCCTCCTTCGCTGTATCATTCGTTTTCTATCATTCCTCCCCTCAATTTTCCCAATCCATTTTTCTGCTTCTCACTGAATCACATAAATAAAATCGTTCTATGCTGATGTAATGCTTTATTCATGCGGTAAAAAAATAGCAAAAACATTAACCTAAGGCTTTAATAAGAGCAGACTCCTGGTTTTTGGGAGACAAAAGACGCAGATATAGACGAAAATAGTGAGTTATCAGATGGGGAATCCCCCCTGTTGAACGTTTTATCCTCGGTCCATTTCACGCTGAAAAAAATGTAGTATTTTCAATGTGAAACGGTATAAATTCGTTCTCAAATTACAGTCAGGACGTGTATGTTGAATAATGCTATGAGCGTTGTGATCCTTGCCGCAGGCAAAGGCACGCGTATGTATTCCGATCTTCCTAAAGTGCTGCACACCCTCGCAGGAAAGCCGATGGTTCAGCATGTCATTGATGCAGCTAATGAATTAGGTGCGACTCATGTACATCTTGTCTACGGACACGGTGGCGATCTGCTTAAGCAAACGCTGAAAGATGGCAATCTGAATTGGGTTCTGCAGGCTGAGCAGTTGGGTACCGGCCATGCAATGCAGCAGGCGGCGCCATTCTTTAGTGATGACGAAGACATTTTAATGCTCTATGGCGATGTGCCGCTGATCTCTACCGATACCTTACGTCGCCTGCGTGAAGCCAAACCGCAGGGTGGTATCGGTTTGTTAACGGTAAAACTGGACGACCCTTCCGGCTATGGGCGTATTACGCGCGAAAACGGTAACGTCACAGGGATCGTCGAGCACAAAGATGCAACTGACGAGCAGCGTCAAATCCAGGAAATCAACACAGGCATTCTGATTGCCAACGGCGCTGACATGAAGCGTTGGCTGTCTAAACTGACAAACAACAACGTGCAGGGTGAATACTACATCACCGATATCATCGCGATGGCGTATCAGGAAGGACGTGAAATTGCTGCGGTACATCCGGCGCGAATCAGTGAAACGGAAGGGGTAAATAACCGCCTTCAGTTATCCCGTCTGGAACGTGTGTATCAGTCCGAGCAGGCAGAAAAACTGCTGCTGGCGGGCGTGATGCTGCGCGATCCTGCACGTTTTGATCTTCGCGGTACGCTGATTCACGGGCGCGATGTTGAAATTGATACTAACGTTATCATTGAAGGTAACGTAACCGTTGGGGATCGCGTCAAGATTGGCGCTGGCTGCATCATCAAAAACAGCGTGATTGGTGAGGGTTGTGAGCTTAGCCCGTACAGTGTGGTTGAAGATGCCCATCTGGAAGCCGCTTGCACCATCGGTCCATTCGCGCGTCTGCGCCCGGGTGCTGAGCTGCAGGAAGGCGCACACGTGGGTAACTTCGTCGAAATGAAAAAAGCGCGTCTGGGTAAAGGCTCTAAAGCTGGTCATTTGACCTATCTGGGCGATGCGGAAATTGGCGATAACGTGAATATCGGCGCGGGTACGATCACCTGCAACTACGATGGTGCCAATAAGTTTAAAACCATTATTGGTGATGATGTGTTTGTGGGTTCTGATACTCAGCTGGTGGCACCTGTCACCGTGGGTAAAGGTGCGACGATTGCCGCCGGAACCACCGTAACGCGTAATGTCGCCGATAACGAACTGGTATTAAGCCGTGTACCTCAGGTTCATAAACAGGGCTGGCAGCGTCCGGTGAAGAAGAAGTAATTTATTTTTGCCGGATGGCGGCTTTGCCTTATCCGGCCTACGTGCGGTGACGTTCTGTAGGCCTGATAAGCGTGAGCGCCATCAGGCAGACAAGAGATGAGGGGATAATATAATCCTCCGCTCAACAAGCAGTACCTATAAAAATAACCCCACTCTCTACAAGGCTCGGGGCGCCCGGAATACGGGTATCAGGTTGACCGACAACGACAGGCACAATGCCTAAATTCGGAATCAAAAAATATGTGTGGAATTGTTGGCGCTATCGCGCAGCGTGATGTAGCTGAAATCCTTCTCGAAGGTTTACGTCGTCTGGAATATCGTGGTTATGACTCTGCTGGTCTGGCCGTTGTCGATGCTGAAGGCAACATGACCCGTCTGCGTCGTCTGGGTAAAGTGCAGATGCTGACTGCTGCTGCGGAAGAACATCCGCTGCATGGTGGTACTGGTATTGCTCACACCCGCTGGGCGACACACGGTGAACCTTCAGAAGCGAACGCGCATCCCCATGTTTCTGAACACATTGTTGTGGTGCATAACGGCATCATTGAAAACCATGAACCACTGCGTGAGCTGTTGAAAACGCGTGGCTACACCTTTGTTTCTGAAACCGACACCGAAGTGATTGCTCACCTGGTGCACTGGGAGCTGGAACAGGGTGGTACGCTGCGTGAAGCCGTGCTGCGTACTATTCCGCAGCTGCGCGGTGCCTACGGCACGGTGATCATGGATACCCGTAACCCGGAAACCCTGCTGGCGGCCCGTTCTGGCAGCCCGCTGGTGATTGGTCTGGGTATGGGTGAGAACTTTATCGCTTCCGATCAGCTGGCACTGCTGCCGGTAACCCGTCGCTTCATCTTCCTGGAAGAGGGTGATATCGCGGAAGTGACCCGTCGTTCGGTCTCTATTTTCGACAAGTCTGGCGCGGAAGTGAAACGTCAGGATATCGAATCTAATCTGCAATACGATGCGGGCGAAAAAGGTATTTATCGCCACTACATGCAGAAAGAGATCTACGAACAGCCGAACGCAATTAAAAACACGCTGACCGGCCGTATCAGCCACGGTGAAGTGGATTTAAGCGAGCTGGGTTCGCATGCCAACGAGCTGCTGTCTCAGGTTGAGCATATCCAGATTATCGCCTGTGGTACGTCGTACAACTCCGGTATGGTGTCCCGCTACTGGTTTGAATCGCTGGCTGGCATTCCTTGTGATGTCGAAATTGCTTCCGAATTCCGCTATCGCAAATCCGCCGTGCGTCGTAACAGCCTGATGATCACCCTTTCCCAGTCAGGTGAAACGGCAGATACCCTGGCGGGTCTGCGCTTATCCAAAGAGTTGGGCTATCTGGGCTCGTTGGCTATTTGTAACGTACCGGGCTCTTCTCTGGTGCGCGAATCCGACCTGGCGATGATGACCAATGCTGGTACCGAAATCGGCGTGGCCTCCACGAAAGCATTTACCACTCAGCTGACCGTTCTGCTGATGCTGGTGGCGAAACTGTCTCGTCTGAAAGGCCTGGATGTGGCTATTGAGCAGGAAATCGTTCACGGTCTGCAGGCGCTGCCGAGCCGTATTGAGCAGATGCTGTCTCAGGACAAACGCATTGCCGCTCTGGCTGAAGGTTTCTCTGATAAACACCATGCGCTGTTCCTGGGCCGTGGCGATCAGTACCCGATTGCGCTGGAAGGCGCGCTGAAGCTGAAAGAGATCTCTTATATTCACGCTGAAGCTTATGCCGCAGGCGAACTGAAACACGGTCCGCTGGCGCTGATTGATGCCGATATGCCGGTTATCGTAGTCGCGCCGAACAACGAACTGCTGGAAAAACTGAAGTCCAACATTGAAGAAGTTCGCGCCCGTGGCGGTCAGCTGTACGTCTTTGCTGACCAGGATGCTGGCTTTACCAGCAGCGAAAACATGCACATCATTGAGATGCCGCATGTGGAAGAGGTTATTGCACCGATCTTCTACACCGTTCCGCTGCAGCTGCTGGCGTATCATGTGGCGCTGATTAAAGGCACCGATGTGGATCAGCCGCGTAACCTGGCTAAGTCGGTTACCGTAGAGTAATCCGTACCTTACTGAACTGAAAATGCCCTGCTATAAGCGGGGCATTTTTTTAAACTTGTTCTGTTTTTAATCAATTATCCCGCCTGTTTTATGTGACAAACCGTCATCTTCAGCTACTGTTTGCAGTGTCATAAAAAGAAAATTTTAGCGAAATATTATTGTCATGGTAATAGTTAACGTTTTGTTTTAAATGTATTTTTAGATAAATAGCTTTCCGTATTTTTCATTGTCATAAAACTGTCATATTTCGTACATTTAACTGTCACCTGTTTGTCCTATTTTGCTCACAGTAGCAACTCAAACAACAATTTACGAAAACCGTGCAGGAGACATTATGAAAGTTATGCGTACCACTGTCGCAACTGTTGTCGCCGCGACCTTATCCATGAGCGCGTTCTCTGCGTTTGCAGCAGCGAGCCTGACAGGTGCAGGTGCAACCTTCCCTGCGCCAGTGTATGCCAAATGGGCAGATACCTATCAGAAAGAGACCGGTAGCAAAGTAAACTACCAGGGTATCGGCTCCTCCGGTGGTGTAAAACAAATTACGGCCAATACCGTTGATTTCGGCGCTTCTGATGCACCGCTATCTGACGAGAAACTGGCACAAGAAGGCCTGTTCCAGTTCCCGACCGTTATCGGCGGTGTGGTGCTGGCGGTGAATATCCCAGGACTGAAATCCGGCGAGCTGGTGCTTGACGGTAAAACGCTGGGCGACATCTACCTCGGTAAAATTAAGAAGTGGGATGACGAAGCCATCACCAAACTGAACCCAGGTCTGAAGCTGCCTTCGCAAAATATCGCCGTTGTGCGTCGCGCTGATGGTTCTGGTACTTCCTTTGTCTTCACTAGCTACCTGGCGAAAGTGAACGAAGAGTGGAAATCTAAAATTGGTTCCGGCTCTACCGTTAACTGGCCGACCGGTCTGGGCGGTAAAGGTAACGACGGTATCGCCGCGTTCGTACAGCGTCTGCCGGGTTCTATCGGTTACGTTGAGTACGCTTACGCTAAGCAGAACAACCTGGCGTACACCAAGCTGGTCTCTGCTGATGGCAAACCGGTAAGCCCGACCGAAGAAAACTTTGCCAACGCCGCTAAAGGCGCTGACTGGAGCAAAACCTTCGCTCAGGATCTGACTAACCAGAAAGGTGACGATGCGTGGCCAATCACTTCCACCACCTTCATCCTGGTCCATAAAGAGCAGAAGAAGCCTGAGCAGGGCGTTGAAGTGCTGAAATTCTTCGACTGGGCATACAAAAATGGTGGCAAACAGGCTAATGACCTGGATTACGCCAGCCTGCCGGACAGCGTGGTTGAGCAGATTCGTGCTGCATGGAAGACCAACGTGAAAGACAGCAGCGGTAAAGCGCTGTACTAATAGAATATCTTTAACGAGTTGGCGGATGGCGCTACGCTTATCCGCCCTACAGTTCCGACTGTAGGCCCAATTTGTAGGCCGGATAAGCGTAGCGCCATCCGGCAGGGCAATTTCGTAAACGCGTTTAACTTAAAGAGTGATTTATGGCTGCAACCAAGCCTGCTTTTAACCCACCGGGTAAAAAGGGTGACATGATATTCAGCGTGCTGGTAAAACTGGCTGCGCTGATTGTGCTATTGATGTTGGGTGGCATTATTGTCTCTCTGGTTATCTCCTCCTGGCCAAGCATTCAGAAATTTGGTTTCTCCTTTTTGTGGACCAAAGACTGGGATGCGCCGAACGATATCTACGGCGCGCTGGTACCTATTTACGGTACGCTGGTCACCTCGTTTATTGCATTGCTGATTGCCGTTCCGGTGAGTTTCGGCATTGCGCTGTTCCTGACTGAACTTGCACCTGGCTGGCTGCGTCGCCCGTTGGGTATCGCTATTGAACTGCTGGCAGCAATTCCGAGTATCGTATACGGCATGTGGGGCCTGTTTATCTTTGCCCCGCTGTTTGCGACTTACTTCCAGGAGCCGGTCGGGAACATCCTTTCCAACATTCCGTTTGTTGGCGCATTGTTTGCCGGCCCGGCGTTTGGTATCGGTATTCTGGCGGCTGGTGTGATCCTCGCTATCATGATCATTCCGTACATTGCTGCGGTTATGCGTGATGTGTTCGAACAAACGCCGGTGCTTATGAAAGAGTCAGCCTACGGCATCGGCTGTACCACCTGGGAAGTTATCTGGCGTATCGTCCTGCCGTTCACCAAAAATGGTGTGATCGGCGGTGTGATGCTGGGTCTGGGCCGCGCGCTGGGTGAAACCATGGCGGTGACCTTTATCATTGGTAACACCTACCAGCTCGATAGCGCCTCGCTGTACATGCCGGGCAACAGTATTACCTCTGCGCTGGCGAATGAATTTGCCGAAGCGGAATCTGGCCTGCACGTTGCTGCGTTGATGGAACTGGGTCTGATTCTGTTTGTGATCACCTTCATCGTACTGGCGGCGTCTAAGTTCATGATCATGCGCCTTGCGAAGAACGAGGGGGCACGCTAATGGCTACGCTTGAAATGCAAAACACCACTGCTCTGGCGGAGTCCCGCCGTAAAATGCAGGCACGTCGCCGTCTGAAAAACCGCATCGCGCTGACGCTCTCTATGGCGACCATGGCGTTCGGTCTGTTCTGGCTCATTTGGATCCTGATGTCCACGATCACCCGTGGTATTGACGGTATGTCGCTGGCGCTGTTCACAGAAATGACGCCTCCGCCGAATACAGCGGGTGGTGGTCTGGCGAACGCCCTGGCCGGTAGCGGACTGTTAATTCTGTGGGCGACCGTGTTTGGTACACCGCTTGGCATTATGGCGGGTATCTACCTGGCAGAGTACGGACGTAAGTCCTGGCTGGCTGAAGTTATCCGCTTTATCAACGACATTCTGCTGTCTGCACCATCAATCGTGGTCGGTCTGTTCGTTTACACCATCGTGGTAGCAAAAATGGAACACTTCTCTGGCTGGGCGGGCGTTATCGCGCTGGCGCTGCTGCAGGTGCCCATTGTTATCCGTACCACGGAGAACATGCTCAAGCTGGTGCCGGATAGCCTGCGTGAAGCCGCCTATGCACTGGGTACGCCGAAGTGGAAAATGATTTCTGCGATCACCCTGAAGGCGTCTGTCTCGGGGATCATTACAGGCGTTCTGTTAGCAATTGCTCGTATCGCAGGTGAAACGGCTCCGTTGCTGTTTACGTCGCTCTCCAACCAGTTCTGGAGCACCGACATGATGCAGCCTATCGCCAACCTGCCGGTCACTATCTTTAAGTTTGCGATGAGCCCGTTTGCTGAGTGGCAGCAACTGGCCTGGGCCGGGGTACTGATTATTACCCTGTGCGTACTGCTGCTGAACATTCTGGCGCGCGTCATTTTCGCGAAGAAGAAACACGGTTAATTTTTACGGCGTGGCTGATGCGGCGCCGAATGAGGAAGAGATTGAAATGAGTATGGTTGATACTGCCCCGGGTAAGATTCAGGTTCGTGATTTGAACTTCTACTATGGCAAATTCCATGCCCTGAAGAACATCAACCTGGATATTGCTAAAAACCAGGTAACGGCGTTTATCGGGCCGTCAGGCTGTGGTAAATCGACGCTGCTGCGTACGTTCAACAAAATGTTTGAACTGTACCCAGAGCAGCGTGCGGAAGGTGAAATCCTGCTGGATGGCGACAATATTCTCACCAATACCCAGGATATCGCTCTGCTGCGTGCCAAAGTGGGCATGGTTTTCCAGAAGCCAACGCCGTTCCCGATGTCCATCTACGACAACATCGCTTTTGGCGTGCGTCTGTTTGAGAAACTCTCGCGTGCGGATATGGACGAGCGTGTGCAGTGGGCATTGACCAAGGCCGCATTGTGGAACGAAACCAAAGATAAATTACACCAGAGCGGGTACTCTCTCTCGGGTGGTCAGCAGCAGCGTCTGTGTATTGCGCGTGGTATCGCCATTCGCCCGGAAGTGCTTCTGCTCGATGAGCCATGTTCAGCGCTCGACCCTATTTCTACCGGGCGTATCGAAGAGCTGATCACTGAGCTGAAAGAGGATTACACCGTTGTTATCGTTACCCACAACATGCAGCAGGCTGCGCGTTGTTCCGATCACACGGCATTTATGTACCTGGGCGAGTTGATTGAGTTCAGCAACACGGACGATCTGTTCACCAAGCCCGCGAAGAAACAAACTGAAGATTACATCACCGGTCGTTACGGCTGATTCAGGAGCTTGTTGTGGATAACCTTAACCTTAATAAACATATTTCCGGCCAGTTCAATGCAGAGCTGGAAAGCATCCGTACCCAGGTGATGACCATGGGCGGCATGGTCGAGCAGCAGCTTTCTGATGCAATCACGGCGATGCACAACCAGGACAGCGAGCTGGCGAAGCGCGTCATTGAAGGCGATAAGAACGTCAACATGATGGAAGTGGCGATCGACGAAGCCTGCGTGCGTATCATCGCCAAGCGTCAACCGACAGCGAGCGACCTGCGTCTGGTGATGGCGATTATCAAAACCATCGCTGAGCTGGAACGTATTGGCGACGTGGCGGACAAAATTTGCCGTACCGCGCTGGAGAAGTTCTCGCAACAGCACCAGCCGCTGCTGGTAAGCCTGGAATCACTGGGCCGCCATACCGTACAAATGCTGCATGACGTTCTGGATGCGTTTGCACGTATGGATCTGGACGAAGCAGTGCGTATTTATCGCGAAGATAAGAAAGTTGACCAGGAATATGAAGGCATCGTGCGTCAGCTGATGACTTATATGATGGAAGACCCACGTACCATTCCAAGCGTGCTGACCGCGCTGTTCTGCGCACGTTCCATCGAACGTATCGGTGACCGCTGCCAGAATATCTGCGAATACATCTTCTACTTCGTGAAGGGACAAGACTTCCGTCACGTGGGCGGCGATGAGCTGGATAAGCTGCTGGCGGGCAAAGATCCGAAGGAATAAGCAGCTTGTTGCGTTCGCCGGGTTCCCCCGGCGTCGCTATTGTAGGCCGGATAAGGTGTTACGCCGCATCCGGCATTCTGCGCCATTCGCCTGATGGCGCTTTGCTTATCGGGCCTACTGTTTATTCGACGATATTCCAACCCCGCGCCTTCCACAATTCCGGCAACTGTGCCAGATCGGTAAACGTCGTCACTTTTGGATGATCGATCGGTTTGTTATGCGGATCGGCGCAGAAGTAGAACACTTCCATCCCGGCGGCAATCCCCGCCTGCGCACCTGCGCTGGAATCATCAACCAGAATGCAGTTCTCAACGTTAACGTCCATCGCTTTCGCCGCATGGAACATCAGGGCCGGATCGGGCTTCCAACGCTGAATATCGTAGCCGCTGAACAGTAAATCAGGGAAATGGTGCAACATGCCCAGCTTACCCAGCGAATGCTGCATTTTGCTGACTGGACCGTTAGAGACCACACACATTGGTACGGCCATGCTGTCCAGTAGCGCATTGGCACCGGCAATCACCTCCAGTTCCGTATCGAACAGACGTGCGACCTCAGCGCGGTAAACCGGTTCTAAATCGGCTTTTGCCAGTTCGACACCGTGCTCTTCGTTGATAATGTCGATGATCTCGTACAGCTTTACCCCCTTGAAGCGTTTGAAAATTTCTTCAAGATCGAGCGTAATGCCAAACGCCTGGAACATGCTGACATACGCGCGAGAACAAATCACTTCACTGTCGACAAGGGTACCGTCACAGTCAAAAAATACGGCTTCTATCTGGGACATGTCATTTCCGTTTTAACAAGTTTAACGTTTTCGTAATGCATTATTGGGCGACGCAATCGTTGCCGTATAAGCAAAATCAATGAAAAAAGTTGCTCATAACCCAACCCTATTGTCGCATTTTGGTATAGGATAGCGACGAATTTTCCCTCCTTGTTCGGAAATTGATAATGAGTCAACAACACACAACCCAGGCTTCTGGCCAGGGGATGCTGGAACGCGTGTTCAAACTGCGCGAACATGGCACGACGGCACGGACCGAAGTGATCGCCGGTTTAACGACCTTCCTGACGATGGTGTATATCGTTTTTGTTAACCCGCAAATTCTTGGCGTGGCTGGCATGGATACCAGCGCTGTCTTTGTTACCACCTGCCTTATTGCTGCATTTGGTAGCATCCTGATGGGCCTGTTTGCCAACCTGCCGGTCGCACTTGCGCCTGCTATGGGCCTGAACGCATTCTTCGCTTTCGTGGTCGTTGGCGCGATGGGGCTGTCATGGCAGATTGGTATGGGCGCTATCTTCTGGGGCGCTGTTGGTCTGCTGCTGCTGACGATTTTCCGCGTTCGTTACTGGATGATTGCCAATATCCCGGTTAGCCTGCGTGTGGGGATCACCAGCGGTATTGGTCTGTTCATCGGCATGATGGGGCTGAAAAACGCCGGTGTTATCGTCGCCAACAAAGACACGCTGGTGTCTATCGGTAACCTGACGTCCCACAGTGTACTGCTCGGTATCCTGGGCTTCTTTATCATCGCGATTCTGGCGTCACGTAACATTCACGCGGCGGTGCTGATTTCTATCATTGTAACCACGCTACTGGGCTGGATGCTGGGCGATGTCCATTACAACGGTATCGTTTCTGCGCCACCGAGCGTGATGTCTGTTATCGGACATGTCGACCTGGCCGGTTCGTTTAACATTGGCCTGGCGGGTGTGATTTTCTCGTTCATGCTGGTTAACCTGTTCGACTCCTCCGGTACGCTGATTGGCGTTACGGATAAAGCCGGTCTGGCGGATGCGAAGGGCAAGTTCCCGCGCATGAAGCAAGCGCTGTATGTGGATAGCGTGTCGTCGGTTACCGGGGCGTTTATCGGGACTTCTTCCGTTACTGCGTATATCGAATCTTCTTCCGGGGTTTCGGTCGGTGGACGTACCGGTCTGACCGCTGTGGTCGTTGGTCTGCTGTTCCTGCTGGTTATCTTCCTGTCGCCGCTGGCGGGGATGGTACCGGGTTATGCAGCCGCTGGTGCGCTGATTTACGTTGGCGTCCTGATGACATCAAGCCTGTCGCGCGTGAAGTGGGATGACCTGACAGAAGCGGTTCCGGCGTTTATTACTGCCGTGATGATGCCCTTTAGCTTCTCAATTACCGAAGGTATTGCACTGGGCTTTATTTCTTATTGCGTGATGAAGATTGGTACCGGACGTTTCCGCGATCTCAGCCCGTGCGTCATCATTGTCGCGCTGCTGTTTGTGCTGAAGATTGTGTTTATCGACGCGCACTAATCGCTGTTTATTTGCCCATATGTAAACAAGCCCGGCATATCGCCGGGCTTTTTCTTTTACGCTTTCACGCGCTGAATGTAGTCGCCAAATGCGGTCAATTGACCGGTCAGATGGTCCAGCGTGCTTTGGTCGATCACTTCACCTGTCTGCGGGTCTACTTTGTTCTGAATGACGCCGCCCATAAATTCTGGCTTGTTCATTACCATGGCGTCGAGGAATACCAGGATCTGACGCAGATGATACTGGCAGCGCGCGCCGCCAATAGCGCCCATAGAACTGGTCTGGATCAGCACCGGCTTACCCGATAATGGCTGATCGGGCAGTCGGGACAGCCAGTCGATGGCGTTCTTCAGTCCGCCCGGAACAGAATAGTTATATTCAGGTGTGACGATGACGACACCGTCAGCCTTTCTGATTTGCTCAGCCAGTGCTTCTACGCTGGCCGGAAAACCTTCTTCCTGTTGGAGGTCGGCATCGTACAGAGGGATATCACCAATCGACGGCAGCGCGTTCACTTCCATTCCCGCTGGAGCAATCTTGGGCAGCGTACGGGCAACCATTCCATTAAACGAACCTTTGCGCAGACTTCCCAGTAACGTAACAACATTCAATGTTTCAGACATGGTGGCTCCTGTTTCATCATGAAGGTTAAATCAAAGCGTATGGCTCTTCGCTGCACATAATTGAGAGAACCGGATCAGACGACCCGTTGGCTCATTGGCGCGAGTCTGGATATCAGGCAAACTTTTCCAGTCCTGTTTACCATCAAACTCCCAAACCTTGAGTTTTTCAATGGTTGGCGTAACCGCAACTGACCACACCAGTACATCTTCCGCATCGCAAATGGCTTCAACCTGCGCCATATGGGCACATTTCAGACGCCCTGCGCCGGGTAAAAGCTGGAGCTCACGTGGATCGTCATTGCACACATCGCCAGTGAGTTTGAGTACGCTCTGGCGCAATGTAATGAGCTGCGCGCGTGCTTCGTTGGGGTCGTTTTGGTTATTGATCCACAGGTTTTCGTTACTGGAGAAGCGCCACGTTTCCGCTGAATTTGGATTGTGAAACCCGCGGGTGGCCCGCTGAAGTTCCATATCCAGGCCGCACGTTCCTTCAGTTGTTAGCACAACGCCGACGATATTCCCGGCATAGGAAATCGAAAAACCCGGCAGGTTCTTATCGCGAAAAACGGGCTTACCTTTGGCCTGAGTAACAATTTCGGGCAGCGTGCTGGTGCCGTAAAGCATAAACATCAGTTCAGCGAGAAGACTTCGGGAAGCCAGGAAACGTGTCCGGCGATGAGCGGGTAGATCTCTTGCTTCGATATGACATGGAGAAGGGAGGCGAGCTGAAACCAGGTGTCCCTCCGTAAGAATCCCTCTGGCAAAATGTGTCGCCATTTGTCGCTCCGTGATTAATGGTCCGTGATTATTACCAGAGTAACATTTACACGGCCTCCGGGCAGGCTTTGCTGCCCAAAAACTAAGCGAAAATGGGAGACATTACGCGATATTTACATTTCTGTTGCCAGAATGGTCGATTTAGCAACACCAAAATGAAGGATCGTCAGGAGATATCGCGATAAAGCGCCTTGATCGTGTCTTTTAGCCAGACGATCTTAGGATTGTGGCTGTTGCGTTTATGCCAAAGAAGAGTGAACGGTACGCGCATTTTTTCCAGTTGCGCCGTATCAAATGGCATCGGCCGTGCAACGAGTGGAAGCTGGTGGAGTTGGTTATAACGCTGGCAATAGACCGGTGCGGTGGCTATCAGCGCGTGATCCGGCTGCGCGGCCATAAACAGCGATTGCTCAAAACCGGGCAGACATAACGCGATATTGCGTGCGCGTCCCATTTCTTGCAGGACTTCATCCAGCGCCCATGTATCGCTTTGCTCCCAGCTAATGCTGATGTGCGGATAGCGCAGAAAGGTGTCCAGATTCCACTCTTCCTGCAGTGCGGGATGATCTTCACGTAGCCAGACGCAAGGCAGATCGGAAAACAGCACTTCATGGTCGATCGACAATGGCAACAAACTCAGCAGTTCGCGCGAACGCGGATGGCTTTCGCGCCCGGTAAAGCCAATATCCACTTCACCGCGAATAATGGCATCCAGCGAGTCATAGTCCCAGTTGCGTATTTTGATTGTCGCCTGGGGATAGCGCAGATAAATCTGCTGGGAGAGCGCATTGAACATGATCATCACCAACGGCGTCTCGGCCGCCAGATCAAACTTCAGCCCGCGTGGAGACTCATGGTGCGGCTTATCGAGCAACTGATTGCCCATCTGCATCCATTCAGCAAGGCTCTGCTCCATGCTGACCATCAGCGGCGTCGGCGATAGCCCCAGCGGGGTGTTCACAAACAAGGGATCATCAAACCAGGTCCGCAGCTTCGACAGCGACTTACTGACCGCCGACGGCGTGACGTTCATCCGTTTGGCGGTTTTAGTGACGCTGCGTTCCTGCATTAACAGCTGCAGGCAGAGCAATAAATTAAGATCGAGACTGCTGAGGGATTTCTTCATGAGTTGGCGCGGACCGGTTAGGTGCAACAGTGATAATCAGCATGATACTCACTATGCTACAGCCAATCAGAATCCCGATCAGCATATTCAGCGCATCAAGGCCAAGAACCGCCGCCAGCCAAATCCACAGCGAGGAACCGCAAACCTGCGCAATACCTAATGCCGAGCTGGCGACGCCCGCGCGCAGCGAGAACGGCCCAAGCGCCTGGCTCATCGCAACACCGAAGCCGACCGAGAATCCAGCGCAGATTAACGTCAGCCCGAAAAGCGTTACTGCGTGTGAAGTGGCAAGGGTTAACACCACGCCGGCACACAGAAACAGCACCTGTGAGGTCAGCATCAGAACGCGAGGCTTAAATACGCTCAGAGCAAATGGCGTAGAGAAAGAGACCGCCATACTGATGCCTGCGGTCATGGCCATCGTGGTAGCGTACTCACCACGGTCGAAGCCCATCACTTCCATCAGCAGCACCGGAGATGTGTTCACGAAGGTCAGGATCACCGACACGCTGAGGGTGGTAATGGCCAGACGGCTTAAGAAAAAACGGTTTACCAGTGATTCGGTTGTGTGGTTCTTTTCCGTCGTCGCCATAAGCGTTGCTGGGCGCGATTCTCGCAGGACAAATACCGACAGCAGGCAAACGGCAACGCCCATACCCATCATCGTGTAGAACAGGCTCTGCCACGGGAATTTGAGCATAATCAGATGCCCCATCACCGGAGCCAGCACCGGCACGATACAGGTAATACCGTTCAACAACGACAGTACCTTCGCCCGACGGCGATCGTCGAGTGTGTCGCGCAGGATAGCGAAAGCCACCACGTAGCAACAGCCCGCACCTACGCCCTGAATAAAACGACCTATGAGGAATGGCGTACCGCTTTCGGCGAAAGAACATAGTGCAGAGGCGAAAATAAAGATGAGTGCGCCGACTATGGCGACCGGTTTGCGACCTGACTGGTCGGCAATTTTACCGGCGAACAGCATCGCCGTCGCCATTCCCGCCAGATAAACCGAAAACGCGATATGCAGTTGTGCCTCGCTGGCCTGTAAATCGGCAGCAATACGGGGCAGCCCCACCAGATACATATCAATACCGGCAGGATAAAGAAGAACCAGGGCGAAACTGCAGATTAGAAAGCGTGTCATAGCGACCTCATAAGAAATGTGGCGCTAAGCATACGGTCAGAGAGTCAACTGCACGAGTTGCCATTTGGACAACAGTGATTTCCACATGGGAAATTGTTGTTGCCGGGTGGCGGCGTAAACGCCTTCTCCCGGCCTACGGGGCCTGTAGGCCCGGTTAGCATCGCGTCACCGGGCAACACAACGTTACTTACCAATACAGAAGCTGGAGAAAATCCGTCCCAGCAGATCGTCGGAGGTAAATTCTCCGGTGATCTCACTGAGGTTCTGCTGCGCCAGGCGTAGCTCCTCAGCCAGCAATTCTCCGGCCCATGCTCCGAGCAGTTGGGCTTTACCCTGCTCGAGATGCTCCGCCGCTTCTGCCAGCGCCTGCAGGTGACGACGACGGGCCAGGAAGCCGCCTTCCATATTGGTTTCAAAGCCCATGCTCTGTTTGAGATGGTTACGCAGCACGTCAACGCCTTCACCGGTACGCGCGGAGAGGCGAACCAGTGAGTGGCCATTTACTTCGCTAAGGCCCAGCGTCTCACCGGTAATATCCGCTTTGTTACGCACCACGGTGATCGGCAGTTTGGCTGGCAGACGGGCAATAAAGTCTGGCCAGATATCTGCCGGGTCCACGGCGTCGGTGGTGGTGCCATCCACCATAAACAGCACGCGGTCGGCCTGTTCAATTTCCTGCCAGGCACGTTCGATACCGATGCGTTCAACTTCGTCGCTGGCATCGCGCAAACCGGCGGTGTCGATGATGTGTAGCGGCATGCCGTCGATATGAATATGCTCACGCAGCACGTCGCGGGTAGTCCCGGCGATATCGGTGACAATGGCCGCCTCACGGCCAGCCAGCGCGTTCAGCAGGCTTGATTTCCCGGCATTTGGCCGACCGGCAATCACCACCTTCATCCCTTCGCGCAGCAGGCTGCCCTGACGCGCTTCCGCACGCACGGCATCAAGATCGCTGATAACGCTGTTGAGTTGCGCTTCAATCTTGCCGTCAGACAGGAAGTCGATTTCTTCATCCGGGAAGTCGATCGCTGCTTCAACATAGATGCGCAGGTGAGTGAGCGCTTCCACAAGATGATTTACCCGTGCGGAAAATGCGCCCTGCAACGAGTTCAGCGCCGAGCGAGCGGCTTGCTCTGAGCTGGCATCGATCAGGTCGGCAATCGCCTCTGCCTGGGTTAAATCGAGCTTATCATTGAGAAACGCTCGCTCGGAGAATTCACCCGGTCTGGCAATGCGCAGCCCGGGAATGGTCAGAATACGTTTGAGCAGCAGGTCAAGAATCACCGGACCGCCGTGGCCCTGAAGCTCTAAAACGTCTTCACCGGTAAAGGAGTTTGGGCCGGGGAACCACAAGGCAATCCCCTGATCCAGCGCGCTGCCATCCGCGTCTTTGAACGGCAGATAATCGGCATAACGCGGTTTGGGCAGTTTCCCAAGTACGGTTTCTGCGACCTCACGCGCTTTCAGGCCGGAGATACGCAGGATACCCACGCCACCACGTCCCGGTGGGGTGGCCTGAGCGACGATGGTGTCGTTATGGCTCATGGTTTGTCTCTTCTTAATGCAATAAAAAAGGCGGTCTAATGACCGCCCTTTACTTTATGTTCCGTTTGCCGGATGGCGGCTTCGCCTAATCCGGCCTACACCGAATCAGGAGTTTTTCTTCTCGCGGCTATGCAGGCCACGTTTCTCCAGACCACGGTAAATCAGCTGCTGCTGAATAATGGTTACCAGGTTGCTGACGATATAGTACAGCACCAGACCTGACGGGAACCACAGGAAGAACACGGTGAAGATGACCGGCATGAAGGTCATGATCTTCTGCTGCATCGGGTCGGTTACGGTGGTCGGAGACATCTTCTGAATGAAGAACATCGTCACGCCCATCAGAATCGGCAGGATGTAGTATGGGTCCTGTGCAGACAGGTCATGGATCCACAGGGCGAACGGCGCATGACGCAGTTCAATGGAGCCCATCAGCATGTAGTACAACGCCAGGAAGATTGGCATCTGGATGATCAGCGGGAAGCAGCCGCCCAGCGGGTTTACCTTCTCAGCTTTGTACAGGGCCATCATTTCCTGGCTCTGACGCTGTTTGTCATCGCCCAGACGTTCACGCATAGCCTGAATCTTCGGCTGCAGCATACGCATCTTCGCCATGGATGTGTACTGCGCTTTGGTCAGCGGGTACATGATGCCACGAACGATAAAGGTGATAACGATGATGGAGAAGCCCCAGTTACCCAGGAAGCTATGGATCCACTTCAGCAGTTTAAACAGCGGCTGAGAAATGAACCACAACCAGCCGTAATCCACGGTCAGATCCAGGTGCGGTGCAACGGCCGCCATTTTATCCTGAATTTCCGGGCCGACCCACAGGGTGCTGGTCATCGCGCCAGTCTGGCCAGGCTGTACCAGTACCGGCTGTGATTTATAGCCGATAGCGGCAATGCCGTTACCCAAGTTAGCGGTATAGAAGTTGTTGGTGCCGTCGTTACGCGGAACCCATGCCGTTGCGAAATACTGTTGCAGCATTGCGACCCAGCCGTCTTTAGCATTGACGTTCAGGTTTTCGTTTTCAGCAATGGTGTCGAATTTGTATTTCTCATACTTCTCATCCGGCGTGGAGTACGCCGCGCCACGGAAGGTGTGCAGCGCAAAGTTGCTGCTACCGGTGTCACGATGAGATGGCAGATTGATGGATTGCTTCAGCTGACCAAAGGTGGAGATTTCCAGCGGTTTTTCGCCGGCGTTCTGCACGCTGTAGTTAACGTTGACAGCATATTCACCACGCTTAAGAACAAACGTTTTAGTGAATGTGTTACCCGCTGCGTCAGTATAGGTCATCGGGATCTGCAGTTCGTTCTGACCGTCAGCCAGTACAAACGCGTCTTTATCGACGTTGTACAGCGGACGCGGGCCGTTAGCCGGGTTATCCGGGCCGTCACGACCTGTCAGGCCACTTTGTGCCTGGTAGATGAACTGTGGCGTAGTTTCCAGTAACTGGAACGGTTCGGTAGAACCGAGTTCTTTCGGGTAAGCTGGCAGTGAAGCCTGTTCCACATCACCACCACGGGTGTTGATGGTCAGATCAAGCACGTCAGTTTTAACCGTAATCAGTTTCCCCTGGCCACTGGCCGGTACGCCCTGGTCTGCGGCGCTACCCGCTGCGGTGGTCGTTGTCTGCGTGGTCTGTTGGGCCTGAGGTTGCGGGTTTTTATCCTGCTCCCAGGCTTGCCAGATCATGAAAGACACGAACAGCAAAGCGATGACTAAAAGATTGCGTTGCGAATCCATCGTTAGTGTTCTCTGGTATCAAATGGTCCGGGCGGGACGGGATCGTCACCACCAGGGTGTAAAGGGTGGCATTTTAATACGCGTTTCACCGTCAACCAACTGCCTTTTATCACTCCAAACCTGCGCAATGCCTCAATTCCGTAGCTCGAACAGGTTGGAGTGAAACGGCAATGCGGCCCAAGCAGCGGACTGATCAGGCGTTGATAGACCCGAATGAGGGCTATCAGGACCCGCGAGCCAGGCGACAATGGCGACGCCATAATTTTTCCAACGCTTCCGAGAGAGCACGGTTATCGAGGTCAGCAACCCCTTTTTTCGCCACCACCACGAAATCCATTGCTGGAAGCTCGTGCTGACGTAAACGGAAGCTTTCACGCGTCAGACGTTTAATCCGATTGCGTTCATGCGCACGCTTAACATTTTTCTTGGCGACTGTAAGACCGATACGGGGATGCCCCAGCGAATTCAGGCGGCCGAGGATGGTGATTTGCGGCGTGCCAGCCCGTTGTGGCTGCTGGAAGACGAATGTGAAATGAGTGGGAGTTAACAAACGTAACTCCCTGGGAAATGCGAGCTTAACCACTCAGGGGCTAGCTTTTATTACTTAGAAACGGTCAGACGAGAACGGCCTTTAGCACGACGACGTGCCAGAACCTGACGACCATTTTTATTAGCCATACGAGCACGGAAGCCGTGAGAACGGTTGCGCTTCAGTACAGACGGTTGAAAAGTGCGTTTCATGGCGATTTCTACCTAAACTTGAATAAATTCACTGACTTTTGCGTATACCCGAACGAATTTCGAACGACTTACGCCACAGTGTGGGTGATTAAAGAGGCCGGATTGTAATAATTGTACACTCCGGAGTCAATTCTCTTTCCTTATTTCCCGCTTTTTTCCGCATGGTTTCGCGTAAAAAACAGGCAGCGTTGACGCCGTAAGGCGACCGTTACTCGCTGGGGGTAAGAATTATACGGGCTGGTGGATAAAGCGCAAGGATCGCTCGGGATCTTTATTAGATCGTTTAAGCAGTAAAGCATCTTTACTCATTAATTTTTTCAATATGCGCGCTAAAACCTGCAGCACTTCTCCAGGATCGTTTACACTTAGCCGATTCTGGATCATCCTGTGGATAAATCGGGAAGAATCTGTGAGAAACAGAAGATCTCTTTCTCAGTTTACGCTATGATCCGCGGTCCTGATCGTTTCAATGGATCCTGATCGGGTAAAAATTGCAGATAGCAATTCGCACGTCACCCTTTGCATAGGGTCTTGTCGATGTGCGTCAACAATCATGAATGTTTCAGCCTTTGTCATTTATCGACTTTTGTTCGAGTGGAGTCCGCCGTGTCACTTTCGCTTTGGCAGCAGTGTCTTGCCCGATTGCAGGATGAGTTACCAGCCACAGAGTTCAGTATGTGGATACGCCCGTTGCAGGCGGAACTGAGCGATAACACGCTGGCTTTGTATGCGCCAAACCGTTTCGTGCTCGATTGGGTAAGGGATAAATACCTTAATAATATTAATGGATTACTCAATAATTTCTGTGGCGCGGATGCCCCACAGCTGCGCTTTGAAGTCGGCACTAAACCCGTCACGCAAACGCTGAAAACGCCGGTCAACAACGTTGTTGCGCCCGCCCACGTGGCTCAGCAAGTGCAACCGCAACGTGCTGCTCCGGCGGCGCGTCCAGGCTGGGATAACGTCCCGGCTCCGGCAGAACCTACCTATCGTTCTAACGTCAACGTCAAACACACGTTTGATAACTTCGTTGAAGGTAAATCTAACCAATTGGCGCGCGCGGCGGCACGTCAGGTGGCGGACAATCCTGGCGGCGCCTACAATCCGTTATTCCTTTATGGCGGTACGGGTCTGGGTAAAACCCACCTGCTGCACGCTGTCGGTAACGGCATTATGGCGCGTAAGCCAAACGCCAAAGTGGTGTATATGCACTCCGAGCGATTTGTGCAGGATATGGTCAAAGCCCTGCAAAACAACGCGATCGAAGAGTTTAAACGCTACTACCGTTCCGTTGACGCGCTGCTGATTGACGATATCCAGTTCTTCGCGAATAAAGAGCGATCGCAGGAAGAGTTTTTCCACACCTTTAACGCCCTGCTGGAAGGCAATCAGCAGATCATCCTGACCTCGGATCGCTATCCGAAGGAGATCAACGGCGTTGAAGATCGTCTGAAATCCCGCTTTGGCTGGGGACTGACTGTCGCGATCGAACCGCCTGAACTGGAAACGCGTGTTGCGATCCTGATGAAAAAAGCCGACGAAAACGACATTCGTCTGCCAGGTGAAGTAGCGTTCTTTATTGCCAAGCGTCTACGCTCTAACGTACGTGAGCTGGAAGGCGCACTGAACCGCGTGATCGCCAACGCCAATTTTACCGGCCGGGCGATTACTATCGATTTCGTGCGCGAAGCGCTGCGCGATCTGCTGGCTTTGCAGGAAAAGCTGGTCACCATCGACAATATTCAGAAGACGGTGGCGGAGTATTACAAAATCAAAATTGCGGATCTGCTTTCTAAGCGTCGATCTCGCTCGGTAGCTCGCCCGCGCCAGATGGCGATGGCGCTGGCAAAAGAGCTCACTAACCACAGTTTGCCGGAAATCGGCGACGCGTTTGGTGGGCGTGACCATACTACCGTGCTTCATGCCTGCCGCAAGATTGAGCAGTTGCGTGAAGAAAGCCATGATATTAAAGAAGATTTCTCCAATTTAATCAGAACATTATCTTCGTGACGCTATGAAATTTACCGTTGAACGTGAACATTTATTAAAACCGCTTCAGCAGGTCAGCGGCCCGCTGGGTGGACGTCCTACACTGCCTATTCTCGGAAACCTGCTGCTGCAGGTTGCTGACGGCACGCTTTCGCTGACCGGTACCGATCTCGAAATGGAGATGGTGGCGCGCGTGGCGCTGATCCAGCCTCATGAACCTGGTGCTACCACCGTTCCGGCGCGTAAATTCTTCGATATTTGCCGTGGATTGCCGGAAGGCGCGGAAATTGCCGTTCAACTGGAAGGCGACCGTATGCTGGTGCGTTCTGGCCGCAGCCGTTTCTCGCTGTCTACGCTGCCTGCCGCCGACTTCCCGAATCTGGACGACTGGCAGAGCGAAGTCGAATTCACCCTGCCGCAGGCGACGATGAAGCGCCTGATTGAAGCCACGCAGTTTTCGATGGCGCATCAGGACGTACGTTACTACTTAAACGGCATGCTGTTTGAAACCGAAGGGGAAGAGCTGCGTACCGTGGCGACCGACGGCCACCGCCTGGCGGTCTGTTCAATGCCTGTTGGTCAGCCGTTGCCAAGCCATTCGGTGATCGTACCGCGTAAAGGCGTGATTGAACTGATGCGTATGCTCGACGGCGGCGATAACCCGCTGCGCGTGCAGATTGGCAGCAACAACATTCGTGCGCACGTTGGTGATTTCATCTTCACCTCCAAGCTGGTTGATGGCCGTTTCCCGGATTATCGCCGCGTATTGCCGAAGAACCCGGACAAACATCTGGAAGCCGGTTGCGATATCCTCAAACAGGCGTTTGCGCGTGCGGCGATCCTCTCGAACGAGAAATTCCGCGGCGTGCGTCTGTATGTCAGCGAAAACCAGCTCAAAATCACCGCCAACAACCCGGAACAGGAAGAAGCAGAAGAAATTCTGGATGTCTCCTATCCTGGTACAGAACTGGAAATCGGCTTTAACGTGAGCTACGTACTGGACGTTCTGAACGCGCTGAAGTGCGAGAACGTGCGTATTCTGCTGACCGATTCCGTATCGAGCGTACAGATTGAAGATGCGGCCAGCCAATCCGCAGCCTATGTCGTCATGCCTATGCGCTTGTAAAGAATATCGGGCTATCTTACTTGTTATTCTGGCTCCGGGCAGTGCTCGCAATCCTCACGTACTTCAGTACGCTCCGGTTGCTGTGCGCTGGCCGTAACCAGACTAACTGCGACGATTACGCCCAGGTTATGAGTTGATATGTCGCTATCCCGACTGCTAATCAAAGATTTCCGCAATATTGAAAGCGCGGATCTCGCTTTATCCCCCGGCTTTAACTTCCTGGTTGGCGCGAATGGCAGCGGCAAAACCAGCGTACTGGAAGCTATCTATACGCTCGGCCACGGTCGGGCGTTTCGCAGTTTGCAGATTGGTCGCGTGATTCGCCACGAGCAGGAGTCGTTTGTTTTACACGGGCGTTTGCAGGGTGAAGAACGTGAGACGTCGATTGGCCTGACGAAAGACAAACTGGGCGACAGCAAAGTGCGCATTGACGGCACTGACGGGCACAAGGTCGCAGAACTGGCGCACCTGATGCCGATGCAGCTGATCACGCCTGAGGGGTTTACTTTACTCAACGGCGGCCCCAAATACAGAAGAGCATTCCTTGACTGGGGATGCTTTCACAATGAAGTCGGTTTTTTCACCGCCTGGAGCAACCTGAAGCGACTGCTCAAGCAGCGCAATGCAGCGCTGCGCCAGGTGAGTCGTTATGAGCAACTGCGCCCGTGGGATAAAGAACTGATCCCACTGGCGGAACAAATCAGCACCTGGCGCGCGGAGTACAGCGCCGGTATCGCGCAGGATATGGCGGATACCTGCCAGCAGTTTCTTCCCGAGTTTTCGCTCTCCTTCTCATTCCAGCGCGGCTGGGAGAAAGAGACTGATTATGCCGAAGTGCTGGAACGCAGTTTTGAACGCGATCGCATGTTGACCTACACTGCGCACGGCCCGCATAAGGCGGATTTCCGCATTCGCGCCGACGGTGCGCCGGTGGAAGATACGTTGTCGCGTGGGCAGCTAAAGCTGCTGATGTGCGCCTTACGTCTGGCGCAAGGGGAGTTCCTGACCCGTGAAAGCGGGCGGCGCTGCCTGTACCTGATAGATGATTTTGCCTCTGAACTGGATGACGCGCGTCGCGGACTGCTGGCCAGCCGCTTAAAAGCCACGCAATCTCAGGTCTTTGTCAGCGCAATAAGCGCTGAACACGTTATAGACATGTCCGATGAAAATTCGAAGATGTTTACCGTGGAAAAGGGTAAAATAACGGATTAACCCAAGATAAAATGAGCGAGAAACGTTGATGTCGAATTCTTATGACTCCTCCAGTATCAAAGTCCTGAAAGGACTGGATGCGGTGCGTAAGCGCCCGGGTATGTATATCGGCGACACGGATGACGGCACCGGTCTGCACCACATGGTATTCGAGGTGGTAGATAACGCTATCGACGAAGCGCTCGCGGGTCACTGTAAAGATATCGTGGTAACGATTCACGCTGACAACTCCGTGTCCGTTACCGATGATGGCCGTGGTATCCCAACCGGTATTCACCCGGAAGAGGGCGTTTCGGCAGCGGAAGTTATCATGACCGTTTTGCACGCAGGCGGTAAATTCGATGATAACTCCTATAAAGTTTCCGGCGGTCTGCACGGCGTGGGTGTTTCCGTCGTTAACGCCCTGTCACAGAAGCTGGAACTGGTGATTCGTCGTGAAGGCAAAGTGCATCAGCAAACTTACGTGCACGGTGTGCCGCAGGCGCCGCTGGCAGTAACTGGCGAAACAGAACTGACGGGAACTCAGGTCCGTTTCTGGCCAAGCCACGAAACCTTTACCAATGTTGTTGAATTTGAATACGACATTCTGGCGAAACGTCTGCGTGAGCTGTCATTCCTGAACTCCGGCGTCTCTATTCGTCTGCGCGACAAGCGTGACGGCAAAGAAGACCATTTCCACTACGAAGGTGGCATCAAGGCGTTTGTTGAATACCTCAACAAAAACAAAACGCCGATCCACCCGAATATCTTCTACTTCTCCACCGAAAAAGACGGTATCGGCGTTGAAGTTGCGCTGCAGTGGAACGATGGTTTCCAGGAAAACATCTACTGCTTCACCAACAACATTCCACAGCGTGACGGCGGTACTCACCTTGCAGGCTTCCGTGCGGCGATGACCCGTACCCTGAACGCCTACATGGACAAAGAAGGCTACAGTAAAAAAGCGAAAGTCAGCGCTACCGGTGACGATGCCCGTGAAGGCCTGATTGCCGTTGTTTCCGTGAAAGTACCGGATCCGAAGTTCTCCTCACAGACCAAAGACAAGCTGGTCTCCTCTGAGGTGAAATCGGCGGTAGAACAGCAGATGAACGAACTGCTGAGCGAATATCTGCTGGAAAACCCGTCTGACGCGAAAATCGTTGTCGGCAAAATTATTGATGCTGCGCGTGCTCGTGAAGCTGCACGTCGTGCGCGTGAAATGACCCGTCGTAAAGGCGCGCTGGACTTAGCCGGTCTGCCGGGCAAGCTGGCGGACTGTCAGGAACGCGACCCAGCTCACTCTGAACTGTATCTGGTGGAAGGGGACTCCGCGGGTGGCTCTGCGAAGCAGGGACGTAACCGTAAGAACCAGGCGATTCTGCCGCTGAAGGGTAAAATCCTCAACGTCGAGAAAGCGCGCTTTGACAAGATGCTCTCCTCTCAGGAAGTTGCGACGCTGATCACCGCGCTCGGCTGTGGCATCGGTCGTGACGAGTACAACCCGGACAAACTGCGTTATCACAGCATCATCATCATGACCGATGCGGACGTCGACGGCTCGCACATCCGTACGCTGCTGTTGACCTTCTTCTATCGTCAGATGCCGGAAATCGTTGAACGCGGCCACGTCTACATTGCACAGCCACCGCTGTACAAAGTGAAAAAAGGCAAGCAGGAACAGTACATTAAAGATGACGAAGCGATGGATCAGTACCAAATTTCTATCGCTCTGGATGGCGCAACGCTGCACACCAATGCCAGCGCGCCAGCCCTGGCGGGTGAAGCATTAGAAAAACTGGTTTCTGAATACAACGCAACGCAGAAAATGATCGGCCGTATGGAACGTCGTTTCCCGAAAGCGCTGCTGAAAGAACTGGTTTATCAACCGACGCTGGCTGAAGCCGATCTCGCTGATGAAGCGAAAGTCACTGCCTGGGTTTCCCAGTTGGTTAACGTGCTTAATGAAAACGAAATGCACGGCAGCACCTGGAATAGCTTCGTGCGTAAAGACGCTGAACTGAACCTGTTCGAACCGGTGATCCGGGTGCGTACCCACGGTGTCGATACTGACTATCCATTGGAGCATGAATTTGTGACCGGTGGCGAGTACCATCGTATTTGTACGCTTGGCGAGAAGCTGCGTGGGCTGATCGAAGACGATGCGTTTATCGAACGTGGCGAGCGTCGCCAGCCGGTTGCCAGCTTTGAGCAGGCGCTGGAATGGCTGCAGAAAGAGTCTCGTCGTGGCCTCGCTATCCAGCGATATAAAGGTCTTGGCGAGATGAACCCGGAACAGCTGTGGGAAACCACCATGGATCCGGAAAGCCGTCGTATGCTGCGCGTTACCGTGAAGGATGCGATTGCTGCCGACCAGCTGTTCACCACGCTGATGGGCGATGCCGTTGAACCGCGTCGCGCATTTATCGAAGAAAACGCCCTGAAAGCGGCGAACATCGATATTTAAGCCAATCTGTAGGCCGGATAAGGCGGTTTACGCCGCTATCCGACAAGACGTTGTATTGTGCCTGATGGCGCGTTGCTTATCAGGCCTACAAACGACAACCAATCTACAAAAGGGGAATCTCGATTCCCCTTTCTATCCCCCTTTTCGTAGCTGTTTTTTGAGCGGAATCGCGTTAGCATGAGGACGGACTCATTTAATCCGGGGAACTCATGGCTATCAAACTTATTGCTATCGACATGGATGGCACACTTCTGCTGCCCGATCACACCATTTCACCAGCGGTCAAAACGGCAATTGCCGCGGCACGCGCGCGTGGCGTGAATGTGGTGCTGACCACGGGACGCCCGTATGCCGGCGTTCACAGCTATCTGAAAGAACTACATATGGAACAACCCGGTGACTACTGCATTACCTACAACGGTGCGCTGGTGCAGAAAGCAGGGGATGGCAGTACCGTGGCGCAAACCGCGCTGAGCTATGATGATTATCGTTACCTGGAGCAGCTCTCCCGGGAAGTCGGCTCGCATTTCCACGCCCTCGATCGCAATACGCTGTATACGGGGTTTGAGGGCCAATGGAACGAAAACGTACGCTAAGAAGTTAATTCATTGTTTAAATTGAAATTTAGTTCTCTCAGTTCCCCCTTCAAAATATCCTCCGGTAGCGTAAACGTATAATGCCCCAGCATATTGATATGCCCGTGCATCAGTGGGGACAACCGGGCGATATCTTCAACCCCGATTTCTTCTCCATTACTGCGTATCCAGCTCAGGGCTTCCTGCATATAAAGTGTGTTCCACAGTACCACTGCGTTAGTGACCAGGCCCAGTGCCCCCAGCTGATCTTCCTGACCTTCACGATAGCGCTTTCTGATCTCACCGCGCTGCCCGTAGCAGATCGCCCTCGCCACAGCATGGCGGCCTTCCCCCCGGTTTAGCTGCGTCAGGATCCGCCGACGATAATCCTCATCATCAATATAATTAAGAAGGTACAGCGTCTTGTTGACGCGCCCCACTTCCATGATCGCCTGTGCCAGCCCTGATGGGCGCGAGCTTTTCAGCAAAGAGCGAATGAGTTCTGAAGCATGAATGGTGCCCAGTTTCAGCGAACCGGCGGTTCGCATCATCTCATCCCACTGATCCTCGGCTTTCGACAGATCGGCACAACCACGTGCCAGTTCGTCCAGTGCACCGTAATTTGCCGATTTATCCACTCGCCAGAATACCGCTTCACCGGCATCGGCAAGCCGGGGGGAAAACTGGTATCCCAGCAGCCAGAAGAGGCCAAAAATAATGTCGCTGGTACCGGCTGTGTCTGTCATGATCTCAACCGGATTCAGCCCTGTCTGCTGCTCCAGAAGGCCTTCCAGCACAAAAATGGAATCTCGTAATGTGCCGGGGACAACGATGCCGTGGAATCCAGAGTACTGATCAGAGACGAAGTTGTACCAGGTGATGCCACGTCCGGAACCAAAATATTTTCTGTTAGGTCCTGAATTGACGGTTTTCACCGGCGTGACAAAGCGCATGCCATCAGCTGAAGCCACTTCGCCACCACCCCAGCGGCCAGCAAGCTCCAGTGTGGACTGAAAATCAACCAGGCGGGCATTGGCGCTGACCAGCGTTTCTGCCCGGAGGTAATTCTGTTTTACCCAGCTAAGCCGGTGGCGCGTCAGCGCCGGTATATTGTGCTTTATCAGCGGTTCCAGCCCGATATTGCAGGCCTCTGCCATCAGGGCCGCGCACAGGCTGATGTGCAGATCCTGTGCCCGGGCCCCGGATTCACTGACATGCGTAAACTCACGTGTAAATCCCGTTCTGGCATCTATTTCAAGCAACAGTTCCGTCAAATCTACTGGCGGGAGTAGCAGCCTTACCCGACTGTTGAGACGATGCAACGATGGTGGCTCCTCCAGTTTCTCCAGGCTGCTGATAGTCAGGGAAGGATGTTTACCGTCATGGCAAATATGAACCTCCGCATTTCCTTCAAAGCGGGATGCGACGGTTTTCCAGGTTTCATCTAGCTGGACCGCCAACTGTTGCACGCCTTTATGTCCATCAGTGGGATGTCCCAGCGCCCGGCAAACGGGGACCCGCTGAGCCTGCCATTCTTCCCCCTGCAACAGCTTCTCGCGGGGATTTCCCCAGCGATCGCTGTTTTCGAGCCAGATGTCCCTTCGACGTAGTGCATCCTGAAGGCGCTCCAGCAGACAAAGCGAGTAACCGGCACGCTGTATCCGGCCCTCCGCATCGTATACCAGGCGTTTCCAGGGGCCGGTAATAATATGTTCAGGCGCATTGTCCAGGATGCGCTTTTTCGAGCCGTTCAGTTCGGTCAGATAATGAATGGCGGACAACGTATGTTCTCCGGCTGGCGCTGCCTGGAAATGCAGGTCGCGCAATACCGCCGGAAGAAAGCGCTTTACCCGCCCGTACTGCTCCACCATTTCGTCATGGAAATTGTTGTTCTGAGGCCGGGCCAGCTCATTTACCTTGCTGACGGATTCTGCCAGCCTGCTTTTCGGTATGCTGTTGAATATGGTCTCCCTCAGTTCAGCATCGTCAGCCTGTTCATCCAGCAACAATGAACATGCCCGCGCCAATATTAGCGCAGCACGATCAAGATCTTTAAGCGTCCTGAGCCGTTTTTTCTGCCCCGTTTTCTTCGCCGCACGAGTGATATCCAGTATCAGCATATCGAGCACATCAACGGCCTCATCCAGCGCCGCAGTCTCCTGCGCTTTAACGAATGCTGTGAGTACGGCCAGTTTTCTCTGCTGTGGCATTCGCGCGATATATTTTACCGACGCCATGCCTGCGTAACGGGCCAAATTACGCAGTTGTATAGCAGGCAGACCGGTAAAATTCAGTCGGGAAAATTCCAGGTTTCGCAGCCGGATATACCGCTCCAGCGCTTCGGTAAATGCCGGGCCGCTGACGGTGACCGGTCCCTTTTTCAGTTGCTCCAGCGGTGAAGTACGCTGCCCCTCAGGAATGTCCAGAAGCTCCGTCACGCGGGTGGTCTGCCAGCTGTCCGGCAACGCGGCCAGTTTCTTCCACAGCCGCTGATTTGCCCGTTCGCGTATTTCACTGACGAGACGTACAAGTGTGGTTGCTCCGGGCAGCAGGACCTTATTCTGAAGCAGCCACGCGGTGGCAAAATCAAACATAAGGCCGGGTCGCTCATTACTGAGCCATGCGCGGGTGTACAGCAGGCGCTTCAGGCGGAAAGACCAGGGGAAATCGCCAAATTCATGGTAACCGTAATATTCCTTAATCAGCGCAGTATGCTCTCTGAGGGTGGTAACCCGTTCTGCGTAGCGGGTAAGGACTTCCGGACGGCGAATATTAAGCTGCACCGCGACAAATTGCTGAACACCTGGCAGAACCCGGGTTAAGTCTGTCAGAAAGGTGCCCAGAAAACGGGCGGTGGTGAGCTGAAGCGCAATTCCCAGCCGGTTATGCCTTCCCCGCCGCTGGTTAATGAAGGCAAGATCCCGCTCATCAAGATGAAAATAGCGCGCCAGCTGCACGTCATTGGGTTCTGCAACATAGCGACCATAATTCAGTTCCTGCTCAGTGGTCAGAAAATCGACGGGCATACCGGCCTCCCTGCCTGATGGTCATGAATTAACAATTTCGCAACCGTCCGAAATATTATAAATTCTCGGACACACTAAAATGGTGTTGTCTAGGTGTCTATTAAATCGATTTTTTGTTATAACAGACACCCACTGTCCGATATTTGATTTAGGATACATTTTTATGCGACTTTTTGGTTACGCACGGGTATCAACAAGCCAGCAGTCCCTCGATATTCAGATCAAGGGGCTTAAAGAGGCGGGGGTGAAAGCCAGTCGCATATTTACCGACAAAGCATCCGGCAGTTCTACCGACAGGAAAGGACTGGATCTGCTGCGAATGAAGGTGGAGGAAGGTGACGTCATCCTGGTGAAGAAACTCGACCGGCTTGGCCGCGACACTGCCGATATGATCCAACTGATAAAAGAATTCGACGCTCAGGGAGTCGCGGTCCGATTCATAGACGACGGGATCAGCACCGACGGTGAAATGGGGAAAATGGTTGTGACCATTCTTTCAGCTGTAGCCCAGGCCGAACGCAGGAGGATTCTGGAGCGTACGAACGAAGGACGGCAGGAGGCCAGGCTGAAAGGTATCCGGTTTGGCCGAAAGCGCATCATCGACAGAAATAGTGTACTGGCACTTCATCAGCAGGGAACTGGTGCAACAGATATTGCCCGCCGGCTCAGTATTGCCCGTTCCACTGTTTATAAAATTCTGGAAGATGAGAGCCGGGTTAATCTGAGCAAAATTTGAGGACGAACATGAGTGATGTAAAGGCATTCAACAATTGCATGAGTGTGTTCTGGCGACAGCATGAAGCCGAATTCTCTCGCTTTCTGACATCGAAGACAGGTGATAGCGAAAAAGCAGCAGACCCGGAGAAGACGAAGGTGATTATCGTGACGCTTGCCGAAACGACACCTGTACTGGAAGCCGCTAACCTGCAGCAGGATCTACGCCGAGCTGGCATCGAGCCGTGGGCATGGGTCGTTAATAACAGCCTGGCAGCTGCTCAAGTCGGAAGGTCAAAAAACAGCCTTAACGTACAATAATTTTCGATATCCAAACTGACCCCTATTACGCGGGTAGGATCACTGAGATAGTACATTGTCCCCAGTTTGCCCGAGAATAGCCTCTTAGTCATTATATTTTCATAACTTACTGATTTTTAATATTTAAGTTGTAAAATATGACTAAAGTTAACATTTTTTGTGACATGTTCCACAATTAGTAACGATGGTGGTTTTTAAAACACTGGTTTAGGTTCATATTGTAGACAATGAAAGAGAATGAAAAATGATGAAAGGTTTTAACAGCGTTCAATGGAGAGCTTATGAAAAGCGCGATTGAACGTCGCATGGAAATCGCGAATCTGGTTGGAGTGAGAGGTAAGGTCAGTGTTGGGGATCTTACCGAATATTTTGGAGTATCCGGAGCGACTATCCGTACTGACTTACGTTTCCTGGAGTCTATGGGGCACATTGTCCGCTCTAACGGTTATGTCATTTTAAACAAAGGAGTCATTGCCAACTTTTCAGCGGAATCCCGAAATCGTAAAGAATCTGTAACGGTAGGGCATGAACAGGATGTTGCCGTATCGGCAGAAGATAGTAATAAAGCCCTATCTTATTCAAATGGCGACGGATGGGAGCAGAAGCTGACGGAAATAATAGGCAGCCTGGAACAATCATTATTCATTGGTGCCGGAGCGTTAACCCGACATTGGGCACAAATTCAAAAATGGGATTCTGGGTTAATACTGACAAATGATATCCAGTTAGTAACCTCTCGGTTATTCCCTACGTCTAGAATGACGGTGATTATGCCTGGAGGCATTGTTAACAGTGAAGAAATGATGTTTGAGGGTGGCAAAACAGAAGAAAATTTAAAAGAATACCGGGTAGAAAATGCAATTATCGAGGTTGATAATTTTGTTCCCGAAGAAGGTTTTTTTGCGGCCCATGAAAATGATGTAAGGTTCTTAAGAACATTACGTACTATTGCGAAAAAACTTATACTTATTGTACGAAATGAGAATCTGTCACAAATCGCCAATTTCTGGATTGGCGATGCAGACTTCGCTGAACACTTTATTCACGCCTCAAAAATAAAGAGTCTCTGATTTTCAGATAAATACACTATGGAGTAATATGAATTATTTCATACTGTAGCTATAGCTTTATCATTTAATACCATCATTGATGGTACGTTATCTTTTGGAGAAAATTTAAGTAATGGCTAATATTGTTCTGGTTAGAATTGATGAACGTCTTTTACATGGACAAATTCGAATTACATGGGGAAAGTATTCTGGTGCAAATACCATTATTGTCGCCAATGATGAAATAGCAGCCAACCCTGTATTACAGGCACCTTTTAAAGGCGCTGCCGGCGGTGAGTATGTAGTACTTTTCAGAACAATCGAGCATTTGATTGGTAGTATCAATAAAGCTGATGAACGCAGACGTATACTCATTCTGTGTAAAACACCAGAAGATGTCGCCAAACTTATTGAGGGAGGAGTCAAGTTTAATGAGGTCAACGTCGGTAATATGCATCATAATGCCGAGCGGAGACAAATTGACAAAAATGTTTCCGTTAGCCCGGCTGATATTCAGGCCTTCAAACGCATTCAGCTAAAAGGCGTTGAATCGATAATACAGCATATGCCAGAAAGCTCACGGAAAAACATTTTCGACTGTATCTGATTAATTTTTAGGAGTCATTATGTATGAGGCTTTTTTGGTCGCCTTATGGGCTGCCCTGTGCGGAATAGATAAGTATGATGTTGCCTTAAACTTTCATCGACCTTTAATTACAGGACCTGTGATTGGTTTTATTTTAGGCGATGTCCAGACAGGATTAATTGCGGGAGCTGCAATGGAATTAGCCTGGTTAGGGCTGGTGCCAAACGCCGGTTCACAACCACCAGATGTTACCATCGGAGCTATTGTCGGAACAGCTTTTGCTATTAAACTGGGTATCACACCTGAAGCGTCGATTGGTATGGCGATTCCGTTTGCTATGGCAATGCAAGCGCTTGTAATTTTCTTATTTACATCATTTTCACCGGTGATGCAGAAATGTGATCGCTATGCTGAGCAGGGAAATGCCTCTGGTATTGATCGCATGCTTTACTTTGGGTTGGCTACCAGAGCCGTGTTATATGGCGTTGTTGCTTTTGCGGCAGTTTACTACGGAACCCAGGCAGCCGATTTTATTATCAGCTATTTACCGGAAAAAGTTATTGCCGGAATGGCTATCGCAGGGAAAATGATGCCAGCCGTGGGCTTTGCCATGTTGTTACGTACGATGTTTAATGTCAAATTACTGCCACATTTTTTCATCGGTTTCATTTTAACAACGTATTTTAAATTACCTATTATTGCTGTCGCGATAGCGTTTCTTTGCGTGGCCATCCTTGATTATTTCCAGTCAGGAAGCGCTACCGGAAAAAATCAGGAAGGAGTATTAGAGGATATTCATGATGATCTCTAAAGCAACCGTAGACACAGATACCACTGAAGAGCTGACTGTATCACCTGATACCGAGTATCAGGATAAAGAAATTAGTTCGGCTATAACAAAAAGAGACCTGTGGAAAGTTGGTTTCCGGGGGCTTTTTATGGAAGGAAATTTCAATTATGAACGTATGCAGGCAGGTGGTTTTTGTTTTAGCATTATCCCGGCGCTGAAAAAGATTCATCGTAATCCACATGATTTCTCACTGGCGCTCAAGAATAACCTTTCATTTTATAATGCGCACCCCAAGCTTTTTACATTTCCACTTGGGCTGGCAATTGCGATGGAAGAGAATAAAGAAAAACCAGAAACAATTAACGCAATCAAAGCAGCGACAATGGGGCCGACAGGAGGGATCGGCGACGCCATTGACCATATGACCATGATGCCTTTGACGTTAGGTATTGGCGCTGCGATCTCTCTGCAAGGTAGCATTGCCGGGCCATTCGTATTTTTTATTTTGTACCAGATTTACCACTTTTTTGTTTATTTCTGGCTGCTCTTTTTTGGCTATAAATCTGGTGTTGCGGCTCTCGGAAAATTATCCGAGCAGGCAGATAAACTGGGACGTGCGGCCAATATCATTGGCCTGGGGGTGCTGGGTTCTATGACTGCCGCCTTTGTTAAAGTATCGACACCATTAGTGGTCACGGCGGGTGCTGCTCATGTGAATGTTCAAACCGACCTTCTGGACAGGATATTGCCAAATGCGCTACCGCTGGCGCTGGTCTGGATCATGTTCTGGCTGGTACAAAAAGGTAAATCGCCCAGTGCGCTGATATTTGGCACGCTAGCTCTTGGTGTCGTGGGACACGTTATTGGTATTTTCTAAGGTAGAAAAATGATTGGGATAATTGTTGTAGGCCATATAAATTTTGCCTCAGGGTTACGTTCTGCCGTTGAAGCTATTGCCGGGGAGCAATCCTGTGTCGAATATATCGATTTTATTCCGGGCATGAGTACAGAACAATTAGAAATACATATCCGACAGGCAGTTGAAAAATGCCAGACAGGAGAAGGCGTTCTGGTATTCACAGACGTTGCTGGAGGTTCCCCTTGTAACCGAGCGACAGCCGTCATGTCTGATTACTCTGATATGCGAGTGATTACTGGCAGTAATTTACCCATGATTGCCAATGCCTGTCTTGAGCGTGATGCTACAAATCTTGATGAACTTGCATCACTCATTGTAGAACTAGGGCATCATTCCATTGGACTGATTGATATCAACAATTTTGTGACCGAAGATAAGCCAAATGATATGAATGATGGTCTCTGACTGAATTTCAATCTCTGGAAAGATTTTAATTATTAATATTCTGCCAGACAAAATCTGGCATCTACAAACGGGTTATTTTATGCAGCATCAATCAATTACGCAATTAATGCGTAAGGTCTATCTCTGGCAAAAAGAACACCAGGTTCGCTGGGTAATCAGGAGCCAGGGACAACGCCGCTATTTAAAATCAACCGACTGGGAACGCGGTGTTTTCTGGAGTTGCGTTGCCGCAGCATGGCGAGAAACGCAGGATGACATGTACTTAAATGGGCTTGCGGAATATACCCTTAATACGGGTTTTCGGGCTGGACCGCTGGTGAATTTTGCTGACGATCAGGTCTGTCTTCAAAGCTATCTGGAGGTCTATCAAACATTAGGTTGTGATGACGCCATTCAGTACGCGCAAAAAGCTCTTGAGCCAATGCTGACAAGCGAGAAAAAAGGTAGAGAGATCTGGTGGTGGGCCGATGCTTTATTTATGGCGGCACCAACATTAGCTGCATTCGGCGCTCATTCTCAGCAACCCGCTTATTGGGAGCAGATGGATCGCTTCTGGTGGGATGCCGTGGATTTTCTTCACGACCCAGAAACGGGACTTTACTATCGTGACAAGCGATATATGCCTTTACCAGAGGGCGAAGACGTCCGTGAACAGAACGGGCAGAAAGTATTCTGGGCGAGGGGCATCGGCTGGGTCTTGGCGGCAATACCACGGCTCCTGGCCTGGTTACCCCAGAACTTCCCTTCCCGTGAACGCTATCTGGCGCAGTATCTACTGCTAGCTGAACAGGTCGTGAAGTACCAGTCTGCGGATGGCTTATGGCGTACTAGCTTACTTGATCCTGAACATTTTCCTGAGCCTGAAAGCAGCGCCAGTGCGTTGTTCTGCTATGCGCTGGCATGGGGAATTAATCATGGCGTGCTGGATGATAAATACCGTCCTGTCGTGCTACGGGCCTGGCAGGGACTGACAGAATGTGTCGACGAACAGGGGAAGTTAGGATGGGTACAACTTCCGGCTTATAACCCCCGAAGAGTGGACGCCAGCCATAACATTGATTATGGCGCAGGTGTCTTTTTGCTTGCCGGGACTGAAATGTTGAATCTGATTTAAACCTGTCCGGGAATATGAGGAGTGATGAGAGAAATGATATCACCGACACAACGCCCCTGGTTACCCCATGAGCATCCCGGATGGAAGGATTATACCCTTTTGTTCCTGCAAAAATTAAAGCGTGATGTGTTATTACGTAAACCCTTAATTTCACATAACAGTGAAATGGCTGAGTTGTTTGCGAAAAACCACCTTTCGTTTAAGGAAAAATGCGAACAGATGGCCGTGTATTTTATTGATTCATTTTTCTATTACTCCCGTTTTCAGTTTTGCCGGGCATATTTACCCGGCTGGCCCAGTGAGCAAGGTTCCGAGTCCGATGCGATTGAAGCAACGGCCCGAACCTTACCGCTGATGGCCGCCTGGCTCCATTATCAAATGACAAATCAAGGTAAGTTAGACAGCTATGGAAAATGTGTCCGTCAGGCGCTAAGACAAGCTTTTATTTGTGGAACCGACCCTGAACATCCAGGATATTGGGGAAAAATCAAAGATTATGATCAGCGTATTTGTGAATGCTGCGATATTGCTCTGGCGTTATGGCTGGTACGCAATACCGTCTGGAAAAGCTATAGCGCATCTGAGCAAGAACGTATTCTTTGCTGGCTTCAAGGGGTAAATAACTGTAAAACCGTTGATAACAACTGGCATTTATTTATTGTGTTAACCCAGCAGGTCGTACTGGCGCTTTCCGGTAAAGGAGAAAACAGCGAGCAGCGCTATGCACGGGTGAAAGAGTTCTACGTCGGTGAGGGCTGGTTCCGTGATGGGGAGAATGGAAACTTCGATTACTATAATTCGTGGGCATTTCACTATCTTTTATTTTGGATCGATCGTATAAACCCTGATTTTGATCATCAATTTATTACACAAAGTTGCGCCGAATTTGCCAAAACATTTCGCTATTTCTTTACACCATGCGGATTTCCTTTTTTTGGGAGAAGTATTAGTTATCGGCTTGCAGCACCTGTAGCGCTCATGGCGAATGCCATTCAATCGGGTCGGGCTGATGGGCAATTAAAGCGGATCATTTCTACGCTAACCCATTTCTTCATACTACATGGCGCGGAACAACATGGCGTCATCACCCAAGGATTGTTTCAAGCCGATCGTCGGTTGATGGATGGCTACAGCGGTAGCGGCAGCAGTTTATGGTCACTGCGGACATTAATATTGATGCTTTATTCTGGAACAGAATGTGGCTTGTGGGATACTGATGAAGCACCTCTGGAAATTGAAACTGCATCATTTGATTTTACTATCGACGCCATTTCAGCTCGCGTCACGGGAATTAAAGAAACGCAAGAGGTCATTGTAACATTTGCTCATGATCAGTATCCTGATGCTCCTTTCAAGGATGGCAAATTAATAAAGCAAGGATGGTGGCCAATTGTTCTTGAAAGTGTCTCCGGGCGCTCAACACGTCCTAAAAACAACTTATTACGTAAGGGGGTTACGACTTTTAGTTCCCGATTAAATTTATACCTCTGAGAATATAACGACATAAATAAATCTAATATTAATAAAGGTAGCTTATGAAAAACTATCAACGGCCCTGTATTCTGTTTTTTACAGCATTAATGATGATAAGTGCGTTTCCCGCGTTTGCCGGGGGATATATCCAATTCGGTAGTGAGTACGAATACTATCCACAAAAAGAAAACATTGCCTATCATCGACTGACGTCTTACAACCCGTATATTCGCTTCAGTTATCGACCGCAAGACTCTGACTGGACGTACTCCGGCCGTATTCTTTTAAAAGAGTATCCATATAAGAATGATTATAATAATAAAGTAAGCACCTCTCAATCTGGGTTGTATGAACTATACGCCACTAACTATATTAAAAGTGGTAATTTTATCTTCAGACCGGGGATTGGTTTTCGGATCATTCCTTATGATAAAGCAAACTACTATGGTGAGCGATATGAGCGACAACTCAGAATACTGCCTCAATTCGATTATCTGCTGACGCAGGACTCCCGCTTTTACCTGAATGGATTCTTTTATATCGCCGACTCAAAAGGAAGCCGTAAGAACGACAGAACTACCGACCCTTATAACAATGGCGAATGTAAAGCCAGTGATGCCAATGCCTTTGGTTTTTGTTCTAAAAAATACAGTGACTGGGGATATGAGTTCGACGCAGGAGTCCGCCATAACATTAACAGCACGAATAGTGTAGCATTGGGGGTTCATACGGAGTTTGATGACGTTACGAATAACTATGATGATCAGCTAATTCAGGGAACACTGGATTACCAATATCGAACAGGAAAATTAACGTTAGGGCCATATGTCCGTATTGCTCTTGATCGCAGTATTAAACTGAAATCAGAAAAGAACCCTGCTTCAAATATTACTTTAAAACAACCTTATAACCGCTATGGCTTACGCGCAAATTATTCCTTTAACGGACGTTGGTCTATGGGTGCCGAAACCTATTATCAGGAAGAGAAAATGCAGGATCAGTCTGGCAACGATATGCAGTCGCGGCAGAAATGGTTTTATAAGCTGAACGTTCAGTATAATTTCTGATTATAGAGGGTGACATCAATGAAAAAGACAAATTTAGCATTTTCGCTATTGTGCTTAAGTATGGGCAGCGTACATGCACAGATCGCTACCGAAAATGTAAATCTGCCAGTAGTAAAATCAACTACCACAACGTCAACCCAGCAACAGCATATTATTGAGCGTATGCGTGATACCTGGCGGCAGAATTTTGTGCCTTCAGGCCCAGCGGCGCCAGAATTATCAGCAGAGTATGTGGCAAGTTTAAACAAAACGGCCAATATATTCTGGAAAGGAATAGATAAAAATACCCCCGCAGGCCAGTTATGGGCAGATACCGTACTGGATAGTGAAAGCACATCAGGACGCCTGAAACTGGGCACTACTCTTTATACGGTATACCAACGCCTGTTCACCCTGGCAAAAGCCTGGGCTACGCCGGGGACAGATCTTTATAAAAATGCTCAGTTGAATACTGTACTTAAATCAGCGCTGATCAATCTGAACCAGGACTATTATAACGATCAGACCCCAGAATGGGGAAACTGGTGGAACTGGGAGTTAGGCATTTCACGCAGTGTTAACAATACTCTGGTGATACTTTATGATGATCTCCCTTCCACGCTGATTGATAAATATAATCTCGCGACCCGACATTTTGTTCGCGACCCTCGTTATTTAGCTGAAGGAAGCGGAGCCCCCTACTCCACAACAAAAAATGCCTTTACGTCGACTGGCGGAAACCGCATTGACAGCGCAATGGTCGTTTTTGTTCGGGGTCTCCTGGCTAACGATCCTGGAGAAATTAGCGCTGCAGTAACTTCAGTACCTGAAGTGCTTAACACCGTTCAGTCCGGAGATGGTTTCTACAAAGACGGATCGTTTATCCAGCATAAAGATTTACCTTATAGCGGAACCTATGGCCAGGTTTTGCTGAATGGTCTGGGATTAATTAAAAACAGCGTCGCAGGTACACCATGGGATTTCTCAGTTGAAGATAATCGCCGTATTTATGACGTGATCAGACAAGCTTTTTTACCTTTACTTCATGAGGGAAAAATGCCCGATGCCGTCAATGGGCGCAGTATTTCACGTAAAAATGGGCAGGATCAGGATGTTGGCGCATCAGTTATGAATGCCATTGCATTGTTTGTTAATGGTGCGCCACCAGGAGAAAAGCGCCACATTGAACAGGTATTAAAAGCCCAGCTAAATTCAAAAACAACGGAATATTATCACACTCACTTGCCAGAAAACTTAACCTCCTGGCAGGTTATTACGCGTATTCAACAGCATAGCCATTTGCCACCGGCCCCCCGAACAGCGGGCGGTAAACTGTATGCAGATATGGATCGTCTGATTTATCAGGGTACAAACTATCTGGCTGTTGTAGCGATGCATTCCAATCGTACTGGTAGCTACGAATGTATTAATAACGAGAATCTAAAAGGGCAGAGAACATCTGATGGGATGACCTGGCTGTATTTGCCCAATGACGATCAATATCGTGATTACTGGCCTGTGGTCGACAGTCGGTTTTTACCAGGCACCACCTCTGCTGGCGAGCAGGGTTGGTGTGATGAGCAATACCGTGTGACTCAGTTAGGTCGGGCAAATATCGCCTGGGCGGGTGGCAATACTCTGAATAAATGGGCAAGCGCGAGTATGCATTTAAAAGTGCCGACTTATTCACTCAAGGCGAAAAAATCCTGGTTCATGGCACCGCATGAAATGATCATGCTTGGGAGCCAGATATCCAGTAGTAGCCCGGCGGTAACGACCATTGCTAATCAGAAAATCAGTGGCTCGGCAAAAGTGCTTGTTGATGGCATCGTCTTGCTGCCCGGAGAAGAGAGAAAAGCAACCCAATCTGTCGTTTTAAACGATAAAGGTAATAACATTATCTGGAAGCCATTAGCTGGCTCAAGCGCACAAGTTAGTGTGAAACAACGTCAGGGTAACTGGGCCGATATCGGCACCTCATCCGGTAAAGTTTCGGCACAATTTTTAACCATTATCCAGCCTCATAGCGCAGAATCAGATAATCATTATGCCTGGGTTGTCTTCCCCTCGGGGTCCGCATCCCCTTCCGTAAATGCTGACATAACGCTCCTTGCGAATGATGCAAAAGTCCAGGCTGTGTCGCTACCAGGTCAGCAGGTTATTTATGCTAATTTCTGGCGTTCTGCAACTGTGGGAGGCATTCATGCATTGACGCCAATGTCCCTGATTATGACGCCAACAACACAAGGTTTTCAGATAGCAGTATCTTCACCACGTCGTGATAGTCGGGTGTCATTCCAACTGCCCGATAATGCAATCCCATTCCATATTTCCAGTGACCCTGATAAGCGCGTATCTCTTAACGGGGACATCGTCAGCGTGAATATGACCAATCTACGCGGCAGTAGTTATTCTTTTGAATTATCTAAAAATAAATAGGATGCAGCCATGGATAAAATAATTTTCTGTCATCGCTCTGCTGGATATGGTTCTTCCCTGCTATTGGCGGTGTTTTCATTATCTTTTATTTCCAGCTCAGTGAATGCGGCTATTTCTTCTGATTGTTCGGGATCATCTTATTGCACTAATAAAACAATAGATGCCAATACTGCTGGATATATCGATAAATCTCCTGTTTATTTTTTAGGGAATACAGATCTTACTGTTTCTGCCAGCCAGGCCTTTAATAATAACAAAGGTACCTATGAGTTCAGAGAGAATACGCATGTAAAAGTCAACGCCGAGTCAGGATTAAATGGCGGTACATACACGCTAAGAGGCGGAAGTACACCAGGGAAAGTTGAAATCGATATCAATGCCAGTTCTGGTATAAACAATGCCAAGTTAACTGCTCTCGCTGGTAGTAATGGCGTAGTCAATGCCAATACTGAAAAAGCAATTAATGGCGGTAGTCAGATATTCAATGCTGGAACAACACTAAACATCAATGCAGCCGATGGCGTATTTAACAGCACGGGACTGACATTCACAGATGCGACACTTAATTTAAACGCATCCGATGCCTTTAGTAAAAATTCGATGTCCTCTGGTAATGTTGGCAGTGTTAAAGGAACGTCAACGGTTAATATCAATGCCACGGGGGGAATGTCTGGTGGGCAGTTAAACATTCAGGATTCCAGCGAGGTCAATGTGACTGGAAACGGTAGTGTCACTGGAGGCACGTTACTGTTCACTGGGAGTTCAGTATTAAATGCGGATACCGCTAATGCTATTGCGGGAGAAACGAATAATACGAATAAACAGATATTTCAATCTGGTACGACAATGAATGTGAATGCAGCCACGGCACTCAGTGGTGGCAATCAAACATTTAACGATGCAACATTAAATGTCAATGCCAGTCAAGGTATAAGTGGTGGATATCAGATCCTGGCAAAAAGCTCAGTCCTGAATACAGAAGCAGATCAGGCTATTATTGGAGGACAAATAAAATTACAGGATAATGCAGTATTTAATGCTAACGGTAAATCAACAATTACCGGGGGGATACAAAATTTTAACGATAATAGTATATTAAATGCCAATGGCGAAAATACCCTGTCTGGAGGCAGCCAGAATTTTAGTGGAAACAGCATCCTGAATGGCAACAGTAAAGGGGCGATTTCTGGTAACAGCAAACAAATATTTAGTAATAATGCTATATTTAACGCCAATGTCAGCCAGGCAGTTACTGGTGGCACATCTACCACATTTAAAGACGATGCTGTCATGAACATTTCAGCACAGCATGCTGTGGATGGCGGAAATTTATTATTTGATGGTAATTCGACATTAAACATTAATACTGCGGATACCATTAATGGTGGCGAGCAGCGTTTTAAAGGGAATTCACTGATAAATCTGAATCATGAAAACTCGTTATATAATACAACATTGAAACTAGAAGGAAATGCCAGTGTCAATATAAACGCCGATAATGCTTTGAATTATACTGACCATATCGTTTTTTCAAAAACGTATGACACTACAACAGGCAGTATACTGGATGTTAACGGACACTCCCTAACCATTGGTAGTATCAGTGGTAATGATACCAATGCGGTAATCAAAAATAGTAGTGCTCAGGATGCCATTCTGACTACCGGTTTGTATGATTATGGTGTGTTTGCCGGGCAAAGTTACCAATATGATTCTTTTCTACAGCGTGGCGCGATGCGTGCAGATGCTGTCGTCAGCAGCGCATTGGGAGATATTACCCGTCAGGCTGGACTGGCGCTCATACCACAGTTTGCTGACAGACTCGTTCCGGAACCCAGTGGAATGGCCCAAAATGGCCAAGGGATCTGGGTACGTACCCTTTACGGACAACAGGAAAATCAAGGTGACGGAGCCACAAATGCGGCATGGAATGGCCACGTAAAAGGTATCCAAATTGGGGCTGATTTATGGCCTGCTGATGAAGACAGCAGTCATAAACTGGGTGTTTATGTGGGTTTTCTCGACAGTAATGCTAATGTATCGGGCAAAACCATTTACACCTCGAATGCCCAGCTTGGAAGCTACCAGCTCAATACTTACGCTACAGGTTTATACTGGCGTTATACAGCAACCCAGGGCTGGTACACAAACACCACTTTACAACTGGCCCGGTATTCTGGACAGGTAGAATCGAATAACAGTACACGTAAACCTGATATTCATGGTCGTGGGCAGATTCTGGCTTTTGAAGCGGGCTATCCGCGAGTACTAAATGAGGCGCTGACACTGGTGCCACGAATTTCTGTATCCTGGCAGAAAGTTAAATTAGATGACTATCGTTATGATGATTTAAACGTTAATAACGATCTGGATAATCAGTTAACCGCCTCCGCTGGAGCTCGTTTGTACTGGAATACTATGACGATATCCGGGGTCCAGTGGTCCCCCTTCCTTGATGCAGAGCTGAATAATCAACTGACCGCCAGAGACAGAAATAATGTTAGCGTAGGCAGTACGGGATACCAGGATTCATTACTTACATCCTATAATGGTTCTGCTGCAAAAATAAGCGGCGGCGTGACCGTAAAGCTGAATGATTATACAAATTATTATATCAAGGTTGATTATCAAAACGGTCTTAGTGAACGATCCGAAAAGACCTGGCAGGGAACAACAGGGGTCAGTTTATACTGGTAACTATTGGCCATTATTAAATAATTTAAGGAGTGGCGATGAAATATATCATGCTGTTTCTCATGGTAATAATGCTAAATGCATGTGAATCAGCTCAAAATTTTAAACGTCCAGAATTATCTCAACAAAACTGTGATACATGTAACATTGATGATGCTGACAGCCCAATTTTTGATGATTAATACGCAAAATCCATGTTAATGCTTACCTTGCGGAGCACCTTGATAAAGGTGCTCCGCGAGCGTTCAGCATTCTGTGTCACGTTGAAAATTTTAGCGTCATCACATTGTTGGGGTTTGAGATCCAACCGTACGAAAACGTACGGTAAGAGGAAAATTATCGTCTGAAAAATCGATTAGTAGACAAGAAAGTCCGTTAAGTGCCAATTTTCGATTAAAAAGACACCGTTTTGATGGCGTTTTCCAATGTACATTATGTTTCGATATATCAGACAGTTACTTCACTAACGTACGTTTTCGTTCTATTGGCCTTCAGACCCCTAGAACGGAACGGGATGTTTTTCCGCAAACCATTGTTGAATCGCGACATATTTACGGATTTGGTGCTGGGGATAAAGATGACGGCGTACCAGTGAATTCGCACCGTCTGCCCCCACCAGATAACGCGCGGTGATCTGCTGCTCCCAACCGTCGGCGCGGAAGATAACGTGCCATTTATCGCCCTCGCGCCAGATTTTCCGGCACAGGCTGTCGTGATACACCTGCACATCATCAGGGATGAGAGATTTAAGCCATAAATCAAAAGCATGGCGGTTGATATTAATGTAGCTGCGCTGGTAGTTACGCGTCAAAGAAGCGGCAATATCAACCGTTTTAACGCTAAAAATCTGCGGGTTGGCGATAACATCAACAGGTAAGGTTATCCCGTCGCGGATAAACGAACGCTGGGCGTCCGGGGCCAGCAGACCGCCGCAGGGTTTAGTGAAACCTTCGTTACCGCACTGGCGTTTTTTATCCAACGCAATCACGCGCATTTTTCCGCTTAACTGTCGCGCCAGCGCTGCGCCTGCCGGACCTAAACCGATAATCGCTACGTCAAAATGTTCCATCTTTCTGTCCGCAAAAATGAAGATGGCGATACGCTAAAGCCTGAAAGTGAAGTGCTTGTGAAGTATGATTGTTTTAATCGTCTTGTATCAGGGCATCCCATGAAGCAAATCACCTTTACGCCGCGTAATCATCAGCTTACCAATATCAACACCTGGACACCGGACAGCCAGTGGCTGGTCTTTGATGTGCGCCCTTCCGGCGCTTCCTTTACCGGTGAAACAATTGAGCGCGTCAATATCCATACTGGCGAGCTGGAGGTGATTTACCGGGCTACTCAGGGATCGCACGTTGGCGTGGTGACCGTTCATCCAAAGTCGGAAAAATATGTATTCATTCACGGGCCTGAAAATCCTGATGAAACATGGTATTACGACTTCCATCATCGCCGTGGGGTGATTGTTACGCAGGCTGGGGTGGAGAATCTGGATGCAATGGATATTACTGCGCCCTATACGCCAGGTGCGCTGCGCGGCGGGAGTCATGTGCATGTCTTTAGCCCGAACGGTGAGTTTGTCAGTTTCACCTATAACGACCATGTTCTGCATGAGCGCTCTCCGGCGCTCGATTTACGCAACGTCGGCGTGGCTGCACCGTATGGTCCGGTGAATGTCTCCGCGCAGCATCCCCGTGAATACAGCGGTAGCTACTGGTGTGTGCTGGTGAGCCAGACGACACCAACGCCAAAACCGGGTAGCGATGAGATTAACCGCGCCTATGAAGAGGGCTGGGTTGGAGAAAACAGGCTGGCGTTTATCGGTGATACGCTATCAGCCACTGGCGAGAAAGTACCGGAGCTGTTTATTGTTGATTTGCCACAGGATGAAAGCGGCTGGAAACAGCCGGGGGACGCGCCTCTGGAGGGGACTGACATGACCATGCCTGCGCCGCCATCCGGTATTCGCCAACGCCGTCTGACGTTTACCCATGAGCGCGCCTTTCCGGGGCTGGTGAATCAGCCTCGCCACTGGGTACGCAGTAATCCAAAGGCATCTGAGATTGCGTTTTTAATGCGTGATGACAACGGTATTGTGCAGCTATGGCTGATTTCCCCACAGGGCGGATCGCTGCGTCAGCTTACCCAGTGCGCTACGAATATTCAGTCAGCCTTTAACTGGCACCCATCGGGGAAATGGCTGGGATTTGTACTGGAGAACAGAATTGCCTGTTGTGATGTTCAAACGGGCGAAATTGATTTTTTAACGGAACGTCATGATAACCCGCCGTCGGCCGATGCAATCGTCTTCTCCCCTGATGGTCGACAGGTTGCGTGGATGGAAGACGTCGAGGGTTTCCGCCAGCTGTGGGTGACTGAAACCGGGCGTTAATTTATGGAGCAGACATTTCTGCCGGGGGAATAACGGCGTTCGTGGCCTGGGTTCTCTCCTCGCTCTTTTCTACGCGGGATCTCACCGAGTTATCTTTGCGAAAGAGATCCCAAGGTAGCAATACCGTATCGAGCACCGCGGTAAAAGGCATATCCAGAATCGCCAGCGACTTGGTTCCCCAGTTCGTATCACTTTCGCTAATCATTGTGGCACTGGCTCGAGTGCCAGGATACGTCCCTTCTTTGCCACCTGTATGTGACATGATGCTGGAACAGCCGCTTACAAACACCATCCCACTACACATCGTCAGTGTTACCAACATTTTTTTAATCATCATTTATTCATCTGTATTTATCGTGTTTGCATGGTGAGTTAAAGCGATCCGTTGCGAAAATAACATCACCATTTCGTCGCACTGTGGCGGCCATCGCGATTTAACGAGAACAACTGCTCCCCCCAGTGTATGCAATAGACAACAAACTGCAAAAAAAGTCAGATGAATACGCTTGAAAAGTTTGTATTAAGACCCATTTTTAGAGTGTAGACAAATGAAGGGCATGCCTGATGGGTGTCCTGGCTACCTGACCTGTCCATGATGGAAGGTCAATATTCTCGCTGATTTCAGGAGCTATTGATTATGCGTAACTTTGATTTATCCCCGCTGTACCGTTCTGCTATTGGTTTTGACCGTCTGTTTAACCTGCTGGAAAACAATCAGGGCCAGAGCAATGGCGGCTACCCTCCATACAACGTTGAGCTGGTAGACGAAAACCATTACCGCATTGCAATTGCCGTTGCCGGTTTTGCTGAAAGCGAACTGGAAATTACTGCCCAGGACAATCTGCTGGTGGTAAAAGGCGCCCATGCGGACGATCAAAAAGAACGTACTTACCTGTATCAGGGTATTGCCGAGCGCAACTTTGAACGCAAGTTCCAGTTAGCGGAGAACATTCATGTTCGCGGCGCAAACCTGGTAAATGGTCTGCTGTATATCGATCTTGAGCGCGTGATTCCTGAAGCGAACAAACCGCGCCGCATCGAAATCAACTAATTCTGTAGGCCGCTTCAGGCGGCCTTGCTAAGTCATCGGCTTGCCGTCAGGGAGCCGAAAGGTACCTACTCGCTTCTTAGAAGGAGATTATTATGCGTAACTACGATTTATCCCCACTGCTGCGTCAATGGATCGGTTTTGACAAACTGGCCAATGCCTTGCAAAACACCGGTGAAAGCCAGAGCTTCCCGCCTTATAACATCGAAAAGAGCGATGATAACCACTACCGCATTACCCTTGCGTTAGCCGGTTTCCGCCAGGAAGATCTGGATATTCAACTGGAAGGCACGCGCCTGACAGTGAAAGGTACGCCGCAGCAGCCGGAAAAAGAGACCAAATGGTTGCATCAGGGGCTGGTCACTCAGCCGTTCAGCCTGAGCTTTACGCTGGCTGAAAATATGGAGGTCTCCGGCGCAAGCTTCACTAACGGCTTGCTGCATATTGATTTGACCCGGAATGAACCTGAAACCATTGCTCCACAACGTATCGCCATCAGCGAACGTCCCGCATTAGATAGTTAAATAGCTCCATGCCTTTGCCCCGCCAGAAATGACGGGGCTTTTTTGTGCTTTACCACCCATACATTGCGACTGTACTCTGCGAGAATCCATTTACTTAATGATGTTATTCACAGGGAACAGGATATGAGTGATATAGCATTGACGGTCAGCGTTCTGGCATTGGTGGCAGTTGTCGGGTTATGGATCGGCAACATAAAAATACGTGGTGTGGGTTTTGGCATTGGAGGTGTGCTGTTCGGCGGCATTATTGTCGGGCATTTTGTCGATCAGGCAGGGATGACCCTGAGCGGCGACATGCTGCATTTTATTCAGGAATTTGGCCTGATTCTTTTCGTCTACACCATTGGTATTCAGGTGGGGCCGGGCTTTTTTGCTTCTCTGCGCGTTTCGGGCCTGCGGCTGAATCTGTTTGCTGTGCTGATTGTCATCATGGGTGGCCTGGTCACCGCGATCCTGCATAAGATTTTTGCCATTCCTCTCCCTGTGGTGCTGGGAATATTCTCTGGAGCGGTCACCAATACCCCGGCGTTAGGTGCGGGGCAGCAAATTCTGCGCGATTTGGGTACGCCTGGCGATGTGGTTGACCAGATGGGGATGAGCTATGCCATGGCTTATCCTTTCGGCATTTGCGGAATTTTACTCACCATGTGGCTGATGCGCCTTATTTTCCGCGTTAACGTCGATGCTGAAGCCCAGCAGCATGAATCCACGTTAACCAACGGACACGCGCTGATTCAGACGATGAACATCCGCGTGGAAAACCCAAACATCAACAATATGGCGATTCAGGATGTCCCGATTCTGAACAGCGACAAAATTATCTGCTCGCGTCTGAAACGTGACGAGACATTGATGGTGCCGTCGCCAGGGACAGTTATCCAGTTGGGCGACCTGCTCCACCTGGTCGGGCAGCCTGCTGACCTGCATAACGCGCAGGTGGTGATTGGGCAGGAGGTGGATACATCGCTGTCTACGCGAGGTACCGATTTACGCGTCGAACGCGTGGTGGTGACTAACGAGCAGGTGCTGGGTAAACGTATCCGTGACCTGCACTTTAAAGAACGTTACGACGTGGTGATTTCCCGCCTGAACCGTGCGGGTGTTGAGCTGGTAGCCAGCAGCGACGCCAGCCTGCAATTCGGGGATATCCTCAATCTGGTGGGGCGCCCTTCGTCTATTGATGCCGTTGCCAATGTTGTGGGTAACGCGCAGCAAAAACTGCAGCAAGTGCAGATGCTGCCGGTATTTATCGGTATCGGGCTGGGTGTTCTACTGGGTTCAATCCCGCTGTTCATCCCAGGGTTTCCGGTGGCGTTAAAACTGGGTCTGGCCGGTGGGCCGCTGATTATGGCCTTGATCCTGGGGCGTATTGGCAGCATTGGTAAGCTGTACTGGTTTATGCCTCCCAGTGCTAACCTGGCGCTGCGAGAGTTGGGTATCGTGCTGTTTCTCGCGGTAGTTGGTCTGAAGTCAGGCGGTGATTTTGTCGATACTCTGACGCAGGGCGATGGCCTGAGCTGGGTGGGTTACGGTATTTTCATTACTGCGATTCCGCTGATTACCGTGGGTTTGTTAGCTCGTCTATTTGTCAAAATGAACTATCTGACGCTGTGCGGCATGCTGGCTGGCTCAATGACCGATCCCCCGGCTCTGGCGTTTGCTAATAACCTGCATGCTACCAGCGGGGCGGCAGCGCTCTCCTACGCCACCGTTTATCCGCTGGTTATGTTCCTGAGGATTATCACGCCACAGCTGCTGGCGGTGATCTTCTGGGGATTAGGTTAAAACTGACTTATCCGGCCTGCATCTCCTGTAGGCCGGATAAAACGCAACTCACCATCCGGCATTACAAACACCCTCTCTCTTTCCCATTGTCTCATCACCCGACTCGCCCTCTCGTTTGAGAATCAGGTTCATACTCCTTAACTGTTCCGGTATAACGACCAGACAACAATATTTAAGGAGCTGTCATGAAGATTTCTCGCCTTGGAGAAGCACCGGATTATCGCTTCTCACTGGCAAATGAGCGTACTTTTCTGGCGTGGATCCGCACCGCGCTCGGATTTCTGGCGGCGGGGGTTGGCCTTGATCAACTGGCCCCGGATTTTGCCACGCCGGTCATCCGTGAGGCGCTTGCCTTGTTGCTGTGTCTGTTTGCCGGCGGTCTGGCGATCTACGGCTACCTGCGCTGGCTACGTAATGAAAAGGCGATGCGACTGAAAGAGGACTTGCCCTACACCCACAGCCTGCTGATTATCAGCGTCATGCTGACTATTGTGGCGGTGATTGTCATGACGCTGGTGCTGTATGCCGGATAGCCGCAAATCGCGACGCATCGCTGACCCGGGGTTACAACCGGAGCGGACTTCACTTGCCTGGTTTCGCACGTTGTTGGGCTATGGCGCGTTAATGGCGCTGGCGATTAAGCACAACTGGCACCAGGCGGGAGTGCTGTTCTGGATATCGGTAGTTGTGCTGGTGATAGTGGCGATTATCCTCTGGCGCTACACCCGCAGCCGTAATCTGATGGATGTGAGTCATAGCGATTTTTCTGAATCTCGCGCGGTGCGTGACAAATTTATGATCTCCCTCGCGGTGTTATCCCTCGCAATGCTGTTTGCTGTAACGCATGTTCGCCAACTTATCGTATTTATCGGGAATTTTGCATGACAGGATGTGAGAACATGGATGTTAGTGATGATGTTTTAAACGTGGTGATTGACCATCAGAAGTGTTTACAACCGGTTGAAGTGTACCGTGGTTTGCAACAAGGAAATGTTCGCCTGGTACAATTTATTCCGCTGGTTAAGCACGATGGTTCAGGTCATCTGACAGACGAATCGGTTACGTCTGAGGCGTGGGGCCGATTTTTAATTACGATATTTGATATCTGGGTACGTGAAGATATTAATCAGATATCTATCCAGCTTTTCGATAAAACGCTTCGCCAGTGGTGTGGTCTGACGGCACAGATTGAACGACAGACCATGTCATCAATGAATACGCGTTGCCAGACATGCTCATTGTTTCAGTATTACCACGGTGATTGTCCTGCGTACTGCGAGGACAATGGAAAGGGCGTGCTGTGTGCAGGCTATCAGGCTTTCTTCAGCCATACCGCACCGCATATGCGCGTGATGCGTGATCTGCTTAAGCAGCATCGCTCACCGATGGAGCTGATGGCGATGCTGCGTTAAGCTCAGCGGTATTTAACGTCCTTTGGCCAGATATTGCGCCATTTCATCTTCCGGGACCATTCCGCCGCCGGTCGCCCACACCAGATGGGTAGCGTTATTGAGCTGATCCGCGCTGAAGCCGTGCATGTGCTGATAGTCAGCAGAGGCGCAAACGTGTTGCGGACCGGCCATCCCTGCCAGCGCTGACGGTTCGAGGCGAATACCTTCTTCCTGCGCCAGCCAGCCCAGCATGTCGTACATAGTCTGATCGTCCAGGGTGTACAGACCGTCGAGCAGACGTTCCATTGCCCGGCCAACAAAGCCAGACGCACGGCCGACAGCCAGCCCATCAGCCGCCGTCAGGTTGTCGATGCCAATATCCTGCACGGAAATCGTATCGTGCAGTCCGGTATAAATCCCCAGCAGCATGCACGGTGAATGGGTTGGTTCTGCGAAGAAGCAGTGCACGTTATCGCCAAACGCCAGCTTCAGGCCAAACGCCACGCCGCCAGGGCCACCGCCGACGCCGCATGGCAGGTAAACAAACAGTGGATGGTCTGCATCCACCACGCGCCCCTGCTGGGCAAACTGCGCCTTTAAGCGCTGTCCGGCCACCGCATAGCCTAAAAACAGCGTGCGCGAGTTTTCATCATCGATAAAGAAGCAGTTTGGATCAGACTCTGCCGCCTTACGGCCCTGTTCAACCGCCACGCCGTAATCTTCTTCATACTCCACGACCGTCACACCGTGGCTGCGCAGTTTGGCTTTTTTCCATGCGCGAGCGTCGGCAGACATATGCACCGTCACCTTAAAGCCGATACGGGCGCTCATAATGCCAATCGACATGCCGAGGTTACCGGTGGAGCCTACCGCGATGCTGTACTGGCTGAAGAACTGTTTGAACTCGGGCGAAAGCAGAACGCTGTAATCGTCTTGTGTGGTCAGCAGACCGGCTTCCAGCGCCAGTTTTTCCGCGTGGGTAAGTACTTCATAAATGCCACCACGGGCTTTAATCGAGCCAGAAATTGGCAGGTGACTGTCTTTCTTCAGCAGAATTTCGCCATTGATGCGCTGCCCATACTCTTTCTCCAGCCGCTTTTGCATGGCCGGAATCGCGGCCAGCTCAGATTCAATAATACCGCCGGTGGCCGCGGTTTCCGGGAATGCCTTTGCCAGGTACGGAGCAAAGCGCGTCAGACGGGCGTGGGCATCCTGAACATCGTGCTCGGTCAGGCCAACGTACGGTAAACCTTCCGCAAGAGAGGTGGTGCCAGGGTTAAACCAGGTCGTCTCCTTGAGAGCGACCAGGTCTTCCACTAAAGGATACTGGGCGATAAGTGTTTGAATATTTTCCATAGTCAGTCTCTTTGCGCTTAAATAATAAAGGAAAGCAGGAATGTGCAAACCAGTGCAATCACGGACGCGATAAATGTCGCGGTCGTATAGTATTTGAACGTCTCATTCAGGGTGGCGCCGCAGTACTGCTTCACCAGCCAGAAGAGGGAATCGGTAACGATCGTGCAGCCAATAGCGCCGGAACCGATAGCAATGGCGATGATCTCCGGGCTGACGTTGGGATAGAGCGGCAGCATCGGTGCAACGATTGCCGTGGCGCCCATCATTGCCACCGTGGCGGAACCCACCGCGGCATGCAGGATTAACGCCACCAGCCACGCCAGCAGAATCGGGTGCATATGCATGTTCGAGAGGATCAGTGCAAGAGTATCCGCCAGCCCGCTGCTCTTGAGGATAGCGTTGAACGCGCCGCCTGCACCGATAATCAGCAAAATGTTAGCAATGGAGCCAAAACCGTTTTCAGTGTGAGTCAGCAACGTACCCATACCGATGTGCTGACGCAGGCCGAGGATGTAATAGGCCACGAAAACGGCAATAAACATCGCGGTGATCGGGTTACCAATAAACTCCAGCAGCGTATACACCGTGCTGCCTTTCGCCATGTTCAGCTCAGCGACGGTTTTTACCAGCATCAGGCCAATCGGCAGCAGAACGGTAAACAGCGTAGCACCCAGCGACGGTAGCGTACTTTCGTCACGCACTTTAAGGTCAGAAAACTCAGCCGGAACCGGTTTAAACGGCAGACGGTTACCCAGGAATTTCAGGTACAGAGGACCACCGATCAGCGAGGCCATCAAGCCGACCAGTAAGCCGTAGACAATCACCGTGCCAATGTCCGCGCCCAGCTTGTTCGCCACGAACAGGGCAGCCGGATGCGGCGGGACGACGCAGTGCACCGCCATCAGCGCCGTACACAGCGGGATCGCCAGCTTCAGCAGTGAGGTATTGGTCTTTTTGGCAATCGAAAAAGCCAGCGGAATCAACAGCACCACGCCGACTTCCACAAACAGCGTGATCCCGCAAATCAACCCAACCAGTACCATTATGACGTCGGCGGATAGCCAACGGCAGCGCTGGAGCGTCAGGCCAATGCGTTCAGCCGCGCCGGATACTTCCATCATTTTGCCCAGAATGGTCCCAAGGCCGATAACCGCGGCGAGGAAGCCCAGCGTACCGCCGATGCCACTCTCAATGGCATTGACCATATCCAGCGGCCCCATGCCCATCATTGTACCCACGAAGAAGCTGGCTAGCAGCAGCGCCAGAAACGGGTGGAATTTGAACTTCACGATGGTCAAAACGATTAACACGATGCTTATCAGCAGCGTGCTCACAACCCAGATTTGAGAGTGCATAACTCACCTTGCCCTGTGATTAATATAGGGTTATTGGACAAAAATAAGGCATGGTCTGACAAACGATATGAATCCCCCTTCACATGAGCCAGATTGCATCAAATGAGTGATTTATGTCTAATTGCGCTTTGCTTATGCGATATGGTTCACTTTGATTCACCTTTGAGCTGATTTTTGCAGCGAACTTTTTTACACTCCAGCGCATGAATCAGAAGGAAAGGAGGTGAGAATGGATCCCCTACGCAAAGTCAGAAACCGGCTGCTCAACGGCTGGCAGCTGTCAAAGCTGTATACTTTTGAAGTGGCGGCCCGGCATCAGTCGTTTGCGCTGGCAGCAGACGAGCTGTCATTGAGTCCCAGCGCCGTCAGCCATCGCATAAATCAGCTTGAAGATGAGCTTGGCATCCAATTATTTGTTCGTTCTCATCGCAAAGTGGAACTCACTCATGAGGGTAAGCGGGTATTTTGGGCGCTGAAATCGTCACTGGACACGCTCAACCAGGAGATTCTTGATATTAAGAATCAGGAGCTCTCGGGGACGCTCACCGTCTACTCACGGCCTTCTATCGCCCAGTGCTGGCTGGTTCCGGCGCTCGGCGACTTTACCCGTCGCTATCCGTCAATTTCGCTAACCATGTTGACCGGGAACGACAACGTCAATCTACAGCGTGCGGGTATCGATCTCGCCATCTATTTTGACGATGCACCCTCCGCGCAACTCACGCATCACTTCCTGATGGATGAAGAGATCCTGCCGGTGTGCAGCCCGGACTACGCCCGCCGCCATGACCTTACCGGTTCGCTGGTGAATTTGCCGCACTGTACGTTGCTGCACGACAGACAGGCGTGGAGTAACGATTCCGGGACCGATGAGTGGCACAGTTGGGCGCAGCATTTTGCGGCGAATTTGCCGACATCGTCGGGGATTGGTTTTGATCGTTCTGATTTAGCAGTGATTGCGGCAATGAACCATATCGGCGTGGCGATGGGCCGAAAACGGCTGGTGCAAAAACGCCTCGACAGCGGAGAATTGATTGCGCCTTTTGGCGATATGGCGCTGAAATGCCATCAACATTACTACATCACTACGCTGCCCGGCAGGCAGTGGCCGAAAATCGAGGCGTTTATTGGCTGGCTACAGGAGCAGGTTAAATAAGCGGGTCGCGAATATTTTTTACGCTTTCGCTCTACACGGAAAGTGAAAAAGCGTGCTAAATACGTGATATCACTCCTGATGATTTGCGTAAGGACGACCGTGTTAAAGCCGATTGTTTCCCTTTTACTGTTGGCCAGCGCCACCGTGTGTGCCGCGCAACCTGCGTTGACGGCGGCGCAGTATGTGCAGCAGCTTGGGGTTGGGATGGACGTAGATTGGGCGCGTACCGATCGGGGCATCCGTGAATTCGATCCGCTGGTGGTGAGGGATTATAAGGCGAAAGGGTTGACCCACGTGCGCATTCGCGTGGCGGGTGAGCCTACGGAGGCGCGGCTCATTCATCTGCGCAAGCTGGTGGAAGCCTGCGAGCAGTATGGCGTGATCCCGATAATCGCCTATCAGGCTGACGAGTATAAAAAAGACCCCAGTGCCAGTAACGAAAAAGAGGTGGTTAACTGGTGGGTGGCGGTGGCGCATTACTTTGGTCAAAGTTCGCCGTTGCTGGGTTTCGACCTGATATATGAACCCTCTGATAAGCTCAACCATAATCAGGCGTCGCTCAATAGGGTGTATGACAAAACCATCCGTACCATCCATGCCATCGATCCACAGCGAATGATATTTATCGCGCCGAAACTGCATGCCGCTCCGGAAGATTTGCCCAACCTAAAGTTGCCGCCGCAAAGTCAGAATACCGTGTTGGCTCAATGGCATATCTTCCCGTGGGGGCCGCTGAAAAATAACGGTAAATACCCGTGGACCTCAGGGACAGCGGCAGAAAAGGCCGCCATTCGCGCCCGTATCAATACCGCCATTCACTGGCAGCAGAAAACCGGTCATGTTAGTTGGGTAGGAGGCTGGTCGCCGGGAGAAACCATCAGGAACGCGCCTTCTGCCTCGCAAATGGCGTTTGCCCGCTTTATGGCTTGCGAGCTGAAGAAAGCGAAAATTCCCTATGCTATCAATGCGGATACGCAGTTCTATGATGGTGAGGAAGGGGCATGGCGTCCGGCGCTGGAGCCGTTGTTGAATACCATGATTGCCCCTGAGTGTGAAAAGCCCGGCGAGAAGCCGGGCCATCATACGCTTAAACCGCCTGTCCCTGATGCGACACGCGTGACGCCAGCGGAAGCCAGCAAACAAAAATCAACAGCCCCATAAGGGTCATCAGCAGGCCCAGACTGGCTTGCCCGGTCTGCGGCAGCATGGCGGAGAACCACGCCAGCACGCCGGAACCAATGTTTTGTAATCCACCAACCAGCGCACCAGCAGTACCGGCCAGGAACGGGAAAGGCTCCATTGCGCCGCTGGTTGCCAGCGGAAACAGCATCCCGGCGCCGAAGAAAAACAGTGCGGCGGGAACCAGCAGCGTCCAGACGTTCATCACGTCGAACAGACCAGGGATCCACATCATCAAACCGGCGACCAGACAGCAGATAACCGACTGCCACATTAGCGTCGAGAAACGCTTATTCGGGCGACCGGCGAACCAGGCACCAAAAAACGCCGCCGGAATGGGTAGAATAAACAGGATACTGACCACCATGCTGCTTAAGCCGAGACGCGCGCCTAACAACACACCGGAACAGGCTTCGAAGACCGCAACGCCCGCCAGGCCGCCGATCAGCATCAGCACGTAACAGGTGAAAGAGCTGTTGCCAAACAGCGTTTTGTAGCTGGCGATAAGCCGTGGACGCGGAGCACCTGCGGGGCGCGTTTCCGGCATCCAACGCGCCATGCTAAACGTGACGCCTGCGCACAGCACCAGCAGGAAGATGTAACAGGCACGCCAGTTCCACAGGGTATCCAGCATACCGCCAATCAATGGTGCCAGCAGTGGGCTGACAAGAATCCCCATGTTTAACAGGCTATTAGCGTGGCGTAACTGCGTGCCTTCGTACAGGTCGCGCGGTAACGTTCGCGCCATCACACCGCCGACGCCCGTTCCCATCCCCTGTATTGCGCTGGCGATAATCAATACCGTCAGGCTGTGGGTGGTTATGGCGACCAGCGTAGCCAGCATAAAAATGGACATCCCGGCGAGGATCACCGGGCGGCGGCCAACGCGATCGGAAAGTGGGCCGTAAATCAGTTGTGACAGACCGTAGGTCAACAGATAGGCGGCCATCACGCTTTGCACCGCCCCTTCGCGAACGTTCAGTTCACGTGCCATATCAGCAATCGCGGGGATATAAATGGTTTGCGCCATCTGACCTACCGCCACCAGTAATACCAACATCAACAACAAATTGACGCTTCTATGCCTTTTCATTTCGCTGATTACTTTTCAAAAAGTGAAAAAATAAGAATAAGGTGCTGCACTTTCCCGTAAATGCGCGTGGAATCTACCACAACAGAAAAAGAAGGCCAGATAGTGGGCTGGAATGTTTAAACGATGAACGGCAGGAAATGTAAACAAAAAGCGGCAACAAATGTTGCCGGATTGCATCGGGTTTACAGAGGTCATGATAAGCGTAGCAAAACTGCGCCTATGGCAATGCCTCCAGCCGCAACAAGACGTATTCCGGCAACCTTCTCTTTCAGTAGCAGCCACGCGAGCAGCGCGCCAAACAGGATGGAAGTTTCACGCAGCGCAGCGACTACCGCCAACGGAGCCTGAGTCATGGCCCACAGCGCCAGACCGTAAGAACCCATTGTGCCAATTCCGCCAAGAATACCTTTCTTCCACTGCTGTACCAGATAGCGTGACGCTTCCCGGCGTCGGGCAATCATCGCCCAGCCCAGCAGGCAGGAGCCGTTCAGAAAGAAGGTCCACAGCGTATAACCCAGCGCGGTTTCTGATAAACGTACGCCGGTGCCATCAACCAGCGTATATCCGGCGATAAAGCAGGCGTTAATGAGCGCCAGCACGATCCCGCTTTGCGAGCTGCTGCGTCCGTTAAACGCCATGCCGAGGATCGCCAGACAGATCGTGGCAATCCCCACCCAGGCTAGAATAGAGAGGCTATCGCCAAGAAACAGGACGCTGATAATTGCGACCAGCAGCGGCGCTGTGCCGCGCATTAACGGATAGGTCTGGCTCATATCCGAAACCTGATAGGTTTTGGCGACCAGGACGGTATATACAATTTGCAACGCAGTTGAGACGGCTAAAAACGGCAGGCTGGCGGCGGAAGGTTGAGGCGCAAAGGGTAAGAAAATCAATGCCATAATTGCAGCAGAACCGCTGACACCGATCGCTGAGTACAGTTTATCGTTTCCAGCTTTAACAATGGCATTCCAGCTGGCATGCAGCAGCGCGGCGAACAGCAAAATGCAGAAAACAGAAAGCGTCATGGTGGAATTCTTCCCTGAGAATGTCATAAAAACGTAACATATTGGCGCGACACAAGCACCAGGGAGAAGGTGAAAGGGGAGCGGAGTGTTACCCGCCCCCCTTAGGTGCGACTTGAATCTGAATTACTTAACGTATTTCAGAACGGCATCAAGTAGTTGCAGTACTGCAACAATGAGTTTGAGGATAAGAATAGCGATATCCACGAGGCTCATACGCTCTCCTTTTGGTACAAGGAGCACGGTGCTGACGTACCTCGCCGCTGCCTGTTGCCAGCACCTTTGTTGACATAACACAGTGTGCTCACACGGGGGTTAAGGCGCTGACGGCACCACCCGTTTCAGCCAGGACTTTGATGCGCCGGTTTACGATGCGGCCCCCGCATAACACCTTGCGTACCGAGACATTATAGATAAATACTGTATAAATTAACAGTATTTTATGGATGTTACGCTATTCATGTTCCATACTCAAAACCATCAAAATTCGTGCCGAAATTGCGTGTTCTTCGCAGAACGCGTATACTTTTTTCGTTGACATAACACAGTGTGTTCGGCGGCTACCAACCGCACAGCACTGAAAAAAACCTCGCTCCGGCGGGGTTTTTTGTTTTTCAGCAATGCACAACGAAATGTGATCATTGACGCATTTTTATGCAGATGAAAATTTTTCCATTGTCACGCTGAAAAACCTGTGTTTGTATAAATCCAGTTAATCAACAAACAGACAGGTCCCTAATGAACCCTTCCATGCTGACTGCGACCCTACTAAAAACTGCGCCATCTCGCGCAGCGGTCGTCGTGCGTGTGGTGGTGGTCGTCGGCAATGCGCCGTAGGGTCCGAATCAACACACGATTCCAAAACCCCGCCGGCGCAAACCGGGCGGGGTTTTTCGTTTCAGAGACCTGCCCGGAGCAAAGGCCCAGAATAAAAGGACTGGAGCATGGCAAGTTCGGGCATAACATCCAAGCGTACGCGTTTTACGGGCGCAGAATTCATCGTTCATTTCCTGGAACGCCAGGGTATTCAGGTTGTTACCGGTATTCCCGGCGGATCGATTCTTCCCGTCTATGACGCCTTAAGTCAAAGCACGCAAATCCGTCATATCCTGGCGCGCCACGAGCAAGGAGCAGGGTTTATCGCGCAGGGAATGGCGAGAACTGATGGCAAACCCGCCGTCTGTATGGCCTGCAGCGGACCGGGTGCAACCAATCTGGTGACCGCCATTGCCGATGCGCGTCTGGATTCCATCCCGCTGGTGTGTATCACCGGGCAGGTTCCGGCTTCAATGATCGGCACCGACGCCTTCCAGGAAGTCGACACCTACGGCATCTCTATCCCCATCACTAAGCACAACTATCTGGTCCGCCATATCAGTGAATTACCGCAGGTCATGAGCGATGCGTTCCGCATTGCGCAGTCCGGACGTCCAGGCCCGGTGTGGATAGACATTCCTAAGGATATTCAAACCGCTGTTTTTGACATTGAAGAGATGCCGGAGCCCGCGCAGAAAATGGCGGCACCAGCGTTCAGCCAGGACAGCATTCGCGATGCCGCAGCCATGATTAACGCCGCACAGCGTCCGGTGCTGTACCTCGGCGGCGGCGTGATTAACGCACCTGAGCGCGTGCGCGAACTGGCAGAAAAAGCGACGCTGCCCACCACCATGACCTTAATGGCGCTCGGTATGCTGCCGAAAGCGCATCCGCTGTCGTTAGGCATGCTGGGCATGCACGGCGCTCGCAGCACTAACTTTATTCTGCAAGAAGCGGATTTATTGATTGTTCTGGGCGCACGTTTTGATGACCGGGCGATTGGTAAAACCGAGCAGTTCTGCCCGAACGCCAAAATCATTCACGTGGATATCGACCGCGCGGAGCTGGGTAAAATCAAACAACCGCACGTGGCGATTCAGGCGGATGTCGATGAGGTGCTGGCGCAATTGATCCCATTAATTGACGCGCAGCCGCGAGAGTCGTGGCATCAGACGGTGGCCGATTTACAACGTGAATTCCCTTGCACTATTCCGCAGGAAAGCGACCCGCTCAGCCATTATGGATTGATCAACGCCGTGGCTGCCTGCGTAGACGACAGCGCCATTATCACCACCGACGTAGGCCAGCATCAGATGTGGGCGGCACAGGCTTATCCGCTGAACCGTCCGCGTCAGTGGCTGACCTCCGGCGGTCTGGGGACCATGGGCTTTGGCCTGCCAGCGGCAATTGGTGCAGCGCTGGCCAATCCAGACAAAAAAGTGCTGTGCTTCTCCGGCGACGGCAGCCTGATGATGAATATTCAGGAAATGGCGACAGCCAGCGAAAATCAGCTGGATATTAAAATCATCCTGATGAATAACGAAGCGTTGGGTCTTGTATATCAGCAGCAGAGTCTGTTCTATAAGCAGGGTGTTTTTGCCGCGACCTATCCGGGGATGATTAACTTTATGCAGATAGCCGCCGGGTTTGGTCTCGAAACCTGCGATCTGAATAACGAAGCGGACCCACAGGCAGCGTTGCAGGAGATTATTAATCGCCCTGGACCTGCGCTGATCCACGTGCGCATCGATGCCGAACAGAAAGTGTACCCGATGGTGCCGCCGGGTGCGGCAAACACAGAAATGGTGGGGGAATAAGCCATGCAACAGCAGACTCATGACAACGTAATCCTGGAACTCACCGTACGCAACCATCCGGGCGTAATGACTCACGTTTGCGGGCTGTTCGCCCGCCGCGCGTTCAACGTAGAAGGCATTCTCTGTCTACCGATTCAGGACAGCGATAAGAGCCGCATCTGGCTACTGGTCAACGACGATCAACGTCTTGAGCAGATGATAAGCCAGATCGACAAGCTGGAAGATGTGGTGAAAGTGGCCCGCAACCAGTCCGATCCGTCGATGTTTAACAAAATCACCGTGTTCTTTGAGTAAGTTAGTCGCCGTCTGAATCCGGGGTGATCACTTTGACAGAGCCGTTCCGGCAGTGGGTTGCGTAATCTGCCGGTAACGGACGGTCGCTTATCAGTACGTCAAAGGTGGAGAGTGGACCAATGCTGGCGGGGGCGACCTCATCGAACAGGGCGTGGCGCGTCAGCAGAATTTTGCGTAATCCGCGTTCCATCGCTTTGCGTTTTGTGGCCAGATCGTCCGGATTGAACCAGCTAACGCCGAAATGCTCATGGACTCCGCTGGCGGAGATAAAGACTTTCCGTGGGTTGAGTGCATCCAGCGGGGAGGGATTGCTGGTGTCGTAAAAGGCGTCACTTTTCGCCCGGTAGGTCCCCCCGCAAAGAATCGCTGTGGCGTTGGGCTTTTCATTTAGCGCTACGAACACCCGGTGCGAGTAGCAAATCCCGGTAAAGGAAATATCGTCCGGGATCATGCTGACCACCAACGGCATTTCCGCACCATTATCAAAAAAGACCAGATCATTTTCACTTACCAGTCCCGCAGCCAGAATGGCAACCGGTAAATCGTCGCGGTGATACTGTTTTTGCGCGGGGAGTGGCGCGTTAACGATGGCGGCAGGTTTGTTCACCATCACAATGTAACCACCGAGCAGCGTGAGCGGTAACGGCTCGTCATCCTGACTGAGATCCCGACGAATAGTCATCACGGAAACTTCCAGCATTCGTGCCGCCTCTTTCAGATGGATTCGGTCGGTCTTCTTCAACAATTCCATCAGACGTCGAATACGTTCTTTTTGCTTAGTTTCCATGTGCTTCTCCACGAATCATGTTCCCATGTTCCTTCAGTAACATTTTTGTGTTTCTGAGAACATGGCATTGCCGCATTACTATACTTCTGACTATTCGGAAATAAAAGCGTGTTTTTTCACGTTTTATTGATTATATCCAGTTAACTTTCAGTCAATTGTAAGCAACTTCATCATTTGTAGTGTGATGTGGATGCAACATTTAGCGCAATAAATAAACAATAAAATGATCTTCCAATCGCGATCCTAGTCACAAATGATACGAAAGTAACATGATAATGTTATTTTAATATCATTGTTGTGTGATTGTTTCTGAGAGGTAGTAAAATGGATATCGCGGTTATTGGCTCCAACATGGTGGATCTCATCACCTACATCAACCAGATGCCCAAAGAAGGGGAAACGCTGGAAGCACCGGCGTTCAAAATTGGCTGCGGGGGCAAAGGCGCAAATCAGGCCGTTGCGGCCGCTAAGCTCAATTCTAAAGTGCTGATGCTGACAAAAGTCGGTGATGATATTTTTGCGGATAACACTATTCGCAATCTTGAATCCTGGGGAATTAATACCACCTATGTCGAAAAGGTACCCTGCACCAGCAGCGGTGTCGCACCGATCTTTGTTAATGCGAACTCCAGCAACAGTATTCTGATTATTAAAGGAGCGAACAAATTTCTCTCCCCGGAAGATATCGATCGTGCGGCGGAAGATCTGAAAAAATGTCAGCTTATTGTCCTGCAACTGGAAGTGCAGCTGGAAACCGTTTATCACGCGATTGAATTTGGCAAAAAACACGGTATTGAAGTGTTACTAAATCCCGCCCCTGCATTACGGGAATTAGATATGTCTTATGCCTGTAAATGTGATTTTTTTGTGCCGAATGAAACCGAGTTGGAAATATTAACCGGTATGCCAGTGGATACTTATGACCATATTCGCGCAGCGGCACGTTCTCTGGTTGATAAAGGTCTGAACAATATTATCGTCACCATGGGTGAGAAAGGTGCGCTGTGGATGACGCGTGACCAGGAAGTCCATGTTCCAGCGTTTAAAGTGAACGCTGTCGATACCAGTGGCGCAGGCGACGCTTTCATCGGTTGTTTTGCTCACTATTACGTTCAAAGCGGTGATGTGGAAGCCGCCATGAAAAAAGCCGCTCTCTTCGCTGCTTTCAGCGTTACCGGGAAAGGCACTCAATCATCTTATCCAAGCATCGAACAATTTAATGAGTTTCTTACCTTAAACGAATAATACTCCTGCACTGTAAAAGGTAGCACTATGAACGATAAAAACATCATTCAGATGCCTGACGGCTATTTGAATAAGACCCCTCTGTTCCAGTTTATTTTGTTATCCTGTTTATTCCCGTTATGGGGATGCGCAGCCGCATTAAATGATATTCTGATTACGCAATTCAAAAGCGTATTTTCACTCAGCAACTTTGCCTCGGCATTAGTTCAGAGTGCCTTTTATGGCGGTTATTTTTTAATTGCGATTCCAGCATCTCTGGTGATTAAAAAGACCAGTTATAAAGTCGCCATCTTAATGGGGCTGACCCTTTATATCGTTGGGTGTACGCTCTTCTTCCCGGCATCGCACATGGCCACCTACACCATGTTCCTTGCGGCGATTTTCGCGATTGCGATTGGTCTGAGCTTCCTGGAAACAGCAGCCAACACCTACAGCTCAATGATCGGCCCAAAAGCGTATGCCACTTTACGCCTGAACATCAGTCAGACTTTTTATCCTATTGGTGCGGCTGCTGGCATTCTGCTAGGTAAATATCTGGTCTTCTCTGAGGGCGAAAGCCTGGAAAAACAGATGGCCGGGATGAACGCTGAGCAGATCCATAACTTTAAAGTGTTGATGCTGGAAAATACCCTTGAGCCATACAAGTACATGATTATGGTACTGGTTGTGGTGATGGTGTTATTCCTCCTGACTCGCTTCCCGACATGTAAAGTCGCGCAAACCACGAGTCATAAACGCCCGTCAGCGATGGATACACTGCGTTATCTGGCCAGCAATGCCCGTTTCCGTCGTGGAATTGTGGCGCAATTTCTTTATGTGGGGATGCAGGTCGCGGTGTGGTCATTCACCATCCGTCTGGCACTGGAATTAGGTGATATCAACGAGCGCGACGCCTCAACCTTCATGGTCTATAGCTTCGCCTGCTTCTTTATCGGCAAGTTTATCGCCAACATTTTGATGACGCGCTTCAATCCGGAAAAAGTGCTGATTCTCTATTCCATTATTGGTGCGCTGTTCCTCGTCTATGTTGCACTGGCGCCAAGCTTCAGCGCTGTGTATGTCGCAGTGCTGGTGAGTGTCCTGTTTGGACCCTGCTGGGCGACAATCTATGCGGGTACGCTTGATACCGTGGATAACGAGCATACCGAAATGGCAGGTGCCGTCATTGTCATGGCGATTGTCGGTGCGGCGGTAGTTCCGGCGATTCAGGGCTATGTGGCCGATATGTTCCATTCATTGCAACTTTCGTTCCTGGTCTCCATGCTGTGCTTTGTGTACGTCGGTATCTACTTCTGGCGTGAAAGCAAAGTGCGCAACAACCTGGCTGAAGCGACAGTTTCCTGAGGAGAGCGATCATGACAACACGTTTAACGCTGTGGCGGGAACTCTTTGCAGAGCATCCGCGAATCTTACTGAAGAATAGCGACTTCACGGTTACCGCATTTCGTTACGCCAGTGGAGTGGAAGGGCTGAAGGTAGAAAACAGTCGTGGACATCTGGTTATTCTGCCCTGGATGGGGCAGATGATCTGGGATGCTCAGTTTGATGGCCATGACCTGACCATGCGTAACATGTTCAGTCAGCCGAAACCGGCGGCGGAAGTGGTGGCGACCTACGGCTGTTTTGCCTTCCACTCAGGTCTGTTGGCAAATGGCTGCCCATCACCAGAGGATTCACATCCTTTGCACGGTGAAATGGCTTGTGCCGCGATGGATGAAGCCTGGCTGGAGCTGGAGGGTGAGAATTTGCGCGTGGGCGGACGCTATGAGTATGTGATGGGGTTCGGTCATCATTATCAGGCACATCCTGCGGTGGTAATGCACAAAGCGAGCGCGCTGTTTGATATTCAGATGGCGGTTACCAACCTTGCCTCAGTGGCAATGCCGTTGCAGTACATGTGCCATATGAACTATGCCTACGTACCGGAAGCCACCTTCAGCCAGAATATTCCGGATGAGGCCATGAAGCTGCGTGAGTCGATACCCGCGCATGTTAAACCGACTGAGCAGTGGCTGGCGTTTAATCAGCGGATTGTACAGGGCGAGGCTTCTCTGGCGCGGCTCAATGAACCCCATTTTTACGATCCGGAAATTGTCTTCTTTGCTGACCAATTGGACAGGTACACCGATAAGCCAGAATTTAGCATGATCGCGCCTGATGGCACCACATTCGTTACGCGTTTCTCCAGCACGGAGCTGAATTATGTGACGCGTTGGATCCTCTACAACGGCGATCAGCAGGTTGCGGCATTCGCCTTGCCTGCAACCTGTCGACCTGAAGGATTCCTGGCAGCACAACGCAATGGCACCTTGATTGAAATAGAACCGCAGCACACCCGGACATTTACAGTCACAACTGGCATAGCCTGATCGCTCAAGGCTTGAACACCAAAGCACTTATCGTTAAGGTAAGCGCTTTTGCTGGGTGGCGGCATTAATGCCTTATCCGGCCTACAACGGCACCCGCCCGTAGGCCTGATAAGCGTAGCGCCATCAGGCATGCCTTAGCGCCAGGATGAACCCATGATTACCGTTGCCCTTATTGACGACCACCTCATCGTCCGCTCCGGCTTTGCCCAACTGCTGGGGCTGGAACCTGATTTGCAGGTGGTCGCTGAGTTTGGCTCAGGCAGTGAGGCGCTGGCGGGATTACCGGGACGCGGCGTGCAGGTGTGTATCTGCGACATCTCTATGCCTGATATCTCCGGTCTTGAACTGTTAGGCCAGTTGCCAAAAGGAATGGCGATTATCATGCTCTCTGTCCACGACAGCCCGGCACTGGTGGAGCAGGCGCTCAACGCGGGCGCGCGTGGTTTCCTTTCTAAACGTTGTAGCCCGGATGAGCTGATCGCGGCGGTGCATACCGTAGCGACCGGCGGCTGTTACCTGACGCCGGACATCGCCGTCAAACTGGCGGCCGGTCGTCAGGATCCGCTCACCAAACGCGAACGTCAGGTGGCGGAAAAACTGGCGCAAGGTATGGCGGTCAAAGAGATTGCCGCTGAACTGGGTCTGTCGCCGAAAACGGTGCACGTGCATCGCGCCAACCTGATGGAAAAGCTGGGGGTCAGCAACGACGTCGAACTGGCCCGCCGGATGTTTGACGGCTGGCAATGAACACGCTCTGTTCCCGGTTAATCACCGTTGTTGCCTGCTTCTTTATCTTCTCTGCCGCGTGGTTTTGCCTGTGGAGCATCAGCCTGCATCTGGTTGAGCGCCCGGAGCTGGCGGTACTGCTGTTTCCGTTTGGTCTGCGTCTGGGGTTGATGCTGCAATGTCCGCGCGGCTACTGGCCGGTGCTGCTGGGCGCGGAATGGCTGCTTCTTTTCTGGCTGGCGCAGGAAGTGGCGCTGGCCCATTTACCACTTTTGATGATCGGCAGCTTCCTCACGTTACTCCCGGTGATGTTGATTTCGCGATACCGCCATCAGCGCGACTGGCGCACGCTGCTGTTGCAGGGCGCGGCGCTTACGGCGGCGGCGTTGCTGCAATCGCTGCCCTGGCTTGGGCAAGGCGAAGAGGCGTGGAACGCGCTGCTGCTGACGCTCACCGGCGGATTAACGCTGGCGCCGATCTGCCTGGTGTTCTGGCACTATCTGACCAGCACGACCTGGCTGCCGCTGGGCCCGGCGGTGGTGTCGCAGCCGGTGAACTGGCGCGGGCGGCATCTGGTCTGGTACCTGCTGCTGTTTAGCGTCAGCCTGTGGCTACAGCTCGGGTTACCCGCCGAGCTTTCGCGCTTCACGCCGTTTTGCCTCGCGTTGCCGATCATTGCGCTGGCCTGGCACTACGGCTGGCAGGGGGCACTGATTGCGACGCTGATGAACGCCATCGCGCTGATTGCCAGCCAGACCTGGCACGATCATCCCGTCGATCTGTTGCTCTCGCTGCTGGTGCAAAGCCTGACCGGGCTGCTGCTCGGCGCGGGTATTCAGCGTCTGCGCGAACTTAACCAGTCGCTGCAAAATGAATTAGCGCGCAACCATCGTCTGGCGGAACGCCTGCTGGAGACCGAGGAGAGCGTGCGCCGGGATGTGGCGCGCGAACTGCACGATGATATCGGCCAGACCATCACCGCCATTCGCACCCAGGCGGGTATTGTCCAGCGGCTGGCGCCGGAAAACGCAGGAGTGAAGCGCAGCGGGGCGCACATCGAACAACTTTCTCTCGGTGTGTACGATTCGGTGCGTCGCCTGTTAGGCCGCCTGCGACCACGCCAGCTGGACGATCTTACGCTGGAGCAGGCCATCCGCTCACTGATGCGCGAAATGGAGCTGGAAAGTCGCGGTATCGTCAGCCATCTCGACTGGCGAATTGATGAATCTGCACTTAGCGAAAGCCAGCGGGTGACGCTGTTTCGCGTCTGTCAGGAAGGGCTGAACAACATCGTTAAGCACGCCAACGCCAGCGCGGTGACGCTTCAGGGCTGGCAACAGGATGAACGGCTAATGCTGGTGATTGAGGACGACGGCAGCGGCCTGCCGCCGGGGTCGAATCAACAGGGATTTGGCCTTACGGGGATGCGTGAACGGATTAGCGCCCTCGGTGGGTCGCTCTCGATTTCCTGTACGCACGGCACGCGGGTCAACGTGTCGTTACCCCAGCGATATGTGTAAGGCGCGGTCATGTTTTCGTTTTTAAAAGCTCCGGCCAGTGCGCCGCTCATTACTGATAAGCGCGAAGTGGATGCCCGCTACCGCTACTGGCGGCGGCATATCCTGACCACCATCTGGCTCGGCTACGCGCTGTTCTATTTCACACGCAAAAGCTTCAACGCTGCGGTGCCGGATATTCTGACCAGCGGCGTGCTGACTCGCAGCGACATTGGGCTGCTGGCGACGCTGTTTTACATCACCTACGGCCTGTCGAAGTTTGTTTCCGGTATCGTCAGCGACCGATCCAACGCTCGCTATTTTATGGGCATCGGACTGATTGCCACCGGCGTGGTAAACATTCTGTTTGGATTTTCCACCTCGCTATGGGCCTTTGCGGTGCTGTGGGCGCTGAACGCCTTTTTCCAGGGCTGGGGATCGCCGGTCTGCGCGCGTTTATTGACCGCGTGGTATTCGCGTACCGAGCGCGGCGGCTGGTGGGCGCTATGGAACACCGCGCACAACGTCGGCGGGGCGCTGATCCCTATCGTGATGGCGGCAACAGCGCTGCACTACGGCTGGCGCGCCGGGATGATGATCGCTGGGCTGCTGGCGATTGTGGTGGGGATTTTTCTCTGCTGGCGGCTGCGAGACAGGCCGCAGGCGATTGGTCTGCCGCCGATTGGCGACTGGCGGCATGACGAACTGGAAATTGCCCAACAGCAGGAAGGTGCTGGGCTGAGCCGCAAAGAGATCCTCACCCGCTATGTGTTGCTGAATCCTTATATCTGGCTGCTGTCACTGTGTTATGTGCTGGTGTACGTGGTCCGTGCCGCGATTAACGACTGGGGCAATCTGTACATGTCGGAGACGCTCGGCGTGGATCTGGTGACCGCCAATACCGCCGTGACAATGTTTGAGCTGGGCGGATTTGTTGGCGCGCTGGTGGCGGGTTGGGGTTCGGACAAGCTGTTTAACGGCAACCGCGGTCCAATGAACCTGATTTTCGCCGCCGGAATTTTGCTCTCCGTTGGCTCGCTGTGGCTGATGCCGTTCGCCAGCTATGTGATGCAGGCCGCGTGCTTCTTCACCACCGGATTCTTCGTCTTCGGCCCGCAGATGCTGATCGGCATGGCGGCGGCGGAGTGTTCGCACAAAGAAGCTGCGGGCGCGGCAACCGGATTTGTCGGGCTGTTTGCTTATCTGGGGGCATCGCTCTCCGGCTGGCCGCTGGCGAAGGTGATGGAGGTCTGGCACTGGACCGGATTCTTTGTGGTGATCGCTATTGCGGCGGGAATTTCCGCGCTGCTGCTGCTGCCGTTTTTAAACGCCCAGGCTCCGCGCGAACTCAACGAAGCGTGATGTACCTCACCTTTTTGCCCCGAGTGGAGCAAAACTAAGAAATTTTCCCGGTTTCACCTGGACGCTGTCTCAGGCGCGTCTTCCGGCTGATTTTTACAATGCCTGCCATTCGCAGGTATAAAAATTAGCTCGGGAGTGTCAAATGCTGGCCTTTCTAAACCAGGTGCGCAAGCCGACCCTGGATCTGCCGCTCGATGTGCGGCGCAAAATGTGGTTCAAACCGTTCATGCAGTCCTATCTGGTGGTCTTTATCGGCTACCTGACCATGTACCTGATCCGCAAAAACTTCAACATCGCGCAGAACGACATGATCTCCACCTACGGGCTGAGCATGACGCAGCTGGGGATGATTGGCCTGGGCTTCTCCATCACCTACGGCGTGGGTAAAACGCTGGTTTCCTACTACGCGGACGGCAAAAACACCAAGCAGTTCCTGCCGTTTATGCTGATCCTCTCCGCCATCTGTATGCTTGGCTTCAGCGCCAGCATGGGCGCGGGTTCAACCAGCCTGTTTTTGATGATCGCTTTCTACGCTCTGAGCGGTTTCTTCCAGAGTACTGGCGGCTCATGTAGCTATTCCACCATTACTAAATGGACGCCGCGTCGCAAGCGGGGTTCTTACCTCGGCATGTGGAATATCTCCCACAACCTCGGCGGTGCGGGTGCAGCGGGCGTGGCGCTGTTTGGCGCTAACTATCTGTTCGACGGTCACGTCATCGGTATGTTTATCTTCCCGTCGATTATTGCTCTGATTGTTGGCTTTATCGGCCTGCGCTACGGCAGCGACTCCCCGGAATCTTATGGCCTCGGTAAAGCCGAAGAGCTGTTCGGTGAGGAGATCAGCGAAGAAGACAAAGAAACCGAAGAAAACGAGATGACCAAATGGCAGATCTTTGTTGAGTACGTGCTGAAAAACAAAGTGATCTGGCTGTTATGTTTCTCGAACATCTTCCTGTACGTAGTGCGTATCGGTATCGACCAGTGGTCCACCGTCTACGCTTTCCAGGAGCTGAAGCTCTCCAAAGAAGTGGCGATTCAGGGCTTTACCCTGTTTGAAGTGGGCGCGCTGGTTGGCACGCTGATGTGGGGTTGGCTCTCCGACCTGGCTAACGGTCGTCGTGCGCTGGTGGCCTGTGTAGCGCTGGCGTTGATTATCGCCACCCTGGGCATTTATCAGCACGCCAGCAACCAGTACGTTTATCTGGCTTCGCTGTTTGCGCTGGGCTTCCTGGTGTTTGGTCCACAGCTGTTAATCGGCGTTGCGGCAGTCGGATTTGTGCCGAAAAAAGCGATCGGCGCAGCCGATGGGATTAAAGGCACTTTCGCTTATCTGATTGGTGACAGCTTCGCCAAGCTCGGTCTGGGGATGATTGCCGACGGCACGCCGATTTTCGGGCTGACCGGCTGGGCAGGCACTTTCGCCGCGCTGGATGCTGCTGCTATCGGTTGTATCTGTTTGATGGCCATCGTGGCTGTGTTTGAAGAACGTAAAATTCGCCGCGAGAAAAAGATTCAACAGTTGAAAGTAGCTTAAGTTAAGTGTGCATTGGTAACTTTTGCCCGCCTTAATGGCGGGCTTTTTTATGCTCTAAACTGGCTGGTTTCATGTACCAGATTGCGCAGCCACTGATGAGCGGCATCGCGGTGCGTGCGTTCATGCCAGGCCATGCTTTTTGTAAAACCGGTTATGGGCAGCGGGGGCGGTAATACGTGCATACGGGTGTCGTCATACGCCAGACGGGCAGGAACAACGGCAATCATATCGCTGATGGCGAGGATGTCCGGCAATACCAGGAAGCTGCTAACCGACAAACCAATCTGCCGTTGGCGTCCGACGCTTGCCAGTGCCTCATCGGTGACGCCCCAGAAACTTTCACCCTCATAAGAAACCAGCACATGCTCCAGCGCGCAGAAGCGATCGAGCGTCAGCGGTTGCCCCGCATCAGGATGCGCATGACGCATGAGACAAACGTACTCTTCATCATATAACGCCCGGCTGTGCAGGTTGTCGGGCGTGGAATCCGGCGTCAGCAATGCCAGGTCGATTTTCCCCTTCTCAAACTGTGTGGTGAGCAGCACTGGCTCAACCGGGATCACTCGTACACGAATGCCCGGTGCGCGCACGCGAAGCGCGGCAATAAATGGCACGATAACCGCTTTGAGCGCGTAATCCGTAGCGGCGACGGTAAAGGTGAGCGCTGCGGTGAGCGGGTCAAATTGTGTCGGTTTAAGCAGGATATCGATGTCGCTGAGGATCTGTTTGACCGGGGCGGCCAACTGTTGGGCACGCAGCGTCGGAACAATGCCATGCGGTGTGCGACTAAACAGCGGATCGTCAAAATAGTCGCGCAGGCGGTTGAGCATACCGCTTACCGCAGGCTGGGTGAGCGACAGCCGCTGCGCCGCCCGGGTTACGCTGCGTTCATCCAGCAGGGCATCCAGCGTTTTTAACAGATTGAGATCGAGCGTTCTGATATCAGATTTCATGATGTCTGCCTGCGAGTTCGATAAGTCACATTATGACACGTTCAGTCGTCGACAGAGGTGAATTTGCCGCTATGATGGGCGTCCTGTCTGGTAATGGATGTGCGCATGATTTGGATAATGCTGGCCACGCTGGTGGTTGTTTTTGTGGTGGGATTTCGGGTGCTAACGTCCGGGTCGCGGCGGGCAATTCGCCGTCTGAGCGAGCGGCTGAACATTGATGTCGTGCCGGTAGAATCGATGATCGATCAGATGGGAAAAGTACAGGGTGAGGCTTTTTTACAGTACCTCCACCGTCCTGATGAATCGCATCTACAAAATGCTGCCCAGGTGCTGTTGATCTGGCAAATCGTTATTGTCGACGGCAGTGAGCAGAATTTGTTGCAATGGCACCGCTGGCTGCAAAAAGCCCGGCTGGCTGCACCGATTACCGACGCGCAGGTGCGTCTGGCGCTCGGTTTTCTGCGCGAGATGGAGCCGGATATGCAGGAGCTTAATGCGTTCCAGATGCGCTATAACGCCTTTTTCCAGCCCGAGGATGGCGTGCACTGGCTGCACTGATATCAAGATTTATGATGACGACTATTTTGAATCGTCATTATCTTTATATCTTACGCGAAAGCATGATGTACCTCGTTAACTCACACGACGAGGTACATCATGAATCAAGCGACTCAACAACGTGCAATTATCTGGCCTGCAGCGTATCTGCCGGGGACGACTGATAACTTTGCCTCAAATGAAATTATCGTTGCCGGACTGAGCGCCCGTGCCGTCTGGGCACAGCTTAATGACACAACGCGCTGGCCGACGTATTACAGCAACGTGGCGGATATCCGTTTTCACGACGGTTCCGGTCCATTGTTAAGCATGGATGCCCGTTTTCGTTTTACGACTTTTGGTTTCCCCATCGAAGCGCAAATCACCGAGTATGTGCCGCCGGTTGACGGCCAGGCCGCGCGTGTTGCCTGGCATGGCTGGGCGGAAGGCGATGCCACTACACGTCTGGATGTGATCCACGCCTGGCTCTTTGAGGATTTACCCGGCGGACGCGTACGTATTCTGACCCAGGAATCACAAATTGGCGTTCCGGCACAAGAACTGGCACGTACGCTGCCCAATCCGATGATCAACGGTCACCAGGAGTTGATAACCGGCCTGGCCCGGGCTGCGCGTGACGCTTAATTGAGCCAGAAAGGGCTCTCTGTCCTGGGCCGGATAAGGCGCAGCCGATCTCTGGTGAATAGTTGTCAAAACGTTAAATACGTCACAAATTTAATGTTACACTGCGTAACTTTTCTACAATAACCCCACGCAGGTAACAAAATGAGTGAAGCTGTTGAACAAAAATCCCGCGCTGAGGCAAATTCCCGCCCGAACTGGTCGGCGGTATTTGCCGTGGCGTTCTGCGTTGCCTGCCTGATAACCGTTGAATTTCTCCCCGTTAGCCTGTTAACGCCGATGGCGCAGGATTTGGGGATTTCTGAAGGCGTGGCCGGACAATCGGTGACCGTGACGGCATTTGTCGCCATGTTCGCCAGCCTGTTTGTGACGCAAATTATTCAGGCGACCGATCGTCGCTATGTGGTGATCCTGTTTTCGGTGCTACTGACGCTTTCCTGTCTGCTGGTTTCCTTTGCCAATTCTTTTTCGCTGCTGCTCGTTGGCCGCGCCTGCCTCGGTCTGGCGCTTGGCGGCTTCTGGGCGATGTCGGCGTCGCTGACCATGCGTCTGGTTCCTGCACGTACGGTGCCGAAAGCGCTGTCGGTTATTTTTGGCGCGGTCTCTATTGCGCTGGTAATTGCCGCGCCGCTGGGGAGCTTTTTGGGCGGTATTATCGGCTGGCGTAACGTGTTTAATGCGGCGGCGGTAATGGGCGTGCTGTGCACGATTTGGGTGGTGAGAGCGTTGCCTTCGCTGCCTGGTGAACCTTCGCATCAGAAACAAAACATGTTCAGCCTGTTGCAGCGTCCAGGGGTGATGGCCGGGATGATTGCCATCTTCATGTCCTTTGCCGGGCAGTTCGCCTTCTTTACCTATATTCGCCCGATCTATATGAATCTGGCGGGCTTTGACGTTGATGGCTTGACGCTGGTGCTGCTGAGCTTCGGCATTGCCAGTTTTGTTGGTACGTCGTTCTCGTCGATGATTCTGAAGCGTTCGGTCAAACTGGCGTTAGCCGGTGCGCCACTGGTGCTGGCGCTCAGTGCGCTGGTCCTGATCCTGTGGGGCAGCGACAAAGTGGTGGCGGCGGGTATTGCGATTATCTGGGGCCTGTTGTTTGCGCTGGTACCGGTCGGCTGGTCGACGTGGATCACCCGTTCGCTTGCCGATCAGGCAGAAAAAGCCGGATCCGTCCAGGTCGCCGTGATCCAACTTGCCAATACCTGCGGGGCTGCGGTGGGAGGCTATGCGCTCGATACCCTCGGACTGCTGTCACCTCTGATGATTTCCGGCAGCCTGATGCTGCTGACGGCGCTTCTGGTGGCAGCAAAAGTTCGCATAAAAGATATGCAATAAACTAAAACACGGTATGCCGGATCGCTATCCGGCATCCTGGTAGGTTTTAATTAAAACCATTATTTTCGGTGGTCTGGGCAAACCATTCGCCGCTCTTTTTCACCGTGCGTTTTTGCGTTGCTAAATCTAACTGAACAAAACCGTAGCGGTTTTTATATCCGTTTAGCCATGACCAGTTATCAATAAAGGTCCACATATGGTAGCCAAGACAATTACAGCCTTCGCTAATGCCTTTATGTAGCCATTTAAGATGCTCAGAAACAAATTCAATACGGTAGCTGTCGTTGATTTGCTCTTGCTGAATAAAACGCTGCTCATTCTCGACACCCATACCGTTTTCAGAAATAAAACAGCGCGGGTTGCCATAATTATCACGCAGATTGGTAATAATATCGTAAATACCCGGCTCATAAATTTCCCAGCCACGGTAGGGGTTCATTTTCCGCCCCGGCATTTCGTAATAATCAAACAGCCACTCCGGCATAAACGGTGCATCCGGGTTGACGGCGCTATCGCGGCATTTCACGCGACGCGGCTGATAGTAGTTGATGCCGAGCAGGTCGATTTTGCCCTCGGCGATTAACAGGCTGTCGCCTGGCTGGCATGCCGGTAATTGATCGTACCCTTTCAGCAGTTCAACCAGATCCGCCGGATATTCACCCTTCAGCACCGGGTCAAGGAAACTGCGGTTAAACAGCAGATCCGCATAGTGTGCGGCTTTCACATCCGCCGGATTTTGTGAGCGCGGGTAGGAAGGCGTTAAATTCAGTACCACGCCGATTTCACCGTCATGGTTTGCGGCACGATATGCCCGAACCGCCGTCGAATGCGCCAGTATGGTGTGATACGCCACGGTAGCTGCACGTTTGAAATCCACCACATTAGGGTAATGGAAGTCATACAGATAGCCGCCTTCAACCGGGACAATGGGCTCGTTAAAGGTAAACCAGTGCTTAACCCGGTTGCCGAACAATGTAAAACACGTTTGTGCATAGCGGCCAAACGCCTCGACCACTTCACGGTTTTCCCAGCCGCCTTTTTCCTGCATCACCATCGGCATGTCGAAGTGGAACAGGGTGATAAATGGCGTAATGCCTTGTGCCAGCAGCTCGTCGATGACGTTGTTATAGAACTCGACGGCTTCAGGATTAACCTCGCCGGTACCGTCCGGGATCAGGCGCGACCAGCTCAGAGACGTACGGAAGCTGTTGTGCTTCAGCTGTTTGAGCAGTGCGATGTCCTGTTTCCAGTGCTTATAAAAGGTCGAGGTAGTTGCCGGGCCAACGCCCTGATGGAAACGACCTGGCTGACGATCGAACCACACGTCCCACGTGGTCTGGCTTTTGCCGCCGTTCAGGCTATCCCCTTCGGTTTGCAGTGCCGAGCAGGCACTGCCCCACCAGAAGTTTTCTGGAAAACGGTATCGCATTGTTGTTGCTCCATTGCTATTTATACGTTCTGGCAACAATACGTGTTTTTGCGATACAGAAACCGGTTACAGTACTCATTTCTCAACCAAATGCCTATAAATCCGGGCATTCAACTTTGCCAAGCGCTTCCCAGTAGTTGTTTTGATTGTTTCTTTGAATTGCCAGAATGGCTTCGCGGATGTGCTGCTGATTACGCGTATCAGCCATAATCGTTTTTTCCCACACCTCATCCGATGGCGACCCTTGCGGGGTGCAAATCTTACGTAAATCCTTCATAACGGTATTCTTTTCGTGTACAGCCTGCAGACTGCCATAAGCCGAGTCGGCTTGCGCCAGACCGGGTAGCGTGAAAAGGACGGCAATAATCGGAAAAATGACTCGTTTCATGATAATAATCCTTGTTGTCTATGCGCATCATCTCAAGAGTAAGTGTAGACGGCATACGACTCACTCATCACCCTGTGTTAATGTCTAAAAATAAATCAGCCAGAAGTTGTAGTTATTTCAGGAGGATAGGATGCAAATACAGATTACAGATACGATTACCGAAGACGATCAAAATGCCCTACTTGCCGGATTGCGCGCTTACAACCGGCAGTTTCTTAGAACCACCAATTTTGGCGACCTGGCGGTGTACTGGCGCGATGAGCGCAATGACATTCTGGGTGGGCTGATCGGCAAAATCAAAGGCGAATGGCTGTGCATTGATTTTCTGTGGATGAATGACTCGCTGCGCAAAGGCGGTTACGGCACAAAATTGATGCAGGCCGCAGAACAGACGGCGCGTGAGAGAGGATGCCTGCATGCGCTGGTGGATACCATGAGTTTCCAGGCGCTGCCGTTTTATCAGAAAAACGGCTATCAGCTGCAAATGACCCTCGATAATTTCCCGGAAACCGGTTCCGCGCGCCATTATTTGTCGAAAACGTTTTGATGACCGGAAGGTCTGGATGCCGCCTCACTTTCTTGAGCAGCAGAATAGTGTATGTTCTGAACAATCATTTATTTCTTAAGCGGTAAAGAGATGAGACGGATTGAGATAATACTGGGAGAGCTGGAACGGCTGACGCGAGGCCTGAATCTTGCCCATCTGGCGCAGGAAACCGCGTTCACAGCGGAGGCCATCGGCTTTAACCTCGGGCTGGCGCGCAACTCAGTCAGTAAAGATCTCAATCAGCTCTGGAACGACGGCCTGGCGATTAAAAGCCGCGGGCGCCCGGTATTCTTTCTGCATCGTCAGGCGATTGAAACACTGCTGGGGCGCAAACTGGATGAGTCCGAGCGTGAAGTGCAAACCGTTGCCGACCTGTTGCCTGTTCAGGAAAACCAGGCGACAGACGATCCCTTTTCCAGCCTGATTGGTTACGATCGCAGCCTGCGCGATGCGGTGGAAAAAGGCCGCGCGGCGGTGCTGTATCCCCACGGGCTACATGTTCTGCTGACCGGTCCCTCCGGCGTGGGTAAAACCTTTTTTGCCGAACTGATGCACCGTTTCGCCTGCGAACGTGCAGCGGGACCGCCTCCACCTCTGGTCTATTTCAACTGCGCGGAATACGCGCATAACCCGGAACTGCTCTCATCGCACCTGTTTGGTCATCGACAGGGAGCGTTTACCGGTGCAAACGAGAATAAACCCGGTCTGGTCGAACAGGCTGATGGCGGCTATCTCCTGCTCGATGAAGTGCATCGTCTGCCGTATGAAGGTCAGGAAAAGCTGTTCTCTATTCTCGACAAAGGTGAATACCGGCCGCTGGGTTCAAGCGCCGTGGCGCGTTCAATCTCGGTTCGCCTGATATGTGCGACCACCGAACCGGTAAGTTCGGCGTTGCTGCGCACTTTCCAGCGACGTATTCAGGTATGTATCGATCTCCCCGGCATTCGCCAGCGTTCGGTGGAAGAGCAGGTTGAGCTGATCGTTGGTTTCTTACAGCGTGAGAGCCGCAAAATCGAGCGTACGATAAGCATCGACCGTACCCTGCTGCTCTGGCTGCTGAACAAGCCGCTGGAAGGCAATATTGGTCAGCTCAAGAGCGACATTCAGTTTCTCTGCGCCCAGGCCTGGGCCTCGGGGATGACGGAGCACAGCGATACGCTACAGTTGGATAAACGTCTGACCGAGATCCCCTTTAACGCCACGCCGGAACAACGTCTGCTGGTTGGGGCGCTGTTCGAAGGCAAAGAACACCTGAGCATCGATGCCCGCACGTTGCCGGCACTGAAAAATTCGCTGGCCACCGGAGCCGAAATTGAAGAGAGCGATCTCTTTTACAGCTTCCTGACCCGGGAATACATCAACCTTCGTAACAGCAACGTACCGCCGGCCGAAACGCTGGCAATCCTCAAAAACAAGCTCAGCTCGATTTTTGAATATGGTCTCTACAGCCGCGACAGCGTGGCGCATCCCCCGCGCTATGGCGATCAGATTGAAGAGCGGGTCACGCTGCTGATCGGTTGCGTTGAGCAGGTGCTTGGCTTCACGCTGCCGGAAAATCTGGTTAACCCGCTGCGCAAACACTTTCTGGCGCTGATTGGCTACGTGCAGCGCGGCCTTATTCCGCAACTTTATTCTTCCAGCCTGATCCTCGATCGCTGCAAAGATGAATATGAAAACGCCACGCTGTTATGCCGAAAAATCAATGAACTGCTGCATATTCAGTGTCCGGCGACGGAGGTGGTCTGGCTGTGCCTGTTCCTCAAAGAGTGCCGCCATTACCGCCAACGGATTGATGCCAGTCCTGACTGCGGGGTGATTTTGATTGCCCACGGCGCGACGACCGCCACAAGCCAGGCGCAGTACGTGAATCGCGTGCTGGAGCGCGAGGTGTTCAGCGCTATTGATATGCCTTTCGAGCAGTCGGTGCATGACACGCTGGAGGCCCTGACGCAGATGATCCAGACCCGGCAATATCGCCGATTGATCCTGATGGTGGATATTGGCTCACTGGTCCATTTTGGCAGTACGATCAGCAAATTATTCCAGATAGACGTTCTGCTGATGCCCAATATCACGCTCACCAGTCTGCTGGAGATAGGGCTGGATTTAAGCTACGAAACCAGTGACTTACCGCAGCTGGCGGCGTTGATGCAGAGCAAAAATATTCCCTGTCAGCTCTGTACGCCGCAGCAGGAAAACAGCGGTAAAGTGCTGGTTATCTCCTGCATCACCGGGATGGGAACGGCAGAAAAAATCAAAAAGGTGCTGGAAGAGAGCTTCGGCGAACTGATGTCGCAGGATACGCGGATGGTGATCCTCGATTACAACGAAGTTCGCAGCCTGGAACGTGTTCAGCAGGCGATTAACGCCAGTGAACGTCTGGCGGGAATCGTGGGTACTTTCCAGCCGGGACTGCCGGATATTCCGTTTATCTCGCTCGAAGAATTGTTTTCTGAGCAAGGCCCCGAGCTGGTGCTCAGCCTGCTGACGCCAGATCTCTCCAGCAGCGAACGCCGACTGGAGATGGAGCGCAGCGCGATGCGCTTTATCAGCGCGTTGACCATGGAGAGCATCATTAACCATATTTCGGTGCTCAACCCACAGCGTATTCTGAAAGAGATGGAAGGTGTGTTGAATCATCTGACCACTGCGCTTTCGCTGAAACCGAGCCGCCAGGTGACACTGCGCTTCCTGATCCACTGCTGCTGTATGGTCGAGCGTATCGTGATTAACCGCAAACCGTTACAGATGGCGCTGGAGAACAAGCCGGATCTGGATATTCGTGCGTTTAGTGTCATTAAATCGGCTTTCCTGCCGATCGAAGAGGCCTATGCCATTCGGTTATCGGACGCGGAATATTTTTATATCTACGAACTGTTGTATAGCTAATCCCTTGTCTGGTGGGGATTTGCGCCCCGCCAACACCCACAATTCCCCCGCGTGACACAAATTCTGGCACAGCCTTTGCTCTGTTTACCTATGTCTATGTAATCGAGCCAGGAGGCCATTTTGACTACCACTGAATCCTTGCCCCAGATCCTGCTGCTGACCCATGGCGGCTGGGGGCAACAGCTTTGCAACAGCCTGCGCATGGTGATGGGTGAAATCAAAGGCGTGACGGAAATTCCGCTAATGCCCGTTGATACGCTCGGCGAATTTTATCAGCGCGTCGAAGCCGTAGTGAAAGCTATGCCGGAAGGCTCACTGATCCTGACTGATTTTATTGGCGGCACCACGTCTAACGTGGCGGCACGGCTGAGCGCCGATTACCCGGTGGCAGTGATTTCCGGGCTCAACGCCTCTTTGTTACTGGAGGCGCTCGACAAACGCGAGCATGGCCAACTGACCACCTGCGTGGCCGATCTGGTCGAGGCCGGGCGTAGTAGCTGCCTGGACGTTGTTGCCCACGTACGTCAATTACAACAATCACAATAAGGAATAAACATCATGGCAAACATCGTTTTATGTCGTATCGATAGCCGTCTGATTCATGGACAAGTGGTGACCAAATGGGTTGGGCAATCTCAGGCAAATCGGATTGCAGTGGTCAGCGATGAGCTGGATGCCGATCCGTTTATGAAAAATATCTACCTGATGGCCGCGCCGCCGAACATCAAAGTGGATTGTTTCGGTAACCAAAGTTTTGCGGCTGCCTGGAAAGAAAACCAGCTTGGTGACGGCAAAGTGCTGGTGCTGTTCCCCTCTCTGGCGGCGGTTCAGGAAGCGGTCCAGTTGGGTTTTGATGTCACCACCATTCAGGTTGGTGGGCTGGGCGGTGGGCCAAACCGCAAAGCGGTATTCCAGAACATTACGCTGGATGAAAAAGACGTCGGCATTCTGAGCGACCTGAAAAATCGTGGGATTCAGGTGTTCTTCCAGACTATCCCGGAAGATAAGCCGCAGTCGCTGGACGATATCCTGAAAAAATTCTAATTCTTTGATAACAGGGTACTTAATTATGGATACTTTAGTCTTCGCAAGCCTGATGGGGTTGTATTACTGGTTTGCCCGATTACGCCTTGGCTACACCTTCTCCGCCATGCTGCTACAGCCAGTGGTGATTGCCGTATTCGTTGGTCTGCTGTTAGGCAACATGGAAACGGCGATGATCATCGGTGCAGGTATGCAGTTGGTTTATCTCGGCGTGACCTCCACGCCAGGCGGCAACGTCCCGTCGGATCCGGCGCTGGCTGCCTGCATTTCAATTCCGATCGCCGTGAAGGCCGGAATGGATCCGAACCTGGCTATCGCACTGGCGATCCCTTTTGGCGTTATCGGCGTGTTCCTCGACCAGTTGCGCCGCACGCTAAACGCGGCGTGGGTACATATGGCCGACAAGCATGCGGAAACGGCAAACATGGCGGGCATTATGCGCTGTGCGTTCCTCTACCCGGCGTTGCTCGGACTGGTACTGCGTTTCCCGGTGGTCTTCGCCGCCAACTATTTTGGTCAGGACGTTGTGGAAAGCTTCCTTAAGCTGATGCCGCACTGGCTGACGCACTCCTTTGAAATTATGGGCGGCATTCTGCCGGCGCTGGGCTTCGCCATCACCATTATGGTGATCGGTAAAAAGAGCCTGCTGCCATGGTTTATCGGCGGTTTCTTTGCGGTGCTGTACCTGAAGGTAGACATCATGGCGATGGCAATCTTTGGTACCTGCGTGGCCTTCCTCATTAAAGGTCTGGCGAAAAATGAAGGAGCAGCATGATGAGCAGCGACGTAATGCAGCATGAACTGGTGGAGCGCGCGCGTGAAAGCGGCACGTTGACCAAAGCAGACATCACCAAAGCATGGTTTATCTACTGGCTAGGCGCGGAAGTTTCCAGCTCCTATGAGCGTTTGCAAAGCCTTATTTTCTGCGCCTCAATGACGCCGATCATCAAAAAACTCTACCCGCAAAAAGAGGAGCAGGTTGAAGCGCTGAAACGCCATTTGAACTTCTTCAACTCGGAGCAGACGTTCGGGGCGGTGATTCAGGGGATCTCCATTGCGATGGAGGAACAGAAAACCCGCGGCGAGCCGATCAGCGACGCCTCAATTACCGGGATTAAAACCGGGTTGATGGGACCACTGGCCGGGATGGGGGACTCCATCATCTGGGCCGCCGTGATGCCGCTGTTAATTGCTATATTCATCCCGTTTGCGGCGAATGGCAGCGCGATGGGCGGAATTGTACCGTTAATTCTCTATCCTGCTATTACGCTGGCAATCAGCTATGGCATGGTTCACAAAGGCTATACGCTGGGGCGTGACTCGATAATTGGCCTGCTGCAGGGAGGGCGAATAAAGGAACTTATCTACGGCGCTAACGTGCTGGGTTTGATCATGATGGGCGCGCTTTCTGCAAGCTACGTCAAGATCACCACGCCGTTAAAACTTAGCGCCCTGAAAGGCTCTGAAGTGGTGGTCCAGCAAATCCTCGACTCTATTGCACCCGGCCTGTTGCCGCTGGCGGCGGTGTTCGCCATCTATTTCTATCTGGTGAAGAAAGGGCCGCGTTACACCACGATTTTACTGTCGATTGTCGCGCTCAGCGTGGTCTGTTCGCTGCTGGGAGTGCTGTAAGCCATGACACAGAATATCTACCAACAATTGGGGCTAAAACAGGTCATTAACGCCTGCGGCAAGATGACGATTCTGGGTGTTTCCAGCGTAGCGCCGGAAGTAATGCAGGCCACCGCACGGGCTGCTTCAGCCTTTGTTGAAATTGATCGGCTGGTGGACAGAACTGGAGAACTGGTTTCCCGCTACACCGGGGCCGAAGACAGCTACGTCACCTCCTGTGCATCGGCGGGTATTGCTATCGCTGTTGCCGCCGCCATTACCCGCGGTGACCAGGCAAGAGTCACGCTGATGCCGGACAGTGCAGGTATGGCTAATGAAGTGGTTATGCTGCGCGGACATAACGTTGACTATGGTGCGCCCATCACCAGCGCCATCCGCCTGGGCGGCGGGCGGGTGGTGGAGGTTGGCTCGAGTAATCTGGCGGCCCGCTGGCAACTGGAAAGCGCGATTACCGACAACACCGCCGCGCTTCTGTACGTGAAATCGCACCACTGTGTGCAGAAAGGCATGTTGAGCATTGCTGATTTTGTGCAGGTCGCGCAGGTTCACAACCTGCCGCTAATTGTCGATGCCGCCGCCGAGGAAGATTTACACGCCTGGGTGGCGAGCGGGGCGGATATGGTGGTCTACAGCGGGGCAAAAGCCTTTAACGCGCCGACCTCCGGATTTATCACCGGGAAGAAACAGTGGATTGCCGCGTGTAAAGCGCAGCACCACGGCATTGCCCGGGCGATGAAAATCGGCAAAGAGAATATGGTCGGACTGGTGTATGCCCTGGAAAACTACCATCAGGGACAAACCGTGGTCACTGCCGAAGCGCTCCGCCCCGTAGTGCAGGCGATTTCAGAGATTCGCGGACTGGATGCGGATATTGAGCAGGACGAAGCCGGGCGCGCCATCTGGCGGATTCGAATTCGGGTGAATGCGCAGGTGCTGGGAATGGATGCCTACGCCGTAGAAGCGCAACTGCGAGAGGGTGATATCGCGATCTATGCTCGCCGTTACAACCTTCATCAGGGTGTCTTTAGCCTTGACCCGCGCACGGTCGCAGAAGGGGAAATGGCGCTGATCGTGGCCCGATTAAAGGAGATTGCAGAACATGCAGCACATTAATTTTTATCGTAATAAAGTGGCTATTAACGTGCTGGCGAAGGATATCGCCAATGCGCGGGAAATCTATGATGCTGCCGAAGGCCACGCGGTGATTGGCATTCTTTCTGCGCAGTTTTCCTCGGTTGAGGAAGGGGTTCTGGAAGTAAAACGTTGGATGAACGACGTGCCGTCGATTTCTGTGGGGTTGGGGGCCGGTGACCCGGCGCAGTATTACAAAGCGGCGATGATTGCCTCGCAGGTACATCCAGCACACGTCAACCAGACCTTTACCGGTTGCGGGTTTGCGGCAGGCGCCTTGGCGGCAACGGGCGGTGAACAGACCCATATCAACGCGTTAGTCAGTCCCACTGGCACGCCGGGGGACGTGTTGATCTCGACCGGCGTCAGCAGCAGCCAGGGCACGCCAGCCCGCGTTTCCTGCGATGCAGCGGTCCGTATGATGTTGGATTCAGGAGCCCATGCGGCGAAGTTCTTCCCAATGGGCGGTGAGCAGTCACTGCCTGAGCTATACGCACTGGCGACGACAGCGGCGCGAAACGGCATGACGCTGATTGAACCGACCGGCGGTATCGATCTCGATAACTTCGGCGTTATCCTGCAATCCTGTCTGGAGGCGGGAGTACCGCGCGTCATGCCGCATGTTTACAGCTCGATTATCGACCCACAGACCGGTAATACCCGGCCTGCAGATGTCATCAGGCTGATGGAGATAGTCAAAGCCCTGGTGTGATGTCGCCATCGTAGGATGGCAAACAAAAAATGCCCGGAGGTGATCACGCTTACCGGGCATTTTTGCGAGCGTTATTCCCTGAAAATGAATACATTGCAAAAGCATGTATTTATCCGCCAAGCCGCCTCGTAGATAGAAAAGTTCCCAGATGTTGTGTGTGCGACTGGCGAGTAAGGTTCCGTCATCTTGTTCTTCTGGTGACGGACCGCCATGAAAAAACCAACAACTTCTACGCCGCATGATGCCGTATTTAAAAAATTCTTAAGCCATCCAGAAACGGCACGGGATTTTCTTGATAGCTATCTCCCCGCACCATTACGTGAACTTTGCGATCTGAACACACTGAAGCTGGAGTCCGGAAGTTTTATTGAGGAAGACCTGCGCGCCAGTTATTCCGATGTTCTGTGGTCGCTAAAAACGAGAACTGGTAAAGGCTATATCTACGCGTTGATTGAACACCAGAGTTCACCGGATGCCCATATGGCATTTCGGATGATGCGTTACGCCATTGCCGCTATGCAGAATCACCTTGATGCCGGCCACAAAACGTTGCCGCTGGTGGTTCCGATACTTTTTTATCATGGCATCGCCAGCCCGTACCCTTTTTCACTGTGCTGGCTGGATGAATTTGACGATCCAGAGACTGCGCGACAGCTTTATGGAGCTGACTTCCCGCTGGTCGATATCACGGTGGTGTCTGATGATGAGATTATGCAGCACCGGCGAGTGGCACTACTGGAACTTGTCCAGAAGCATATACGCGAGCGCGATTTGATGGTGCTGGTCGATAAACTGGTTGCCCTGTTGATTAAGGGACACGCTAATGACAGTCAGGTAGAAACGCTATTTAATTACCTGGTGCAGTCTGGCAGCGCACCGCGTTTTGAGGCGTTTATTCGACAGGTTGCCCTGCGCGTTCCCCAACATAAGGAGAGATTAATGACGATTGCAGAATGCTTACGTGAGTCGGGTCATCGCAGTGGCCTGCAGGAGGGACTGCAAAAGGGTTTGCTAGAAGGCAAGAAGGACGAAGCGTTGCGGATAGCCCATGCCATGCTTGAGAAGGGGATCGATCGTGAACTGGTGCTAATTATTACCGGGCTTGCAATTGATGAACTAACGGTATCTTCCGACTAATTTATCTTAGCCCCATTATGCTTTTTTCTTCTTGCTGATGCTTTTTCGTTTTTTAAACCGCAGCGACCTTCCCGCTATAGTCATTTCATTACTCATCAGGCGGTTATTGCAAAAGGATAAAACGTGAAGCTGAAGATACCTTATTTCGGGACCGGGGCGGCGGTATTACTGGCGGGATTATTGCTGGCAGGATGCGATCAACAGAGCAGTGATGCAAAGCACATCAAAGTGGGTGTAATTAACGGTGCTGAGCAGGATGTGGCGGAGGTCGCGAAGAAAGTTGCTAAAGAAAAATATGGCCTTGAGGTGGAGCTGGTGGGGTTTAGCGGTTCTCTGCTGCCCAACGATGCCACCAATCATGGTGAGCTGGATGCCAACGTCTTCCAGCATCGTCCGTTCCTCGAACAAGATAATAAAGCACACGGCTATAAGCTGGTTGCGGTGGGCAATACCTTTGTGTTCCCGATGGCAGGGTATTCGAAGAAAATCAAAACTGTTGCTGAACTAAAAGACGGTGCAACGATTGCGATACCTAGCGACCCGACCAACCTGGGTCGGGCGCTGTTGCTGCTGCAAAAAGAGAAGTTAATTACGTTGAAAGCGGATACCGGCCTGCTGCCAACAGCGTTGGATATCACTGATAATCCGCGGCATCTGAAAATTATGGAACTGGAAGGCGCACAGTTGCCGCGCGTATTGGACGATCAGAAAGTGGATGTGGCGATTATCAGTACCACCTACATCCAGCAAACCGGGCTTTCCCCGGTACATGACAGCGTATTTATTGAAGACAAAAACTCACCGTACGTGAACATTCTGGTGGCGCGAGAAGACAACAAAGATGCCGAGAATGTGAAAGAGTTCCTGCAATCTTATCAGTCACCTGAAGTGGCGAAGGCGGCCGAAACTATCTTTAACGGTGGCGCGGTTCCGGGCTGGTAATCATGACCTTTTGCCGCGCCGGTTGGTGTTAAACCGCTCTGGCGCGGCGACGTGAGTCCATTGAGATAAGTATTACCGAAGAGAGGATCAAAAGCGTGCCCAGCCAGTCTGGCAGGGTAAAGGTAATACCTAACAGCAGCAGGGACAGCAACGCGCTGCTCAACGGTTCCGCGCAGCTTAAAATGCTCGCTTTCGGTCCGCCAATCATCTGCGCGCCTTTCAGGTACAGGCTAAACGTCAGCGATGTGCCGATGACCACCAGATAGAAAAACGCCAGAATCAAACTGCCATTCACCACGAAATTAGTGCCCTGTCCGGCATAAAACGGCAGCAGGATCATGCCGCCGATCAACATACTCCAGCCGACGGCCGGCAGCGTGCCGTAGCGCGCGATAAGCGTTGAGGGGTAGGTGGTGTAGAACGCGGCGGCAAACGCCGAGGCAATTCCCCAGAACAGCGCGGCAGGTGAGATAGACAGCGACGTCGGGTTACCGTGGGTGACCAGCAAGAAGGTGCCGATAAGCGATGTGAAGATCGCAGTCAGTACTAAAATCCCCGGTCGTGCTTTGCGCACCACGGAAAACCACGCCACGATTATGGTCGGTGACAAAAATTGCAGCACCGTCGCGGTGGCGGCGTTGGATTTTTCAATAGTCAGCAGAAAGGTTAGCTGTACGGTGAGCGCCCCAACCACGGAAAAAATCAGCAGGCTGATGGCGTCTTTGCGGTTTTTGATAATGGAGAACACTTTGTCGCCGTGAACGAAAGAGAGCATCAGCAGAATGAGCCCGGCGAAAATCAGGCGCGTCATGGTCAGAAACTGCGACGACATCTGGCTTTGCTCCATGATGTATTGCGCGCAAACGCCTGAACTTCCCCACAATACGGCGGCAATCAGGACGTTCATCATCCCTCTTCTGGTGGAACTCATCTTTCCCTCGGCATGTTGTTTTGTTTTATTTGTGTGCAGGCATCATAGCAGAGATGGTTGTGATTTCTGCCAGCACATCCGCAATCAGCCAGTCATTAAAGACTTTTACCTCCGGACGCATTACCGCGTGCTGTGGCGTAACAATGTAGTAAGACCACGCCAGAGGCCAGCGGGTGTTGGGATGAAGCTGAACCAGTTGCCCGTCTGTCAGTAGCTGCTGCACCAATGCCCTACGCACAATGGCGACACCTTGACCACTGAGCGCCGCCAGAATCACCGCAGAGGTAGAGTTGATGTGCAATCCACTGTCGCGAACGACAGGTGCCTGGGTGGCGGTCAGGACATCATTCCAGTCCGGGAAATTGGCGCCGGGGTGGGGGGTGTCATCATGTATAAGCTTCTGTGCGGCCAACCATTCTCTACAGGATATTTTATCTACTGGCACAATACGTGGGCTACAAACCAGAACCGCTTCTTCATCCATCAGCCAGGTTTTATTTACCCCAGGCCAGTCGCCTTTGCCGCAACGCACGCCCAAATCCGCTTCGCCATGAGCAACATCCATCAGCTTTTCCGTCACGTTCAGGCATAATTCTATGTTTTCATGCGCTTGTGAGAAACGATTGAGGCGGCTCATCAGCCAGTTCATCACCAGTACCTGAGAGGCCGTGATAATCACCACCGAGCGTGCCCTCCGACCGCGTAACTTGTTCAGCCCGGATTCCAGACTATCCAGTCCCTGGGTTATCTCACGCAACGCGTCCTGTGCTTCGCTGACCAGCGTGAGACGCTCTTTGCCTGAACGGGTACGATGCAGCAGCGGGTGGCCAACCCAGTCTTCCAGCGCACGAACCAATTGCCCAACGGCAGCCGGAGTGACCCCCAGTTCTTGCGCCGCACCAGTAAAACTGCCGTGGCGGGCTGTGGCCTCAAAAGCGTGTAACCATTTAAGCCGATTAAGCGAGCGCATCAGGTCATTTCCCGTTTTGTGAATATCTTCAGTATATGCCATCGAGATAGATTTTCTTTCTCGGTTCGCTATTTCTTCTCATTCGTCAGCACCTCAGGGGAGTGGCATTGTTAGCGCATTAACGAATACGTGAAACGAGGCTAACGATGAACACATTATTTGTCGGCAAAAAACTGTTAGTGGTGGGCGGTACCAGTGGTATCGGATTTGAAACCGCAAAACTGATCCTCCAGGGTGGTGGTCGAGTGGTGCTGGTTGGCAATCGTGCCGAGAAAGCAGAACGGGCCCGTCAGGCATTGGCGGAGCTGGGTGACGTCTCTGTCATTGTGGCGGATCTGATGTCAGAAGCGGGCGTTAAGCAGGTGATGGCAACGGTGAATGCTGAGCACAAAGACATCAACCTGTTAGTAAATGCAGCTGGGGTTTTCTTCCCAAAACCTTTCACTGATCATGAAGTTGAAGATTATGAACTGTACATGAGCCTCAACCGCGCGACGTTTTTTATCACCCGCGATGTCGTGCGTAATATGGTGGCGGCTAACATCCAGGGTGCCATTGTGAATATTGGTTCGATGTGGGCACAACAAGCAATTGGCGCAACACCTTCTTCAGCGTACTCAATGGCAAAAGCGGGACTGCATGCATTAACTAAAAATCTGGCCATCGAGCTGGGGGCGAATGGGATCCGCGTCAATGCCGTTTCGCCAGCAGTCGTGCATACACCTATCTACGAAGGATTTATCCCGAAAGAAGACGTACAAGGTGTGATGAGCAGCTTTGACAGCTTCCATCCGATTGGTCGGGTCGGTACGCCGTGTGATGTGGCTGAATCCGTCGCGTTCCTGTTGTCAGATAAAGCGCAATGGGTAACTGGCGCCATCTGGGATGTGGATGGCGGTGTAATGGCCGGACGTAATGGCTGACAGAGGCTGATGCTGCGTATTACAAAACGCCTGCTTATACTAAACAGGCGTTTGTGAAAGATTGGAAAAGTTAAGCGCGCTGAGAGTCCAACTGCTCGTTATTTTTCACAACATCCTGGGCTTTGGTATAGCTTTCAATCAGTAACTGATAAGTCGGGAAGATTTTGGTATAGACTTCAGCCCATTCCGCTGCGTCTTCCCGATTCCAGGTTTTCTGCAGTTCAGACGCAACCGCGGCAGTATCCATCGGCACGACACCAGCCTGTACGACGCGGGCCATGGTGATCTCCTGTGCCATTTTGCTGTAAGTACCGGAAGCATCGATGACGGCAAAGACTTTAAATCCTTCTGCTACCGCGCTGATGGCCGGGAATGCCATGCATACACTGGTGATGGTACCAGCAATAATCAGGGTCTTACGGCCTGTCGCTTTTACCGCAGCAACAAACTCTTTGTTATCCCAGGCGTTAATTTCACCTTTGCGCGCGACATAATGTGCATGAGGGGCATTTTCATGAATTTCCGGGATAAGCGGACCGTTTGGCCCCTGCGGCACAGAGGCGGTGGTAATCACCGGCATTTTGCATAAGGTGGCGATTTTTGCCAGCGCTATTGCTCTTGCACGCAGTTCAGTCATTGGCATATCGCCAACGGTCTGGAACAGGCCGCTTTGATGATCGATAAGCAACATAACTGCGTCATTGACATCAATCACTGGGCGTTGGCCATTAAAATTAGCGGGTGTAGACATGATCCATTCCTTGTTGTTGCTTTTTGCGGGTTATCTAACCCGCAGTAAAGTCTATAATCGCCTGGGCGATATCCATTTTTGAGTTACAGCTAATTAACCATTATTGACATCATCATGGTTAATTTCAGGGGGAGACTAAAGTTATTCTCATAAGAATTTCCTTAGTGAGCTTAGTTTCTTCCCACCGCATTAAAATAACAATGCCTGTTATTATGAAATTATATTTCTGCATTCATATTGTTTTATGGTGTGTACTGGAAGTAAGGGGTAAAAATTCAGTTGATGTTTCTGACTGACTTATTTTTATATTGTTATTATTATTGTGAAATATAATGAATATTAACGATATATCTTCAATGTTAATTTTGTGACTAATACTACGGTTTTCTAGAGGATAATGATCATGTCTATTTTATTTTCCAAGTTATTATTGAGTTAGGTAAATTCTCATGTTGATATTTGTTGTGCTCCCCGAACATCAGAGGAGCACGGTATTAATATTACGCCTCAATCGGCGTCAGATAATCCAGCCGTAGCGGTTCGGCTAGCAGATCGTTCATTTGTAGAATGAACGCCTGGAAATGTGGCAGAGCGATATGCTCATCCAGACCGGCCTGACCGCGCCAGGATTCGCGTACGTAGAACACATCCGGCGTGTCGCGTAACTGGAACAGGGCATATTCAATATTGCCCGGCTCCCGGCGCGTGGGCAGCAGCAGTGCTTGTAGCGCCTGTTTCAGTGCGTCGTTTTTCCCCGGTTTGGCTTTCAGTACCGCAATAATTGAAATCACGTCAGAATCAGACATGTTAAAACCCCTCCAGCACAATCTTGCCGACCGAGCGACCGGTTTCAATTTGTGTGTGGGCTTTTTGCAGATTTGCCGCGGTAATCGCGCCAAAATGTTCGCCCAGCGTGGTACGGAGGGTGCTGTCGTCGATCAGCTGCGCCACACGGGTCAGTAACTGATGCTGCGCAATGATGTCGTGGGTGGTAAACATCGAACGGGTAAACATAAACTCCCAGTGCAGCGAAATGCTTTTGGCCTTCAGCGGGCGCGCATCGAGAGTTTGCGGATCGTCAATCAGCGCCAGTTTGCCCTGCGGCGCCAGTGCGGCAATAATTTGCGAATAGTGCTGCTCGGTATTGTTCAGGCTGGCAACGTGCGTCACCTCTTTAATGCCTATCCGTGCCAGCTCTTCCGTCAACGGCTTGCTGTGGTCAATCACATGATGAGCGCCCGCTTCACGTACCCATTTCTGGCTCTGCGGACGTGATGCGGTACCGATGACGATCATTTTGGTCAGCTTACTGGCCAGTTGCGTCAGAATAGAACCGACGCCGCCAGCCGCGCCAACAATCAATAACACATCATCTTCATTGCCATTTTCCTCAACGCCCAGACGGTCGAACAGCATTTCCCAGGCGGTGATAGCGGTTAGTGGCAGCGCCGCAGCAGAAGCATTATCCAGTGTTTTTGGCTTCAGCGCGGTAATACGTTCATCAACCAGCTGAAATTCACTATTACTGCCAGCGCGGCCGAGCGCTCCGGCGTACCAGACTTCATCGCCGGGTGAAAATAGGGTGACGGCTTCACCCACGGACTTCACCACGCCAACGGCGTCCCAGCCCAGTACGCGCGGCACATCAGCGTTAAAACCTTCGCGGACCTTGGTATCGACGGGGTTGACGGAAATGGCTTTCACTTCAACCTGCAGATCGTGCCCGGTAGCGACTGGCATGGGCAGGTCAATCTCTTGTAAAAATTCAATGTTATTGCCGTCGGTCGCGGCGCGGGTGATGGCGATGGCTTTCATGGTCTCTCCGGTTACAGGAATCAGTTGAATAATTCGATGGTAAACCGGTAACAGAACGGGAAAAATAGCCCTATGGCGACAGGACTTATACTCGGGGAGTGAAAATGTTCCGGCTTGAAGATCTCACGTTGTTTGTCCGCGCCGCGGCGCTGAATAGTTTTAGCGATGCCGCGCGCGAAGTCGGCGTTCAGCCTGCTCAGGTCAGTTCAGCTATCAAGCGCCTGGAGTCTACGTTGGCTATCCGCTTGTTCGCCCGCTCCACGCGCAGCCTGCGCCTGACGCCAGAAGGTGAAGTCTGGTTACCCTATGCCCGCCAGATGCTGGATGTAATGCATGCCGGGTTGCAAAAAATTCAGACCCCGGAAGATGAAGTATCAGGCACGCTGCAAATCGCCGTGCCTTCCGATCTCGGTCGTAACCTGCTGCTACCGGTCTTTCAGTCGTTTCGACGCCGCTATCCCGCGCTGCGCCTGCGGATTTTTTTCTCCGACCAGGTAACGGATGTCTTTAAAGACCCCGTCGATGTTGCGTTTCGCTATGGCAACACCGAAGACGCGTCTTACATTGCGCTGCCGGTTGCACCGGGTAACCGACGCGTGCTGGTGGCATCACCGGAATGGGTTGAGCAAAACGGCGCGCCGCAAAAACTGGATGATTTAACACAGCTCAACGCCATGACTTTCGTATTACGCGGCCGCCTGCACGATCGCTGGACATTTACGCGCAACGGCGAGGTCAGTAGTGTGCAGGTTAACGGCACCATTATGAGTGACGATGCGGAAGTGATCCGGCGCCTGGCGATTGCCGGAGAAGGTGTGGCGTACAAGTCGTGGCTGGATGTCAGCGATGATGTGCGTGACGGTCGATTACAACTGCTGATGTCGGATTATCAGGGAGAGAAAGTCCCGCTGAATATGATTTGCCCGCATCGGAAGCAGCTTTCAACCGCGGTACGCCTTCTGCACGAGGCGGTGAAGGCGCGGTGTGAAATGCTGGCGCAAAGCTAATAAGCGCTTTACGCCAGAATACTATCGCGTCGTTACTCAGTCTTTTTTCGTTGCATTCGCAAAGAAAATATCAGACTGAATGTCTTTAGTGCGGATGGTAAATAGCTGATTGGTTAGATCTTCCGTCAGCTTCTCGGCGTCAGCCATGATGCGCAGGTTGAAGTCATTCAGCATCTTATCCGCGGCGGGTTTATCGGTTTTCGCCATCTTCAGATACTCTGCTTCGACCTCTTTTTGCTCCTTCGCCACTTTGTCTTCCCACGCTTTGTAGGCTTTTTTGACGATTGGCGCGAGCTTCGGATAATCGGTCATCGTCAGCGTTTGTAATTTACGATATTTCCAGTAGATAGACTGATCGTCCGCTTTATCGGTACCCATCGTGTAGTTAGCCGGATACGCTTTCAGGCCGCTGTAGTACGGAACAAAGGCGGTGAGGTCAGCCATGCCCAGGCCAATGTAGGTCGTTTCACCAATCTCTTTTGGCAACCACGGACGGACCTGCATAACGTGCGCTTCATAGGTACGGAAAACGCTTACCGGACGCCATGGCTCTTTGCCGTTCAGACCGTTGGTGTACGGGTCATGGCTGGTCCCTTCATAGTGACTACGCAACACGGCCTTCACATCGTCCAGCGTCATTTTCTTCTCTGGCGTCATGAAGACCGGGAATTCGCGCCCTTTGGCCATATCCTGATTTACGGAAGGATTGAACTCTTTCTGGATGGTCCATACACGAGGGTCGTTATACGTGCGGTCACGCTCGTCATCACGGGTATAGGCTTTGGAGAAGTTGAATTTACCGTCTTTCGCCGGATCGTACAGTCCTTTTTCAGTCGCAAATTGAATCAGGTTTTTTGACGCCATCATGTCCGGATTTTTAGGATCGTAATCCTGTAAGCGGCCCTGATTACCGGTGGCAAAATACTGGTTATTCGGCAGACGCTGCGCCATCCACTGGTGGCCGCTACCGGTTTCCAGGTACCAGATCTCGTTATCGTCGACGACGGCAACGCCAAAACCTTCGCCTGCGCCGACGGTCTCAACGATATGGCCCAATAGCGCCACAGCTTCACGTGCGGTTTTACTTTGTGACAGCAGAATATCCGGGATATCGTCTTCGGTGATCCCTTTATCCTCAACGTACGGGTCGGCGGCCAGTGCTTTCGGTGAGGCAAAAATGGATTCTGTACCGCTCACGCCGACACCCAGCTCGTTAAACCCGGTCGCGCCGTGCAGTTGGGTTTTCCAGTTTGGGACAGTGGTATAACGCAGAGAGTTTTTCGGCAGTGGCCAGGTAAAATCATTCGCACCATTATGTGCTTTGGTGCTGTATACACCGGTCTGATTTTGCTTTGCCGGATGAATGACAAAATGCTGTGCTTTCAGAGCATCGCTGTCTGCGCTACGGGCGACCAGCATGGAGCCGTCCGCTGATGCTTCGTTGCCGACCAGCAGGGTCGTACAAGCAAAACCTGATGAAACAATGGCCAAATTTATAGAAAGTGCAATCAGGCACTTTTTAAAAGTAAACATTACGTATCCCTCATATGTACGCCAAAAATACACCGGAAACACACCGTTTCCTGAAATGCGATAACGCCTGAATGCTCAGACATTGCTCGCGAGAGAGATAAACGCCCCTGCCCACGTCTTCTCCAAATATCCATCCGTAGGTTGAAGTCTTCTGGGCAAAATATAACGCCCATTTCGCTTAATTATTACGCAACGGATATTATGATATTCAGGATGTTTCCTGATTCGCGATGAAGAATAGCAATGGGTTATGTGTGGATTCAGTGACCCATGTCGCGTAAGTTAATGATGACAAATGTGAATTTCATTGAGGGGCCGTACTTTTTGTTTCCGGATATGACGTTACCTTTTGCGGCAATACAGCGAGGGCACATTGGAGCTGGCAAAAATCCATGCACCTTTATACTCCTCCATGACCAGGCTCAGGCTTCGTCCGCTTTGGCGGTAAAATCCAGGTAATGTGTCGTTAATATCCGCTTCATCAGCGGTGTCAGCGAAGGTTTTGACGACCTGCATCGCCTGTAGCACTCGGGCATCGCGCTTTTGGGTGTAGTTAAAATAGATGTTCCTGCTAATGTCGGAGGTATTACGCCCGTACAGTTTGCCGGTAATAGTGGCCAGGCCTTCACTGTTGTACATCCGAAACGATAACGTACCGGTAAAGCGGTTGCTGCCAATATTCCATTCCATGTTACCGATGCAATTCAGCGGTTTGTCGGCATAGCGTGAATGCCATAACCATCCCCCTGAACCGAGCACAGTAACCAGCCCGGCCACGAGCACTATAAGGTGGCGTGTTTTTTTCATTGCCCGCGCATCCAGTAATAATGAGTAGTACAAAATGCGTTAGCATCCACCCGTGCATCTTTATCACAGACAAATGCCACGATCCTTTCCGCTTTGCTGTAACCGGTAAGAAACACGTGCTTGTTGTTTTCACAGAGATAGGGATGTAACTGCATCAGATTGAAATAGCCTTGCTGGTCGTGTTCATTTGGTGAGTAATAGATTTTGCAATTTTGCCGTGATGGGGTCTGCATGGAAGCCTGGACAAATTTACTAAACGGCATAACAGGGCGCGTTTGATACCACACCAACCAGATGATCAACGTGGCAATCACGACACTGGCGCTAAATAAAACCTCAAACCAGGGTATCTGCGTAGTTTGTTGTGGTGTCGAAGGAATTATCTTTGCGGGGGTGATTTCTTCAATAACCGGCGGCGGGGAAACTTCACTCTGTTGAAGCGTTATTGTCTCTACTTGCGTATTCTCATTTAATCTGAGCCCGCGTCGGGAAATAGTTTTCACCGTATCACGAGGCAACCCCACGTCCGCCAGCGCGTTACGTAGTGTCAGAATAGCCTGGTAAAATGTGTTGGTGGTGGTCACATTATTTCTTTCACCCCAACCAATTGTCATCAACGTGTTCTGGGAAACAATGTCACTTGCGTGAGTAATTAAATAGAGAAAACAGAGCGAGGCAGGGAGCTGGAGCTGAATTGCTCGCCCGGTCTGACGATTGACCAGACTTTTGCTATCAGGATTAAATTCGACCAACTGATTGATAAGGTACAATTGCCCAGCCCTCAGTAACCAAAACGAATCACAGCGTGTGCTAACGCATCCTTTAAATTTTACATCCAAATCGATAATACGCCTCACTCTTTGTTCATGATTGAAGATAAGAATTTTGCTTAATTATTAAAAATCCTTTAAATACAACATGTTAGAAATCTTATTTCTTAGGTTAAAATTACCTAAGGTTAAATAATGAGAATTCATTACAGTTTTATCTGAATTATCTTTATATTTGTCCACAACATGACAAGGGTGATTGAGTTATCAGAATTACGTAATTAGTAAGCAACCTTTATGCAGGTTATTTTTTAGCAAATAGTGCTTTTTTACTGTTTATCTTAGAATCTGAATTTATGCATAAAATTCCTAAAGCATAGGTTGTTATTCTGAGATAAAGCGTAAATAAGCTTAGCGCAATCGTATTACTCACAGCCCATACATATTAGTGCATCAGGAGTTTATTACATTTTATTAGCGCCACTGTTATTAACTGACAAGGAACGTACTACGTGTTGGATTGACACATTTATTTACCAATGAAATATTTATGGAAAAATAACAGGAGTCATTTTTGATGAAGAGATCACCGTCACAGACTGTTCGTTGCATAAGCTGTGAATTATCCTGTCAATTATTTCCAGATACTGCGGTTCGCGCCAGTTACTGTCACCGTGCCGCTTTTGCTATCTGGCCTGAGGGGAATGGCTTTCTGCAAAAAGGAATTATTGAAAAGCTTCTGCTTAATAATCAGAACCATTTGTCGCGTGGGTTTATTTTTGTGGATTTTTCTTTCCCTAATCTACGCCTGTTTTCCGACCCGCAATGGGTTGACCGGCTGGCCTACAGCGGTATGCATATTGTGTTGATAGCTGACAGGAATCTGGCGCCATTAGCCAACTACTGGCTGTCCAAAAGCAATAAAATACAAGGGATTATATATTCCGATGATGATGACGAAGTTCAACATCAGAAAATCAGGCGACTCTTTACTGGCCATCTCGCCAACAGCAAACGTGGACGCTCACTTAACTATACAGAAATGATATTACTGAAGCGTTTTGTGTCAGGGAAAAGTATTCAGCAAATTACCAAAATAGATAATATCGATATTAAGAAAATATATGTCTACAAGCTCAGACTTGAAGATAAGTTAGGCCATAGTATTCATCAAATATTGTCGAACATTTTATAACGTATTTTTGAGTTTTATTATTTTCACATCCTTGCGATGTGGTGGACGCTCTACGCCTGAAAGCAGGAGGCTAATATGCCAAATCCCAAATCTTATTCTCGTATTGCCATAGCGGTTTCAGCCGCATTAACCTCTATGGTATTTTCAGCTCATGCGGCATGGGTTGACGTTGATAGTCTACCTTCCAGCGGACTGGTTAGCAGTCTGCCTCCGGAATTGCAGGCAATAATTCCAGCGCAGGCAAATGCCAGTTTCGCTAAAACCAGCGCCATGCCGAATTATGTTTATCAATGGAGTGCGGGCACGATTCCTGTTTATGGCAATGGATTAACGATTAATGGACCCGGTGCTGAAGCTTTTGAGCACTCTGTTACCGTTATTCAGAACAGTACAACGGGTAGTCCGGGCGTTATTTTTGGGGATGACCTGACGATTCGCACGCAGTCGAAGAATGCCGCCAATAATGGTAAAGATGTTGACGGTATCCGCACGCACGGGGCCAATACGCCGGATAACCCGGTCTTTATTATCACCGGGGATCGCACCAGCATTTATGTTGATGGTCAGGATGGTGACGGTATTAACGCCGGTTACAACTCCTATAGCCAGGGTTGGAAGGGCTCGGCCAGCATTTACGTCGGCGACGATCTGTATATTCAAACCACCGGTTCCCAGGGACGTGGTATCACAGCCAACGCGATGAAAGACGCCACGCAGGCCAAAAATACAATTGTGGTCGGCGACCGGGCACACATTGTGACGATCGGTGATAGCTCAGAAGGTCTTCGCACCGGGCAGAGCGGTTCCTCAATCCTGCTTGGCAATGACGCCACCATCGAGACTTCGGGTGCTTCTTCAACAGGGATTTATGCCGCCTCATCGTCCAAAACGGAACTAGGCAACAACGCGACGATTACGGTCAACGGCGTCAGTGCACATGCGGTTTACTCCACCAACGCGACCGTGAATCTCGGTGAAAACGCAACGATCAACGTGAACAGTTCGGCGAAAGCTGCGTCATACAGCAAAGCGCCACGCGGCCTGTATGCGACTTCACGCGGGGCGATAAACCTGGCAGGCGGTGCCGCCATTGCCATGGCGGGCGATCACAGCAACGAAAGTTATGCCATCAGCACCGAAACGGGTGGCATCGTAGACGGTTCTACTGGCGGGCGCTTCCTCATCGATGGCGATCTTCATGCCGCAGGCGCGACTGCCGCAACCAGCAGTCTGCCGCAGCAAAACAGTACCATTAAGCTCAACATGACCGACAACTCGTTGTGGAGCGGGGCGTCATACATCACCAGCGCCACTGCCGGGACGGGCGTTATCTCGCTGCAAATGAGCGACGCGACCTGGAACATGACCAACAGCTCAACGCTCACCGACCTGATGCTGAACGGCGGGTCAGTGGTGAACTTTGGGCATGCTGACGGTGAACCGTGGCAGACGCTTACCATCAATGAGGATTTTACCGGGAACGGCGGCAAACTGGTTTTCAATACCGTCCTGAATGACGATACCTCGGAAACCGACAAGCTGAAAGTGCTCGGCAACACCGCGGGTAATGCGTTCGTGGCGGTGAATAACATTGGTGGAACCGGGGCGCAGACCATTGAAGGTATTGAGATCATCGAAGTGGCCGGTAATTCTGACGGTACTTTTGAGAAAGCGGGCCGTATTGTTGCCGGAGCGTACGACTATAACGTTGTGCAGAAGGGCAGCAACTGGTATCTGACCAGCTTCATTCCCGCTCCGCCGGATCCGGAAGACCCTGACCCTGTTGATCCGGACCCGGTTGACCCTATTGATCCAGACCCGGTCGATCCTGTAGACCCGATTATCCCTGAGCCGGAAGAACCCGTTGCGCCTCCTGTCACTGAGCAGCAATACCGTCCGGAAGCAGGCAGTTATCTGGCGAACAACTACGCGGCTAACACGCTGTTTATGACCCGACTGCACGATCGTCTGGGTGAAACGCAGTACGTCGATATGCTGACAGGTGAGAAGAAAGTTACCAGCCTGTGGATGCGTAACGTTGGGGCACATACCCGCTTCAAAGACGGTAGCGGGCAGTTGAAAACCCAAAGCAACAGTTATGTGATGCAGTTAGGCGGCGACCTGGCGCAGTGGAGTAGCGACGGTCTCGACCGCTGGCACCTCGGCGCGATGGCAGGTTATGCCAACAGCCAGAACCGCACGCAGTCCAGCCTGACCGGCTACCATTCACGTGGCCAGGTCACTGGTTACAGCGTGGGTCTGTACGGCACATGGTATGCCAACGACGCCGACAAGACCGGTACCTACGTGGATACCTGGGCGCTGTACAACTGGTTTGATAACAAAGTGATGGGCCAGGAGCAGGCAGCAGAGAAATACAAATCCAGCGGGATAACCGCTTCGGTTGAAGCCGGTTACAGTTTTAAACTGGGTGAAAGCGAGCGCAACAGCTACTGGCTGCAACCAAAAGCGCAGGTGGTATGGATGGACGTGCAAGCCGACAGTCACCGCGAAGCGAACGGTACCCGCGTGAAGGATAATACCGATGGCAACCTGATGACCCGTCTGGGTGTGAAAGCCTTTATCAACGGTCACAACGCCATCGACGACGGTAAATCTCGCGAGTTCCAGCCGTTTGTTGAAGCCAACTGGATCCACAATACACAGACAACCAGCGTGAAAATGGATGATGTAAGCAACGACATGCGCGGCACCAAAAACATCGGCGAGCTGAAAATCGGTGTTGAAGGTCAAATTACTCCGCGTCTTAACGTATGGAGCAACGTGGCCCAACAGGTCGGCGATAAAGGCTACAGCGATACCCGCGGTATGCTCGGCGTGAAATATAACTTCTGAAGCATCACAGGTAATAGAGAGCCGCTGATTAACCGATCAGCGGCTTTATTTTTTGGGGGAATCGTAGGCCGGATAAGCGTTAGCGCCATCCGGCACCAAAAGCTGTAAATTATGCTAACTATTACTTTTTTTACTACAAGAGAGTTCTTTGCCTAACGCAATCATAGCCAGGGCTGAAGGTGTGTATTTTGTTCGTTCCTTAGGATGAGTTTGGAGGTAATTCCCGACAATATCGGCCTCCTGCCCAATGGTTATACTCTCACCGCAGATGATATTCTCTTGTGATAATGTGCCTGCCACTCCTGCGACAAAAGACATATACATCACAGCAATCTGTTCATCCTGAACATTCAAATAATCAAAACCTTTTTCATACAATTGATAGCCGTGATAAAGCGAGTTGCCGTCGATATTCAAGGTCGATTTTGCCAGTGCTGATGTTGAAAGGCAGAACAATAACACGACAGGAATGGAAATTTTATTGATCATACGAGCACCAACCACCCTTATGATGTGAACCTGTACCACCATGCGGATGTTCGCCTTTTGGACATGCAAAAGCGGCGGATGAGGTGGTGATTGTGACGAAAGCGATAACCATTGCCATGAATAATTTTTTCATATGTAACCCAATAATTAATTTATTAGAAACGAGGTCGTTTCTTCCAGATTAAAGAAAAATGCCTGTGTATTTTTAGCGGGATTATAATATGGTTTTTATTTTCCTGTCATATTTATCGTTTGGCATATGTCATCAGGATAGTATTATCATTATGTTTTTTCGTGTAGGGATTGAATGAACCCTGATGCGTTGCCTATTCATGGGTAATAAACTAAAATTCAACTATCATAGTTATTGTTCTTCCCCATGAGTTTATAACGCATTTTTATTTATTTGGATCCATTAATTCATCAAAGAAATTATCCCCATTAACAATATTGTCAGAATGAATGTCACATTTTGCACATTGAATCTTGGCTTTCAGTAACTGAATTTTTATTTCTTCGACTTTTTCATCGTCGTCAATCGAAAAGATTGTGTCTGGTTTTTCGTGGTGATTCATTTGTTTGGGTTCCCGTTACACCTTGGCTTCATTTTACAGGAATGTAGGCCGGATAAGCGTTAGCGCCATCCGGCATCAGGTTAACATGTAAGCGCCACTTAAATGTTAACTCGCAATTCACTGAAGAGTCGCCAGCGTGCTCTCAATTCTTTTTAACTTCTGACTTGCTTCTTGCAGCTCATCCTGCAACCGTTGTTCCTGCTCGCCATAGACCATCAGGACGATACAGCCATTCATCACTTTTACGGTAATCTGTTGGCCGGTATCAAACCCCGCTTCGCGTAGCCACTTGCCGGAAAGAATAATTTTGGGTGTGGATTTGTCGAAAACATTCGGGCGATATCCCACAATTACCGAACGTTCGGTTCCGGATTGGTCGGTGTCTGAGGTAGAATGCGAATCAGCCATAATCATCTCCTTGATAGTTGGTGAGGTTAGACGCTCCGGCTGTGTTCCCGTACATCGGGGCGTTGCTAGTGTAGAAGGCTTTTAGGTGGCCTCCTATATGATTAAGATAGTTGGATAGGTGGCTCCATGTCAATCATATCGCGCGAAAAAAAACCAAAAGGCGGTGGTCAATCACCGCAGTTCAAAATGCGTATTGATCCGGCATTGAAGGAGCAATTGGATGCAGTGGCGGCAGAAGAAGGGGTAAGTCTCGCCAGTTGGTTGAAGGAACTGGCGAGAAAAGAATTATTACTGAGAGGTAAAATACCCAAAGGGTAGAGCCTAACTTTTATATGTTTTATCTCAACAGTATGATGATGAAGAATAAATTATGAAAATACTGGTAATTAGTGATCTACATGTGGGTACAACAGCAAGGGCTAAAGACTTTTGCACGGAAGTTAGTGGTGCATCAGCTATTACAGAAAATTTTATAGACGAATTTAGAGACTTGGTCAAATTAGAAGGTATTACTGCTACTCACTTGCTGATTGCAGGCGATATAACCAATCGAGCAGAAATGTATGAATTTGAAGTTGCTGCACAGAGAATTAAAGACATCATTAAAATATTAGATATAGATGTTAATAACGTATTCTTTGTACCAGGCAACCATGATGGTAATTGGCAACAAGAAAAAGCAGCTAGCGAAAGGAACAGTAGTAAAGATAAAGTAATACTTGAGAAATATACTCATATAAGAAACAATGATTTTTTTTCTTCTTTATTGAATAATACCAGACTATCATCATACTACTCTGACCCATTTTCTACCATTTGGGAACATGATGATCTGATTGTAGTTGGTATAAATTCCTCTGCTTTAGATAGTTATGATAAAGATATTAAATTTGGTGAGGTCGACTTAAAGTGTCTGGCTACTTTGCAATCATCATTGGATGAATTAAAAGAAAAGGAAGAACGTAAATTTAAAATACTGCTTACTCATCATCATCCTAAGAATTATACGGATACTACATTTCCTGAACCTGACCTTAGTCAAATGAAGAATGCAGAAGATTTTATGCGCTTTGCAAGTCAAAATGAATTTGACTTCATTGTGCATGGGCATAAGCATATTCCAAGATATAATTTTCAAATGGATTCTGATGGTTTTTTTGTTAATATATTGAGTGCAGGTAGTTTTGCCGCACAGTTAAAGGATTGGCATAATGGAGTTGCTAATTTTTTTCATCTTATTGATCATCATGATTTCTGTCCGGAAAATAATTTTTCTAGGGGTAAAGTGATATCGTGGTCATATTTTACAAATCATAAATGGACCCGGTCTATTTATGACAGAGATCGTATAAGCCATGAGGAATATTACGGCTATATGGTTTCAAGAAATCAATTAAAAAATAAATTAAGAAATATTATTAATCGATGCAGAGAACAAAATAATTATGCAAGATGGCAAGATCTAATAAAAGTTGAGCCAAAATTGACATATTGTAATAAGCAGTTATTATCTCATGCAATAGATGATCTATCTGATGAGTTGAAGTATGAAGTAATGCCAAGCAAAAATGATAGCTTCGTTTTATTGTGGGCGGAGGTCTAAAATGAATTTTAGTGAATTAAGTTCTATATTTGAAAATTCTAATGCTAGGGGATTAAATACAAATCAACTTGCAAATGAATTTATCTGGACCGAATCATTCGAGGCTCTTTTCACCAGTCAAAACCAAGTAATCCTAGGTTCCAGGGGGTCAGGAAAAACTGCTCTGGTTAAAATGCTTGCTCATGAGAATTTGAGTAAACTAGCCGCTTTTTATCCTAAAGCAAAATCTCTTATTGATTCGAAAGGTTTTATCGCGACTTATGTCCCTTTAAGGGTTGAATGGGTAAATTCATTAAACAACTATGAGTCTAAAAAAGAAGAGTATTTTGTATGGAGCCTTAATCTTTCACTATGTGCAAAACTGCTAGATACAATAAGAAGTTGTATTGATTCTTATATTGAAGATGATATCGCACAGCTTTTTATAGAGAGGGAAATATGTTTGGAAATATCTGGTTTATGGTTTTCAGATTCCAATCTTGCATTAAACAATTTGAATCATATTAGAAGTGAATTAGAGAGAGTTGAGTTTAAGAAGAATTTAGCCTTTAATAAAGAAGCTATGGGTTTTTCTTTGACTGAGGAAGAAATTAGAATTGGCGAAGCATTTCATACGACTTTATTTAAACCTTTTGAATTTGCATCTAGAATTATCAAGCGTAAACTTTCTCTTCAAGAAAATGATCGATGGGTAGTATGTATTGATGAGGCAGAGTTTCTCACAAAAGCACACCATCAAACATTAAATACCTTTATGCGCTCCGCGAGTGATTTGGTTTTTAAAATAACTACAATGCCTTATCGTCATCATACCTTGGATACTGATGTAGCAGCAAATATCAATATTGGTCATGATCTCGAATATGTTTACATTGATAAATTGGGGACATCTCATTTTAATCAGCAAAGCTCTGATAAAATAATACAAGAATTTGCAGAAAAACTTTTTGTTAATAGATTGAAATATCATCAAAAGAATTTTTTAACGTTAGAGCAATTGGTCGGTAAATCCGTGTTAACTCAGTCAACGCCAGATATTGCAGAGAACACATATGTCATTGAGTTAATTGAAAAGCATTGTAATACGGATACTATTAACAGAGCTAAAGCATTATATGCTAGTAACATTGAAAAGTTCGATGATGCTATTATCCGAAAATTACGTGGATTGCTTCTTTTACGTGAGGAATATAATAATAAATCAGGGAATTCGGCGACTACATTATATTCTGGTGTGGCAATTATTTCTCGTTGTTCGGATGGCAATCCTCGGCGTTTATTCAGGCTTTTCAATCATTTACTGGGTAACTTAAAGGAGCAATATAAAAGAATTCCAGATGCCAGCCAAAGTGAACGAATTAAAAGTTACTCTTATAGAGAGCTTGAGGTTATAAAGTTTGAAAAAGATGGTATTAAGGCTTTTAATTTTATAAATAAAATTGGAAGTTATTTTAAAGATAAAAGCTTAGTAGAGAAAATTGGTAGTGATACCCCTCAATCATTTAAGATTGATGATACTATATCTGATGAACAATGGTGTTGTATTAAGGCTGCAGTAGATCTTGGTTTACTATATCCTTATGTTAAAAAAGATAGAAATACAAAATCTCTATTTCCATCAAAGGAGGGTAGATTTGTTTTAGCAAACTGTCTTGCACCAAACTTCAACTTGTTCCCTCGAGTGGGTCGCTCTGTTCGGTTACATAATATTTTTAATTCTAACGCTCCATTGAGCGAAGAAGATCAAATGGAGTTGTTTGATAATGAAGATTAGATTACAAGATTTATCAAGAGCTGAAATGCTGAATACAAGATATGATATTGCGTTTTTTGGTTTAGGCTATGAACCACGTTGTACTTATGTTTCAAAACTGCTCGATATGAGCAATGTACACGAGGCAATAATCTTATCGTTTAATGAGAGTTCTCAAAATAATAGCAGATTATTTAGTTATGATATCTTACAGAAAAAATGGGCTTCTAAACTATCTATTGTAAATCTTGAGCATTCACATATTCATGAAGTTTACACTGTTTTAAATAATAAACTATCTAAAATAGATAAAGATGAAGTTTGTTTAATGGTCGACTATAGTTCAATGTCAAGAAACTGGTATGCTGCAATATTAAATTATTGTTTAAAAGTATGTGCTAAAAAAATAACAATTGATCTTATTTATTCTTCTGCTGAATATCCTAAAAATGAAGATTTTCTTAACTTTGAGTTGGGCGATGTAAAAATATTGCCTGGATGTGAAGGGTCTTCAATCACAAAGAAAAAAAAATGTGCAATTTTTATGTTGGGATTTGATAAAATTGGACCTCAAAGCTTTTTCAATCTACTTGAACCAGATTTGACTTTTGGAATAATTGCATCTCCTGGCTCATTACCTGATTATGAGATAATGGCTGAAACAATTAATAAAGAATTTATTGAGCATCAGTTATCTGATGGAAGGAATTTACTGAGATTACCTATTTCAAGTCTATCAGTAACATTTGAAAATTTATGCCAGCTTATTCAACCTCTAAAAAAAGAATATAACATTTCGATTATTCAATTTGGGCCTAAACCACATATTATTGCATCAACCCTTGCTGGATTGTTTTTTGAAAATGTTACCTGCATTTACAGTGAATACAGCAGGTCAAATCCTTTTAATATCCAGCCTAACGGGGAACTCGTTATGACACGGATTACTGCAAAGTAATAAGCATTTTGGCGGAAGATCACAGGAGTCGAACCTGCCCGGGACCGCTGGCGGCCCCAACTGGATTTGAAGTCCAGCCACCTCACCGGAGATGACGATCTTCCGCGCCTCGATTGCTACATGGAGGCGGGGCGCATTATAGCTACTTCCAAACGTTTCCACACCCCCTCACTCACTTTTTTAACTTCCGTTTCTCTATACCATGACCAGTTTCAAATAAATCCCCGCAAAATCCATTGCTTACACTTAGACACATTTTCAGACGCTACCCTGATCACAGAAAACAAGAATCGTAATTTGATAACGAGATATCGGAATACCCGTGCTCACAGGGATGGTTTACAAGAACTGTAACCGGTATCAGTGCGTGTGAAAGTGCTAACAAGGATGCGTAATGAAAAGTGAGATTTTGTCCGTTAAAGAGAAGATTGGCTACGGCATGGGCGATGCCGCCAGCCACATCATTTTTGATAACGTTATGTTATATATGATGTTCTTCTATACCGATATTTTTGGTATCCCGGCCGGTTTTGTCGGCACGATGTTCTTACTGGCTCGCGCGCTGGATGCTATCTCAGACCCTTGCATGGGACTGCTCGCCGACCGCACCCGTTCGCGCTGGGGGAAATTCCGCCCGTGGGTGCTGTTTGGCGCTCTGCCATTTGGTCTGGTCTGTGTGCTCGCCTACAGCACGCCGGATCTCAGCCTGCACGGCAAAATGATTTATGCCGCAATCACCTACACGCTGCTGACCCTGCTTTATACCGTGGTGAATATTCCCTACTGCGCGCTGGGCGGTGTGATAACCAATGACCCAACGCAGCGTATCTCCCTGCAGTCATGGCGCTTTGTGCTGGCGACGGCGGGCGGCATGCTCTCCACCGTGCTGATGATGCCGCTGGTGAATCTGATTGGCGGTGAAGATAAAGCGCTGGGCTTCCAGGGCGGGATTGCCGTGCTCTCGGTTGTGGCGTTCCTGATGCTGGCGTTTTGCTTCTTCACCACCAAAGAACGTGTGGAAGCGCCGCCGAGCAGCAACTCAATGCGTGAGGACCTGCGCGACATCTGGCAGAACGACCAATGGCGCATCGTCGGCCTGCTGACCATCCTCAACATCCTGGCCGTCTGCGTTCGCGGCGGGGCGATGATGTATTACGTCACCTGGATTCTGGGTACCCCGGAAGTGTTTGTCGCCTTCCTCACCACCTATTGCGTCGGCAATCTTATCGGCTCTGCGCTGGCAAAACCGCTGACTGACTGGAAATGCAAAGTCAGCGTCTTCTGGTGGACGAACGCCCTGCTAGCGGTCGTCAGTCTGGCAATGTTCTTCGTGCCGATGCATGCCAACCTCACCATGTTTGCCTTCATCTTCGTGATTGGCGTACTGCATCAGCTCGTGACGCCAATCCAGTGGGTGATGATGTCCGATACCGTTGATTACGGCGAGTGGTGTAACGGAAAACGTCTGACGGGGATCAGCTTCGCGGGCACGCTGTTCGTGCTCAAGCTGGGTCTGGCGCTCGGCGGGGCGATGATCGGCTGGATGCTGGCGGGCGGCGGTTACGATGCCGCAGCGAAAACCCAGAACAGCGCCACCATTAGCATCATTATCGCATTGTTCACGATTGTCCCGGCTATTTGTTACCTGTTGAGTGCCGTGATTGCCAAACGCTTCTATACCCTGAAAACGCCGTATCTGACGGAAATCATGAGTCAGCTGGCTCACGGTGCGCACCGCAATCAGCAGGATTTTTCGACGAAAGAATTACAGAACTAAGGAACCAACGATGAAAATTAGCGACGGAAACTGGCTGACGCAGCCTGGCCTGAATTTAACTCACCCGATTCAGGTGTTCGAGGTCGAACAGCAGGGTAACGAGATGATTGTCTACGTTGCGCCGCGCGATGTGCGTGAACGTACCTGGCAACTGGATACTCCACTCTTCACCCTGCGCTTTTTCTCGCCGCAGGAAGGCGTGGTTGGGGTGCGTATGGAACACTTCCAGGGCGCGTTGGATAACGGTCCACATTATCCGCTGAACGTGCTGCAGGACGTCAACGTAGAGATACAAAACACCGCTGAATTTGCCGAACTGAAAAGCGGTAATTTGAGCGTGCGGGTCACTAAAGGCGAGTTCTGGTCGCTGGATTTCTTGCGTAACGGCGAACGTATTACCGGCAGCCAGCTGAAAAATAACGGCTACGTGCAGGACACCAACAGCGGGAAAAACTATATGTTTGAACGCCTGGATCTGGGCGTTGGCGAAACGGTGTACGGTCTGGGTGAGCGCTTTACTGCGCTGGTACGTAACGGCCAGACGGTGGAAACATGGAACCGCGATGGCGGCACCAGTACCGAGCAGTCTTACAAGAACATCCCGTTTTATCTCACCAACCGTGGTTACGGCGTACTGGTAAACCATCCGCAGTGCGTGTCGTTTGAAATCGGCTCTGAGAAAGTGTCAAAAGTGCAGTTCAGCGTTGAAAGCGAGTATCTGGAATATTTCGTCATCGACGGCCCTACGCCGAAAGCGGTGCTGGATCGCTATACCCGCTTTACCGGTCGTCCGGCGCTGCCGCCAGCCTGGTCATTCGGTTTGTGGCTGACTACATCGTTCACCACTAATTACGATGAAGCGACGGTGAACAGTTTTATCGATGGGATGGCCGAGCGCAATCTGCCGCTGCACGTCTTCCATTTCGACTGCTTCTGGATGAAAGCCTTCCAGTGGTGCGACTTTGAGTGGGATCCGGTGACCTTCCCTGACCCGGAAGGCATGATCCGCCGCCTGAAAGAGAAAGGGCTGAAGGTCTGCGTATGGATAAACCCCTATATCGGCCAGAAATCCCCGCTGTTCAATGAACTGAAAGAGAAAGGTTATCTGCTCAAGCGCCCGGACGGCTCCCTGTGGCAATGGGATAAATGGCAGCCGGGCCTGGCGATTTATGACTTCACCAATCCTGAAGCCTGCGAGTGGTATGCCAACAAGCTGAAAGGTCTGGTGGATATCGGCGTTGACTGCTTCAAAACTGACTTTGGTGAACGCATTCCTACTGACGTGCAGTGGTTTGACGGTTCCGATCCGCAGAAAATGCACAACCATTATGCGTACATCTACAACGAACTGGTATGGAACGTGCTGAAAGAGACCGTCGGTGAAGAAGAGGCAGTGCTGTTCGCCCGTTCGGCCTCGGTCGGCGCGCAACAGTTCCCGGTGCACTGGGGCGGTGACTGCTATGCCAACTATGAATCAATGGCCGAAAGCCTGCGTGGGGGGTTGTCCATCGGCCTGTCCGGCTTTGGCTTCTGGAGTCACGATATTGGCGGCTTTGAGAATACCGCCCCGGCGCACGTCTACAAGCGCTGGTGTGCGTTTGGGCTGCTCTCCAGCCACAGCCGCCTGCACGGTAGTAAATCCTACCGTGTGCCATGGGCGTACGATGATGAATCCTGCGACGTGGTGCGCTACTTCACTGAGCAGAAATGCCGCATGATGCCGTACCTGTATCGCGAAGCGGCGCGCGCCAATGAACTCGGAACGCCGATGATGCGCGCAATGATGCTGGAGTTCCCGGACGATCCGGCATGTGATTATCTCGACCGCCAGTACATGCTGGGCGATAGCGTGATGGTTGCGCCGGTGTTTAGCGAGGCGGGTGATGTGCAGTTCTATCTGCCGGAAGGACGCTGGACGCATCTGTGGCGTAACGACGAGGTGGCGGGCAGCCGCTGGCATAAGCAGCAGCATGACTTCCTGAGTCTGCCTGTTTATGTGCGCGACAATACACTGCTGGCGCTGGGCTGCAATAACCAGAAGCCGGACTACGCCTGGCACGAAGGGACGGCGTTCCAGCTGTTCCATCTGCAGGAGGGGCGGGAGGCGATTTGTGAAGTCCCGGCGGCTGACGGTTCGGTTATCTTCACGCTGAAAGCGACGCGCACGGGTAATACCATCACCGTGCAAGGAAGTGGCGAAGCGCGTAACTGGACGCTGTGTCTGCGTAATATTACGCAGGTTAGCGGCGTGAAGGGCGGCTCGTCTGTGGGCAGTGAGTGGGGAACGGTTGTCACGCCGGATGCGGATGCGCTGACGATTACCCTGTAAGTAAATCTCAACGTGGGCTGGATGGCGACGCAATGCGTTTTATCCGGCCCACGCTGCGAGCAGCATTCCAGATCTGAAAATCTAAAACATCCTGAATTAAATTTTTATCTCCCCATATTTGCGAGCGATATCACTCTGAATCCCACGAAAAATGTGATCTGCGCCGTAAATATCTCACTATTTCCCGTTTTTGTCTTATTTCTGTCCGGAATACAGGACACGATTTAGTATTGTTGGCGCATCGTAGTCCTCTTATATTTATCATCACGGATTACACGTGGAGCATAAATGCTTCTTTATAACCTAAATAATTCGAGTTGCAGGAAGGCGGCGACGCAGCGAATCCCCTGAACGTACATAAGTACGTGACTGGGGTGAGCGAGGAAAGCCAACGCACATGCAGCTTGAAGTATGACGGGTATAGATATTTAATCTGGTATGTAATAAGGGTAAATAATGCAAATGATTACCTCGCGACAAAACAGATTATTAAAATTTCTTCTGTCTAAGAAGGAATATGTCACGCTGCTGAAAGTTGCCGAGTATTTATCTGTTTCAGAGAAAACTGTGCAGCGCGATCTGCGCTTACTGGAACCATGGTTATCAGAATGGAAAATAGCCATCGATAAACGTGCTGGTGCTGGGGTGATATTAAGTGCCGATAATATTACCGACCTTTTATATATGGACCAGTTATTAGGAACGGAGGGTGATGATGCTGACGGCATGATGAATAATTCACGGCGAGTAAAGATAGCTTCACAATTATTAAGCGAAACGCCGCATGAAACGTCGATCAGTAAATTATCCGAACGTTATTTTATTAGTAGCGCATCGATTGTGAACGATTTGAAAGTAATTGAATCCTGGATTACCCCACTGGGCCTGTCGTTGATTCGCAGTCAGAGCGGCACGCACATCGAAGGTAGCGAGAGCGGTGTGCGCCAGGCGATGGCGTCGCTGATTAACGGTGTGATTAACCATAATGAACCTGGTAACGTGGTTTATTCACGCCTTGACCCGGGCAGTTATAAAGCCTTAGTGCATTACTTTGGCGAAGAAGATGTTTTATTTGTCCAGACGTTATTACAGGAAATGGAGAACGACCTGTGCTGGTCGCTCGGCGAGCCTTATTACGTCAATATCTTTACCCATATTCTGATCATGATGTACCGCATCACGCGGGGCAATGCGCTTCCGAGAAAAGAAGAGAGCATCACTACCTGTGATGAGAACATATTTTCCATTGCCAGTCGCATGATTCAGCATATCGAAAGACGCATTGCCCACCCGCTGCCTGAAGACGAAGTCTGGTTTATATATCAATACATTATCTCCTCGGGTGTGGTGATTGAAGAGCATAATGACGTGAGTGTGATTGGTCATATGCACTCCAGCGACGAAGCGCGTTTGATTACCCATCGGTTGATTGCCACCTTCGCCGAGATGGTCGACAGCGATCTTAGCCAGGACACGGCGCTGTATGACGGATTGCTGATCCACATTAAGCCGCTGATTAACCGACTGAACTACCAGATCCGCATTCGTAATCCGTTGCTGGAGGATATCAAAGGCGAGTTGCAGGACGTGTGGCGTCTGACCCAGTGTGCGGTAAATCGGGTGTTTAGCGGTTGGGGCGAGCGGGCCGTGTCGGAAGATGAAGTGGGATATTTAACCGTGCATTTTCAGGCCGCAATGGAGCGTCAGATAGCGCGTAAACGCGTACTACTGGTCTGTTCAACGGGTATCGGCACTTCTCACTTACTCAAAAGCCGTATTCTACGCGCCTTTCCGGACTGGACTATCGTCGGCGTGGTGTCGGCAGGCAGCCTGCCCTCTGTACTGACGGACGATATTGAACTGGTGGTATCGACGATTAATTTACCCGCGGTTGCCATGCCGGTCGTGTATGTCACTGCCTTCTTCAATGATGCGGATATTAAGCGGGTAACAGAAACGGTTATTACGGAAAAATTACATCGGGCGACGTCGCTGGTCGTTGAAAATTAATGTCTGAACTCCATGAGGTATGATTGATGGACATCACGAAAATACTCAATACAAATCGCGTTATTTTGGACATGAAGGCTACAAGCAAAACGGAGGCTATTGAGGAACTGACGGATATTCTGCAAAAAGATGGAGCAATTAGCTGTCGCGAAACGTTTATTCAGGATGTCTGGCAACGTGAGTCAGAAGGCTCGACCGGCTTCGAAAACCATATTGCGATCCCGCACGGGAAATCCTCGGCGGTGGTCAATACCACGCTGGCGATTGGGCGTACCCGCCAGGAGATTCCCTGGGAAACCCTGGACGGCAGCAATGTACGGTGCATTATTCTGTTTGCCGTACGTCTTGAAGATCAAAACACCACCCATATTCGTCTGCTTTCGCAGGTTGCTGGCGCGTTGGCAGATGACGACATTATTGAACAACTATTAGTTGAAAGTAGTCCACAAAAAATTATTGAGCTTTTTAGCCAATATGCTGAATCCAATGTCTGCTAAATAAAATGTGGAGCATGTTATGAATATTGTTTGTGTTGCCGCCTGTACGGCGGGTATTGCGCACACCTATATTGCCCGTGAGAAGTTAATTAAAGGTGCCAAAGCGCTTGGTCATAATATAAAAGTTGAAACCCAGGGCACCATTGGCACAGAAAACGAACTGCTGACAGAAGATATTTCTGCGGCTGATGTCGTGATTCTTGCTGTCGATGTAAAAATAAAAGGGGAGGAGCGATTTTCAAACAAACGCATTGTGCGAGTAAAAACTGAAATCGTCATAAAGTCGCCCATTCAGTTTCTTGAAAAGGTCGAAAAATCATTAGTTAATAATAACCAGTAGCGATCCTCATTCTGGAGGGATTTCACATGAGTGAAAATAAAATTCCGCTATCTCAGGAAATAAAAAAACATTTATTAACGGGAATTTCGTGGATGATCCCGTTAATTGTCGCCGCCGGGATCTGTATTGCTCTCGGGCAAATACTTGGCGGCACTAACGTCGGTGAAAAAACAGGAACCATTCCCTGGATGCTCAACCAGATTGGCGGCTGGGGGATGGGGTTAATCGTACCGCTGATTAGCGCGGCGATTGCGTACTCCATTGCTGACCGTCCGGGATTCGCGCCGGGTCTGATTGTCGGCTTCGTCTGCGGAGAAATTCATACCGGTTTTATCGGCGGGATGCTGGGCGGATTTCTGGTCGGTTATACCGTCCTACTGCTCAAGCGCTATATCCGTTTGCCGCAGTCGATGCAGGGGTTGATGCCCATCATGGTGCTGCCGGTACTGAGTACCGTTATCGGCGGCCTGTTGATGATGACGCTGATTGGCAAGCCGATTGCCTGGCTGCAGGACGCGTTGATTCATCTGCTGGAGTCTATGCAGGGCGGATCCCGCTTTCTGATGGGCGCTATCCTCGGTGCGATGGCGACATTCGACTTCGGCGGGCCGGTGAATAAAACCATGTCGCTGTTTGCTGACGGCATGCTGGTCAGCGGCGTGTACGGTCCGGAAGCGGTGAAGTTTGTCGGTTCGATGATCCCTCCATTTGGCATTACGCTCTCTTTCCTGTTGACGCGTCACAAGTACACCCGTGCGGAACGTGAGGCGCTGAAGGCCGCATTCCCAATGGGGATCTGCATGATTACCGAAGGGGTCATTCCGATTGCGGCACGCGACCTGCTGCGCGTGGTGGGCTCCTGCGTGGTGGCATCGGCGATTGCGGGTGGCCTGATTATGGTGTGGGGTGTCGAAAGCCCGGTACCGCACGGCGGCATGTTTGTGGTTCCGCTCTTTACGCATCCGCTGCTGTTTTGCCTGGCGCTGGGGATCGGTACGGTGATTTGCGGCGTCATGCTGTCGCTGTGGAAGAAACCGGTAACCGAGCGTGATGAAGAGTTTGACGAACTCAGCGATCAAAAGCTGAAAGACGAAGAAATCACCTTCACCCTGGAATAACCGGAGGCCGTATGTTTGCCGATATGAAAAGCATGGTGACCAAAGCCTGGCGCAAGCAGTACGCGCTGTTGGCCATCAACTGTATGAACCTGGAAAGCGCCCGCGCAGCGGTGCGAGTGGCGGAGAAACACCGTGCGCCCATCATTCTGAATTTGTATCAGGGGCATCTGGAGCATTTTCCGGCCCCGATAGCGGCAGCGGTGGTCAAAACGCTGGCAGAGGAAGCCTCGGTACCGGTCGCGCTGGCGCTGGATCATGGAAAGGATCCTGTACGCATTCGCCAGGCTTTTCGCGCCGGATTCAGCGGCTTAATGATCGACGCCTCCGCCTTTGCGCTGGAGGAGAACATTCGCCAGACCCGGGCGGTGGTTGAGCTTGCAGCCAGCGTTTCTCTGTGCGTGGAAGGCGAGCTGGGTCATTTGGCCGATGCTCCGTGCTATGACCACGCCGCTAACGCTGATTTGATGACCCAGGCCGCCGACGTGGAACCCTTCATCCAACAGACCGGGATCGATTTGCTGGCGGTGTCGGTGGGTACAGCACACGGCATGTACGCGCCGGGTATCACACCTGCTATTGATTTCCTGCGGCTGGAGGAAATAGCCCGGTTATCAACGGTGCCGCTGGCGCTGCATGGCGGCAGCGGAACGCCGTTTGACCAGCTACAGCGCTGCCCGACGTTTGGTGTCGCCAAGATAAACGTTGGTGCGGCGGTTTTCGAAGCCGGAAAGGCTGCGCTACTGCATACCCTGTGTCGCGACACATCCGGTGAACTCGTTGATGCCCTGGCCCTGATGGAACAGGCCTGCGAGGAAGCCATTATTCCGTACCTGCAGGCCAGCGGCGCTATCGGCAAAGCCTGATTCATTTTCTGTAACGCCTTCTATGCCTCTGCGATGACGCACTGGCAGGGCTTTCTACACCCTGAAACTGGAGAATTAACATGTTAGTTTCGATGAAAGAATTACTGCAACCTACCCGTCAGCACGGTTTTGCCATCGGCGCATTCAACGTGGCGGACAGCTGCTTTGTACGCGCAGTAGTGGAAGAAGCGGAAGCGACCAACACCCCGGCGATTATCTCCATTCACCCCAGCGAACATGATTTTGTCGGCGATGCGTTTTTTAGCTACGTCCGTGATATCACCATGCGTAGCCCGGTTCCCTTTACTCTGCATCTGGACCACGGCGCTTCGGTTGAGCATGTCTTGCGGGCGATTCAGTGTGGGTTTACCTCGGTGATGATTGATGGCTCGCTGCTGCCATATGAAGAGAACGTGGCGCTGACCCGCGAAGTGGTCAAACTGGCGCATGCGGTAGGTGTTTCGGTGGAAGGGGAGTTGGGAACGATTGGCCAGACCGGGACGTCAGTGGAAGGCGGCGTGTCGAAGGTTACTTATACCGATCCTGCTCAGGCAGAGGATTTTATCGCCCGAACCGGTGCAGACACGCTGGCGGTGGCGATTGGAACCGCGCACGGGATCTACCCGAAAGGGATGCAGCCAGAGCTGCAAATGAACATCCTGCGCGATATCGCCGGACGTGTGGATATTCCGCTGGTGCTGCACGGCGGTTCCGCGAACCCGGATGCGGAAATTGCCGAATCCGTGACGTTGGGCGTTGGCAAAATCAACATTTCCAGCGATATGAAATACGCTTACTTCCAGAAAGTCCGCGAAATTCTGGCGAAAGAAACCTGGTGGGACCCGAACGTAATCTATCCGGAAGCCATTAGCGCCGCGCGGGACGTTATCCGCCACAAAATGAAACTGTTCGGTTCAACCGGCAAAGCATCACTTTACTAACGGCATGCAGGCGGGGCGACCCGCCTCTTTCGCAACAAGGAAAAGTGGAATGAAGCGTTCACACATTAATTATGCCGTCGATAAAGCGCATGCCATCGCTGAGACTTTTCGGGTCTGTCTGCCTGATTTTGCGTATTTTACGGTCGATGCCTGGCGGCAACAGGATCAAACTCTGTGGCGTGAAGTGCGCGATCTCCAGTTGGGCTGGGATATTACCGACTTCGGGCACGGAGATTTTGCGCAAACGGGGCTGACGTTACTAACGTTGCGCAATGGTTTGATGGGGTCAGCGGACTACCCCAAACCGTACGCCGAAAAGATGTTGCAAATTCAGCAGGATCAGCAAACGCCATGGCATTTTCATCGCCATAAAATGGAAGATATCGTTAATCGCGGCGGCGGTGATTTGTGTATGCAACTGGCGTGGGCCACGCCTGATGATGAGTATGACGCCCGACGCGTTGTTGAGGTTAGCGTGGATGGTCAGCGGCGTACAGTTAACGCTGGCGAGACGCTGGTATTGAAACCGGGACAAGGAGTGTGCCTGCCACCGCGCTTGTATCATCGCTTTTGGGCGGAGAAGGCGTTTGTGCTGGGCTGGGAAATCTCGATGGTCAATGACGACCAGCATGACAACCACTTTTTGGAACCTGGCGGTCGCTTCCCGTTGATTGAAGAAGACGAGCCGGTGAAATGGCTGTTGTGCAGTGAATATATTCGCTTATGAGCGTGAGTAGGCCCGGTAAGCGAAGCGCCACCGGGCAATAAATCATTGTGCAGGTGGTGGTGCAGTGACTTCACTCCCCGAAACCACGCCCGCCTGCATGGTTTGCGTTACCTGCTGTTTCTCCACGTTCACCGCATGCAGCTGACCGTTGACCGTTGGCTTGAGCGGCACATCGGCCTGAATATTGCCGCTGGCGGTAAGCTGGATGTTGCCATCGCCGGAAAGCGGCAGTGCGGGCCAGCCCCACTGCTGCAGGATCGTCATTGGCACGCCGCGCCCGTTCAGGCTGACCTGCGTCTGGCGCTGAGGTAGCTGCGAAATGCTGGCAGTGGCCTCCAGCAGTCCTTTTTCCGTATAGGCGCTCAGTTCGCTGATATTGATGGTGCTGCTGTTTGCCGTCAGCGCCAGCGAAGGGCGACGCACGTCGGTACGGTTAAAGGTAGCGGCAGCGGCGTTGAGGGTGGCGCTACCGCTCCAGATCCCCCACTGATTGTTCTGTACCAGCCCGAGGTTAGCACCGTAGCCGTCCAGCGCGGTGAGCTGCCACGGGAAATTGGGGTCGATATCTATCACCAGATTACGGCTGGCACTAAATTTCTTCAGCGTCAGGCTGTTTAACCACGCTGGCAGGGGGTTCATCCACAGCTGCTTCCAGTTTTCCGGCAGCGTGTATTCCAGACCAGCAATAGCGGCATCGTCAAGGACCAGTGCTTTGTTGCTGCGCATCCAGTTTCCGGATGTTCTGACCATACCGCCTTCCCAGCGGGTGGTGAACTGGCGCAGCGCAATGCCCTGAGGTGAGAACTCGGCGTTCAGAATCGGATCGAAGAAGTGCAGAGAGCCGTAAATAAACTCGCTGGCGTTCATCGACAATTTTCCTTCCTGAGTTTGCCAGTCGTCCTTGCTGAAGGTCATGTTGCGCAAGCTCAGATCGAGATCCGTCACCGCCCAGTCGGGGCCTTGCAGACGGGCATCCGTCACTTCCAGACGACCAATTTGCAGGGAAGGAATAGTGCTTAACGGGGCAAAGAAGTCGGCCAGCGATTTGTCGCTTTGCAGCCGGATATCGTTCAGGCGCAGATTCTCCACAACCCAGCTCCCGTCTGCATTGCGTTGCGCTACGCCGGTTAATGCCCCACGCGCCACGTCAGCGCCAATATTGCTTAGCGTCACCCGGTCATGGTTGATGCTGCCTTCAATCAAGACGTTGGTAGTTGGAACATCGTTGAGCGTCAACGAACTGGCGCTGAGCTGAATTTGCGCTTTGCTCCCGAGAATTTTACCTGCCTCGGGGCTCCAGGGAATGACGCCGCCGTTAACGCGCTGGGCGCTGAGGTTCCACTCGCTGCCGGGGCTGTTAAGCGCCATATCCTGCAATTGCAGGCGATCGGCCTGGAACGGCAACGGCGCTGTTTGCTGGGAAAGATTCAGCGTGCCGTTTTGCAACAAAATGGTGTCTACGTGCAGCGGGTCGGTGATTTGGCGGCTACTCAGCCCAATATCGACCGTTTTAGCGACCAGCGTTGCGGGCTGACCATCCCGGCCAAAGGTGACGTTTTCCAGCAGAATATGGGAAGGGGAAGAAAACCGGTGATCGATGGCATCAAACGCCAGATGGTAGCTGCTGTTCTCCGAAACCCAGGCGCTGACGTGCTCTGCCCCCCAGCGGGTTTGCAGTAGAAAATAAAGGCCGAGAATCGCCACTGCAAGGGCGATCAGCACGTAAAGAAGCAGCTTTCCAATAAATTTCATGGTCTTCCATCCCGCGAAGTGCACATAGTCAAGTTATGCACGATTTAGGCGCAATGCTCAAGGCGGGAATGGTGAAAGAGCGTTACAGCGGCGTTGATTCAGAACCAACGCCGCATTTTGCTTATTGCTTTTCTGGCGGGAATACCAGATTCAGAACGATTGCGGTAATACCGCCAGCGGCGATACCGGAAGAGAGCAGGTTTTTCACCCAATCCGGGGCGAACTGGAGAATCAGCGGCTGCTGGGAAACACCCAGACCAACTGCCAGCGACAGCGCGATAATCAGAATCGCGCGGCGGTTCAGCGGCTCGCGGGACACAATACGCACACCGGATGCTGCAATAGTACCGAACATTACCAGCGTTGCGCCGCCCAGTACCGGCTCAGGAATATGCTGTACAAAACCGCTGACTGCCGGGAACAGGCCCAGCGCGATCAGCATCAGCGCCACCACAAAACCAACGTAGCGGCTGGCGACGCCCGTTAACTGAATAACCCCGTTGTTCTGGCCAAAACAGGAGTTCGGGAAGGTGTTGAACACGGCGGAAACAAACGAGTTCAGACCGTTCGCCAGCACGCCGCCTTTCAGGCGCTTCATATACAGCGGACCAGAAACCGGCTGCTCGGAGACATCAGAGGTGGCCGTAATATCGCCGATGGTTTCCAGTGAAGTGATCATAAAGACCAGCATCAGCGGCAGCAGTAAACTCCAGTCGATGCCCAGGCCATAATACAGCGGCGTTGGCACCATCAGCAGGTCCTGACTTACCGGTGCGGTATTTTGCGGCAGCATGTCCATAAACCAGGCCAGCAGATAGCCTGCCGCCATCGCAATCACCAATGACGCAACGCGCAGGTAAGGGTTGCGTTGACGGTTAAGCAGGATGATTAGCGCCAGCACCACGCCTGCCAACAGTAAATTCTTCGGCGCACCAAAGGTGTTGTCGCTCATTGCGGCATAGCCACCGCCAATCGATGTCAGACCCACCTGAATCAACGACAGGCCGATAATCATCACTACCACCCCTGAGACCAGCGGAGTAATAATACGACGCGCCAGGTGCAGGACACGCGAGATAACCATCTCGGTGCAGCTTGCCAGCATCAGTGTACCGAACAGCGCCGCCATCATGGTTGGGACATCTGCGCCACCGGTTTTTAGCGCCGTACCGCCCATAATCAGTGGCGCAACAAAGTTAAAGCTGGTGCCCTGAATGGATAGCAGCCCTGAGCCTACTGGTCCCCAGGCTTTGATCTGAATGATAGAAGCTACGCCGGAGGCGAACAGCGACATACTGATAATGTGTTGAGTATCCTGAGCCGGTAAACCAAGCGCCTGGCAAATTAACAGAGCAGGGGTGATCACCGCGACGAACATGGCCAGCAGATGCTGACAGGCGGCAAACAGGGTCTGGGCTAACGGGGGGCGATCTTCAAGACGGTAAATCAGTTCACTGTTGTGAGTCTGCGCAACCGGTTGCGCATTTGTTGACTCTACGGCGTTAACGGACATCAGAGGCAATCCCATGGTGGAAAAGCGGTGATTTTATCTGACCAGGGCAGAAAAGCAAACGTTTGCCAGCAGGTATTCTTAATATTTAAAACGGATAAACAAACATTTTTATATAACTTTTCATCATTTTCTGCTTAAAATCCACTCCGAAAACTCAATAAGAGCTAAAAATCGGTCTGGAATGCATCGTGCGTGATTGTGCTAAACGCACTAATGGAGCTGTAAATGTTTTATCTCGATACGTTATCAACGCTGGTTGCGGCAACCCTTGTGTTGCTGCTGGGACGTAAGCTCGTCCAGTCTGTTTCCTTCCTGAAAAAATACACCATTCCCGAACCCGTTGCAGGTGGATTGCTGGTGGCGATTGCGCTGCTGGTGCTGAAAAAAAGCATGGGTTGGGAAGTGAACTTCGATATGACCCTGCGCGATCCGCTGATGCTGGCCTTTTTCGCCACTATCGGCCTGAACGCCAATATCGCCAGTCTGCGTGCTGGTGGCCGCGTGGTGGGTATCTTTCTGATTGTGGTTGTTGGCTTGTTGCTGATGCAAAACGCCATCGGTATTGGTATGGCGACCCTACTGGGTCTGGACCCGCTGATGGGTCTGATCGCTGGCTCGATCACCCTCTCTGGTGGACACGGAACCGGGGCTGCGTGGAGCAAGCTGTTTATTGAACGTTATGGCTTCACCAATGCGACTGAAGTGGCGATGGCTTGCGCAACGTTTGGTCTGGTGTTGGGCGGACTGATTGGCGGCCCGGTGGCACGCTATCTGGTCAAACACTCCACCACGCCAGACGGTATGCCGGACGATCAGGCCGTGCCGACCGCATTTGAAAAGCCGGACGTTGGGCGCATGATCACCTCGCTGGTGCTGATTGAAACCATTGCTCTGATCGCTATCTGTCTGACGGTGGGTAAAATCGTTGCGCAAATGCTGGTTGGAACAGTGCTGGAATTGCCGACTTTCGTCTGCGTGTTGTTTGTTGGGGTGATCCTCAGTAACGGTCTGGCGCTACTGGGTTTTTATCGGGTGTTCGAACGTGCAGTTTCGGTGCTGGGTAACGTAAGTCTGTCGCTGTTCCTGGCGATGGCGTTGATGAGCCTGAAGTTGTGGGAACTGGCTTCACTGGCCTTGCCGATGCTGGCAATCCTGGTTGTGCAGACTATTTTCATGGCGCTGTACGCGATATTCGTCACCTGGCGCATGATGGGTAAGAACTACGATGCCGCCGTGCTGGCAGCCGGACACTGTGGTTTTGGCCTCGGCGCGACGCCGACGGCGATTGCCAACATGCAGGCGATTACCGAACGTTTTGGACCATCCCATATGGCGTTTCTGGTGGTGCCGATGGTGGGGGCGTTCTTTATCGATATCGTCAACGCGCTGGTGATTAAGCTGTATCTGCTGTTACCGATTTTCGCGCAATAACGGCTGTGCGGCGGGGTAACATCCGCCGCAGCTATGAATTAACTACGCGTTGGAGTAGCGTTCGGTTTCCGGCATCCAGCGCTCTATCAGTGCCAAGGCCTGTTGCGGATAACGTTCGTGAATATGGCGGGCAATGCGCTGAACTTCCGGGATAATCGCCTGATCGCGCAGTAAATCTGCGACCTTGAATTCTGCCGTTCCGGTCTGGCGAGTACCTAACAGCTCGCCGGGGCCGCGAATCTCTAAATCTTTTTGCGCAATCACGAATCCATCGTTGCTGTCTCGCAGAACCTGCAGGCGTTTCTGCGCGGTTTTAGACAGCGGTGATTTGTAGAGCAGGACACAGTGGGAGGCCACCGCGCCACGGCCTACGCGACCACGCAACTGGTGCAACTGGGCCAGACCTAAGCGTTCCGGGTTTTCAATAATCATCAAGCTGGCATTGGGTACGTCCACGCCCACTTCAATCACCGTGGTGGCAACCAGCAGATGCAGTTCACCCTGCTTAAAGGCCGCCATTACTGACTGCTTCTCAGCGGGCTTCATGCGCCCGTGTACCAGGCCAATATTGAGTTCTGGCAGCGCAAGTTTAAGCTCTTCCCACGTCGCTTCTGCCGCCTGAGCTTCCAACAAGTCAGACTCTTCAATCAGCGTACAGACCCAGTATGCTTGACGTCCTTCGTGGGTACAGGCGTTGCGCACGCGATCAATAATATCGCTGCGGCGGGTATCCGGAATGGCGACTGTGGTGACCGGCGTACGCCCCGGAGGGAGTTCATCGATAACCGATGTGTCGAGGTCAGCATAGGCTGTCATCGCCAGGGTGCGCGGAATCGGCGTGGCGGTCATGATTAGCTGGTGTGGATGGAAACCCTGCTGCTGACCTTTCTCCCACAGTGCCAGACGCTGATGTACGCCGAAGCGGTGCTGTTCGTCGATGATAACCAGCGCCAACCCGTTGAACTGCACCTGTTCCTGGAAAATCGCGTGCGTGCCGACAATCATCTGCACCTGACCGCTGGCGATAGCTTCCTGTTGCGCCAGACGCGCTTTACCTTTCTGCTTGCCCGCCAGCCAGCCCACTTCAACGCCCAGTGGCGCGAACCAGTTGCGGAAGTTATTTGCATGCTGTTCAGCCAATAATTCGGTAGGAGCCATTAGCGCAACCTGTTTACCATGTGCGATAGCCCGCAGCGCAGCCAGCGCGGCAACCAGCGTTTTACCGGAGCCGACATCACCCTGCACCAGGCGCATCATCGGCACATCCAGAGCCATATCGCGTTCAATCTCAGCGGTAACGCGGGCCTGCGCGCCAGTAGGTTTGAACGGCAATGCTGCCAGCAGCTTATCTTTTAGCGCGTTGTTAGCACTTAACGGCTGGGCGTGAAAACGCTGTGCCCCGGCGCGTAGCGCCAGCATGCTGAGGTTATGCGCCAGCAGTTCTTCGAGAATCAGACGTCGCTGCGCCGGATGTTGTCCGGTTTCCAGATCGCTGAGTTGCAGCGACGGTGGGGGGCGGTGCAATGTGCGCAGTGCTTCGGGTAGGCTCATCATGCCCTGTAACAGCTCTGGCGGCAGCAGTTCGGCAATGGCGCAGGTATCGAGCAGATCCAGTGCCTGATCGGTCAGCTTGCGCAGCGTGGCCTGCTTCACACCTTCGGTGGTTGGATACACTGGTGTGAGTGTTTCCTGCAATTCTGGCGTGCTGAGATCGCCTTGTACCCGGTATTCCGGGTGAATCATCTCTGCGCCGTATTTCCCGCGTTTGGCTTCGCCGTAGGCCAGAACCCTACGCCCGGTAGCAAGGCTGTTTTTCATCGCTGCACTGAAGTTGAAAAAGCGCATGGTGAGAATCCCCGAGCCATCGCTGATTTGACAGGTCATCATCCGGCGGCCGCCGAAGGTGATATTGCAGTTCAGCACTTCGCCTTCAACGGTGGCATAGACACCCGGCAGCAGTTCGCCAATTGGGTACAGATGGGTACGGTCTTCGTAACGCAGAGGAAGGTGGAGCAGGAGGTCCTGCACGGTGTGCAGGCCAATTTTCGCCAGTTTACTGCTTTGCGCTGCGCCAACGCCGGTCAGAGAGTTGAGTGGGATGGCATCCAGTAAACGGCCTTTCATCGCGTTTATCTCGCAGATTGCATAGTGGCCCACCACGTTGCATCGGCTTCAATTTCGCCCTGCGTGTTTACGTGAGGGTAGGGAAGACCTTTGCGCTTAGCGACATTCGCCAGCACCGGATAACCGCCTTCAAACAGTAAGCGCTGTTGCTCATCTTGTGGCAGCATGCTGTTTTCTCGGCGGTACATCCCTGCGTTTTGCCGCTGGCGCTGTGCTTCGTACAGAATCAGCGCAGAGGCGACAGAAACGTTCAGCGACTGCACCATGCCAGTCATGGGAATGATGATGTCCTGATCAGCCAGATCCAACGCTTCCTGAGTGATGCCGGTTTTCTCCTGGCCCATCAGGATGCAGGTGGGGCGCGTGTAATCAATCTCGCGAAAATCCACGGCTTTATCTGACAGATGGGTTGCCAGGACCTGCATGCCCCGGCTTTTTAAATGTGTGACCGCATCGCCAATAGTCGGGTGGGTCTTGACTTGCACCCAACTGTTACTGCCTGCGGCAGAAGAGAGCATAGTGCGCATGCGGCTACCCGGCCAGACGGCGTGGACTTCATGCACGCCGACTGCATCTGCAGTACGAATAATCGCAGAAACGTTATGAGGTTTGTGAACCTGCTCCATGCAGACGGTCAGATCGGGCTGACGACGTGCGAGCATCTCGCGGATACGTGCATAGCGCTGTTCATTCATAAGACTAGTTTCGGTTACGGGTGACTTTTATCACGTCCGGCATGACGCGGATTTTGCGCATGATATTCGCCAGGTGCACACGATCGCGAGCGGTCAGGCGAATAAAGGCGCTATAAACGCGGCCATCTTTCTCTTCCGTATTCAGACTTTGAATATTGGAGGTGGTCGTGTTGATTGCCGCCGTCAGGTTCGCCAGAGCACCCTGGTGGTTAAACATATCCACCTTAATCTCGGTGATGAATTCCTGCTCCGTCTCTTTATCCCATTCCACCGCCATAAACTTCTCTGGCTCTTTCTGGTAGCCACGAATATTACGGCAGGACTCATGGTGGATCACCAGACCTTTACCCGGACTGACGTGGGCAATGATTGGATCGCCTGGAATTGGACGACAGCATTTCGCGAAGGTGATCAGTACGCCGTCAGCGCCTTTGATCGGCAGATGACCATGGCCGGATTGTGCTGGTACGTTCGCTGTTGCTTCGCCCTGCTGGAGGTTTTTCGCTACCACCACGCTCATGGCGTTACCCAGACCGATTTCTGCGAGCAGATCGTCAAGCGTGGCGAGCTTCATGCGCTCAAGCTCACGCTGAATGCTCTCTGGCGGGATCTCAGCCAGTTTACGGCTACCGCCCAGGGCATGGTTGAGCAGTCGACGCCCCAGACTGACGGAATCATCGCGCTTGAGGTTTTTCAACAGTTGGCGAATCTTGGCGCGCGCTTTCGAACTGACGACGAAGTTTAGCCACGCGGCATTCGGACGTGCGCCCGGCGCGGTAATAATCTCAACTGTCTGACCGCTAAAGAGCGGTTGTGAAAGCGGGTAAGGCTGTCTGTCTACGCGTGCGCCGACGCAGGCGTGACCGATATCGGTATGCACAGCGTAGGCGAAGTCGACAGGTGTTGCACCGGCAGGCAGTTCGACAATGCGCCCTTCCGGTGTGAAAACATAAATCTCATCCGGGAAGAGATCAGATTTAACGCTTTCAATAAATTCAAACGAGCTACCGGCGCTCTGCTGCAGTTCCAGCAAGCTTTGCATCCAGCGCTGAGCGCGGATTTGCGCAGTGGTGCTGCTTTCGCCGCCGTGCTCTTTGTAAGCCCAGTGCGCTGCGACACCCATCTCTGCCATCTGGTCCATGTCTTCAGTACGAATCTGTACTTCAACCGGGACGCCATGAGGGCCGATCATTGAGGTGTGCAAAGACTGATATCCGTTCGCTTTCGGAATGGCGATATAGTCTTTCACGCGACCAGGGCGTGGTTTGTACAGGCTGTGCATCTGGCCGAGTACGCGATAGCAGGTATCGGAATCATGAACGATGACGCGAAATGCGTAGATATCCATGATGGAGTGAAAACGCTGCTCTTTGAGCACCATTTTGCAGTAAATAGAGTACAGGTGCTTCTCACGCCCGCTTACGCGACACGGAATACCAGCCTCCTGCAAACGCCCTTCGATTTCCGAGAGGATTTTTTGGATCATCTCTTTGCGGTTGCCGCGAGCGGCTTTAACCACTTCTTTAATCACGCGATAGCGGTTTGGGTACAGCGCTTCAAAACCCAGCTCTTCCAGCTCGGTTTTAATGTGATGAATACCTAAACGGTGTGCCAGCGGACTATAGATTTCGAGGGTTTCGCGGGCGATGCGGCGACGCTTGTCCGGGCGTAATGAGCCCAGCGTGCGCATGTTGTGGGTGCGGTCGGCAAGTTTGATGAGAATGACGCGGATATCCTGCACCATCGCCATAATCATCTTGCGAAAGTTTTCAGCTTGCGCCTCTTTCTTATCGCGAAACTTAAGCTTATCAAGCTTCGATACCCCTTCTACCAGCTCTGCAACGCTTTTACCAAAAAGCTGTTCCATGTCCTGATAGGTGGCTGGGGTATCTTCAATCACGTCATGCAGCAGCGCAGCCATCAGCGTTTCGTAGTCGAGTTTCATCTCGGCCAGAATGCAGGCTACCGCTACCGGGTGCGTGATATAGGGTTCACCGCTTGAACGTGTCTGGCCCTCGTGAGCGTCACGTGCAACGAGATACGCCTGCCGAAGACGCTTAATCTGGTCTTCCGGCAGGTAGTTTTGAATCAGTTGATTCAGGCTTTCAAACAGATACAAGGGCGACCCGCTTTGTGATTAACGACGACCTTCAGCAATAGCGGTAACGGCTTGTAATTCAGCGGCTTCCTGCTCTTGCTGTTCCTGGCGCTCACGCACGTCGAGGATCTGGTTGTTGATCAGACCTTCTTCGATTTCGCGCAGCGCGATAACGGTAGTTTTATCGTTTTCTTCCGGTACGAGCGGATCCTTTCCGCCTACCTGCATCTGACGAGCGCGACGCGCGGCGACCAGTACCAGGTCAAAACGGTTACCAATTTTCTCTACAGCGTCCTGAACAGTTACGCGTGCCATACTTAAAATGCTCCACAGGTGAAGAAATGACTGGGCATGATACTGAATGTGGGTTCAGTCTGCCAACAGTTTGCTGATTAAAGCGTCATGACGCTGCTTTTGGCGGCTCATGCGCAGACGTTCGGCGCGAATGATGGTTTTCAAATCGCCCAGGGCGGTGTCGAAATCATCATTCACAATAAGATAATCATATTCGGCGTAATGGCTCATTTCTGCAACAGCTTGCGCCATACGTTTCGCGATCACGTCTTCGCTATCCTGACCGCGGCCACGCAGGCGGCGGTCCAGCTCAATCTTAGACGGTGGCAAAATAAAAATACTGCGCGCATGCGGCATTTTTTCACGAATTTGCTGCGCACCTTGCCAGTCGATATCTAAAAAGACGTCTACGCCGGATGCTAATACTTGCTCAATGGTTTCACGCGAGGTGCCGTAGTAATTACCGAAAACCTCCGCGTGTTCCAGGAACGCGTCTCTACCAATCATGGTTCTGAATTCATCATGGTTCACAAAGAAATAGTGTTCACCGTGCACTTCCCCCGGGCGCGGTGCGCGCGTGGTGTGCGAAACAGAAACCTGGGTGTCATACAACGGTTGGGTCTTTAATAAAGCCTGAATCAGGCTGGATTTACCCGCGCCACTGGGGGCAGAAACAATATAAAGCGTGCCTTGAGCCATGAGTATCTTAATGTATGTGATTGTCGAAAGAGAGCCTACATACGGGCTTATTATACACGTAGCCGCTATGTGACGTAGCCCTTGTCACACTTTTTGCGCATGTTTATTGCGTTTTGCGTACCAGTTTCCTGTTTTATCGATGATTTGCAGCAATACATGTAAATGTCCGGAAAGCTGTTCGCAGGATGAATTTTTGCCGCTCTGTTTCTATTTCACTTCGCGCTATACCTGCCGGGAAACGTATCGTTCAGCGGAGATAGCATGGGATTATGGAAATGCATAGGGCTGGTTTTGCTAATGGGGTATCTACCCGCATGGGCGGTATGCCCCGTCTGGTCGCCTGCCAGGGCAAACGAGGAAATTTCACGACTACAGCAGCAGATTACACAGTGGAATGACAGTTACTGGAAACAAGGGGAAAGTGCCGTAGACGACGGCGTTTATGACCAGCTCAATGCGCAACTAATTCAATGGCAGCGCTGTTTTGGCGATGAAGCCCCATCAGATCTTTCTGCGCCCCCAATAAGTGGCACCGTCTCGCATCCTGTTCCCCATACGGGCGTTCGAAAACTTGCTGATAAGCAAGCGCTACAGCAATGGATGCACGCTCGCAGCAATCTCTGGGTGCAACCGAAGGTGGATGGCGTGGCGGTGACGTTAGTCTATCGCAATGGCAATCTGGTACGGGCGATTAGCCGTGGTAATGGCCTGCAAGGCGAAGACTGGACGCAAAAGGTTCTACAGATCCCTTCCGTACCACATTCCACCAGGGGGAAACTCGCTAACAGTACGTTGCAGGGTGAGATATTTTTGCAGCAAGAGGGGCATATTCAGAAGCAGAGCGGGGGAATGAATGCCCGCTCGAAGGTTGCTGGATTGATGATGCGCCAGGGCAATCCGGAAATGTTACGCTCGCTGGCAATTTTTATCTGGGCCTGGCCTGATGGTCCGGCGGTCATGTCTGAAAGACTGGAGCAGCTCACGGCTGCCGGGTTCAGTTACACGCAACGCTATACTCAGGCCGTGAAGAATGCGGATGACGTCGAAAAGTCGCGCATCAGGTGGTGGAGTTCAGCATTACCTTTTGTGACGGATGGTGTCGTGGTGCGAACGGCAAAAGAACCACGGGCACAGTATTGGCTACCCGGACAGGGTGACTGGCTGGCGGCGTGGAAACATCCTCCCGTGACGAGGGTATCTGAGGTAACGGGTATTCAGTTCTCCGTTGGTAAAAGCGGGAAAATTGCGGTGGTTGCATTGCTGACTCCCGTCATGCTGGATGATAAACGCGTACAGCGCGTCAATATTGGCTCCGTCCGACGCTGGAATGAATGGGATATCGCGCCTGGCGATCAGATTCTGGTGAGCCTGGCCGGACAAGGGATACCCCGTATAGACGAGGTGGTCTGGCGCAGCACTCAGCGTACTAAGCCAATACCCCCCGAGGGGCGCTTCAATTCATTAACCTGTTTTTATGCTACAGCGGAGTGCCAGGAACAGTTTGTTGCCAGACTGGTCTGGCTGGGTGGCAAAGAGGTGCTGGGGCTGGAGGGGATCGGCGAGGCGGGATGGCGAAAGCTCCATCAGGCGTATCGCTTTGAACATATCTTTTCCTGGCTAGGATTAACCCAGGCGCAGCTACAGTCCACCTTCGGCGTGAACAAAGGGAAGAAGCTGTGGCATCAGTTCAACCTGTCGCGCCATCTCCCGTTCACGCGCTGGGTGATTGCCATGGGAATACCGTTAACACAGGCAACGCTGAATGCCAGTCGGGATGGTTCGTGGCAGCAGTTACAGGCGCGCAGTGAACAAAGCTGGCGGCACTTGCCTTTCATGGGGGAGCGGCGGGCACGCCAGGTGATGCAGTGGCTGGAGAATAGAGAAATCACTGCGCTGAGCAACTGGTTAGCTGCTCAGCGGATCGCGGGCTTTATGCCTTAATGGCCTTCATGGCGATAGTAAAATACCGGTAGCCCTAACTTCAGGCGCAGCGCCAGCAGTCGGGCGGTAAAGCCGAAGAGCAGGGTAGAGATAACCACTACATCGTGACTGGAGACATAATGTTGCAGCACGATGTACAACACAGCAGCGGCGAATGAAACTCCGGCATACAGCTCTTTCTGGAACACTAACGGGATGCGTTTGCAGAACATGTCGCGTAATACGCCACCGAAGACGCCGGTGGTGACCGCAGCGACCACGGCGATAATCGGTCCATGGCCCATATCCAGTGCCACCTGAGCACCGATAATAGAAAAGACCACCAGGCCCAGCGCATCCAGTACGAGGAATATTTTGCGCAGATAGGGCATGACGGGAGCAATAATGGTGGTGAGTACCGCAGCGGTCGCCACGATAATGACGTATTCAGGGTGCTTTACCCAGCCAAGAGGATAGTGGCCGAGAAGAATATCGCGTACCGATCCGCCGCCAATGGCCGTCGCGGTGGCAATGATGATGACGCCAAATGTATCCATACGACGACGCCCAGCAGCAAGCGCACCGGTCATGGCTTCGGCAGTAATACCAATTAAATATAAAACGTGTAACAGCATGTATTCCCCCTGATTTGCTGGGGGCTAAGGTTAACGATTTGTGCGCCTTGTCACGATTGAGATTTTCTAAGGTGAAGTGATTTTAATAACTACAGCTAATGATGGTTTGGCGAAAATACCATATGATATGCGATATCACGATATTAATGATGTTGATAAATGATGAGAAAATATAATGCGTAGTGGGAGGTTATAAACATGCTCATCGGAAAAAACGCGTAGAGCCGCCGTTTACTGGCGAGCCACGTATGATATTTCATCAAACTATCCCCCTGACCATAGGACAAGTTGACACTCCAGAAGCCATTAGGGACGTCATCCTGAGTAAACTCTGATATGCAGCGGCTTCTATTCTGAAAAATGGTTCCCCTCAGCTATCGCCTCTATGCGTGTAGGCGCATTTACAGCAAAATTTTCAGCATTAAGTGAGTCGGAGTGATAGACATGAGCGTAAGAGAGGAAATTCAGGATGGCAGAGAGGCTGGAATTTTAAGAAGCGGGATAATCTACACCGAAGTTTTGGGGTGGGTAGATATGGGACACGCTCGAGGAGATGATGTCAGAAAGTTACTCTCGGATATGCATCAAGGCGAGCATTCAGGAAAGGATTATTACGATGTAAAATACACTCAAAGCATGGGAAGAGGAGGCCTCACAATTGGGAAGTTTATCAGATGGAGAATTAGAAAAGGGCGCAGCTTATTTGAGCGATATAGTATAGCGCTTTCCATGATGATGGCGCTTGCTCATCGTTTTGAAGGTTTACAGTCAAATTTCCCCTTTTATCTTTACACCGACAGCGGTTTCAGTGGTGAGGATTTAGTATCCGATTTGCTGGGATTCTACCGCGTCTTCTCATATAGTAACCCATTCCCGCTATTGCAGCCCGTCAGCAAAGAGGAAGCCCTCAGACGTTGGGATTATTATGGTCCAATAGGCTCTTTTAAAAACACCTCATTCCAACCGATTTTATTTCCCGATCCGATGAAATCAGCTTTAGCTCTTCCTGTAAAAGGTGTTTTACCCTCATTCATGAGAACAGTGATACCTTACAGCGACTTCAGTTCTGGTAACGTTAAAATAGTTTCCAGAGATGGAACGGTCGTTAACTGGTAAAAAAGGGAAACATATGAAACAGGCAGTCATAATAGTGCTGATGGTAATAGCTATATGCAGCTCTTATTTCTGGCCTAATATTAAAATGAGACTTGCAGGTAACGCACAATATACAGAGTTTGATAAAGCCAAATATGATTATTACACTCCCAAAGTTTTAAAAAAAATGCCGAGAATATCCCAAGTGTATGACTTTAATTATACGAACATTTCTGGCCCTAAGGCTGATGTATGGAGTGTGACGTTCTATAATACCAGGGATACGTGGAAAATTAGTGAATATCTCTCAATAGCGGGCTATGAAAAACAGGAAAAATGCGATATAGAGGCAGAATGCTGGCGCCTCAGGGGATCTGATGAAGTACTGACAGTTGTGAATATGAACAGCAGCAACGCTGTTCGGGTTGATATTCTGAAGAGTCTTTATAACGACAAATATATGCCAGATAAATAATTACTCCAATTTTATATCAATCAGCACTTATTGGCGGTAGGGATAGCCCGCATTTAGCAGGCTATCCTGTGCTTTACGATAGTATAGGTATGGTACGCAAAATTACTCGATATTCTGAATCTGCTCGCGCATTTGCTCGATCAGTACCTTCAGTTCAATCGCGGAATTCGTCACTTCGGCATTGATAGACTTGGATGCCAGAGTGTTCGACTCACGGTTGAATTCCTGCATCATGAAGTCCAGACGACGGCCAACGGCCTCTTTTTTCTTCAGAATGTTGTAGGTTTCTTTGACGTGGGCTTCCAGACGATCTAATTCTTCTGCCACATCGATACGCTGCGCCATCAGCACCAGTTCTTGCTCAAGGCGGTTATTCTCCAACTGCACCTGGGCGTCTTCCAGTTTGGCAACCAGACGCTCGCGCTGCCATTGCAGGATTTCCGGCATATGAGCACGCACTTTTGTGACTTCAGCACTGACGCCTTCCAGACGCTGCTCGATCAGCGCTTTCAGCGCCTGACCTTCGGTTTCACGCGCAACGATGAAGTCATCCAGCGTACCATCAAGCGCGGCGAGGATTTCGGCGGCAATGGCGTCCAGATCCTGCTCCTGGGCAGCCATTACGCCTGGCCAGCGCAGGATATCAACCGGGTTGATTTCACCTTCATCGCTCTGCATTTTGACCCAGTTAGCAGCGCTAACGAGCTGTTTAGCGAGTTTTTCATTCAGAATCAGCTCGCCTTGCGCGCTGGCATCAGGCTCAAAACGCAGCGTACATTCGACTTTACCGCGCGTCAGACGCGTGCGAATACGTTCGCGAACAACGGGTTCGAGACTACGGAACTGCTCCGGCAGGCGAAAATAAGTTTCCAGATAACGCTGGTTTACCGAGCGCATTTCCCAGGTGGCGCTACCCCATTCACCCTTGATTTCACGCCGGGCGTAGGCGGTCATGCTGCGGATCATAGACGTTCCTGTTTTTAAAGATGAGATGGGAGGATTATAGCCATCAGCGTCTTGTCAGGATAGGAATAACAGTCGGAAGTCCGTATAATGCGCAGCCACATTCGTTTCAAGCCGGAGATTTTATCATGCGTCCAGCAGGTCGTAGTGCCAATCAGGTGCGTCCCGTCACCCTGACCCGTAATTATACAAAACATGCTGAAGGCTCCGTGCTGGTCGAATTTGGTGATACCAAAGTGCTGTGTACCGCCTCTATTGATGAAGGCGTACCGCGTTTTCTGAAAGGTCAGGGCCAGGGCTGGATCACCGCAGAATATGGCATGCTGCCACGCGCTACGCACACCCGTAACGCCCGTGAAGCGGCAAAAGGTAAGCAGGGCGGTCGTACCATGGAAATCCAGCGTCTGATCGCCCGCGCGCTGCGCGCAGCCGTTGACCTGAAAACGCTCGGTGAATTCACAATTACGCTGGACTGCGATGTTATTCAGGCCGATGGCGGTACGCGCACCGCATCAATTACCGGCGCATGCGTTGCGTTGGCTGATGCGCTGAACAAGCTGGTGGCGAGCGGTAAGCTGAAAACTAACCCGATGAAAGGGATGGTCGCCGCGGTTTCCGTGGGCATTGTGAACGGTGAAGCACTCTGTGACCTTGAGTACGTTGAAGACTCTGCTGCTGAAACCGACATGAACGTAGTGATGACTGAGGACGGTCGCATTATAGAGGTTCAGGGCACGGCGGAAGGCGAACCGTTCAGCCATGAAGAACTTCTCACCCTACTGGCATTGGCTCGAGGGGGAATCGAATCCATTGTAGCGACGCAGAAGGCGGCGTTAGAAAATTGATTTTAAAGGCGACTGATGAGTCGCCTTTTTTTTGTCTGTAATAAAGTGAGATGAGGAGCGAATCCATGAAACCGTATCAGCGCCAGTTTATTGAGTTTGCGCTTAGCAAGCAGGTACTAAAGTTTGGCGAATTTACGCTGAAATCCGGGCGCAAAAGCCCCTATTTCTTCAACGCCGGGCTGTTTAATACCGGGCGCGACCTGGCACTGTTAGGCCGTTTTTATGCCGAAGCGCTGGTGGATTCCGGTATCGAGTTCGATTTGCTGTTTGGTCCTGCCTACAAAGGTATTCCGATTGCGACCACAACGGCCGTTGCGCTGGCGGAACACCACGATAAAGATTTGCCGTACTGCTTTAACCGTAAAGAGGCGAAGACCCACGGTGAAGGCGGGAATCTGGTCGGTAGCGCACTAGAGGGACGTGTGATGCTAGTGGATGATGTTATCACCGCAGGTACGGCGATTCGTGAGTCGATGGAAATTATCCAGGCGAATGGCGCCACTCTGGCGGGGGTACTGATTTCTCTCGATCGTCAGGAACGCGGTCGCGGCGAGATTTCCGCGATTCAGGAAGTGGAACGTGATTATGGCTGCAAGGTGATTTCTATCATTACCCTGAAAGATCTGATTGCGTATCTGGAAGAGAAACCAGAGATGGCGGAACATCTGGTGGCAGTACGGGCCTATCGCGAAGCGTACGGCGTTTAATAACTGCCGGATGGCGCTGCGCTTATCCGGCCTAAGTAACCCCGTAGGCCGGACAAGACGAAATCGCTACTGCAATTGAGCGGCAACCAACGGCCAGCGGGTGTCAAAATCATCCGTTGGGCGGTATTTAAATTCGCTACGTACAAACCGGGACAGCATACCTTCGCAGAAAGCCAGTAACTGGCTGGCCAGCAGCGTTTCATCCACGGTGTAGCCTTCACCTTCACGCATTCTTTTTTCTCGCAGAACCTGGCGCAACTGCGCTTCAATGCGCTCAAAAAGTTGGTTAATGCGACCTTGCAGACGGTCTTGCTCGAACATCAACGCGTGTCCGGTCAGAATTCGTGTCAGGCCAGGATTACGCTCACCAAACCCTAAAATCAGCAGAACGATCAGGCGCAGACGCGCGTTGGTGTCCTTTTCATCTTTCAAAATCAGATTGATACGCGTAATCAAACTATCTTCGATAAACTCAATCAGGCTATCGAACATACGGGTCTTGCTGGGGAAATGGCGATACAATGCCGCTTCGGATACGCCAACTGAGGCTGCCAGCTTTGCTGTGGTGATGCGTTGGCTACCATCGCTGGACTCAAGCATCAGTGCCAGAGACTGAAGTATTTCTTCGCGACGATTCCTTTTCGCAGTTTGCTTTTCTACCATGTTACAAAATACCCCTGAAAATAAGCTCTTGCCAGGCAGGCATCCACACAGCGACCGCAAACTGATGTTTGCGGTGTGTTATTGCGTTATTACGCTATGGGATACTTTTCTGCGGGTTACTTGCGCCCGGAATGGCCGAAGCCACCTTCGCCACGATCGGTGGCTTCAAACTCTTCCACCAGATTAAATTCAGCCTGCACGACCGGTACAAATACCATTTGCGCGATACGTTCGCCCGGCTCAATAGTGAAGCTGTCCTGACCACGGTTCCAGACGGACACCATCAGTTGGCCCTGGTAGTCGGAATCAATCAAACCAACCAGATTGCCCAGCACGATACCGTGCTTATGGCCCAGCCCGGAGCGCGGGAGCATTACCGCTGCCAGAGAAGGATCGGCAATGTGGATAGCTAACCCGGTTGGCACCAGCGTTGTTGCGCCCGGCGCCAGCTCTACGGCGTCATCAAGACAAGCACGCAGGTCAAGTCCGGCAGAACCAGAAGTGGCGTACGTCGGGAGCGGAAATTGTTGCCCTACGCGCGGGTCCAGAATCTTAACGTCGATTTTTTTCATCATAACGGGTCACGATCTCGTCGAGTAATAATTGGCCCAGGAGTTCTTTACGCTCAAGCGGTAAGACTTTGTCTCCATCCTGCCAAAAAAGGTGTAATGCGTTGCTATCGCTGTTAAACCCTTGAGTTGACAGCGAAACGTCGTTCGCACAGATCACATCAAGGTTTTTGCGGATGCGTTTTTGCCGGGCATATTCTTCCACATTATTTGTTTCGGCGGCAAACCCAACGACAAAAGGACGGTTAACATCCAGTGCGGCAACACCGGCGATAATGTCCGGGTTTTTGACCATTTTTACTGTTAATTCATCACCCTGCGTCGCTTGTTTTTTTATTTTTTCGTGGGCGACAGTTTCAGCGCGATAATCAGCGACTGCAGCGCAACCGATAAAAATATGCTGTTGTTGCACTGCAGATTGCACAGCGGCTTCCATTTCCAGCGCGGTCATCACATCAACCCGCTGAACAAATGGTGGTGTGGATAACGAAACCGGACCCGATACCAGTGTGACGTTTGCCCCGCGCTTTGCGGCAGCGGCCGCGATCGCAAACCCCATCTTCCCGGAACTGTGGTTGGAAATATAACGCACGGGATCAAGTGGTTCACGCGTCGGACCTGCCGTAATCATGATGTTGAGATGTTGCAGATCGTTGACAGGTGAAAAATGTTCTGCCGCCATATCCACAATCGTTAACGGATCCAGCATGCGCCCAGGGCCGATATCACCACATGCCTGACTACCGCTGTCAGGACCCCAAATGAGTAAACCGCGTGAGGCAAGAATACCCAGATTGTGCTGGGTCGCGGCAGCGCGGTACATCTGCTGGTTCATGGCTGGCAGTACAGCAACAGGAGCAGGCGTTGCCAGACAAATCGTTGACACCAGGTCGTTGGCCATACCTGCGGCGACACGAGCAATCAGGTCTGCTGTAGCGGGTGCCAGGATGACCAAATCGGCCCATTTCCCCAGCTCAATGTGGCCCATCGCGGCTTCGGCTGCGGGGTCAAGCAGGCTGTCGGAAACGGGATAACCTGAAACCGCCTGTAAACTCAGGGGAGTAATAAATGCTTTTGCCGCTTCGGTCATCGCCACGCGGACATCAGCGCCGCGTTCCCGTAAACGACGCACCAGCTCAGGGGTCTTGTACGCAGCAATACCGCCACTGACGCCAAGTACGATTTTTTTACCGGCCAGGCTCATCATGATCTTTCCTGTTGGGTTTCACCAGAAGGCGGATATTTTATCACAATCCGCAATTTGTCGTGCTTTTGACCGTACTCCACTTTGCGAGGCGCTACGAAGAAGTGAAAACAGCACGTCGATTCACCGTCGGTGTTATGCCACTATGCGGACGCGAGAGGAGGGAGAAGCATGGAAAATACAGGAAGTATGATGCCCCGGGAAAAGCTGTTGGCGCAGGGGGCCAGTTCTCTGACCGATGTTGAGCTTTTGGCTCTTTTTTTACGTACCGGCATGCAGGGTAAAGATGTGCTTACGCTGGCGAAAGAGATGCTTCAGCATTTTGAGTCGCTGTATGGCCTGTTGTCTGCTGATTACATGGATTTTAGCTATGTTCAGGGAATCGGTATCGCGAAGTACGCACAGTTGAAGGGGATTGCGGAGCTGGCAAGACGCTACTACAAAGTGCGAGTGATAGAGGAGCGTGCTCTACTTAGTCCGGAAATGGCGCGAGAATTTCTGCAAAGCCAGCTTTCGCAAGAGGAACGCGAGATCTTTCTGGTGATCTTTATGGATTCTCAACATCGCGTGATTAAACACAGCAAACTTTTTTCCGGTACGCTTAGCCATGTCGAGGTACATCCGAGAGAAATTGTCCGGGAAGCGATAAAAATGAATGCTTCTGCGGTGATCCTTGCGCATAATCACCCTTCGGGGTGTGCAGAGCCGAGTAAAGCAGATAAACTCATCACCGAGCGTGTTGTGAAATGCTGTCAGTTCATGGATATCCGGGTGCTTGATCATCTGGTCATTGGGCGCGGAGAGTACGTTTCTTTTGCGGAACGCGGTTGGATTTAACGCACTTTACGCGATCCATCGGGATCTTTGTCTGTTCGGGACTTGAGCACATCGCTGACTCAGCGTATACTACGCCACCTTTGAGAATCTCGGGTTTGGCATTTGGGCCTGGCAATCGAGAGTTCGCAAATACGCAAAATCATTCTTGTTGCGTCCAATGACGAGGCAACATTGAAAGATTAAGTGTATTGAACTGCGATAACCGGGCTGAGAAGCCTGACGAGGCGCCAATACCCCATACGAAGCTCGAGCTAATTTGATTTTTGGAGAATAGACATGTCCCGAGTCTGCCAAGTTACTGGCAAGCGTCCGGTGACCGGTAACAACCGTTCCCACGCACTGAACGCGACTAAACGCCGTTTCCTGCCTAACCTGCACTCTCACCGTTTTTGGGTTGAGAGCGAGAAGCGTTTTGTCACCCTGCGTGTATCTGCTAAAGGTATGCGTGTTATTGATAAGAAAGGCATCGAAACAGTTCTGTCTGAACTGCGTGCCCGTGGCGAAAAGTACTAAGTACTAAGAGGAAATAAATCATGGCTAAAGGTATTCGTGAGAAAATCAAGCTGGTTTCTTCTGCTGGTACTGGTCACTTCTATACCACTACGAAGAACAAACGTACTAAGCCGGAAAAACTGGAACTGAAAAAGTTCGATCCAGTTGTTCGTCAGCACGTTTTATACAAAGAAGCGAAAATCAAATAATTTTCGTTTTGATGTAAAGAAAAACCCTGCCTCGGCGGGGTTTTTTGTTTTCTGGCCGTCCCCATATTAATGAGACCTGACATACCGCCGGAGATACTATGCCTGAATTACCTGAAGTCGAAACCAGCCGCCGTGGTATTGAGCCGCATCTGGTGGGAGCAACGATTATGCACGCGACGGTGCGTAACGGTCGTTTGCGTTGGCCAGTATCTGAGGAAATCTATCGTCTGAGTGATCAACCTGTCCTCAGCGTACAGCGGCGCGCGAAATACCTGCTGCTAGAACTGGCGGATGGCTGGATAATCATTCATCTGGGGATGTCGGGTAGCTTGCGTATCCTTCCTGAAGAGCTTCCGGCAGACAAGCACGACCACGTTGACTTAGTGATGAGCAACGGCAAAGTTCTGCGTTATACCGATCCCCGTCGCTTTGGCGCCTGGCTGTGGACTAAAGAACTGGATGGACATAATGTCCTCGCCCATCTTGGCCCTGAGCCGCTGAGCGACGATTTCAACGCCAATTATCTACAGCAGAAATGTGCAAAGAAGAAAACGGCGATTAAACCCTGGTTGATGGATAACAAGCTGGTGGTGGGTGTGGGTAATATCTACGCCAGCGAGTCGCTATTTGCGGCTGGGATTCATCCTGACCGTCTTGCGTCATCGCTGTCGAAAGATGAGTGTGAATTGCTGGTACGCGTTATCAAGGCGGTGTTGCTGCGTTCTATCGAGCAGGGCGGGACGACGCTGAAAGACTTTCTGCAAAGTGACGGTAAGCCTGGCTATTTTGCCCAGGAGCTGCAGGTCTATGGGAGAGAAGGTGAACCGTGTCGTGCATGCGGCGCACCGATTGTTGCGACAAAACACGCCCAGCGTACAACGTTCTATTGCCGTCGCTGTCAGAAATAGTGTCATTGCTGGCCGGATGCTGCATCCGGCCAGGTGCATTACTTCAGTTTACTCATTAACGCCTGATGGACGTTTTCCGGCAAAAAGTGTGTCACGTCACCCTGGTGGCGGGCAACTTCTTTCACCAGTGACGATGAGATAAAAGACCACTCTTTAGATGGCATCAGAAAAACGCTTTCCAGTTGTGGCATAAGATGGCGGTTCATATGGGCCAGCTGCATTTCATATTCAAAATCGGCTACCGCGCGCAGGCCACGGATCAGAATGTTCGCCTGATTATCACGGGCAAAGTTTGCCATCAGATCGCTGAATCCCAGCACTTCCACATTGCCAAGATGCGCCGTTGCCTGTTGTGCCAGCTCAACGCGCTCTTCCAGAGTAAACATCGGCTTTTTACTGGGGCTTGCGGCAATCGCCAGAATTACGTGATCAAACATGCTTGTAGCACGCGTCACGATATCAAGGTGGCCGTTAGTAATAGGATCAAAGGTTCCTGGATAAATCGCCCGTTTTTGCATGACTTGCCTCAATGCGTTTTGGGTGGCAGGTAAGGTTCCAGCAGTTGCAGCAGACGCTGTAGCGCGCCCTGATTTTGATACAGAACTTCAACTGCGTGACGGCCATAAAAATTACGATAATCTGCATCGGTCAGTAAGGAAGAGACCTCTTTCACCAGCGTAGTTGCGTCGGTGACGGTGATCAATCCGCTTGCCTGTTCGAGACGGGCGCAAATATCTTTAAAATTAAACGTATGTGGTCCCATCAACACCGGAATAGCATGCGCTGCCGCTTCCAGCGGGTTGTGTCCACCACGTTCAACCAGTGAACCGCCGACAAAAGCAAGGTCGGCAATGCCATACAGCAACATCAGCTCACCCATGGTATCGCCGATCACAACCTGAGTACCTGATGATGGAACTTCACCCGAAGAACGAGTGGTATAGCTTAGTCCAGCCTGGCGTACAAGGTTAATGGCATCCGGGAACCGTTCTGGATGTCTGGGAACCAGAATCAATAAAAGATTCGGGAACTGATTTAATAACGCCTGATGAGCGGCAATGATGATGCTTTCTTCACCGTCGTGGGTGCTGGTTGCAATCCATACCGGGCGGTGAGGCGCCCATTGACGACGTAATGTCACCGCTTTTGCGGCCAGTTGCGGTGTGACGGATATATCAAACTTCAGGCTGCCAGTAACGGTGACTTGATTGCTTCTGGCGCCAAGCGTAATAAAACGTGCGCCATCTTCTTCGTTTTGTGCGGCAATCAACGTAATTCGACGCAGTAGTCTGCCAACAAATTTACCTAATTTCGCATAACCAGCGGCTGAACGAGCAGAAAGCCGTGCGTTGGCAATGACCAGAGGAATGTGGCGCTTATGGAGTGCCGCGATCAGATTTGGCCACAGCTCGGTTTCCATAATTAACACCAGTTTGGGGTCAACTTTATTCAGAAAACGGTTCAGGGCATCCGGTAAATCGTAAGGCAGATAAATATGCTGAACGTCAGTGCCAAAAGCAGATTGTACCCGCTCGGAACCGGTTGGCGTCATGGTGGTGACCGTGATCGGCAAGTCGGGATAACGGTGGCGCAGAGCGCGGACTAATGGGATTGCAGCCAGCGTTTCGCCCACAGAAACCGAATGAAGCATGATGCCGCCGGGTTTTAGCGGGCGGCGATAAAAGCCGTAGCGTTCGCCCCAGCGTTTACGGTAGGCCGGAGCCTTACGTCCGCGCACCCAAAGCCGTATCCAGATCAAAGGCTGAATAAGGTAGAGCAATGTGGTGTAAAGCAACTCAAGCATGGGCGTTAGCTGGCTAATGGATGTGCTGTGGATTCTATGTATTTACCCGGTGCTTTGCTATTACTTTTGCCATTCAGGGACCAATTAGACGCTAAAGTGGTCAATCTGACGTGTGATAGACCATTAAGTTACATTCTGGCGTAACTCTTTGAAATTAAAGTCAGGGGCTAGAGAGGATAACAAAATTGGTTTTAAAGTTGACATTAATCTGCGCTAATGAATTGATTGGAAAGACGAAAAGAAAAATGTGCTTAACTTTTATTCGTATCGGATTGCCACTAAAGAAGTGGTACACTAGCGCGCAAAATTTTAGTGCGATATCAGTAATCAGGCAACTGTTGAGCTTGGGGCGGTAGCGTGCTTTTTTTTGCTTAACGGTATCGGACACTCTCAACAAAAGAGCCGCTTGTGGAAAAGTTATTCAGAAATATCCTGGTCATTAAAATGCGTTTTCATGGCGATATGCTGCTGACAACCCCCGTCATCAGTACATTAAAACGTAACTATCCTGATGCCAAAATCGATGTGCTCCTTTACGAAGACACAAAGCCGATTTTATCTGAAAATCCGGAAATTAATGCGCTATATGGAATCAGTAAGAAAAACGCCACGACAAAAAAGAAAATCGCTAATTTCATTTCATTAATAAAAAAATTACGCCAAAACCAATATGATTTAGTAATCAACTTGACCGATCAGTGGCTGGTTGCACTATTGGTCCGCTTTTTGTCCGCTGATACAAAACTTTCTCCTGATTTCCCGCACCGTCAGAAGCCTTTCTGGCAGAAGAGCTTTACGCATCTTGTGCCGATTACTGGCGACCATATCGTCGAGCGTAACCTGTCGATTCTGAATCCACTTGGGCTTAAAACACTCAAGCACGAACTGTCCATGCACTACGCTCCTTCCCATTGGAAAAATATCCATGAACAGCTAAAACAGCTCAGCGTGGGTGAGCGCTATGTGGTTATTCAGCCAACCGCACGTCAGATCTTTAAATGTTGGGATAACGAGAAATTTTGTGAGGTTATTGATGCCTTACAGGAACAAGGTTATCCGGTTGTGCTGACCTCTGGACCTGGGAAGGAAGACCAGGAATGTATCCATGATATTGCTGAGGGATGCAAATTATCTCCCGTCACCGCGCTTGCGGGTAAAACGACGTTTCCTGAATTGGCTGCTCTCATTGATCATGCGGCGTTGTTTATCGGTGTTGACTCCGCGCCTATGCATATTTCCGCAGCGGTGAAGACCCCTATCATTTGTTTGTTTGGCGCGACGGATCATATCGCATGGCGGCCATGGGCGGAAAATGTCACGTTGCTATGGGCTGGAAACTATCAGCCAGTACCGCCAAGAGAGCAGCTGGACCGCAGTTATAAATATCCGTCAGTTATCCCTGCGGAGGATGTTATTAACGCCGCCTGGCAAGTGCTCAATGGCGACGCGCCAGAAATTGAGGTGAATGCACAATGATTGTTGCCCTCTGTCTGTACAAATATTTTCCCTATGGTGGGCTACAGCGTGACTTTATGCGTATCGCTAAAACGATCGCGGCGCGCGGGCATCATGTCCGAGTCTATACACGAGCCTGGCAAGGGGAGCGCCCGGCGGAATTTGAGTGCGTTGATGTCCCGGTTACCGCACATTCCAACCATGGACGAGATAAACAGTATCAGACGTGGGTTCAGCAGCATTTAACTCAGTACCCGGCAGACCGTGTCCTGGGTTTTAATAAAATGCCGGGGCTGGATTATTACTACGCAGCGGATGTGTGTTATGCGGCGAAGGTAGCGAAAGAAAAGGGGTTCTTGTATCGCTTAACGGCGCGATACCGTCACTACGCAGCCTTTGAGCAAGCTGTGTTTAAACCAGGGATGAAGACAAAGTTGCTGATGCTGACTACAAAACAAATCCTTGATTTTAAAATGTATTACCATACGGAAGACGAGCGCTTTCAGCTTCTTCCGCCCGGCATCTATCCCGATAGAAAATACAGTAGCCAGGCCCCCGGTAGCCGTGAACGCTACCGTGAAGCCATCGGCATCACTCCGGATCACTTCTTATTGTTGCAGGTTGGTTCTGATTTTTCACGAAAAGGAGTCGGCCGCTCAATTGCCGCTGTCGCCGCACTGCCTGAGGGTATCCGTCGTCAAACCCAGCTCTTTGTTGTTGGTCAGGATAAACCTCGCGCATTCGCTGCGCAGGCAGAAAGAATGGGTGTGAAAGAGAACGTCCATTTCTTTGCTGGGCGTGATGATGTTGCACATCTGATGGCGGCTGCGGACGTGTTATTACATCCGGCGAAGCAGGAAGCTGCGGGAATTGTACTGGTTGAAGCTATCGCAGCGGGTTTGCCTGTGCTCGTGACGGAGGTCTGCGGGTACGCACCTCACGTAGCGGCGGCAGGATGCGGTGTTGTATTGAGTGAACCTTTTGAGCAACATGCGTTTGATGACGATTTGCATAAGGTCCTGGCGGATAGTTCTCTTCGTGAAAAGTGGGCGAAAAATGCGCGGCATTATGCGGATACGCAGGATCTTTATAGTTTGCCAGAACATGTAGCGGATATTATTACAGGTGAATTGCATGGTTGAGTTAAATGAACCCTTTGCCACATTGTGGAAGGGAAAAGACCCATTCATCGAGGTTAGAAAGCTTCAGGGTGAGGTCTTTCGGGAACTAGAAACCCGTCGCACACTTCGTTTTAGCGTTGCTGATAAGAGCTATTTTTTGAAGTGGCACCGAGGTACCACTTATAAAGAAGTCATTAAAAATCTACTGTCACTTCGTATGCCGGTACTGGGTGCCGACCGTGAGTGGAATGCCATACACCGTTTAGCCTCCTTAGGCGTTGATACGATGCATGGCGTTGCATTTGGCGAAACGGGTTGGAATCCGGTAAAGAAAACCTCTTTTATCATTACCGAAGATTTAACGCCAACTATTAGCCTGGAAGATTATTGTGCGAATTGGAGTGTTGAACCCCCGCATCCGCACGTAAAAAGAATGCTGATTCAACGCGTAGCCGATATGGTTCGCGCGATACATCTTGGCGGTGTTAACCATCGTGATTGTTATATTTGCCATTTCTTACTTCATCTTCCATTTGATGATAAAAATGAAGATAGTCTAAAAATTTCGGTGATCGATCTGCATCGGGCACAAATTAGAAATAAAGTGCCATTACGTTGGCGTAATAAGGATCTTACTGGACTTTATTTTTCATCCGATAATATTGGATTGACGACTCGAGATTATTATAGATTTTTAAAGGTATATTTCAACCGTAACCTGAAAGATATTATTAAGAATGAGGGTGTGTTCATTGAACAGGTTGAAGGAAAAGCCAGAGCCATTCGCGAAAGAACAATTCGAAAATCATTGTGATTTTAACTGTAAAAATATGTTGTAAATGGAATTTGTATTTCATGGAATGAATTCATACTATGTCTCTTCTTGCATTTTTTATTTATAAATATGTGTCGGGTTTTGTTTCAATAGGGTTTATATGAATTCAAATACACAAATGCAAGCCTCGTGTAAAGGTATTGCAGTTTATTTGTTGTTAATTTCATTTTGTGTTCTATGTTTTATCTGGCCTATCCAGAACTCAATTTTACCAACTAATAGAAATCTCTTTATATACTTAAGTACGGCATTAGTGCTATACTTTTACGTCCGTAAAAAATATGTATCTATTGAGCTTAGTCGACTGGCGAAATATGCTGTCGCTTTAATTCTTATTTTTCTCGTGTTTACACTGGTCAATGGGTTATTTGTTGCAATTGATGTGGGGAAAATGTTGCGCGGTTGGCAGGGACAATACCTGCGTGCGGGGCTATTATTCTTCGTTGGACTCTTTTTGTATCCAATCTGTAAGTATCATTTTAAATATATAACGGCCAATAAGGTATTGTCTTTAGTTGTTCTGTGTTCGCTAGGGGTGATATTTATTCACCTGCTGCAGAATATCTATTTTTATATCAAGACGGGAACGATACTCTGGGGTGAGACGTGGATTGTACCAACTCGCACCGAGATGAGCTTTCAGATAAACATGGTTACGGGAATTTTACTGGCAGAACTTGCCTGTCGACTGTTCCTGGGCCGTAAGTATCTTATTTTCAGCAACAAATTGATGGCTGCCTTTATTTTGCTGTGCTTCATCTGTTCAGCATTAGCGAAGACCCGCTGGGGCACTATTGGTCTGATTGGTAGTACGATTTCTATCTGCGTATTTATTGCCTTAAAAGCAATTAGCCGAAAGAACTTGCCGAAGCTCTGTCTGGCTGCACTGGTCGTTACGATAGTAGTAGGCATTATAGGCTACACTTCCTGGCATCAGGACTCCCGCTGGAAAAGCCTAAGCATGGATATGGTTGCTGGCTGGGATCTGGGTATGCACAGTCGTTGCTATAACGGTTTTGATGGCCCGTTGATGCAGGACAGCACTGGCCGCATAATGGATGACTCGAATAGTTGCCGGGCATCGTTCTTCCGTCAGGGGAGCGAACTGATCGCTGAATATCCGTTTGGTGCGGGTCCGCGAAAAGATGCATTCTTAGTGCTTCTGCAGGAAAAATATCACGACCCTATTATTCAGCAATCTAACAGCCATTACGGGTTGATTGATGTCGCGCTTCAGAACGGTGTCCTTGGGCTTATCAACTGGCTGGTATTCGTCATGTTGATGATCCTTATTGGCTGGCGTGCATTCTCTCGTGATTTAATAATTCCGGGTCTGTACTTGTCTCTTTTAACGGTGAGCTTCTTGTTCCGTAGTGGTGTAGATAACATGATGCGTGATCACTACCTTGAGCAAAACCTTGCGTTATCAGGTTTAATGCTGGGTCTGATCTTTACGAGTAATAAAATATCACGGGCTAAAAAATGAAAGTTTTAATTATTCGTAGAGATAACATTGGCGACTTGATACTGACAACGCCGCTGATCTCGACTATTGCAAAAGACATGAATTGCAAAGTTGATTTGTTGGTTAACACCTACAATCAATCGATTATCGAAAATAATCCTCATGTAGGTAAAGTTTTCTTATACAGCAAGCTGCACCACCGTTCTAAAGGCACATCTAGCCTCAAGGTATTGTTTCAGCGCCTGAAGACGATTATCGATCTGCGTCGTGCTAAATATGATGTCGCGATTATTGCCAAAGAGCATTGGGATAAACGACCTTTACAGTGGGCAAAATTAGCGGGTGCTAAAAGAATTATCGCTATTGGTAATGACTGCCCGGATATTGTCACCGATGCTATTCCTGAAACTCAGGAGCAGCTTCATCTGGTCAATTTATTGAATAGATTAACGGGACCGCTAGGCTGTACTTCTAAACCAGGTCCGCTGGAGCTGTATGTCACACCACAAGAACTGGCTGATATAAAAGCAAAGATAGAATTTCCACAGGATAATTTACCTGTTTATGGGTTGCAGATAAGTTCCCGAAGAGAAGAACAACAATGGCAAAAAGAAAAGTTTGTTGAGCTTGCTCATAAACTTGCAGCCATACAGGCGTGCCATATTATGTTATTCTGGTCTCCAGGAAAATCAGATAATAAATTACATCCCGGTGATGATGATAAGGCTGATTTTATCAGCGCGCAATGTGCCGATCTGCCGATTATTCCAGTAAGAACGAATAGCGTTCGTGAGCTGATGGCCGGTATGTCACTATGCGATCAGATTGTGACCAGCGACGGCGGTGCCTTGCATATTGCTGCTGGGGTGCGCAAACCAGTGGTGGCGCTGTTCGGCAACAAGGCTGCATGGCTATGGACGCCATGGGGTGTGCCGTACGAAATGCTGCAAGGAAAAGATTATGATGCTCGCAATATTAGCGTCGATGATGTATTTACGCGGTTTGTAAGTCTGCAGGAGCAAGTGCGTAAAAATACGGCAATGGATGAAGCATAAGTTTACTTATTGCTATAGATAAGTTGATATATTGATCTCTATCTGGCGATAGATTAAATAGGTTTTATTTAATGATTAGAGCATTGAGAAAAAAAATTCAGCTATTACTGGTTAATCTTTTTTTAATGATATACACCCGTAAGAAAGATTTTTCTTTTAGTCAGCAAGAATTTGAAAATCAGGATAAAAATCAGCTGAAGAATATCCTGATTTATTCTTCAACGGCGCTGGGTGATTTCATGATGAACTCTCCAGCAATTCATGCGCTCCGCCAGACATATCCTTCTGCGACAATCACCCTGATTTGCCACAAAAAGATGTATGACTTCCTCAAAGGGGGGAGTGACTGGGACGATCTTATCTCATGGGATAATAAACTCACTACCCTCCCGGCATTGGTTAAAGAGATCAAGAAACGTGGAACGCCAGACCTGACGGTAATTCTTCACTCACATACACCTTATGATTTCCTTAGCGCCATTATTGCTGGCACAAAGTATGTTTTTGTGGATAACGATAAGCAGGACATCCCACTCGTAAGTAAATGGGCAACCAACAGAATCAGTAAATTCGTTGGGCATACTATTCAGCGAAAGCTGGAGCTTATCATGCCGTTGCTGAATGAAAAGCCAGACAACAGTATGCACCTGCCGTTTCCTGTCGAACGTACGGTGAGCGAGGAAGATTCAAAGCTGCGTTGGATTGGTTTTCAAATGGGAGCATCATCCTTTAAGAAATGCTGGCCTGTTGAGCGATTTGTCACTTTCGCAAACCAACTTTTTGCTCATGATGATGTGCGTGTCGTCCTGATTGGTGCGCCGAATGAAGTGCCTCTGCAGGACGAATTTTTGCAAAAGCTGGATAGCCGCTTTCATGACCGCGTGAAGCCACTTATCGGTAAAACGACGCTTAAAGGGCTTATTCAGGAAGTGAAGAATATGGACCTGCTGGTAACATCTGATACAGGACCTATGCACCTTGCCGTGGCAATGCGGGTACCGACGGTGAGTATGTATGTGATCACCTCACCTTATCTTTATGGCCCCTATCAGGACCCTCAATTGCACAAGGTGGTTTACAAAGCCTATACGACGCTGGATGAAATTAAGTATCGTTCAGCGCTAGAGAAGGTGAGTTGCGAAGAGATCATGGCGCATGTAAAACCATTCCTGTAGTAAGCTTACCGATGCTCTGCATGTTCTGATAAGCGTGCAGAGCCCCCGTCCCGAGTCGGGGGGTTATACGTCGGACGGTAGGTGTGTTAGTACTTGCTGAGCGGTGAGTAACGACAGTTTTCCTTCCGGAGCAATGCACGTTAACTGATTCTTACCGTAGCCACCAATGAGCCCTGGGTCGGTGGGACCATACAGCGTAACGTTTGGGCGATTGAGCGCGGCGGTCAGATGACTAAGGCCAGTATCAACCGAAACTACAAATTCAGCACCGGCGAGGATACGCGCAATTTCCTCAAGACTCATCCTTGGCAATACATCGACATTATCAAATCCTTTCGCAATTCTTCTTGCTCTTTCCTCTTCATGCGCTGCTCCCCATGGAAGTTTAATGCGAATCCCTGTCTTCGGTATCAGCGTAATAAGGTCCCGCCAGTGTGCTTCTGTCCAATGCTTATCATCTCGCGTGGTCGCATGTAAAAATACAGCGTAGGGCTGCAAATTGGACGTTTGCTGTTTTACAAAATGCTGCGCAATCGCGTAATCACCCTGCGACTGCGGTTTAACATATCCCAAGCTTTTGGCGAACAATTCACGCGTACGTTCTACCGCGTGCTGCTGTTTGGCTATGTGATGTTTGCGATTATAAAACAGACTTGCCAGCGGTTCGCGGGCTGTGCTCCAGTCCATACCATGCTTGATGCCACGTGCCAGACGTGTCACCAACGCCGCGCTTTTAACCAAACCCTGAGCATCGATTATCGCGTCATACTGCTGTAAACGCACCGCATCACGAAACGCTTTACGCTCGGCTTTAATCGGCGCTGAAAACCAGGCTTTACGCCAGCGACGGATCGCCACTGGAATAACCCGGTCAACGGCTGAATGCCAGGAGGGGATTTGAGCGAACCCTTCTTCCACCACCCAATCAAATTGAATACCCGGAATAGCCTGCTGAGCATCGGTTAATGCGGGCAACGTATGCAGTACATCGCCCATAGACGACGTTTTAACGATCAGAACCCGCATCCGTCAGGCTTCCTCTTGTAACAACAGATCGTTGAGTTCTTCCAGTACGTGCTGGGGTGTAATGTCAATCAGGCTCTGATGATAGCCTTCTGCCGCATCGCCCTTACGCACTTTGTGATAACCCGTAATCAGGCGAATGACACGCGCCTTGTGGGAAAGCGGAGGCGTAAAATCCGGGCTGCTTGGACCATACAATGCGACCAGTGGACGGTTCAGCGCCGCGGCCACGTGCATTAATCCAGAGTCGTTGGTGACCACCGCTTTGCAGGCTGCGAGAAGGATGACGGCCTGCTCCAGCTGTGTTTCGCCCGCCAGATTACGGCACCATGCCTGCTGTTCAACGCTCAGCGTCGCCAGGATCTCATTGCCGGCTTCATGGTCTTTTGCTGAGCCAAACAGCACAATCTGATGGCCTTCATCGATCAGCTGCTTTGCCAGTTCTGCATAGTGGTAATGTGGCCAGCGTTTCGCTGGACCAAATTCCGCACCTGGGCAAAAACCGATGATGGGGCGTTCGGCTGAAAGGGAGAACTGGCTACAGGTTAGCGATTTTTCACCCTCGCTGACCTGCAACTGTGGCCATAGCAGAGGCTGCGGCAAATCTTTGGCCGTCAGCATCACGCCTTTATCATAAGCCAGAGCCACATAGCGCTCGACCATCAGTGGCCATGCTTCTTTATCCAGTACGCGCGCATCGTTTAGCAGACCGTAGCGCATCTCGCCACGCCAACCTGTACGATGGGGAATACCCGCAAAGAACGGCACCAGAGCGGATTTAAACGAGTTAGGCAGCACATAAGCGCGGTCATAGCGCTTCTCACGCAGACTGTGGCCGAGTTTACGGCGCTCGCCGATCTCCAGCGCGCCGTGCCCCAACGGCATGGCGATAGCTTCGTTGACTTCTGGCATGCGCGACAATAACGGACGGCACCATGCAGGTGCCATCACGTCGATTATCGCCTGGGGATAGCGCGCCTTGAGCGTGCGATAGAGACTTTGCGACATCATCATGTCGCCCACCCAAGACGGGCCAACCACCAAAATTTTCATACTTACGCGTCGCGGTTCAGCCAGGCCATATATTCCGTGACGCCTTCGGCGACGGATTTAAACGGCTTGTCATAGCCCGCTGCGCGCAGGTTCGTCAGATCTGCCTGGGTAAATGCCTGGTAGCGGCCTTTCAGTTTTTCCGGGAATGGAATGTACTCAATGCTGCCTTTTTTGTGGTACGCCAGTGTAGCATCGGCAACGGCCTGGAAAGATTCCGCACGACCTGTACCGAGGTTAAAGATGCCGGAAACCCCGTTTTCCAGGAACCACAGGTTTACCGCAGCTACATCGCCTACGTAAACGAAATCACGTTTGAAGTTTTCACTGCCTTCGAACAGTTTTGGTGTTTCGCCATTGTTAAGCTGGGTGTTGAGGTGGAAAGCAACGCTTGCCATGCTGCCTTTGTGGCCTTCACGCGGTCCGTAGACGTTGAAATAGCGGAAGCCAACAATCTGAGAATTGGCTTCTGGCAGGATCTGACGCACGTACTCGTCGAACAGGAATTTTGAGTAGCCGTAGACGTTCAGCGGTTTCTCATATTCACGAGACTCGATGAAATCAGAAGTGCGACCGCCGTAGGTGGCGGCAGAGGATGCGTACAGGAACGGGATTTCACGTTCCAGGCAGTAGTGCAGTAGCTCTTTGGAGTATTGATAGTTGTTATCCATCATATACTTGCCGTCCCACTCGGTGGTTGAAGAGCATGCGCCTTCGTGGAAAATCGCTTCGATATCGCCGAAATCTTCCCCGGCCATAATCTGGATCAGGAAGTCTTCCTTGTCCATGTAGTCAGCAATATTCAGATCCACCAGGTTAACAAACTTGGTGCCGTCTTTCAGGTTGTCCACCACCAGAATGTCGGTGATACCTTTATCATTCAGAGACTTAACGATGTTGCTGCCGATAAAGCCCGCGCCGCCGGTAACGATGATCATAAATGTAACCTTTGAATTATGGAGTCAGAGACAATCTCAGACACGAATACTTCTATCATATCACTACATGGCTTAGGCTTCAGCCATTCACCGATAAGCCGTGCGGGTACACGTGATTTATGCTTCATTTTGAAGAAGTGATGATGCGTCATCTCGTATCAACGTATAGCTTTGGGTAATATGTGCTGAAATTTGCCCAGTCTGGAGAATTGAAATGCGTGGGGATTTTTACAAACAGTTAACGAACGATCTCGAAACCGCACGTGCGGAAGGATTGTTTAAAGAAGAACGCATTATTACATCTGCCCAGCAGGCGGATATTACCGTGGCGGATGGAAGCCACGTTATTAACTTTTGTGCGAACAACTATCTGGGGTTGGCTAACCATCCGGAACTGATTGCAGCGGCAAAAGCGGGTATGGATTCTCACGGATTTGGTATGGCTTCGGTTCGCTTTATTTGCGGTACCCAGGACAGCCATAAGCAACTGGAGCAAAAACTGGCGGCATTCCTCGGAATGGAAGATGCCATCCTTTACTCTTCCTGCTTCGACGCCAACGGCGGTCTGTTTGAAACGCTGCTGGGCGCAGAAGACGCAATTATTTCCGATGCCCTGAACCACGCTTCTATCATTGATGGCGTGCGTCTGTGTAAAGCAAAACGTTTCCGTTACGCCAACAACGATATGGTGGAACTGGAAGCTCGCCTGAAAGAAGCGCGTGAAGCAGGCGCTCGCCATATCCTGATCGCCACTGATGGCGTGTTCTCTATGGATGGTGTGATCGCTAATCTGAAAGGCGTTTGCGATCTGGCGGATAAATACGACGCGCTGGTCATGGTTGATGATTCCCATGCCGTCGGTTTTGTCGGCGAAAATGGTCGTGGCTCCCATGAATATTGTGACGTGATGGGTCGCGTGGACATCATCACCGGTACGCTGGGTAAAGCACTCGGCGGCGCATCCGGTGGTTACACCGCAGCGCGCAAAGAAGTTGTTGAGTGGCTGCGTCAGCGTTCCCGTCCTTATTTGTTCTCCAACTCACTGGCACCGGCGATTGTTGCGGCTTCCATTAAAGTGCTGGAAATGGTTGAAGCTGGCAGCGACCTGCGCGATCGTCTGTGGGCGAATGCACGTCAGTTCCGTGAGCAAATGTCTGCCGCAGGCTTTACGTTAGCCGGTGCGGATCACGCGATCATCCCGGTCATGCTGGGTGATGCAGTAGTGGCGCAGGCGTTCGCCCGCGAGCTGCAAAAAGAGGGGATTTACGTTACCGGATTCTTCTATCCGGTGGTTCCAAAAGGCCAGGCGCGTATCCGTACCCAGATGTCTGCGGCGCATACCCCTGAGCAGATTACGCGTGCTGTTGAGGCGTTCACACGCATTGGTAAACAACTGGGCGTTATTGCCTGAGGATGTGAAATGAAAGCGTTATCCAAACTGAAAGCGGAAGAGGGCATTTGGATGACCGACGTTCCTGAACCGGAAGTCGGTCATAACGATTTGCTGATTAAAATCCGTAAAACAGCCATCTGCGGGACTGACGTTCACATTTATAACTGGGATGAATGGTCGCAAAAAACCATCCCGGTACCGATGGTCGTTGGGCATGAATATGTCGGCGAAGTTGTTGGCATCGGTCAGGAAGTTAAAGGCTTTAAAATCGGCGATCGCGTTTCAGGCGAAGGTCATATCACCTGCGGGCATTGCCGTAACTGCCGCGGTGGACGTACTCACCTGTGCCGCAATACGACCGGTGTCGGTGTAAACCGCCCTGGCTGCTTTGCGGAGTACCTGGTGATCCCGGCATTTAACGCATTTAAAATCCCGGACAATATCTCCGACGACCTGGCGTCTATCTTCGATCCGTTCGGTAATGCAGTGCACACGGCGCTGTCGTTCGATCTGGTTGGGGAAGATGTGCTGGTTTCCGGTGCGGGTCCAATCGGTATTATGGCGGCGGCGGTCGCGAAGCATGTTGGCGCACGCCACGTGGTGATCACCGACGTTAATGAGTATCGCCTTGAGCTGGCACGCAAAATGGGTATCACACGCGCGGTCAACGTGTCGAAAGAGAATCTGACCGACGTGATGGCTGAACTGGGTATGACCGAAGGGTTTGATGTGGGCCTGGAGATGTCCGGGGCGCCGCCAGCGTTTCGCGCCATGCTGGACACCATGAACCACGGTGGCCGTATTGCTATGCTGGGTATTCCGCCATCTGATATGTCCATCGACTGGACCAAAGTTATCTTTAAGGGGCTGTTTATTAAAGGTATCTACGGTCGTGAGATGTTTGAAACCTGGTACAAAATGGCTGCACTGATCCAGTCTGGACTGGATTTGTCGCCGATCATCACCCATCGATTCTCCATCGATGAATTCCAGCAGGGCTTTGACGCGATGCGTTCAGGCCAGTCAGGGAAAGTGATCCTGAGCTGGGATTAGTATTAAGCCGGTAAGAATGAATAGCCAGATATGATTAATATCTGGCTATTTTTTACTTGCCGCGAATTTTTCGTGAAAGTCGGCGAAGCTTTTCTTTCAATAAAATCAGGTTATAAACGAAGCCATGACCCTGAATATCGATATTGTATTTATTCCGGAGCGTGAGGATATCGTTCGCCTGGCATATTTTCATAATGCCTTTGCATGAAAGATCGATAACTTTAAGTTCACCAGATGGCGTTCTAATAAAATTTCCAGGGTGAATGTCATTCGATGCAAGACCTGCATTGTGAAGTTTAATAATACAGCTTTTCACCTCTTCGGCATTACTTTCGTTGATTTCGGCAAGGGGGTTGCCATCAATGTATTCATGCACGGTTGACACTTCAACACATTGACGAAAGTGACATTTTTCGGCAACGTAGTACAGATCTGCAGTACAGGCGCGTTGCTCTGGAGTTAAGCGTGCCAGTCGTTTAATCATATGTGAATAAAAGGGCCCGGAAATAAAGTTTAGCGCTTTTTTTTCAAAGCGATTGTCTATTTCACGATCGTTCTTGACAATAAACTTTTTATTTTCATATTCGACAAGATGGACGCTGCGAAAACCATTTTCAGCATTCAGTTGTTTCCCTTTTATTTCATTATTTGATATTTTTTTCATCAACAAAGGGAAATTAATTTTTTCTTTCTTGAAATAAACATTAAAGTCATTTAATTCAACCTTACTAATGTTCATTAAATTCGCCTTCGTATATTAATCTGTTGTGGATAGTTATGCTTTGTATTATACAAAATTGTATCGACGGTGGTTAGTTAATACATGCTTTTATGTAAAAGACACATAAACAACAGTGTTATGCTCTATCTAATTGAAAGTAATTGATTAATTGCTTTACGTTATGAAAATTTCATGACTTAAAGCATCAATGTAGCAAGAGTGCTTTGGTCATCATTACATTTGCACTGTTCATTTTGTGATAGAGATCAAGTTAGTATAACAAAATCCTTTGTCATACACAGGTAACAACTAAGTTGGCTATTCGTGCTGTTTTTTGTTTCTCGGACGTGTAAGTAAATAGGTTATCAATCTAGCTAATATAAATTTATAGGAATGCTGGCCTATTTCTCTGGAAATTGTACCTCTTGTTAAGCCTTAATAATATCTTAATAATTAGGTGATAGAGTAACGACAATCCCATAGATTAGATGATTACCCTACGATGCAAAGTAAATATAAATTAAGCGTTATTATCCCGTTATATAATGCCGGTAGTTACTTTCGTGACTGTATGGAGTCGTTAATTGCGCAGACCTGGAAAGATCTTGAAATCATTATTGTAAATGATGGTTCTACGGACTGCTCAGTCGATATTGCGCAATACTATGCAGAAAAATATCCCCATGTTCGGCTGCTGCATCAGGCCAACCAGGGTGTCTCTGTCGCGCGAAACCTTGGCCTGGATGTCGCTGTGGGGGATTACATCGCATTCGTTGATGCCGATGATGAAGTCTATCCGGAGATGTATGAGACATTGATGGGAATGGCCTTGCAGGACAACCTTGACGTTGTACAAAGCAACGCAGACTGGAGTTCGCGGGAAACATCCCGAGTCTGGGTATCCATTCCAACAGATCGTCTGCGTTCTACCGATATTCTCTCCGGCCCAGACTGGTTGCGTATGGGGCTTGCTTCGCGCCGCTGGACGCATGTTCTCTGGATGGGGGTATATAGAAATGACCTCATTAAAGAACACAATATAAGATTTATCCCTGGGTTACATCATCAGGATGTCATGTGGAGTACGGTGTTTATGTTTAATGCCACTCGTGCGAAATATACGGAAAAACCATTATATAAATACTACCAACACGATGGCTCAATTAGTCACATGAAGCGGCAGGGTGAAGCGAATTTAAACTATCAACGGCACTATATAAAGATCACTCGCCTGCTGGACGAACTTAATCATAGCTACGCTAACCGCATCACTATCTATCCTGAGTTTAAGCAACAAGTGATTTATGAGGGACTGCGAGTATGCCACTGCATTCGTAAAGAACCCGATCCACAGATTCGTCAGCGCATGATTGCTGAAGTATTTGTATCGGGTATGTTCAAGCGTATGGTGAGTAATATCTGCAGCGTTAAGCTGGGTTATCAGGTTCTGTTGTGGGCTATCCGTTTTAGCCAGTGGCGCGATAAATCATTGACGCCGCGCCGCCTGGCCCATTTAACGCTGGATAGTAAAGACTGATTATTGCCAGCCCTGCCACTGCAGGCGCATATACTGCACCAGCGTGCTTTGGGTGATGCTTTCGCCGAGCACGCTGAAGAAGCGGCTGGCGTACACCGGCTCTAACGGCTGTTTCGGTTTGCATAATTTCACCCCGCGGAAAGGATTACGCGGTGCATCAGGCGTACCGTTCTTCGGTGGCGTGAGGTTTGGTCTGGACGTATACACCTGTGGTTCATTGAGCAAGCTGCTTGGGCGAACCAGCGTGATGTCGGCTGGCAGGCTATACAGCATCTGCTGCAGGACGCGAACCGTAGACGGGTGAGGGTGGCCAATGGCGATTGCGGAACCGTTGCGGCGCGCAAGCTCGACGGCACGATTAAACTGACGGCGAATATCGGCTTCGTTTTGCGTGTCATCCAGGAAGACTTTGCGTTTGATGACCTTCACACCGGTACCTGACGCTGCGCGCATTGCCTGGCTGTTACCGATGGTCATGCTGTCCAGGAAGTAGAGGTCGTAGCGTTCCAGCGCCTGCATCACCTTCTGCATGCCGAAAAGACTGGAGGTCATCGCGCTGCCCATATGGTTGTTCAGACCGACCGCATTCGGTACTTTGCTTACCGCGTCGCGAATGATCCTCTCAATCTCTTCGCTGCTCATTTCAGGGCGTAACGTGTCTTTCTCTAACGGCTGCTTGCTCAGCGGTGCCATTGGCAGATGGATTAAGACTTCATGCCCGCTGTTATGCGCTTTGATTGCCATTTCACGCGCATGTGGGGCGTTAGGCAGAACGGCAACGGAGATGGTAGAAGGCATCGCCAGTACCTGGTTTTCAGTGTGTGGGCGATAGCCGAAATCATCAATGACGATGGCGAGTTTGCCAGCAAATACAGGTGTTGCGAAGGCCAGCAGACTGGCGAGAGAGAGTAGTAGACGACGAAATTGTTGTGGCAAAACTTATCTTCCCAACCACGGCTGTGGATTGACCGCCTGACCCTGGCGACGAATTTCGAAATAGAGTGCCGGCCTGCCCTGACCGCCGCTGCTACCCACAAGTGCTATAGGCTGCCCGGCGCGAACCTGCGTACCGACGCTGACCAGTGCGCTCTGGTTATAACCGTACAGGCTCATATCGCCTTTACCGTGTTCAACGACGACCACCAGGCCATAGCCCTGCAGCCAGTCCGCCAGAATGACGCGACCATCGGCAATGGCTTTAACTTCGGTGCCTTCGGATGCGCCAATAACCATCCCCTTCCAACGTAGCTCACCCTGCAGCTGTTCGCCATAACGATGTAGAGTTGGACCACGAACGGGCCAAAATGCCTGACCGCGTGGCGAACCCAAACCGCCGGTACGCGACATCAGTGATTTTTCACTTTCGGTCGGTTTATAGGTTGAGCCTTTTCGTGACGCATCCTGTTGCTTATCGCGTACTGCCTGCGCCTCGCGTGCTTCACGTTCCGCACGCGCTTTGGCTGCGGCTTCGGCGCGGGCAATGCTGTTGCGCAGACGGGATTCGTTGGCGCGCATTTCGCCCAGTTGCTGTTGACCCTGTTGAATCGATGATTCCAGACTCGAAAGCGTTTTCTGGCGTTCGTTACGTGCCTGTTCCAGCTTAGCCTGCTGAGCGCGCTGTTCGTACAGTAGCGTCTGCTGTTCGCTCTGCTTATCTTCCAGCTCGGCTTTTTGCGAGTCGACCTCTTCGCGGGTTTGTTTCAATTGCGCGATAGTTTCCTGTCGCGCCTGGTTCAGATAGCCGAAATAGGCCTGCAGGCGTTGCCCGCGCTGGCTTTCTTCACCGCTAAGAATGAGCTGAATGCCGGTGTGTTCGCCCTGGCGAAAAGCTGCGTCGAGTTGGGCTGCCAGGCTGCGTTCTTGTGCGGCCCGCTGTTTTTCCAGCTTCGCGAGTGCTGCGTTCATCTCTGCGATTTGTGCATTCAGCTGCGCCAGTGAGTTTTGCGTTTCGCGCAACTGCCTTGCGGCAACGGCGATGGCTTGTTCCTGAGCTTTAAGCTGAGCGAGGAGGGTGGCGCGTTGTTGTTGCTGTTGACGTACCGCGCGTTCTTTTGCCGCGATATCGGCCTGAATAGATTTGAGCTGGTCGCGTTCGTCCGCGTGGGCGGAAAAGGCGCACAGCAATACGCCAGCGCTAAGCGCGCTGGCGTAGAACAAGGGCCTGACTGAAAACTTACGCGGTTTCACGGCCCGAGTGATGGTATTAATCGCCTTTCCCCTCATGGGGAGGGATTATTCCACGATGAACAGCGGCTTACCAGTCATCTCTTGCGGGATTTCCATACCCATCAGCGTCAGCATCGTCGGGGCGATATCAGAAAGTTTGCCGCCTTCGACTGCTTTAACGTTCTTGCCACCGACATAAATCAGCGGAACGGGCAGGTTGGTGTGCGCAGTATGCGCCTGACCGGTGGACGGATCGCGCATTTGCTCTGCGTTACCGTGGTCTGCGGTGATCAGCAACTGACCCCCAACGGATTCAACCGCTTTCGCGACCTGTTCAACGCAGTGATCCAGCGCTTCAACCGCTTTAACCGCTGCTTCCATCACCCCGGTATGACCAACCATGTCGCCGTTCGGGTAGTTACAAATGATGGTGTCGTATTTTCCGCTCTCAATCGCCGCAACCAGTTTTTCGGTCAGCTCAGCAGAGCTCATCTCTGGCTGCAGATCGTAGGTCGCAACTTTCGGCGAGTTGATCAGGATGCGATCTTCGCCTTTGAACGGCTCTTCTACGCCGCCGTTGAAGAAGAAGGTCACGTGCGCATATTTTTCGGTTTCGGAAATACGCAGCTGCGTTTTGTCGTGCTTCGCCATCCACTCGCCAAGGGTGTTAGCCAGAGATGCTGGTGGGTAAGCAACCGCAGTTTTGATGTCGGCCGCGTATTCGGTCAGCATCACAAAGTTGAGGTTAACGACTTTCTTACGGGCGAAGCCGTCGAAGTCAGCGTTAACAAACGCACGAGTGATTTCACGCGCACGGTCAGCACGGAAGTTCATGAAAATCAGCGTATCGCCGTCTTCCATGGCGGCTTCAGCCTGGCCTTCAGCACGGATCACGGTCGCTTTCACGAATTCATCGTTTTCGTCGCGGGCATAAGCAGCCTGCAGGCCTTCAACCGCCGTAGCGAACTGGAACTCGCCTTTGGCCAACGTCATCAGGTCATAAGCCTGTTCAACGCGATCCCAACGGTTGTCGCGGTCCATCGCGTAGTAACGACCGATGATGGACGCTACGCGGCCTTTGCCCAGCGCGGCAAATTTCTCTTCGAATTTTTGCAGTGAATGTTCAGCGCTGCGTGGCGGAGTATCACGGCCATCAAGGAAAGCGTGCAGATAGATTTTCTCAGCCCCGCGTTCAGCAGCCATTTCTACCATCGCCATGATGTGATCTTCGTGGCTGTGAACACCGCCCGCAGAGAGCAGACCCATGATGTGTACCGCTTTGCCGCTATTTTTTGCCTGGTCGACCGCATTGGTCAGCACCGGGTTAGCGAAGAAAGTACGCTCTTTAATTTCTACATCCAGACGGGTCAGGTCCTGATACACGATGCGGCCCGCGCCCAGGTTGACGTGACCGACTTCGGAGTTGCCCATCTGGCGATCGGGCAGGCCAACTTCCAGGCCAGACGCATCAATCAGGGTATGCGGACGTTTTGCCCACAGGGCATCCATTACCGGGGTTTTGGCATTAAAGATGGCGTTATCCTGGCTGTCTTCGCGATAGCCATAGCCATCCAGAATCACCAGTACCATAGGTTTTTTAGAAACCGACATTGCGACAACCTCACACTTAATAGATAAAAAATAATTGCGTAATTTTACTACAGCTGAATCGATAAAGTAGCCCCGGAAGATCAAATAATCGACCAGAGCGCGCCGCAGAGGGCGTGGTTTTAGGTTTTTTTTTCCGTAGCGCCCCGCAAAAATGCAATCCAATGCACGCTCTGGCTGTATTTGCGCCAACGCGCAGGTATACTCCTTTCCTGGTTTTTTTAATCACTGAGTCGGGAGTTGTTACCCCCCATGCAAGAAATTATGCAATTTGTTAGTCGCCACCCTGTATTGAGTATCGCCTGGATTGCGTTACTGGCGGCTGTATTATTTACCACGTTTAAGAGCCTGACTTCCAAAGTGAAGGTGATTACGCGCGGAGAAGCCACACGTCTCATCAATAAAGAAGACGCCGTTGTCGTGGATTTACGTCAGCGCGACGACTTCCGCAAAGGTCATATCGCTGGCTCCACTAACCTGCTGCCGAGCGAAATCAAAGCCAACAACTTTGGCGAACTGGAAAAACACAAAAACAAACCTGTTATTGTGGTTGATGGTTCAGGCATGCAGTGCCAGGATTCAGCAACTGCGCTGATCAAAGCCGGTTTTGAGCAGGTGTCTGTACTGAAAGATGGCGTAGCGGGCTGGAGTGGTGAGAATCTGCCACTGGTTCGCGGCAAGTAATTTACCCGTCTTCTTTCATGCCGCAGGGTAAAAAGAACACTGGAGATAAGTCATGGCCAATATTGAGATCTATACCAAAGCAACCTGCCCGTTTTGCCATCGCGCAAAGGCGCTGTTAAACAGCAAGGGTGTGAGTTTCCAGGAGCTTCCGATTGACGGTGATGCCGTGAAGCGTGAAGAGATGATCAAGCGCAGTGGCCGTACTACGGTTCCGCAGATTTTTATTGATGCACAGCACATTGGTGGTTGTGACGACTTGTATGCGTTGGATGCGCGTGGTGGACTGGATCCGCTGCTGCGTTAAGGCGTACCGAAGTATTTAAAGGACAACACTAAAGGGTTTTCTCAACATGTCAGAACAAAATAACACTGAAATGGCTTTCCAGATCCAACGTATTTATACCAAGGATGTGTCTTTCGAAGCGCCAAATGCACCGCATGTTTTCCAGAAAGATTGGCAGCCAGAGGTTAAACTGGATCTTGATACCGCATCTACCCAACTGGCAGATGACGTGTATGAAGTAGTGCTGCGTGTCACCGTAACGGCTTCCTTGGGTGAAGAAACTGCGTTCCTGTGCGAAGTTCAGCAGGGCGGTATTTTCTCCATCAGTGGTATCGAAGGGACTCAAATGGCGCATTGCCTGGGCGCATACTGCCCGAACATTCTGTTCCCGTATGCCCGTGAATGCATCACCAGCCTGGTTTCACGCGGTACGTTCCCGCAACTGAACCTTGCGCCGGTCAACTTTGATGCGCTGTTCATGAACTATTTACAGCAGCAGGCTGGCGAAGGTACTGAAGAACATCAGGATGCCTGATGAACCAAAGTAATGCTTCAATGACTGTGATTGGTGCCGGCTCGTACGGCACCGCTCTTGCCATCACCCTGGCAAGAAATGGCCATCAGGTTGTCCTGTGGGGCCATGATCCTAAACATATCGCGACTCTCGAGCACGATCGCTGCAACGTCGCGTTCCTTCCTGATGTGCCTTTTCCCGACACGCTGCGCCTGGAAAGTGATTTAGCCACAGCGCTGGCCGCCAGTCGTAATATTCTGGTGGTGGTGCCGAGCCACGTCTTTGGCGAAGTGCTGCGTAACATCAAACCATTGATGCGTTCTGACGCACGACTGGTCTGGGCGACAAAAGGTCTGGAAGCGGAAACAGGGCGTCTGCTGCAGGATGTCGCGCGTGAAGCGCTGGGGGACTCAATTCCACTGGCGGTTATTTCCGGCCCGACGTTCGCCAAAGAGCTGGCTGCGGGCATGCCGACGGCGATTTCTCTGGCCTCGACGGACGACACCTTTGCTGACGATCTCCAGCAGTTGCTGCACTGCGGCAAAAGCTTCCGCGTATACAGCAACCCGGATTTCATTGGCGTACAGCTTGGCGGTGCGGTGAAAAACGTCATTGCCATTGGCGCAGGGATGTCTGACGGCATCGGTTTCGGCGCGAATGCACGAACCGCATTGATCACCCGTGGGCTGACCGAAATGTCTCGTCTTGGTGCGGCGCTGGGGGCCGATCCTGCCACCTTTATGGGGATGGCGGGTTTAGGCGATCTGGTGCTGACCTGTACCGACAACCAGTCGCGCAACCGTCGTTTTGGCATGATGCTCGGCCAGGGGATGGACGTGCAGGGTGCGCAGGACAAAATTGGCCAAGTGGTTGAAGGCTATCGCAATACGAAAGAAGTTCGTGAATTGGCGCACCGTTTTGGTGTTGAGATGCCAATAACCGAGGAAATTTATCAAGTATTGTATTGCGGAAAAAACGCGCGCGAGGCAGCATTGACGTTATTAGGCCGTGCACGCAAGGACGAGCTGAGTCGCCACTAGCTGTAAGGAACTGTTGAATATAACGACCCGATCCGCGAAGAACGGATCGGTCGTTTTGCTACCTTCTGGAGTACGCAATGCCGTGTGAAGAACTGGATATCGTCTGGAAAAACATTAAAGCGGAAGCCCGGGCACTGGCGGAATGTGAGCCAATGCTGGCCAGTTTTTACCACGCAACGCTGCTCAAGCATGAAAATCTCGGCAGTGCGCTAAGCTATATGCTGGCGAATAAACTCGCTTCTCCAATCATGCCCGCCATTGCGATTCGCGAAGTCGTAGAAGAGGCCTACGCGGCCGATCCTGAAATGATTGCCTCAGCGGCCTGCGATATTCAGGCAGTACGCACGCGTGACCCGGCTGTCGATAAATATTCCACTCCACTGCTGTATCTGAAGGGCTTTCATGCGCTTCAGGCCTACCGTATCGGTCACTGGCTGTGGCATCAGGGGCGTCAGGCGCTGGCGATATTCTTGCAAAATCAGGTGTCCGTTACCTTCCAGGTAGACATTCATCCGGCGGCAAAAATTGGTCGTGGGATTATGCTCGATCACGCCACCGGCATTGTGGTCGGTGAAACCGCGGTGATTGAAAATGACGTCTCTATTCTGCAATCCGTCACGCTGGGCGGGACCGGTAAAGCCGGCGGTGACCGCCACCCGAAAATTCGTGAAGGCGTGATGATCGGCGCGGGAGCAAAAATTCTCGGCAACATTGAAGTCGGGCGCGGCGCGAAGATTGGCGCAGGTTCGGTCGTGCTACAGCCCGTACCGCCGCATACCACCGCCGCAGGCGTACCGGCGCGCATCGTCGGCAAGCCTGACAGCGATAAACCGTCTATGGATATGGATCAGCATTTCAACGGGATACATCATACGTTCGAATACGGCGATGGAATCTGATTTCGAGCTATCTTACTTGTCATCTTGAACCCGGGCTGTGCTCGCCATCCTCACGTACTACGTGTACGCGAAGGTCGGCAAGCGCAGTCAGTGTCCAACCTGACTGCTCCGATAACGCTCGAAAAATAATGGTAAATTCTTTCGTAGGTCGGATAAGGCGTCAGCCGCCATCCGACAAAAATCAACTACGCAATACCGCGCCGGGATAACCTAACTGGCGCCAGGCCTCATACACCACCACCGACACCGCATTCGACAGGTTCATGCTGCGACTGTCCGGCATCATCGGAATACGAATTTTTTGTTCAGCTGGCAGTGCGTCGAGGATGCTGGCTGGCAGACCGCGAGTTTCCGGGCCAAACATCAGATAATCCCCATCCTGATAGCTTACCGCGCTATGCGCTGGCGTACCTTTGGTGGTCAGGGCAAACAGACGTTGCGGATTTTCTGCGGCGACGAAGGCGGCGTAATCAGGGTGGCGTTGCACGGCGGCAAATTCATGGTAATCCAGCCCCGCGCGGCGCAGGCGCTTGTCGTCCCAGGTAAAGCCCATTGGCTCAATAATATGCAGACGAAAGCCGGTGTTGGCGCAAAGACGGATAATATTGCCGGTATTTGGCGGGATTTCTGGTTCGAATAATACGATGTTTAGCATGCTGCCCCCTTAAGTACGGGGCAGCATAGCAAATTAACGTTTACGCCGCATTTCCACGTTTGGGCTGCATCTGGTAGTCAGCCACCTGTTTGCCCAGTTCTTGTACCAGTGAATCACGGCTGATTTCGCTAATCGATTTTGCACCGGTCAGGGTCATTGCCACCCTCATCTCTTTCTCGATCAGATTTAGCAGATTCGCCACCCCGGCCTGACCGTGGGTGGCCAGCGCGTACAGATAAGCACGTCCCAGCAGAACACTATCCGCGCCCAGCGCAATCATACGTACGACGTCCAGGCCGTTGCGGATCCCACTGTCTGCCAGAATGGTGATATCGCCTTTTACCGCATCGGCAATGGCGGGTAGCGCGCGAGCTGAAGACAGCACGCCGTCTAACTGGCGACCACCGTGGTTAGAGACAACAATACCATCCGCGCCAAAGCGTACGGCGTCTCGGGCATCTTCGGGATCGAGGATCCCTTTGATCACCATCGGACCATCCCAAAATTCGCGGATCCACTCGAGGTCTTTCCAGGAAATCGACGGGTCGAAGTTATTCGCCAGCCAGCCGATGTAATCCTCAAGACCGGTAGGTTTACCAAGATAAGTCGAGATATTACCTAAATCATGTGGGCGACCGTTCAGGCCAACGTCCCATGCCCACTGTGGATGGGTGACTGCCTGCCAGTAGCGGCGTAGTGCGGCATTTGGGCCGCTCATCCCGGAATGGGCGTCACGGTAGCGTGCGCCCGGTGTTGGCATATCGACGGTAAAGACCAGCGTGGAGCAACCCGCCGCTTTGGCGCGCTCCAGCGCGTTGCGCATAAAGCCGCGATCGCGCAGAACATATAGCTGAAACCACATCGGACGTTTGATGGTTGGAGCGACCTCTTCAATCGGACATACGGATACCGTGGAAAGCGTAAACGGAATGCCTTTGGCATCAGCGGCGGCGGCGGCCTGAACTTCGCCCCGGCGCGCGTACATGCCACACAGACCGACAGGTGCAAGGGCCACCGGCATGGAGAGCGTTTCGTTGAACAGCTTTGTCTCCAGGCTCAGGTCGGACATATTCTTCAGCACGCGCTGGCGCAGCGCCACCTCCGACAGGTCTGCCACGTTACGGCGCAGAGTGTGCTCTGCATACGCCCCACCGTCTATATAGTGGAACAAGAAGGGGGGTAGGATGCGCTGGGCTGCGGCGCGATAGTCGCTGGCTGCTGAAATAATCATGCGTTGTTCTCCCTGCTATTCTCACCAGGGTCACCGGGCAGGCGGGTGATACGCGCCTGGCGGGCCTGATCTTCATCAAATCGTTTAATCGTAGTGTGGACAAAACTGAGGTGCGCCATCATTGCTTTACGCGCTCCGTCGGCATCTCCGGCAACAATCGCATCCAGGACGGCCTGATGCTGCGCCGTCAGTTGCGAAAATACGGGCGGCACAAGGTACATACGCTGGCGGCTCTGTTTCACCGAAGACTGCAATACGTCGAAGAAACCGCGCATGGTCTGTAACAGCACCACGTTGTGCGAGGCTTCCGCAATGGCGAGGTGAAAGCGAACGTCTGCCTGCGAGGCGAGATCTGGATCTTCGCTTTGTGTGGCCTCGAAACAGAGTCTGATCTTCTCTTTGTCGGCAGCAGTGGCACGCATAGCTGCATGCCAGGCGGTGCTGGCTTCGATGGCGTGGCGGGCTTCCAGAATATCGAAACTGTAATCAGGGTCGTCTGCCAGTAGAGTTTTCAGCGGCTGAACGATGTTTTGTTCAGACCATGCCTCATGCTGCCAGCGGATAAACGTCCCGCCGCCACGACGGCTAATCAACACGCCTTCGCTCACCAGTTTCGCCAGCGCCTCGCGCAGCGAGTTGCGCGATACGCCGAGCTGTACGGCCAGCTGGCGCTCAGCGGGCAACTTCATGCCCGCCTCCAGCTGTTGTTCTTCAATCAGCGCCCGCACACGAGATGCGACTTCGTCTGACAGGCGTCTGGGCATCACTATCATGGAATCATCCAGGTTAAGACATAGGCCTGCAGCGTGGTAATCACACCCACCATGCAGGTGAAAATCAGGCTGTGCTTCACGGTAAAGCGGAACAGATCAGACTCTTTCCCCACTAATCCCACTGCCGCACAGGCGATAGCGATAGATTGTGGAGAGATCATCTTGCCGGTCACGCCGCCGGTGGTATTTGCGGCCACCATCAGCACATCCGAAACGCCGATTTGCTGAGCGGCCGTGGCCTGCAGGGCGGCGAACAATGCGTTTGATGAGGTGTCGGACCCGGTCAGGAATACCCCCAGCCAGCCAAGGAACGGCGAGAAGAAGGTAAATGCGCTGCCGGTATGTGCCAGGGCCAGTGCCAGGGTGGATGAAAGCCCGGAGTAGTTAGAGATAAACGCGAACGCCAGCACCATCCCAATGGAGTAGATAGGCAGCGCCAGATCTTTCAGCGTGCTACCAAAGGTCTGCAGCGCAGCAGATGGCTTCATCTTCAGCCAGACGATAGATAGCAGGGCGGCAAACAGTATTGCGGTACCGGTCGCGGAGAACCAGTCAAATTTGTACACCGCCGCGTAGGCCGTGGCTTCGTGTACGACCGGCGGCATACGGGCAACCAGCTTGTCGAGGAACGGAACCGGAATATTGACCACCCAGTGGTACATCGCGCCGCCGGGCGCAAACAGTGCTTTAAACGGCGGTATGCTCCACAGCGTGACGGTAGCGGTCAGGAACAGGAACGGTGACCAGGCGCGTACCACCTGCCCAGCGGTGTAGCGGGTGCGCGACAGGTCCATATCGACCTGCGAAGCGCCCATATCGCCAAAACGGAAGATGCGTACCGGCTGCCAGTGTTTCAGGAACAGCGTCAGACACACCAGTGAGACCAGAGAAGAGATAATGTCCGGCAGTTCCGGCCCGATAAAGTTAGAGCTGAGGTACTGTGCGATAGCAAACGAGCCGCCAGCGACCATCACCGCAGGCCAGGTTTCTTTGACGCCGCGCCAGCCATCCATAATCGCCATAATCCAGAACAGCACGATAATGGTCAGGAACGGCAGCTGACGCCCTACCATCTGGCCAATCTCGAAGCTGTCCAGTCCGGTAACCTGACCGGCAACCAGAATCGGAATGCCCATTGCGCCAAAAGCGACCGGCGCGGTATTTACGATCAGGCACAAACCTGCCGCATACAGCGGGTTAAAGCCAAGACCAACCAGCAGTGCGGCGGTAATCGCTACCGGAGCGCCAAAGCCTGCCGCTCCTTCGAGGAATGCCCCAAAGGAGAAACCGACAATCAGCATTTGCAGACGCTGGTCTGGGGTAATCGAGAGTATCGAGGAGCGGATAATGTCGAACTGCCCGGTCTTCACCGAGATTTTATAGACGAATACCGCGGCGATAATGATCCAGGCAATCGGCCACAGACCATAGAAGAAACCGTACACTACGGATGCCAGAGCGTGATCGACCGGCATTTTGTAAAACAGCAGGGCGACCGACAAAGCGATCACCACCGTCCATGACGCCGCAACATAGCCTTTGAGCTTGAGCTTAATCAGGGCGAAGAAAAAGAACAGGATAGGGAGCGATGCGATCAGACTGGAAAGCCAGATGTTACCGGCCGGGTCGTAGTTCTGTTGCCAGAGATTCATTGCAGGTCTCCTGGGGGCCGCCGACATAATGGAATGAGTCTGTGCTCATCTCCAGGTCACATTATGTGTAAAAGTGGCCCTGCCAATATTGTTGTGTAGGGGTAATGACAATGAATGGTTAATCAAATGTTATTTATTGGCAACGGTATTGTACGCACATTTTAATGAAATGTGAGGTGCTGGTAGGATCTGGTTAAAATTGGTAGGGCCAATTGCGAGGGGAAATGAAGGACCGGGCAAGCGGATGTTGCCCGGTGGGAGATTAGAACTCGCTCTTCGCGAAGCCCGTCATCTCTTTCAGGCCCATTTCACGGCCAAGCTCGGTCATCGGGTGGACGACGATCAGGCCGCGCACGCTCTTCTTCAGTTTGCCCATGTCAGCCTGCTCTTTTTTGGTGATGGCCCGACGGAACGGAAGTTTTGTCAGCTTTTGCGCTTCTTTGCTCAGCTTCTGGCTGTGAACTTCACGCAGGCGTGCGATCTCGGCTTCCAGAGTTTCTTTCTCTTTTTCCAGCTCGGCGTATTTGTCGGCGGCTTCAACCAGGGACAGGTCTGCCTGCTGGTGGCGAATAGCGTCCAGACGATCGCTCAGGCGTTTAATTTCGTTTTTTTCGACTTCTTTCATAGGATAGCTTCTGATAAAAATAGGATGAATATCCTATAGTATGCGCGCAGAGCGGGATTATTCACAACTGCTCGAAGATAAATAATCAAATACCGTAAGTATTAATTAGCTAATGATAATGTTACTGCATTGATTAACAAGGAGTTTTAAGCGATAAGATCGGCCGTGGTGCTTTTTATTGGCGTGTTCGTGGTGAAGCACGTTTTCCTCAATATAAACACCCAACTGATCCTAAACTTAAATGATCAACCGCACAGGCTGAGCGCGGTTAATACATGGAGGAGGGAAGATTATGGCGAAAATAGGTGAGAACGTTTCGGTCCTGATTGATAAAACTGTCGATTTTATGGCTTCAAGCCAGGCTTTTCGCGAATATTTGAATAAAACACCGCCGCGCAACGTTGTCCCTTCAGAAATACCGCAGGAAAACGCGCAGCTGTATCTGCAACGTCTGGCGTACTATCGGCAGCTGTATCGACCGCAGCAGGAAGAGAAATAAGCAAACATCGTCTTATTTTTGAAAGGCTTTTTTTAAGCTGATTTTAGAAATCAGCTCGGTCAGGGAAAGGACCATGGTGGATCGTACCATCTGCTGGTAACGCTGGATCTGCATGGCATGCAAACCAGAGTCTGAGGTATCAAACTGGGGTGGCGGCGGGAGTGCCGTCACGCAGTGAAGTTCACCAAACGGTCCAAGAATTTCGTCGTCGGTGAATGCGTATTCGTTGCCGTCGTGATTCAGCTCCTCCCGCAGCGCCATCAGGAGCTCCGCATCTTCGTACTCCGGGCGACTGAGTACGCCCAGGCCGTAGATTAACTTCAGACGAACAGAAAGATCGCCCAACGGACCATCGCCGTCGAGCAGCGGTTCTACGGCGTATTTCACCGCATAGTCGTCTTTGCGAAATACCTGAAGCACAAGGATATTCACCGCCTCGGTGAGCAGTTCTACGGCGGTGATGAGGAAGCTGCGTACGGTTTTGCCAGCATTCAGACGCTCAAGCACACGATTTTCAAAGGCCTGCGTTTGTTCCATTATTGCCTGCATATCTGACAATCTATTATTCAGGCGCAGGATATCCTGCGCCAGGTCCTGCATCATTTCTTTGCGTTATACGCGTTAACAGCCTCAAGCACGACATCACTGTTGGCATCCAGCCCGGAAACTTGCGCCAGCGCGGCCTGTGGACCTTTTTCGTCAATCAGTGCGGCCAGTTCCTGTGCCTGCGGATCTTCTTCGCTGCGATAGTGCATCGCTGCCGCAATACCGGTAACCAGATTCGCATGCGGCAAACCATATTCCAGCGTACCCAGCAGTGGTTTAATCAGACGGTCGCCTGCGCTAAGTTTACGCAGCGGCTGACGACCCACACGCTCAACGTCATCTTTCAGATACGGGTTTTCAAAACGGCCGAGGATTTTCTGAATGTATGCCGCATGTTTTGCTGCATCAAAGCCATAGCGTTTGATCAGTACCGCGCCGCTCTCTTCCATCGCACCTTTTACCACTGCGCGGATTTTCTCGTCGAGAATCGCGTCACGGATGGTCTGATGACCGGTCAATTTTCCGAGGTACGCGGTTATAGCATGCCCGGTGTTCAGCGTGAAGAGTTTACGTTCGACAAATGCCATCAGGTTATCAGTTAATTCCATTCCTGGGATATTTGGCAGTTCACCTTTGAACTGTGTTTTGTCGACAATCCACTCACTGAAGGTTTCTACGGTAACTTCCAGCGGATCGTTGGTTGCTGAAGCCGAAGGCGGAACAATGCGGTCCACGGCAGAATCGACAAAGCCAACATGTTCTTCAACCCAGGCTTTATCTTCATCTGCTAACGCGTTCATTACATGGCCTTTCAACTGAGTCGTTCCGCGCACCATGTTTTCACAAGCGATGATATTTAGTGGAGTAGTGATTCTCTGCGCCTTGCGTTTAACCAGCCCTTTGGCGATGGCCGGAGCGATACGCTCAAGCACGACCGGACCGACGGCGGTAGTGACTAAATCTACGTGGGCAATCAGTTCAACAACATCATCGCCGATGCTGCTCACGGCGTTGACACCGGAGACGGTATCAACCTGCTCGTTTTCACCCACGACATGAACCTGATAGCTATGACGGGCATTCAGGGCATCGAGCACGACCTGATTTACATCCGCGAACGTCAGCTGTATCCCCGCGTCCGCCAGCAGTTTGCCGATAAAGCCACGACCGATATTACCTGCGCCAAAATGTAATGCTTTCATAGTATTAACCTTCATTAATGTTTTTACCCAAGAGGGCTGGGGTGAGGCTTTTCCCTCAACCTAACCCTCTCCACAAGGGAGAGGATATCGCCTTCATATTTCGAACTGCAGATGCGTTGGCTCTCCTCGCTCACCCCAGTCACGTACTTATGTACGCTCCTGGGGATTCACTGCGTTGCCGCCTTCCTGCAGCTCGAACTATTTTGGAGATACTTAAGCGTTAAGCTTTTTTACCCGCCAGCAGTTCCAGAACTTCATCCACGCTGGTGGTATGGGCCAGACGTTCGATCACGGATTCATCATCCAGAGCGTTGGTCAGGCTGGTAATCACCTGGATGTGCTCGTTGTTACGCGCTGCGATGCCAATCACCAGGCGGGCAATATCGTCTTCTTCTTCACCGAAGCGAACGCCTTCCGGGTACTGGCAGAACACCACACCGGTTTTCAGCACGCGGTCTTTGGCTTCAACCGTACCGTGCGGTACTGCGATGGACTCACCCAGGTAAGTCGGGGTCAGTTTTTCACGGTCCAGCATCGCCTCAACGTATTCTGGCTCAACGTAACCGCCTTTCACCAGTTGCTCACCAGCAAAGCGAATCGCTTCTTCTTTGTTAGCCGCTTTACGGCCAAGGAAGATGTTCTCCGCACCCAGTTTGAACAGGTGGGTATCACCCTCTTCAAAGCTGTCTTTCAGGTGGTCGCGAACTTTCTCCTCGTTCACGTTGTGGCGCTGCGCAGCGACCAGACGTTCGGTCAGGTTGGAGTACAGGCCACTGTCGAGGAAGTTGGTCAGCGAAATGTGCTGTGCCTGAGGCACCTGGCGCATCGCACGTTCGGTCAGGTCACGGTGGGTAATGACCAGATCCACATCCGGCGGCAGATTGTTAATCGCGCTGTTAGTGACGGAAATCTGAGACAGCCCCGCATCCTGCACTTTCTTACGCAGTACGCCCGCACCCATGGCGCTGGAACCCATACCAGCATCGCAGGCAACGATGATTTTACGCACATGGCTCAGGTCGTTGGTTACATCGCCAGCCGCCAGCGGAGATGCGCCTTTGGATTCCGCTTTCATGTCGTGCATACGACGGGTTGCGGCATCAATGTCATCATCTTCTTTCACTTTGCTGGTTTTCAGCAGAATGGCTGAGACCACAAAAGAGACTGCCATAGCCGCGCAGATAGCAGCGATGTTAGCGAAGTAAGCACCCTTCGGCGTCATTGCCAGCACGGCCAGGATAGAACCCGGAGACGCCGGAGAAACCAGACCGCCGTTCAGGATAGTCAGGGTAAATACGCCAGTCATACCGCCGAGAATAACGGCCAGGATCAGGCGCGGGTTCATCAGCACGTACGGGAAGTAAATTTCGTGGATACCACCCAGGAAGTGGATGATAGCCGCGCCGCCTGCAGACTGCTTAGCGCTGCCGCGACCGAAGAACATGTACGCCAGCAGGACGCCCATACCCGGACCCGGGTTAGCTTCAATCAGGAAGAAGATGGATTTGCCCATCTCATGGGACTGCTGAATACCCAGCGGTGAGAAAATACCGTGGTTAATGGCGTTGTTGAGGAACAGGATTTTCGCCGGTTCAACGAAGATAGATGCCAGCGGCAGCATGTCATGGACAACCATGAAGTTAACGCCTGCCGCCAGAATTTTTGACAGCGCTTCAACCAATGGGCCAATGCCAAGGAATGCCAGAATGGCGAGGATCATACCGATGATGCCAGCGGAGAAGTTATTCACCAGCATCTCAAAACCGGATTTGATCTTACCGTCTACCCAGTTGTCGAAATGTTTGATAGCCCAGCCGCCCAGCGGACCTGCGATCATCGCGCCGAGGAACATTGGCATATCTGCACCGACGATAACGCCCATGGTGGTGATAGCGCCAACCACGCCGCCACGCTCGCCGCCAACCAGCTTACCACCGGTATAACCGATCAGCAGCGGCAGCAGATAGGTGATCATCGGGCCGACTAGCTTCGCCAGCGTTTCGTTCGGCAACCACCCTGTCGGAATGAATAATGCGGTGATAATACCCCACGCGATAAACGCGCCGATATTTGGCATCACCATGTTGCTGAGGAATCGACCAAAGCTTTGCACCTTGATCTTAATATCGGATGACATAAAAACACCCCTTCTTATGTTTGCTATCGCGCAGGCTGAAAGCCCGAGGTTTGTTAATGTAGCGGCAGGAGGTAGCCGGACCCTGTAGATACTGCGAAATCTGGCACTGAATCGTTCAACTGTCCAGTCGACGGCCTTTTATGTGACATTCGTCACGTAAATATAGGGTGTATGGCGTTAGTTAATGTGATTTGCATCACAAATTAACGGTACAAAAAAACATCACAGGGTTAGATTTAATGAAAAATGGGGATTAAATGTGAACTAATTCACATTTTTGGTTTTGCTGTTTGTTGAATCTTTGTGATGTGGATCGCAAAGTATTTTTATCTGGATTTGAGCAGATGTGATCTGCGGCAGATTCTACTCCTGACATTTTTATTGCAAAACAAAGCAACTTCTCGCCAGAAAAAATATTTTTTTGTGATATGGCGAAAACCCCTAACTGCAGTTATGTTCAAAACATCAGCCAGGGTGCATACGGCTGCCGGCATAAAAAAACTCTAATTAGCGTGAATTCGAGGCAGGTATGTTTCTAAATTATTTCGCACTGGGCGTGCTGATCTTCGTTTTTCTGGTTCTGTTTTACGGAATCATCGCCATTCATGATATTCCCTATAACATGGCTAAAAAACGTAACCATCCCCATGCCGATGCCATCCATACTGCAGGATGGGTGAGCTTGTTCACTCTTCATGTTATTTGGCCGTTCCTGTGGATCTGGGCCACGCTCTACCAGCCTGAAAAGGGATGGGGAATGCAGTCACACATCACACCGACCGGAAAGGAGTCAGACCCTGAGATTGCCGCGCTGGCAGCGCGAATCACCCAGTTGGAAAAAAGACTGGATGGGGAGAAAAAAACCGATAACTCCACCTTTCCGGAGATTTAATCATGGATTTGTTGATAGTCCTGACCTATGTGGCCTTTGCCTGGGCCATCTTTAAAATATTCCGTATTCCGGTAAACCAATGGACGCTTGCTACCGCTGCATTAGGTGGGGTGTTCATTGTTGCGGGATTGATTTTATTAATGAACTATAACCACCCGTATACCTTTACGGCGCAAAAAGCGGTTATTTCAATTCCGGTCACTCCGCAAGTCACAGGAATTGTTAGTGAGGTAACGGATAAGAATAATCAGCTCATTAAAAAAGGCGATGTGCTGTTTAAGCTCGATCCGGTACGTTATCAGGCGCGTGTAGACAGACTGCAGGCCGACCTGGTAACCGCGACGCATAATATCGACAACCTAAAAGCGCAACTGTCGGAAGCGGTCGCTAATACTACCCGCGTGTCTGCGGAACGTGATCGCCTGTATAAGGATTATCAACGTTATTTGAAAGGCAGCCAGGCGAAGGTTAACCCGTTCTCTGAAAGCGATATCGATAACGCCCGGCAAAACTATCTGGCACAGGATGCGCTGGTCAAAGGCTCGGTGGCAGAACAGACGCAGATTCAGAGTCAATTAGACAGTATGGTCAACGGGGAGCAATCTCAGGTTGCATCCCTGCGTGCCCAGCTCGCCGAGGCTAAATATAATCTTGAACAGACGGTAGTTCGTGCCCCCAGCAACGGTTATGCCACGCAGATTTTAATTCGTCCGGGGACTTACGCAGCAGCATTACCTTTGCGTCCGGTAATGGTGTTTATTCCTGAACAAAAACGGCAAATCGTGGCGCAATTCCGCCAGAACTCGCTGCTGCGCCTTAAACCAGGCGATGAAGCGGAAGTGGTGTTTAACGCGCTGCCTGGCCAGGTTTTCACCGGCAAGCTAACCAGTATTCTTCCGGTCGTTCCGGGTGGTTCTTATCAGGCGCAGGGGGCGTTACAGTCCTTAACGGTGGTGCCGGGTACCGATGGCGTGCTGGCAACAATTGAGCTGGATCCGAATGCCGATGTGGATGCGCTGCCGGACGGTATCTATGCCCAGGTCGCGGTCTATTCTGACCATTTCGCCCACGTGTCGGTAATGCGTAAAGTGCTGCTGCGCATGACCAGTTGGATGCATTACCTTTATTTGGATCATTGAGACTTCCATCACCTGCCATTTTCAGTGACCTGAGCCATACTAAGCGGTGTCCCACTATCGTTGGGCACCGCTTTTTTGTTGGCAAAAAGGACCCGGCATGAAACTCATTGGCAGCTATACCAGCCCTTTTGTGCGTAAAATTTCGATTCTGTTACTGGAAAAGGGCATCACTTTCGAATTTGTGAATGAACTCCCCTACAACGCGGATAGCGGCGTGGCGCGCTATAACCCGTTAGGCAAAGTACCTGCGTTGGTCACCGATGAGGGCGAGTACTGGTTTGACTCTCCTGTCATCGCGGAATATATAGAGCTACTGGATATTGCACCAGCCATGCTGCCGCGTGATCCGTTGGCCGCGCTGAAGGTACGCCAGTTGGAAGCGTTGGCAGACGGTATTATGGATGCCGGTTTAGTTTCGGTGCGCGAACAGGCTCGCCCTGCAGCGCAGCAGTCAGAAACTGAATTGTTACGTCAGCGTGAGAAGATCACCCGTAGTCTGGATGTGCTGGAAGGTTATCTGGCGGACGGTACACTGAAAACGGATACGGTTAACCTGGCAACCATTGCGATTGCCTGTGCCGTCGGTTATCTCAATTTCCGTCGGGTCGCACCTGGCTGGTGTGTGGACCGTCCGCGTCTGGTCAAACTGGTGGAAACGCTCTTTCAACGCGAGAGTTTTGCCCGTACAGAACCGCCAAAGGCTTGATGCGTATTATGTCCGCCTGAGCAAAGTCACGGTACAATCCTTCCTATATCGATATCCCTCTCTACGGTGGAGAGGGTCACCAACAGCCAGGCCCTTTCATGACAAGCGACTTGCGTTCACTCTACAGCCAGCTTCCTGCTATCGATCGTTTATTGCGCGATAGCGCCTTCTCAGCCTTACGTGAATCTCACGGTCATACCCGGGTGGTTGACCTGCTGCGTCACATGCTCGACGAAGCCAGAGAAGCTATTCGCGACACGCATGCGCTCCCGGCATGGTGTGAAGACTGGGCGCAAGAAGCCAGTGCCCGGCTGGAACGAGAATCACAAAGCGCACTGCGTCCAGTGATTAACCTGACCGGAACGGTGCTGCACACCAACCTTGGTCGCGCGTCGCAGGCCGAAGAAGCAATTGAGGCGGTGGTACAGGCGATGCGCACGCCGGTGACGCTGGAATACAGTCTGGATGATGCCGGTCGGGGACATCGGGATCGGGCCCTGGCGGATTTACTCTGCCGTCTGACGGGGGCGGAAGACGCCTGTATCGTCAATAACAATGCGGCAGCTGTTCTGCTTATGCTGGCTGCCACGGCGAACGGCAAAGAGGTGGTTGTGTCTCGCGGCGAGCTAGTGGAAATAGGCGGCGCGTTTCGTATTCCGGACGTCATGTGTCAGGCCGGATGCATTCTACGCGAGGTGGGGACCACCAACCGGACGCATGCGAAAGATTACCGCCAGGCGGTGAATGAAAATACCGCTCTGCTGATGAAAGTGCATACCAGTAATTACAGCATTGAAGGCTTCACAAAGTCGGTGGATGAGGCGGAGCTGGCCGTCATTGGCCAGGAGCTGGATGTTCCGGTGGTGGCGGATTTGGGCAGCGGTTCGCTGGTCGATCTCAGCCAGTATGGCTTGCCGCAGGAGCCGATGCCGCAGCAACTGATTGCTGCTGGCGTCAGTCTGGTGAGTTTCTCCGGCGATAAACTGCTGGGCGGGCCGCAGGCCGGGATAATTGTCGGTAAAAAAGAGATGATCGCTCGTTTGCAGAGCCATCCGCTGAAACGCGCATTACGGGCAGATAAAATGACGCTGGCTGCTCTGGAAGCGACGCTACGGCTCTACCTGCACCCTGAAGCACTGGCGGCGAAGTTGCCGACGTTGCGCCAGCTCACCCGCTCACAAGAGGCAATCCACGCGCAGGCACAGCAATTACAGGCACAGCTTGCAGAGCATTACGGTGATGAGTTCGCCCTGAATGTGATGCCTTGCCTGTCGCAGATTGGCAGCGGCTCACTACCTGTTGATAGGCTGCCCAGCGCGGCGCTAACCTTTACCCCACATGACGGGCGCGGGAGCCGCCTCGAAGCGTTGGCAGCCCGTTGGCGTACGCTGCCCGTGCCGATTATTGGGCGAATTTATGATGGCCGCTTATGGCTGGATCTGCGCTGCCTTGAAGACGAGACCCGGTTTATGGAGATGATGCTGAAATGATTATTGCAACCGCCGGACACGTTGACCACGGAAAAACAACGTTATTACAGGCGATTACTGGCGTAAATGCCGACCGTCTGCCGGAAGAAAAAAAGCGCGGCATGACCATCGATCTCGGTTATGCCTACTGGCCGCAGCCGGACGGGCGGGTGCTGGGGTTTATCGACGTTCCTGGACACGAAAAGTTTCTGTCCAACATGTTGGCGGGGGTCGGCGGCATCGATCACGCGTTGCTGGTGGTGGCGTGTGATGATGGCGTAATGGCGCAAACCCGTGAGCATTTGCAAATTCTGCAGCTGACGGGCAATCCGCAGATCACCGTGGCGCTCACGAAAGCCGACCGCGTAGACGAAGCAAGAATTGAAGAGGTGCGTGCGGAGATTCAGGCCACGCTGGGGAATTATGGTTTCGCGGAGTCGGTGCTTTTCGTCACTGCGGCCAGTGAAGGCCGTGGCATCGAGGAACTGCGTGACCATTTGTTGCAATTAACGTCGCGCGAGCATGCCCGCGATCACAGCTTCCGCCTGGCGATTGACCGCGCCTTTACGGTCAAAGGCGCAGGGCTGGTGGTGACCGGGACGGCGCTCAGCGGTGAAGTGAATGTCGGTGACACGCTGTGGCTCACGGGCGTCAACAAACCGATGCGCGTACGTAGCCTGCATGCACAAAATCAGGCCACCGACCGCGCGCAAGCGGGACAACGTATTGCGCTGAATATTGCCGGCGATGCGCAAAAAGAAGAACTAAACCGTGGCGACTGGCTGCTTTCCGATGCGCCGCCAGAGGCTTTTACCCGCGTGATTGTTTCTTTAGAACATGCCGCGCCGCTGATGCAGTGGCAACCGCTGCATATTCACCACGCGGCTAGCCATGTTACCGGGCGTATCTCGCTGCTTGAAGGGACACTGGCGGAACTGGTGTTTGATACACCACTCTGGCTCGCCGATAACGACCGTCTGGTGCTGCGCGATATTTCTGCCCGTACGACGCTGGCTGGCGCGCGCGTGGTCACGCTCAATCCGCCGCGTCGCGGAAAACGTAAGCCGGAGTATTTGCAGTGGCTGTCGGCGCTGGAAAACGCGCAGACTGACGGTGACGCTCTGGCGCTGCACCTGACGCGTGGGGCGGTGAATATTCCTGACTTTGCCTGGGCGCGTCAGCTCAATGGCAACGGTATGCGTCCGTTGATTGAGCAACATGGATTTATTCAGGCGGGATACAGCCTGTTGAATGCCCCCGTTGCCGCGCGCTGGCAGCGGAAAGTTCTCGATACGCTGGCGACCTACCATGAGCAGCACCGTGATGAACCAGGGCCCGGGCGCGAGCGCCTGCGCCGTATGGCTTTGCCGATGGAAGACGAAGCGCTGGTCTTGCTGCTGATTGAAAAGATGCGCGAGAGTGGCGCCATCCATAGCCATCATGGCTGGTTGCATTTGCCGGAACATAAGGCGGGTTTCAGCGATGAGCAGTTGGCAATCTGGCAAAAAGTAGAACCGCTTTTTGGCGATGAGCCGTGGTGGGTGCGCGATTTGGCAAAACAGACGGGCACGGATGAGCAGATGATGCGTGTGTCATTACGTCAGGCGGCGCAGCAAGGCATCATCACCGCGATCGTGAAAGATCGTTATTACCGTAACGATCGAATTGTGGCCTTTGCCAATATGATCCGCGAACTGGATCAGGAACGGGGATCGACCTGTGCAGCCGATTTTCGCGACAGACTTAACGTCGGGCGCAAATTGGCTATTCAGATTCTGGAATATTTTGACCGCATTGGTTTTACTCGTCGTCGGGGAAATGATCATTTATTACGCGATGCATTGCTGTTCCCTGAAAAATAATGAAACAATTAATTCATGGATTAAATGAATTAATACAAAATAGATGTTGATTGAAATAAGCACATTAGATTATGAACCTAATGTGCTTTTTAATTGTGAGTGTTATTAAAATAACAACCACGATCATATTTTGTTGGAAATTTCACTCGTATGCTTCCTACCTCTTTTGAGTAATTAAGGATCGTACAATGGCTGCTTCAACATTTTTTATTCCTTCTGTGAATGTAATTGGCGCTGGTTCATTAAAAGATGCAATGAATACAATGGCGGAATATGGTTTTCGCCGTACGCTGATTGTCACGGACGCCATGCTGGCGAAATTAGGTATGGCGAGTGAAATTCAAAAAGCGCTGCAGGAACGTGATATTTTCAGCGTAATTTATGATGGTACGCATCCTAACCCTACGACCAGTAACGTTGCTGCTGGCCTGAAAATGCTGAAAGAAAATGACTGTGATAGTGTTATTTCTCTCGGCGGCGGTTCCCCGCACGATTGTGCGAAGGGGATTGCGCTGGTGGCGGCTAACGGCGGCGATATTAGTGATTACGAAGGCGTTGACCGCTCTGCAAAACCGCAACTGCCGATGATTGCCATCAACACCACGGCGGGTACGGCATCTGAAATGACCCGCTTCTGCATCATTACCGATGAAGTACGCCACATTAAAATGGCGATTGTGGATAAGCATGTTACACCGCTGCTGTCCGTCAATGACTCCTCGCTGATGGTCGGTATGCCGAAGTCTCTGACGGCGGCTACCGGTATGGATGCGCTGACTCACGCTATTGAAGCCTATGTTTCTATTGCCGCGACCCCTATTACCGATGCGTGCGCGCTTAAAGCCGTCACCATGATTGCGGAAAACCTGCCGGTCGCCGTGGAAGAGGGCAGCAATGCTCAGGCGCGCGAAGCCATGGCCTATGCGCAGTTCCTCGCAGGTATGGCCTTTAACAATGCCTCTCTGGGATACGTGCATGCGATGGCGCACCAGCTGGGTGGCTTCTACGATTTGCCACACGGAGTATGTAATGCCGTACTGCTGCCGCATGTACAGGTATTTAATAGCAAAGTGGCTGCCGCCCGCCTGCGCGATTGCGCCTCGGCAATGGGTGTGAACGTTGCTGGTCTGAGCGAAGAGCAAGGGGCAGAAGCCTGCATCGCAGCGATCCGCGAACTGGCGCAGAAAGTGAACATTCCAGCCGGGTTGCGTGAGCTGAACGTGAAAGAAGAAGATTTTGCCGTTCTGGCGACTAACGCCCTGAAAGATGCATGTGGTTTCACTAACCCGATTCAGGCGACACATGAAGAAATCATGGCGATTTATCGTGCTGCCATGTAATTCGTGATACCTGTCGTAAAGCAGTAAAAGGCTGGCGAATTATTCGCCAGTCCCGTCTACCCTTGTAGTACCCCTACAGCAAGGAGACGGTCATGACCAATAACCCCCCTTCAACGCGTATTTACCCCGGCGAGTATGGTTACCCTCTGAAGTTAAAAGCCCGATACGATAACTTTATCGGCGGTGACTGGGTCGCCCCGGCGGACGGTGAGTATTACCAAAACCTGACACCGGTGACCGGGCAACTACTGTGCGAAGTGGCCTCTTCCGGCAAAAAGGACATCGATCTGGCACTGGATGCCGCGCACAAAGTAAAAGACAAGTGGGCGCAGACATCCGTGCAGGACAGAGCGGCGATTCTGTTCAAAATCGCCGATCGTATGGAGCAAAACCTGGAACTGCTGGCGACGGCAGAAACCTGGGATAACGGTAAACCCATCCGTGAAACCAGCGCGGCAGATGTGCCGCTGGCTATTGACCATTTCCGCTATTTCGCGTCCTGTATTCGTGCACAGGAAGGGGGAATCAGCGAGGTTGATAGCGAAACCGTGGCTTATCACTTCCATGAACCTCTTGGCGTGGTAGGGCAAATTATTCCGTGGAACTTCCCGCTATTGATGGCCAGCTGGAAGATGGCGCCCGCCCTGGCAGCCGGTAACTGCGTGGTGCTGAAACCCGCGCGCCTGACGCCACTGTCCGTACTGTTGCTGATGGAAGTCATCGGCGATCTGCTCCCGCCTGGCGTGGTGAACGTGGTCAACGGCGCAGGGGGGGAAATCGGTGAGTATCTGGCGACGTCAAAACGTATTGCGAAAGTGGCGTTTACCGGCTCAACGGAAGTCGGGCAGCAGATCATGCAGTACGCCACGCAGAACATTATTCCTGTCACGCTGGAGCTGGGCGGGAAATCACCCAATATCTTCTTTGCGGACGTGATGGATGAAGAAGATGCGTTCTTTGACAAAGCGCTGGAAGGTTTTGCATTGTTTGCCTTCAACCAGGGCGAAGTATGTACCTGTCCGAGTCGTGCGCTGGTACAAGAATCCATTTACGAACGTTTTATGGAAAGAGCCATTCGTCGGGTGGAAAGTATCCGTAGCGGCAACCCGTTAGACAGCGTGACGCAAATGGGCGCGCAGGTGTCGCATGGTCAACTGGAAACCATTCTGAATTACATCGACATTGGTAAGAAAGAAGGAGCAGATGTTCTCACCGGCGGGCGGCGCAAGCAGCTGGATGGCGAGTTAAAAGAGGGTTACTACCTCGAACCGACCATTCTGTTTGGTAAGAACAACATGCGGGTTTTCCAGGAGGAGATCTTCGGGCCGGTGCTGGCTGTCACGACGTTTAAAACCATGGAAGAGGCGCTGGAAATCGCTAATGACACCCAATATGGGCTTGGCGCTGGCGTCTGGAGTCGTAATGGAAATCTGGCGTACAAAATGGGACGTGGGATTCAGGCGGGGCGAGTTTGGACCAACTGTTACCATGCTTACCCTGCTCATGCGGCGTTTGGTGGCTATAAGCAGTCGGGTATCGGGCGCGAGACGCATAAGATGATGCTTGAGCATTATCAGCAAACCAAATGCCTTCTGGTGAGCTACTCTGATAAACCACTGGGGCTGTTTTAATTTCACGTCACCTACTGCCCGGTCGCGTTTAGCGTACCGGGCATCAAGTTATGTCCTCAGGTAAGTGGCTGGGGTGAACGAACGCAGCCAACAAAGAAGCAGCTCAAATGACGACGGGTATATATAAACCCATATATCGTTATATAAATAAGATAATTGCATCCAATCTGGTCATTCCAATACTATTATCAACTCTATTGTTTAAATCAAATTGCATCCGAAATTCTTAATTTAAATCCCTGAGGCAAATATGTTCCTTAATTATTTTGCATTAGGAGTGCTTATTTTTGTATTCCTGGTCATTTTTTACGGGATTATTATTCTGCATGATATTCCCTATCTAATTGCAAAGAAACGTAACCATCCTCATGCCGACGCAATACATGTTGCGGGTTGGGTTAGTTTGTTTACCTTACATGTTATTTGGCCCTTTTTATGGATCTGGGCAACGCTTTATCGCCCGGAGCGCGGATGGGGTATGCAGAGCGCGGATTCTTCCCTGATCCAGCTTCAGGCAAGGGTTGCGGATCTGGAAAAGAAACTGGGTGAGGCCAAGACCTCTCCGGCGGAGTAATATCGATGGATTTACTGATTGTTCTGACCTATGTGGCGTGTGCATGGTCAATATTTAAAATTTTTAAAATTCCTGTAAATAAATGGACAGTTCCTACCGCGGCATTAGGCGGTATATTCATTGTTTGCGGACTTATATTACTGATGAATTATAACCATCCGTATACATTTAAGGCACAAAAAGCGGTAATTTCTATTCCCGTGGTGCCGCAGGTAACGGGTGTAGTGACAGAAGTGACGGATAAGAAGAATACGCTAATCAAAAAAGGCGAGGTTCTGTTTAAGCTTAATCCAGGGCGTTATCAGGCGCGGGTCGATCGCCTGAAGGCTGATATTGTCACCGCACAGCATAAAGAGCAGGCTCTGGTTGCGCAGTTAGACGAAATGAAAGCCAACACGCAGCGGGCAAAGGCCACGCGTGACAAACTGGCAAAAGATTACCAGCGCTATGCGCAGGGGAGTCAGGCGAAGGTGAATCCTTTTTCTGAACGCGATATCGATGCGGCGCGCCAAAACTACCTGGCGCAGGAAGCCTCGGTGAAATCCTCCGTTGCAGAACAGCAGCAAATTCAGAGTCAGTTAGACAGCCTGGTACTGGGTGAGAATTCGCAAATTGCCAGCCTGAAAGCACAGCTAGCGGAAGCAGAGTTCAACCTGGACCAGACCGTGGTTCGCGCGCCCAGCGATGGTTACGTCACGCAGGTGCTGATGCGCCCAGGAACCTATGCCGCCGCGCTGCCGATGCGTCCGGTAATGGTATTCATCCCGGATCAAAAAAGACAAATTATCGCCCAGTTCCGTCAAAACTCGCTGTTGCGGCTGGAGCCAGGCGATGAAGCGGAAGTGGTGTTTAACGCTCTGCCGGGTAAGGTGTTTAGCGGTAAACTGGCCGCCATTAGTCCGGCAGTACCGGGTGGTACATACCAGTCGAACGGGGCACTGCAATCTTTAAACTCTACGCCCGGTTCGGAAGGGGTGATCGCCACGATTGAGCTGAACGACAATGCGGATGTGAACGCGTTACCTGATGGGATTTACGCCCAGGTCGCCGTTTACTCTGACCACTTCGAACATGTGTCGGTCATGCGCAAGGTCTTACTACGGATGACCAGCTGGGTGCATTACCTGTATCTCGACCATTAGACGCAGGCTATTTTGCTTGCTCAGTCTGCTGCTCCAGCGACTGAGTAAGCTGCTGGCGGATCTCTGCCAGCATCTCATCAAGAATAAACTGTACCCGCCATGGCTGATATTCGCGCTTGCGGAAAATCGCCACCAAATCCAGCCACCATTCATGTTGTTCTGAGAAACATGGAACCAGCAATCCTGATTGAACGTCTTTTTGTACACTCGCATTCGGCGCAAAAACAATGCCCAGATGGTTACGTGCCAGCGCCAGTGCAGACTGTGTATTGTCGCAGACATAATTTCCGGTCACCCGATAATCGTGTATTTCCTTGCTGCCAGCGGAGGTGAAGCGCCAAATATTGGCATCATCTATCATCATGGAATCAATAAGAATGCAGGAATGTTCTTCCAGTTCATCCGGACTCTTAATAGGATGTTCTTTGATATATTCAGGGCTGGCAAAAGCCGTTACTGCATATTTGGTAATGAAACTAGCGACCAGTGATTCATCTTTAGGGTGTGCATAGGTGATTAAAACATCACAATCATCAGGAAAGTCGACACCCTCATAAAATGCCTTTCGTTCAAGGTTACATGTTTTAAGTGAGAGGCTAATGCCGCCGATATTCTGGATTTTTGCAATAACATGTTGCGATAAGTAAGCAATAATACCGGTTGGGGCATATACCGTTACTTTGCCACGTTTCTCGTGCTTATAATCAGCAATGAAATTATTTAACTGCTCGTTTCTGTCTAACATGTCATTGATGTAAGGAAGTAACGCTATACCAAACGGCGTGAGGGTCAGCTGCCGGGTGGTGCGGTCAAACACCTTTAATCCAACTTTTGATTCAAAATCAGCAAGATATTTACTGACATTGGCCTGCGCGATGCCGAGAACAGTAGCGGCATGACTGATATTTTCACTGGCAGCGATTACCGAAATAATCTTCAGCTCCCGGTGTTTAAGTTGTAATTTATTCATCGCCAAGCCCAATATATATAATTTTTTATATATTACTATATAAATATGAACCTTGCACCGATGAAATTGTAAGCATTATTATGCACCAGCTTTGTAGCTTATTTTAAAATGGAATGTTGGCATGTTAATTAAACACAATATTGTGGCGCTGCTCGCCTTTTCTTTTATGGCGAGTGCAACTGCCGCAGAGTTTTCTATTGGCGCTGGTGCTGTATATAATGAATCACCTTATCGCGGATATAATGATAATGTTCACGCAGTACCGCTTGTCAGTTACGAAAGTGAATCATTTTATTTTAGGCAAACAACGCTAGGTTATATTTTGTCTAAGAGTGAAAGTAATGAATTTAGTATTACTGCCTCTTATATGCCGCTTGAGTTTGATCCCGGCGATAATGACGATCATGCGATGAAAAAGCTGGATAAGCGTGACGCAACTGCAATGGCGGGTGCCGCGTGGTATCACCATGAAAGATGGGGTAGCGTGAAAGTCTCCGCCGCTGCGGATGTGCTGGACAACAGTAATGGCTGGGTAGGGGAAGTTTCACTGTTCCGTCCAATGCCGATGGGCAAGCTGACGCTGACGCCATCGATTGGCGTGCTCTACTATGACGAAAAATTCAATGAATACTACTACGGCATATCGGGTAATGAGTCCCGTCGTAGTGGCTTATCAAGCTATTCCCCAGGCGATAGTTGGACACCGTATGTTGGCCTGTCCGCTAAATACGCATTGACCACTAACCTGACGCTGCTGGCAAGCGCCAACTATAGCGCACTGCCGGATGACATTAAAAATAGCCCAATGGTTGATCGCGATGACAGCTTCACCTTTATGTCCGGTCTGACCTGGCGTTTCTGATTTAAATATGTGCCTGATGGCGCTTTGCTTATCAGGCCTACGTGGATGGGTTTTGTAGGCCGGATAAGACGTGAAGCGTCGCCATCCGGCACGGTTTAATTACTGCTCGTTTATCCAGATACGCATTTCGCCTTCACCACGGTTTGCCCAGCTAAACCACGGAATAAACGTCAATGTATGCGCCTGACGCGAAGTTGGGGAAACATCGTAGTGCCACAACGATTGTTGTGCTGCATCGGCTGTACTTTGCTTCACGCCTTCAGCCTGAATTAACATTTTATGGCTGAACAGCCCCTTACCCTCGAATACTCTGAACTCACTCTCTTTTGGCAACCACATATTATGCAATTCCTCGCCGTTGTCGGCTTGCTCCAGGCAATACACCAGCGGTCCACGCTGAATAGCGACCTTACCAGCAACATGGCGCACTAATGGATTTCCGTACACCCGACGCACCGGCATTGGCAGGGTCAGACTGAGCGTATCGCCTTCCTGCCAGGTTCGGCTGATGTGCAAATAGCCTTTGCGAATATCCTGCTCAACTGGCTGACCATTCAGTAAAACCTGCGGTGCGGTGCACCAGTCTGGCAGGCGCAGGGCCAGGGTGTGATATATCGACTGCGGTGATTCGATGGCGATTTTCACCTGCTCATGCCATGGATAATCCCCGCTAATGCGCAGCTTGAGCGAGCCATCCGCCACGGGGACTTCCATGCTATTGCCCACGTACATATTGATATACAGCGCGTCCTGACGTGGTGTGTAGATGTAATGACCAATTGAGGTTAACACGCGGGCGATATTCGGCGGGCAACAGGCGCAGCCAAACCAGCGCTGACGAACGGGTTTCACGTGGTCATAAATATGATTGAATTTTAATGATTTAGGATGCACTTCCAGCGGGTTCACATAGAAGAAGTGCTTGCCATCGAGCGCCATCCCGCCCAATACAGTGTTATACAGGGCGCGCTCCATCACGTCGGCATACTGGCTGTCTGCCTCCATCTCCAGCATTCTGCGGGCGAACATCATTAGACCGATTGAGGCGCAGCTTTCCGCATACACGGAGTCGTTAGGCAGATCGTAATCACTGCTAAACGCCTCGCCGCTGCTTTGTGAACCGATCCCGCCGGTAATGTACAACTGACGCTGGGCCATGTTTTTCCACAGACGCAGGCAATCCTGACGTTTGCCTTCGTCCTGACTCAAGCGTGCCAGATGCGCCACGCCGGTCATCAGATAAACAAAACGTACTGCATGACCGATCGCCGTTTGCTGTTCTGAAATGGGCTGATGAGCCTGGCTATAGGGTTTATCCTTCACCATCCATGCCGGGCCGTAAGTATGCCAGTAAGAGGTTTGGCCACGCTTTTCGTACTCTTCATCATAGAAATGAGGTTGCGCGCCGCGCTGTTCCACAAAGTAATTTACCAGCGCCATATAGCGTGGTTGCTGGGTCACTTCGTATAAGCGCATTAACGCCAGCTCAATTTCCGGGTGTCCCGGATAGCCGCGCACTTGATTCTCTCCAGGCCCGAAAACGTTATCGATGTGGTCTGCCAGGCGGCACACTACGTCTAAAAGACGACGTTTTCCCGTCGCCTGAAAGAACGCGACGCCTGCTTCGATCAAATGACCTGCACAGTACAACTCATGACACTCGGCAAGGTTAGTCCAGCGTTCATCCGGGGCTTTTACTGTAAAGTATGTATTGAGATAGCCGTCTTCACACTGCGCAGCGGCCACCAACTCGATGACCTCATCTGCGGTTTTCTCAAGTTCCGCATCAGATTTCTGGCACAGGGACCAGGCGACTGCCTCCAGCCATTTCGCTACGTCGCTATCCTGAAAAACCATGCCGTAAAATTCGCCATCCTGCAGTCCTGCGGCGATACGAAAGTTCTCTATTGCATGACTTGGTTCCGCCTCTGCAATGCGGTCATTGAGCGCATCCCATTGGTAGGGGATCACGACATCACGGACCAACTGTTGGTATTGTCCGAGGAACGGATCGCTGACGGTGAGCTTATGCAGGTCGACTTCCAGTACGTTCATTTCGTGCTCCTTAAGGCTGTACATGACGCTGACGCAGATCGGTGGCAATGCGCGACATCATCGGATTATTGAGTTTGCAGATGCGGACAGACAGCGCCAGCAGCAGGTGGAACAGTGCGGGCAGCAGCGTTTCCATCGCGGTAATTCCTTGCAGCGAACTGGAGGTTTGATTACCAGCGCCTGGCTGATAGGCGACAAAAATAAACAGCAGGCTGATGATCCCCGCGCTCGAGGCCCAGGCCAGCTTGATGAAAAACAGGTTGAAGGCGAAATTCATGCCGGAAGAACGCACGCCGGTTTTCCACTCGCCGTAGTCGTCGGCAAAGGCCATCAGCGAGAAGTGCAGTGGCAGCGTGAAGCCCAGAATAATGCCGTTGCCGAGGATCACCGCCAGCCATAATGTTTGATAAGCCGGACCGGTCGGCAGGAACCACATCATCACTGCCAGGGCTGCCAGCACCAGGTTGGTGTAGTAATAGAGTTTGACGGTATCTATACGGCGGGTCAGCGGGCTGACAACCACTGAACCGATGATGGACGCAAAGGTCACCATGGTGAAAAACAGCGACGTGTAAGCTGTACTGCCTTCCAGCACGTAGGTAATGAAATACATGTACCCGCCGCCACGAATATTGAAGACGTTAATCAGCAGGAAAGACATCACCAGCATCAGCAGCAACTGGTCATTTTTGCGTAGCCCACCAATGTGTTCACGCAGGGTAAATTTCCCCATCATCGCCAGCGGCACACGCTCGCGAACCCAGAAGAAGCAGCACAGGAACATCACCACAGCGATGACGCACAGGATGCCCACGCCGAACTGATAACCCTGCGCGGCATTGCCCTGACCCAGAATATCCACCATCCACGGCAGACCAACGGAGACAAGGAATCCCGCCACGCCGCACAGCACAAAGCGCCAGGACTGACAGGCGATCACCTCGTTATGGCGGGTCGTCATGGTGTTGATCAGCGCACAATACGGTACGTTGATGGCGGTATAGCCGACAGAAAGCAGTAGATAGGTGCCGAATGCCCAGGCGATTTTTACGCTCATGCTGGCGTCAGGGACGGTAAACGTGAGTACGCCAATGATGCCAATGGGAATTGCCACCCACAGCTGCCATGGGCGAAAACGCCCCCAGCGGCTTTGCGTGCGGTCGGCAAGTATGCCCATTATCGGATCGGAAATGGCATCAAATACGCGCAGGGCAATAAACAATGTGCCGACCAGCGCGGGCGTTAACCCGAAGACATCGGTGTAGAAAAATGTCAGGAAGTTCATGATCAGACAGGTAATTACCGTCCCGCCAGCATCGCCTAACCCATAACCTATTTTTTCACGCAGGGATAATTTGTCGTCCTGGGCACGCTGTGCCAAATCAGATGTCGTAATCGGAGCCGAAGTCATAAATAACTCCCGGAGAGGATGTTCAGAAAGTATCCCGCTACGTTGCGGGTTATTTGTTTGTAATTTGCAAAGTACGTTATTTATTCTGCACGAAATGTTTGGGTCAACAAGGGAAGAGAAAAGTATAAAAAGATGACAATTCCGACTTCATTATAAAAATGTGATTTCGATCCAGCGAAAAGCAAGTTTATCGTGAATAATCAATGATAAATATCGGTTTAAATAATGAAATAAGCGGGAATTTGAATATATATGCTCGAATTATCCATGTCTCTTCCGATTAAAGTGCAAAATGGTGGGCTATTTATTTCCCGAGGTGTGGGAAGCCATCCGGCGCGGCAATTGCAATCCTGGGAAATTATCTTTGTCGAAAAAGGGACATTAACGATTCGCGAAGGCCAGACCGTTTTTTGCGTGAATGCCGGAGAAAGTTTGCTGCTATGGCCGCAGCGTTCGCATATTGGTGTGGGACAGTTTCCGGCTGATTTGAAATTTTACTGGCTACACTTTGAGGTGACAGCAGAAAACGATGCTTCACCTACAGAACCGTTGCTTGCGATTCCTCAGCATGCCCGGGTTAGCGAGCCACAATATATTATTTCGCTGTTTCGCCAGTTCTTACGCGAGCAGGAAAATATTCATCGCAGCGTTGCGTTGGAACTGATCCTACTGCTGATTTTGCAGCAAATCTCCGCGGCGGCTAGCGAGCAACCCGCAGATAGCCCCGGTAATGCGCTGGCATGGAAAGCGCAACAAATAATCCACACCCAGTTCCACCTGCCGATTAGTGCTTCAACTCTGGCGAAAGAACTGCATTGCAATGCCGACTATCTGGGGCGTGTATTCCGGAGCGTTTTCCGGCTGACGCTAACTGAAGCGTTGCATCGCCAGCGGGTAAGGGCGGCAGAAAAGCTGTTGATCAGTGACTCGCTGTCGCTTACCGAAGTGGCGATTAAATGTGGGTTTAATGATGTGGGTTACTTTCGCAAAATCTTTCGTAAACATACCAGCCTGACGCCTGCGGCGTGGAAACGGCGCTACTGCAAAGAGCATATTAATTCGGCGTAAATGAGGATCGCCGGGTGGTGCTATGCTTACCCGGCCTACAAAATGACAGACCAGTGCAAGCACAGCGCCACCGGACGTTAGTTTTGCCCGTAATACGCATTCACACCGTGTTTACGCAGATAGTGTTTATCCAGCAACTCAGGCTGCATATCCGGCAACTGCGGAGCTAACTGGCGCGAGAAAAGCCCCATGTAGGCGCATTCTTCGAGTACCACTGCGTTATGTACAGCGTCTGCGGCATCTTTACCCCAGGCAAACGGACCGTGTGAATGTACTAACACTGCCGGAACCTGCAGCGGATTGAGATCGCGTTGCTCAAAGGTCTGAATGATCACTTCACCGGTTTGATATTCATATTCACCATTGATTTCCTCAACGGTCATCAGCCGGGTACACGGAATTGAACCATAGAAATAATCGGCATGCGTGGTGCCCCATGCCGGGAGATCAAGACCCGCCTGCGACCAGATCGTCGCGTGGCGTGAGTGAGTATGGACGATCCCACCGATCTCAGGGTAGCGACGGTATAGCGCCAGATGGGTTGGCGTGTCAGATGAGGGTTTTTTACTGCCTTCAACCACGTCGCCGCTGGCAATATCCACCACCACCATATCGTCGGCGGTCATCACGTCATATTCCACGCCGGACGGCTTAATCACCATCAGCTTACGCGTTTCATCCACAGCGCTGACGTTACCCCAGGTAAAGGTGACTAAACCATGAGCCGGAAGCGCCAGATTGGCCGCCAGCACATCGGCTTTCAGTTGTTCTAACATGGAAATCCTCCTTCCTGCATACGTGCTTCTATCCAACGTCGTGCCTGGATAATTTCCAGTACCGGCTCTTTTGCTTTTTCAGTCCACATTTCAATCAGAAACGACCCGCGATAGTTCAGCTCATGCAGCGTTTTGAAGATACCAACAAAGTCCACGCACCCTTCGCCAAAAGGCACATCGCGAAACTGGCCCGGATGGGTTTCGGTTACCGGCAGCGTGTCTTTCAGGTGGATAGCGGCGATACGGTCGATGCCCAGCGTCAATTCGGCAGTGACGTCATTACCCCATGCGCTGAGGTTGCCCACGTCCGGATAGACGGTGAACCACGGCGATGACAGCATTTCATCCCACTTTTTCCACTTGCTAATTGAGTTCATAAAAGCGGTATCCATGATTTCTACCGCCAGCATGACCTGCGCGGCGGCGGCTTGCTCGACTGCCCATGCCAGCCCTTCGGCAAAGCGCTGCTGCGTACCTTCGTCATGTTCCTCGTAATAGACGTCGTAACCTGCCAGTTGAATAGTGCGGATACCCAAATCGCGCGCGAGACGAATGGCTTTGGTCATGATGTCGCGTGCCCGAATACGGACTGATTCATCGCGGCTGCCAAAGGGAAACCGACGGTGGGCGGACAGGCACATTGAAGGGATTGCCACGCCGGTTTCTAACATTGCGCTCACCAGCGATGCACGCTGAGCAGGACTCCAGTCGAGACGCGACAGACGTTCATCGGTTTCATCCACCGACATCTCGACGAAATCAAAACCGCAGCTTTTCGCCAGCACCAGACGCTCCGGCCAGGAGAGGTCTTTCGCCAGCGCTTTTTCATAGATACCTAACGGATGATTACGCATACTGTGCTCCCCAGATGGCGTCGATTTGCGCATGGAATTCAGCGGCAACCTGCGTTGGGTTTTGTGCCCCAGCCAGCGCGCGTCCGGCGATAAAGGCTTTAACGTTGATATCGCGAAACAGCGGCAGGTCGGCGGGCGTAATCCCGCCGGTAATCGACAACTCCAGACCGATATCGGAAAGCGCTTTCATGCGCGCCAGATCCGCTTCTCCCCATTGTTGTCCGCTGGCCTGAGCATCGCGGCCACGATGGTAAATTGCCTGGCGAACCCCAACGCGATACCAGTCACGGGCATCATCCAGCGTCCAGTTGCCGAACAGTTCCATCTGAATTTCGCCGCCGCAGGACTGCGCGACGCCATGGCCTTTCTCCACCGTCGCCAGTGGGGCAGCGCAGATGATGGTCATCCAGTTAGCGCCAGCGCCAAATGCTTGCTGTGCGAGGGTTTCACCCGCATCGGCCACCTTCCAGTCGGCAACGATGATTTTATTTGGACACTGAGTACGCAGCGCTTTCACGGCAGCCAGGCCTTCGGTTAAGCAGAGAATCGTCCCTGCCTCAACGATATCGACGCTCTCTTGTAGCAGTGCGACATCGTGTTGGGCCGCCTGCAGGTTGGTGTGGTCGAGCGCCAGTTGCAGTAATGGTCGACTCATCATTCGTGCTCCTTAATGCGGGCGTGATAGCCCTGTAGTGCGGTAATTAAATTCTGGTATTGGCGGTATTTACGCAGGTAGCTCGCATGCGCCGTAGCGTCTGGCAGCAGTGTGCGAACCGGGTGCTGTAAGCTGCGCTGCGCGTCGCTGAAATTGTGATAAACGCCGGTGCCTACGCGGGCGGCGAGCGCAGCGCCAAAGCAGCCGGTCTCTTCAATCTGTGGCAATTCGATACTTAAACCGCTGACGTCTGCCAGCATTTGCATCCAGATGTCGGAGTGGGCCGGACCTCCAGTAACGCGCAGGGTATGTGCCTGCGGAAAACGTTCGCGCATGCGGTTCAGGTGGGTCATATGGCTGAAAACCACGCCTTCGTAGATGGCTTGTAATAAGTGGGCACGAGTGTGTATAGCCTGCATGCCATAAAAGCCGCTGGTCATCTCCAGCCCGGCGTTGCTGCCGTACAAAAAGGGCAGAAAGAAAAGCTCGCTACCGGCTTTCGGTAAGCTGGCAACGGCCTGATTAATCTCATCAAAAGAGAGTTCGCCCCACTGGGCGGTAAACCATTCCAGATTGCCGGAAGAGGTTGGGCTGGCTTCGTGAACGATGTACTGCCCGTCATTTACATAGCGACCATAGACATAGGGATGGGGCTCGTGGTCGCGCAGGCCGTGAGCGATCCCGCTGGTGACGGCCCAGGTACCCATCACCGCGTTGAGGGTGCGTTCATCTTCGATACCGGCGCAGAGTGCGGTGGAAACCACATCAAACAGTCCGCCGACGACGGGGGTACCCGCCGCCAGACCGGTGATGGCGGCTGTCTGAGCGGTGATTTCCCCGCATATTTCTGCTGAACCAACGATGGGGGGCAGGGCATTGTCGATTTCACTGATGCCCAGCCACTGGGTCAGCCTCGGGTCGTACTGACCCGTGGTCATGTTGTAGAGGTTCGACTCGGAGATATTGCTCTCTTCGCAGCCTTTGACGCCGGTTAAGCACCAACGCAGGTAGTCATGACCCATCATGACGCTTCCAATTTGCGCGTAGCGCTGAGGGGTGTTCTCTTTCACCCAGCGCAGGAGCGATGCCGGATGCCCGGTCCACAATGTCTGGCGGGTGACCGGGTAGAGCTGCTCAGGGATCCCATCCTGCTGCCAGCGCTGAACGATGTCCATCGCGCGTCGGTCAGAAGAGAGAATGGCATTGCCTAGCGGCTTATCTTGCTTATCGAGAAGGAACAGACCTTTGCCCTGAGCGGATATGCCGACGCCTTTGATTTGCTCACCGCACACGCCTGTACGCTTTAACAGCCCGGCAATGGTCGCGACGCACTGTTGCCACAGTTGGTGCATATCGCGTTCGGCGTAACCTGGTAATGGCGATATTGTCTGCAGCGATTGCCGGTTAATTCCCTGTTCATGACCTTTGGCATCATACAAACCTGCTTTCAGATATGTACCGCCGCAATCAATACCCAGCCAGAAGGTCGCTTTCTCACTCATCTTTGTTATCTCATTTTTGCCGGATGGCGCTGCGCTTATCCGGCCTGGGACGGTTGCTAGCTGTAGGCCCGGTAAGCGAAGCGCTACCGGGCATTGTTTTAAGCTGTACGTTTATGTGGATTCAGCGTCTTTAGCGGCGCGGCGCCGGCATCGCATTTCGCTGGCAGCAGCAGCGCCATCAGCGCGGCCAGAGCCAGTGAAATGGCCAGGCAGTAAACGCCCGCATCTTTGCTGTACAGGGTGATGAGAACGCCGACCGCGTAAGGGCCGCAGAAGCCACCGAGGTTGCCGAGAGCGTTGATGACCCCACGTGCGCCACCGGCCATTTCTGCGCTGAACAAACGCGCCGGAATAGTCCAAAACACGCCCGCAGCCGATTGCAGGAAGAATCCGCAGCCGACCAGCGCGGCATAAGCCAGCCAGACGTTATTTTTCAGCGCCACAGAGAGGAACATGCACAAGGCGAAGCCAATCAGCGGCAGGCAGACGAACAGCTTGCGTTTACCGGTGCGGTCAGAGAGTGAAGAGAACAGGAACATCCCGGCAATTGCGCCGACGTATGGCAGAATGGCGAGCATGCCGACCTGTCCCATGCTGCTGTGCGTCAACTCTTTGAGGATGGTCGGCAGCCACAGGGTGTAACCGTAAATCCCGGTCTGATAGAAGAAGTTCAGCGCGATTAGCTGCCACATGGTTTTATCGGACAGCACCGCACTCAGAGAGGCATTTTTGACTTCGGTTCCGGCAATGGCTTTTTGCTCGGCGGCCAGCGTCTCAACGAGGTAATTTTTCTCGGCCTCAGAGATCCAGCGCGCTTCCTGTGGACGGTCGTAAACGGTATAGGCCCACAGCACCAGGACGACGACAGACAATAAACCTTCAATGATAAACAGCCAACGCCAGTCGAGAACGGTAATGATCCAACCCGAGAGCGGGGCGGTGATGATCCCGGCAATCGGCACAAACATAATCACAATCGCATTGGCGCGACCGCGTTCTGCATCGGGGAACCAGTTACTGATCATCGTCAGCACGACCGGCAGCATGCCGCCTTCGGCAACGCCGAGTAAGAAGCGCAAAACCAGCAGTTGATACTGATTTGTGATTAAGCCCGTCAGAACGGAAATGACCGCCCAGGCAACCAAGGACCAGCCGATAAATTTCTTGCCGCTGCCGTGAACGGCAATTTTTCCGCCTGGAACCTGCAAAAACAGATAGCCGATAAAGAAAATACCGCCGGCCAGACCGGCCATGGTGGCGGAAATACCTAATTCCTCATCCATTCCGCCGGGCATCGCGAATGCGATATTGACGCGGTCCATATAAGAAATAATACAGGCGATGAGAATAGGTGGAATAATCCGTAGCCAGCGCTGACGGGGTATGTCTTGAAGTGTAAGGCGAGAGGTCATGTTCATATTAATATTCTCGTAGAGTAGTATTTTATTTTTATAGTTTTGCTTTATTTAATGCGGCGATACCGTCGCGCAATATCGCTACACGATGGTTCACATCTGCACTGGCATTTATTTCCAGCAATTTAATGCCAGAAAATTGCAATGGCTCAGCTCCTGCGCAGGCGAATAAATCGTGGGCATGCTCTGTGGTCATTAGACCTTCTGGACAGAAAGGGGCAAACGGTGCATGTAAGTCCTGCCACTCGCCGTATTCCCCCGTAAGCGTGGTGCCGGAGAACATCAGTGCGCCCAGTTTCCCAGCCCGTTTGGTCTGCTGCGTGTGGGTCAGCGGTAGAGTGAGGCTCTGCCCTTCAATAGCCGAGCGCGCCCAGTTAATGCACACGCTGATGTCATATCCGGCTATCGCGTCCAGCACGTTGTCTAACGGTAAAAATCCTTTGCGTGGCGCGGGGCCTGTCATGGCATCGCAATGTTCCAACACCAGATCACAGGACCAGTCCCAGCGGGTAATGTCTTTCAGCGAACGAGCAAACGCGTCGGTGGCCTGAGCGACGTTCGGGTTGCCCGCCAGCGGGGCAGCATGCAACTCCAGTGCAATCACTTTTCCGCCGTTGGCCGCATTGATATGGTTGATTTTCTGCTGCAGATGACGGTAATACGCCACGCAGGCTTTACGCTGTTCTTCATCGCTGGAGGCCAGCCCGAAACCACCATTAATACCGCGACGGCGCATGGTTTCCATAATGGCCGTGACCACGATTTGCCAGTCGCCCGGCGTATGGCGTAATAACCATTCGTCGCCTAACGGGTGCAGATGTTCAAGACAGGGCTGCTCCAGTCCGCGAATATCCGGGGTATCGGAGAGTTGTCGCCAGAATTCCTTCTCTTCCTCTTCACTCTTTTGGTGAAATGAGGGTGCACAGGGGTACGCACCGATAATATAACCGGTAGTGTTAGCTTTCATTTTTTGTGCTCCTTTTATAAAACTGAAATAGCAACCTTCACGACTATTTTGCGGATCGGTGTGGCGACAGTTTTATGACATGCTGGACGATGAACATCCTGCGGGAAAAATATGGCGTAACTTCCCGGAATCATTTCAATAAAAGATTCATGTTCGCTGGCGTGATAAAAAATAATATCGCGCTGTTCTAATAGCGATTCACTGATTTGGTTATTCCCGGTATCAATGGCAATCCCGATTTTCTCTTCACCCCAGGCCAGAAACTGAATATCCAGATAGCGGCGATGCACCTCAGGACGATTTTCGGCAACGTCACGCGTGGTTAAATCAATAATTTGCGCGAAGATATTTTTACCGTCGATCTCCACCACGCCCGGCTCCAGTTTGCGAAAATCTGCGGTGCGCAGAAAGTCGAGCGCCCTTTCAATCGCAGCAGGCAAATGGCATGGGTTAGGTTGAGCAATATGTCCGAAGATCATGGTGTTGCTCCTTACAGGGCCTGAATTTTTGCCCAGACGCTGTCGTCAACGGTGATACCGTTCCGGCGATTTTCTTCCAGTAGCTTTGTAAACTCGTGGCCCGGCAGACGGACAGGCGTGTTTTCATCTGCGCGTTCGGCGGTGGTGATGAAATCCATAATCCGCTGTAGCTTGGCATCACGAGTGGCGCCATCAATCAGCTTATCCACTTCAATGGCGATAAATATCTGTGAAACGCCATATTCATCGCTATTATCCTGGGTGACTTCCGCAACGGAAGAGCCATCAGAAAGCAGAGTGGCAATCATATCCAGCACAATCGACAGACCTGAACCTTTCCAGTAACCCATTGGCAATATGCGGCGGTTTTTTTCTATAACGCCCGGCTCTTTGGTGAGATTGCCTTCATCATCAAAGCCACCATCTACCGGCAGTTCGCGACCGGCCAGGCGATTCACTTCCAACATGCCGTAGGAGAACATGGACATCGACATATCAACCATGGTGATTGGCGATGAGGGGATCGCGACGATCAGCGGGTTAGTGCCAATGCGGCACTCTTTCGAACCCCACGGCGGCATGACGGCAATCGAGTTAGTCCAGCAGATACCGATGTAACCTTTCTCCGCCGCCTGCCAGCCATAGCTGCCACCGCGCATCCAGTGGTTGGCGTTACGCAGTGCGACCAGGCCAATACCGTGATCGGAGGCCAGCTCAATGGCTCTGTCCATCATCTTTTTCGCCGTCAGATTGCCGATCGAACGCTGAGCATCCCATTGTTCAATCGCCCCCAGGCTGGTAATGCGTTGCGGTTTGGCCTCAGGAATGATGTCGCCGTTATCCAATTGCTGAATAAAACGAGGAAAACGATTCACACCGTGCGAATAAACGCCGGACTCGGTAGTGCGCGCAAACATTTCGGCACAGGCATCGGCGGTTTCAACGGCAATACCGCGTGCCAGCAGTACCCGATTGAACGCATCTTTCAACTGCTCAAAAGTGACTTTCATTCCTGTTTCCTTGTTTAAATTTGATCGCTTTTTTATCTCTAAATTTCACTATGCGAAATCTGATTTCAAATATAGCGATCAAATTTTGACAGATCAACGGGGTGGTCTATTTTTTAAAATCATCAAAATCAAATAGTTGTGTTTTTTCGGTTCAGATCGTGAACTGAAACACACTTTGCGCTACCATCAGAGCGCGACGAAAAGGGGAGCGGAAGCGATGGGCACAAAAGAGAGTGAAATGACGCAAGACAAAGAGAGGCCAGCCGGAAGTCAGAGCCTGTTCCGTGGTTTGATGTTGATTGAGATTCTGAGTAACTATCCGAATGGGTGCCCACTGGCCCATCTGTCTGAACTGGCCGGGCTGAACAAAAGTACTGTGCATCGACTCCTGCAAGGGCTGCAGTCCTGCGGATATGTCACGCCTGCACCTGCTGCGGGTAGCTATAGGCTGACCACCAAATTTATCGCCGTTGGGCAGAAGGCTCTGTCGTCACTGAATATCATCCATGTTGCCGCGCCGCACCTCGAAGCGTTGAATATTGCTACTGGTGAAACAATCAACTTCTCCAGCCGTGAAGATGACCACGCGATTCTGATTTATAAGCTGGAACCGACGACGGGCATGCTGCGTACTCGCGCTTATATCGGTCAACATATGCCACTGTATTGCTCCGCGATGGGTAAAATTTATATGGCGTTTGGGCATGCGGATTATGTGAAATCTTACTGGGAGAGCCATCAGGATCTTATTCAGCCGCTGACCCGCAATACCATTACCGGTTTACCAGCGATGTACGACGAATTGGCGCAGATCCGCGAAAGCAGTATGGCGATGGATCGGGAAGAGAACGAATTGGGCGTTTCCTGTATTGCCGTGCCGGTGTTTGATATTCATGGTCGGGTGCCGTACGCGGTGTCAATTTCACTATCTACCTCGCGACTTAAGCAGATAGGGGAAAAAAATCTACTCAAGCCGCTACGGGAAACCGCGCAGGCGATTTCAAATGAGCTGGGTTTTACCGTTCGCGATTAAGGTTATTCAGTCACCTGATAAAATTTAACCGTTTCCCCTGTCCGATCAAAGCGTCAGGGGCGGTCTCTCTGGCACTCTGTGGTTTTCACGCAGAGGGAGGGGGCAATGAACGCGTTTATTATGGCGGATGCGGCAAAATGTATTGGGTGTCGTACCTGCGAAGTTGCCTGCGTCGTCGCGCATCAGCAAAACCAGGACTGTGCTTCGGTCTCTTCTTCTGCGTTTATACCGCGGATTCGGGTCATCAAAGACGACGCCTTTACCACGGCGGTCGCCTGCCATCAATGCGAAGACGCTCCCTGTGCGAATGTTTGTCCAACTCACGCCATTCGTCGTGAACATGGGCATATCTTCGTTGAACAGGCACGTTGTATTGGTTGTAAAAGCTGTATGCTGGCCTGCCCGTTTGGGGCAATGAATGTCGTTGCCCGTTCGTCGCGGGCGCAGGCGATAAAATGCGATTTGTGCTGGCATCGCGAGACGGGGCCCGCGTGTGTCGAGGCCTGCCCGACCAGCGCGTTGCAGTGTATTGATGCCGTCAGTATTCAGCGACAGCGCCTGCGTTCACAGCCGCTGTGAAGTGAGCCCGACCCGCACTTGGGTCGGGTTTGCGTTAGCCTTCCAGCCAGGCGCGTTCGATCTCTTCCGCCAGAATCTTCACGCCAGCTTCGATTTTCTCCGGCTCTGGCACGTAGTTCATCCGCATGCACTGATGGGTATGCGGCCAGGGTTTATCCAGCCCCGGGAAGAAGTAGTCACCAGGAACCATCAGTACGCCGCGCGCTTTCAGGCGCTGATACAACAGTTCGGTGGTGATCGGTAAATCTTTGAACCATAGCCACAGGAAAATCGCACCTTCAGGTTTATGGATAAGGCAGCGATCTTCAGACAAGTAGCGGCGAATAATCGCAATCGTCTCCTGAACGCGCTGATAGTAAAACGGCTTGATAACCGTTTCGGACAGGCGCAGCAGATCGTTACGTTTAATCATCTCGCACATCATCGCCGGTCCCATCCCGCCAGGTGCAAGGCTGATGATGCCGTTCATATTGGTAATCGCAGTGATGATTTTTTCATTCGCGATAATGATACCGCAGCGGGAACCTGGCAGACCCAGCTTGGAAAGGCTCATGCACAACACAATGTTGGGGTTCCACAACGGGCGTGCTTCGCTAAAGATAATGCCTGGGAATGGTACGCCATAGGCGTTATCAATCACCAGTGGGATCCCATGCTGGTTGGCCAGCCGGTCCAGCTTCATCAGCTCGTCGTCGGTGATCACGTTGCCTGTCGGGTTAGTGGGGCGCGACACGCAGATCATGCCCGTTTCTTCACCGATATGCAGGTGTTCAAAATCAACGTGATACTTAAATTGGCCTTCCGGTAGCAGCTCAATGTTCGGACGTGCTGAGACGAAGAGATCTTCTTCCAGCCCGGAATCGGCATAGCCAATGTATTCCGGCGCTAACGGGAATAACACTTTTTGCGTTGTTCCGTCAGCGCGGCGTCCGGCGAACAGATTGAATAAGTAGAAAAACGCGCTCTGACTGCCATTTGTCAGTGCAATATTTTGTGGTTCGATATCCCAACCCTGCTTCTCACGTAGCAGTTTCGCCAGTTCAGACAGTAGCTCGGTTTTCCCTTGCGGACCGTCATAATTGCAAAGCGCATCAGTGGCTTTGCCGTTTTCCAGCATATCTGTCAGCAGAGACTGGAAGTAATTTTGCATCTCTGGAATTTGCGCCGGATTACCACCGCCGAGCATGATGGCGCCTGGGGTGCGTAAACCGTCGTTGAGGTCCTCCATCAGGCGGGTGATGCCTGAATGGCGGGTAAATTTGTCGCCAAAAAGTGAGAATGTCATAGCAGGGGGTCTGTCGAACTGAGTAGTAAAGTGGCTAACCATAGCGCTACCTATGGCAGGGTGCAAATCAGGGGGGAGGGGCTGGATTGATGTTTTATGCTACAGATGTTTACCTGGCTGGTTTTTTATTTTGTGTTGAGCTTCCCGCTGTATGCACAGCGAGAAGCCTGTTGGGATCAGGGCTGACCGGCCCACACCACCATCACCTTATCGTCGCCATGCTCGCGGATAAATCCGTATCCCTGCTTCAATGTCAGCGTGGTCTGTTTACCGGCACCGATGGCGGGATGTCTGGCCCGGAACTGACTGATGCGTTGCCAGTGAGCGACGCTGGCGGCAGATTTCCCGGTCACATCCGGCCAGTTCATTTCTGAGCGCGTACCCTGCAATGGGTCTGAACCTGTTGGTCCAAAGGGCCGGGCCGACTCGTCGCCGTAAAAGAGTTGTACCGCGCCTGGCGCCAGCAGCAATAGCTCGGCGGCTTTGTCTCCACCTTCGCGGAACAGACGTGTATCGTGCGAGGAAAGATAGCTCAGAACGTTGAAATCCTGCAATTTTTCAGCCATCTGTTGCCAGGTGACATCCATACTCGCCAGACAATCGACGGCCTTTGCCGCCTGTTCCTGATAGTCGAAATTGATCATCGCATCAAAGCCGTGACGGTAATAGTCGCTTTGCATCACGCCGTGACCCCAAGCCTCGCCGGTCATCCAGAAAGGTTTGTCATCAAGCGCTTTATCCGGGTTCGCTTTCTTCCATTCAACCAGTGCCGCGCTGGCCTGTGTTTTTAACTGCTGCCAGGCGGGAAGTTCGACGTGTTTGGCGGTATCGACCCGAAACCCGTCAATCCCGTAATCACGCACCCACTGGCTGAGCCAGTGGGTCAGATAATCGCGGGGCGTGTAACCAGCAATAGCTTTAGCGTGCGTATCCGGTTTGTGTTGATAAAAGTTTGGCAGCCCGGAAGGCGTGGTGGATTCGGTTTTCAGATCGGGCAGGAAAGCCAGCGACATGGTCAGGTCGTCAAAACCCGGATTGTCGTAATCGCCAATATCGGTGCGGATCCAGTTTTTCCCCCACCATTTTTCCCAGCCTGCTTTATCGCTGAAGTTGATGTAATCATTAAAGCTGTGCCAGCTTTGCCCGGCGGCTGGCTTCCAGTCCGTCCAGTGTTCACCGAGCGTGTTTTTCAGTTCATCGCCCGACAAGTACAGGGTCCCAAACTGATACTCCTGCATATCCGCCAGCGTGGCGTAGCCGGTATGGTTCATGACGACATCGAACAGGATGCGAATGCCGCGCTGGTGCGCACCGTCAACCAGCGCACGCAGGTCAGCTTCATTACCCATATTCGCGTCGAGCGTGGTCCAGTCCTGAGTGTAATAGCCGTGGTAAGCATAATGGGGGAAATCACCTTTGGTGCCACCGCCGACCCAGCCGTGAATTTGCTCAAACGGCGCGCTGATCCACAGGGCGTTGATGCCTAACTGTTGTAGATAGTCGAGTTTGCTGGCCAGACCGCGCAAATCGCCCCCGTGGAAAGTGCCAATTTCCTGCATGTTGTCGTTGCGACGCCCGTAGCTGTGGTCGTTGCTTGGGTCACCATTTACAAAGCGATCCGTCAGGACGAAGTACACCGTAGCGTTATGCCAGTCGAAAGCGGCTGGGGCGTCAGTTTCCGCCCGTTCCAGCAGCAACAGTCCGTTACTGGCTGCAGCAGGCTGTAGGGTAATCGACCCATTTTTTACCGTTGCCGTTTGCTGGCTGTAGAAATCACGTACCACGGCACCTTCCGGAAAGGTCTGGCTCACATCCAGTGTTAACGGCGAACCATCCCATTTCGGGCACTGGCGAATCTGGGTCGTGACAGGGTCAGCGGCGCTTTTTACCGAGAGCATCAACGTTGGCGTTCCGGAGCGGGTATCCACTTCCAGCGTGTAATCGCCGTCTTTGAATAAGCGCCACTGCGGCGGGGCGCCTTCACACGGTTTTAGCGACAGCATCTGGTTGAGTTTTATTGCATCAGCAGGCTGCCAGCACTGTTGGTCAAAATTCAGGATTAGAGGACGAGTACCCTTCGTCAACGCTGCATGGCTGACGAATTTACCCGTACCTTCCGCTTCGAAGGTGGGGAGTCCCTGAGAAGTCCATGATGAGGCGATGGCAATGCCGGGCATGAGCGCCAGCGCAACGGCGGCAAGTTTCATAATGCTGTCCTTGGTGCTGCGATTTTCGCCAGTTTGCCAGTGAAATCAGGCCGGAAACTCCTCCTTTGAGTCGATTCCGCCAGGAGGAGAAGTGAGGGTGAGCGATCGCGCGCAAAAAATGAACTTATTTTGCGATAACCTCCACATTTTCTTCGAATTAATAGCACCCTTAACCGTTAATGCGTGACATGGTTTCAGAATTGGACTATTCCTTTGGGTGCTCTTGACGGCTATTTTTGATATGATTTGAGATTCATCTCTCATTTTTGTGAAAAATATAAGGTGTTGGAATGTATAAATCCGACCAGGAGACCTAATGATATTGACTCCCATTCGACGATATGGGGCAATGATTCTTATGTTACTCACCGTTGCATTTTCGGGTGAGGTGCTGGCAAAGACACACACGGCGACAACGAGTCACAAGCCCCAGGTAATCAAGACAAGTAATACACAGGTAAGCAGTAAACAAGAGTATTCTCGCAATAGTGCAAAGAGTAGTTCACTTCCTGATTTGCGAAAATACCCTTCCGGAACACCAAGGAAAAAAGCGTTTCTCCGGACGGTTATGCCTTACATTACCAGTCAAAATGCTGCCATTACGGCAGACCGTAACTGGCTGATTTCAAAACAGTACCAGAACCGCTGGTCACCGACTGAGCGTACGCGTATGAAAGACATCGCGAAGCGCTACAAGGTGAACTGGTCTGGCAACACGCGTAAAATTCCGTGGAATACGCTGCTTGAGCGCGTAGACATTATCCCGACCAGTATGGTGGCAACCATGGCTGCGGCTGAAAGTGGCTGGGGTACGTCGAAGCTGGCGCGTAGCAACAACAACCTGTTTGGCATGAAATGTGGCAAAGGTCGTTGTAACAATGCACCGGGTAAAGTGAAAGGCTACTCACAGTTTGAATCGGTGAAAGAGTCGGTGAATGCCTACGTCATTAACCTGAACACGCATCCGGCTTACTCTTCTTTCCGTAAGTCACGTGCGCAGCTGCGTAAAGCCGATCAGGAAGTCACCGCTACCGCGATGATTCATAAGCTGAAGGGTTATTCCACTAAAGGACAGAGCTACAACAACTATTTGTTCGCAATGTATCAGGATAACCAGCGTTTAATCGCCGCGCATATGTAATTCTGTGTGCCGGATGGCGGCTTCGCCGCATCCGGCAATATTCCTCACAGCAACACTTCGCTGTTCACATCGCGATACTCTTTGGGCGTCGTGTCATACTCTTTCTTAAAGACCGAATAAAAGTATTGCAGAGACGGATAGCCGCACATCTGTGAAATTTCGTTGATTGAAAGCGTGGTAGAAATCAACAGGCTGCGCGCTTTTTCCAGCTTTTCGGCATGAATCACGGCGTGGATAGTCTCTCCGACCTCTTCTTTAAAACGCTTCTCCAGATTCGAACGAGAAATCCCCACTGAATCCAGCACTTGTTCAACCTTAATACCTTTACAGGCATGGTTGCGGATAAAGTGCATCGCCTGAATCACCGCCGGATCGGTTAATGAACGGTAGTCGGTTGAGCGGCGTTCAATGACGCGCACCGGAGGAACCAGTGTACGTTGCAGCGGCAGCTCTTCATTTGCCAGTAAACGATGTAAGAGTTTAGCGGCCTGATACCCCATCTGCCTGGCTCCCTGGGCCACGGATGACAGCGCCACCCGCGACAGATAGCGGGTCAGTTCTTCGTTGTCGATCCCAATCACACACAGCTTTTCCGGTACTGGAATATGTAGGTGCTCGCAGACTTGCAGGACGTGCCGTGCCCGCGCGTCGGTAACGGCGATAATACCGGTTTGCGGCGGTAGTGTTTGTAGCCAGTCCGCCAGATGATTTTGCGCGTGCTGCCAGTTTTCCGGTGCGGTTTCCAGCCCCTGATAGACAACGCCGCGGTACTTCTCTTTGGCAACCAGCTGGCAAAACGCATATTCACGTTCCGCGGCCCAGCGTTTGCCGCTTGAAGAAGGCAGACCATAAAACGCAAAGCGGTTAACCCCTTTCTCTTTCAGATGCAGGAAAGCGCTTTCTACCAACGCGTGGTTATCGGTGGCGATGTAATGAACTGGGGGATAATCTTGCTCCAGATGGTAGGAGCCTCCAACGCCGATAATGGGAACCTCCACATCGGCAAGTAATTGTGCAATGTCATCATCGTCATAATCAGCAATAACGCCGTCGCCTAACCAGTCTTTAATATTATCGATACGGGCGCGGAAATCTTCCTCAATGAATATATCCCACTCGGATTGCGATGCCTGTAAATATTCACCCACTCCTTCTACCACCTGGCGGTCATAGGCTTTATTGGCATTAAATAACAGAGTGATGCGGTGACGTTTATCAAACATAATAACCTGTCCTGGAAAGGTTAACGTGGGCCTGTCGATACTAGCAAAATCGCAGGTACGACTGCTTGATGAAGCGTGACAAATTTCTTATTTGCCTGGTGCTACGCAAAATTCACATACTGCCAGTGGGATGACAATTGCCATTTTTTATCTGCGCATTACGGTTTTTTGTTTATTGGCTAACCTTCGATCGCGATCGCTTTTTTATTTCGTTTTTCAGCGCGTTTTTTTGGGAGCCAGCGCACGTTTGGGTATTCTCTTAATAGCGGTGTGAAATAACGTAATTGAGCAATAAATCAGGAAATTCCAGTATAGCTACATCGCAGTTTACTTACCGTATTACCTGATTATGGAGCTTATTATGCCGGCTTATTTTGACCAACTCGATCGTGTTCGTTTTGAAGGCACTCAATCCACCAACCCGCTCGCATTTCGCCATTACAACCCTGACGAAATAGTATTGGGCAAGCGCATGGAAGATCATCTGCGTTTTGCTGCCTGCTACTGGCATACCTTCTGCTGGAACGGGGCGGATATGTTCGGTATGGGCGCTTTCGATCGTCCATGGCAGCAGCCTGGTGAAGCTCTGGCGCTGGCGAAACGCAAAGCGGATGTGGCATTTGAGTTTTTCCACAAGCTGAACGTGCCTTACTACTGCTTCCATGACGTGGATGTTTCGCCGGAAGGTGCGTCTTTGAAAGAGTACAAAAACAACTTTGCGCAGATGGTTGATGTGCTGGCGGCAAAACAGGAACAGAGCGGCGTGAAGCTGCTGTGGGGTACAGCAAACTGCTTCACTAACCCACGCTACGGTGCGGGTGCGGCCACAAACCCAGATCCAGAAGTGTTCAGCTGGGCAGCCACGCAGGTGGTTACGGCCATGGATGCCACGCATAAGTTAGGCGGCGAAAACTACGTTCTGTGGGGCGGTCGTGAAGGTTATGAAACGCTGCTGAATACCGATCTGCGTCAGGAACGTGAGCAGATTGGTCGTTTCATGCAATTAGTCGTGGAACACAAACACAAAACTGGTTTCCAGGGCACTTTGCTTATCGAGCCGAAACCGCAGGAACCGACCAAGCACCAGTACGACTACGATGCGGCGACCGTGTACGGATTCCTCAAGCAGTTCGGTCTGGAAAAAGAGATCAAACTGAATATCGAAGCCAACCACGCTACGCTTGCAGGCCATTCGTTCCATCACGAAATCGCCACCGCTATCGCGCTGGGTCTGTTTGGCTCTGTCGATGCCAACCGCGGCGATGCACAGCTGGGCTGGGATACCGACCAGTTCCCGAACAGCGTAGAAGAGAATGCCTTGGTGATGTACGAAATCCTGAAAGCGGGTGGCTTCACCACCGGCGGCCTGAATTTTGATGCCAAAGTACGTCGTCAGAGCACCGATAAATACGATCTGTTCTATGGTCATATTGGCGCGATGGATACCATGGCACTGTCGCTGAAAATTGCGGCCCGTATGATTGAAGACGGTGGCCTGGATCAGCGTGTGGCTAAACGTTATGCCGGTTGGAATGGTGAGCTGGGCCAGCAAATTCTGAAAGGCCAGATGACGCTGACAGAAATTGCGCAGTACGCTGAACAACACAACCTGGCGCCAGTGCACCAGAGCGGTCATCAGGAATTGCTGGAAAATCTGGTAAACCATTATTTGTTCGACAAATAACGGGTCTCTGAGAACGTCCGTAAGCCCGGTCAGCTAGCGCTACCGGGCCTTTCTTTAAGGAACGATGCCTTATGTATATCGGGATAGATCTTGGCACATCAGGCGTAAAGGCCATTCTGCTCAATGAGCAGGGCGATGTGGTGGCTTCACAAACGGAGAAACTCACCGTCTCGCGCCCGCATCCGTTATGGTCAGAACAAGACCCTGAGCAGTGGTGGCTGGCAACGGATCGCGCGGTAAAAGCACTGGGTCAGCAGCATTCACTCCGCAAGGTGAAAGCGTTGGGGATTGCCGGGCAGATGCACGGTGCGACGCTACTGGATGAACAACAGAAGGTATTGCGTCCGGCTATCTTATGGAACGACGGTCGCTGTGCTGAAGAGTGCGTGATGCTGGAGAATCAGGTTCCGCAGTCTCGAGCGATCACTGGCAACCTGATGATGCCTGGCTTTACCGCGCCAAAACTGCTGTGGGTGCAACGCCACGAGCCGGAGATTTTCAACCAGATTGATAAAGTCCTGCTGCCGAAAGATTACCTGCGTTTGCGCATGACCGGTGATTTTGCCAGCGATATGTCTGATGCGGCAGGGACAATGTGGCTGGATGTCGCGAAGCGTGACTGGAGCGATGTCATGCTGGCTGCCTGTAAACTGACTCGCGCACATATGCCTGCGCTCTATGAAGGCAGCGAGATTACCGGAACCTTATTGCCAGACGTCGCCAAAGCCTGGGGAATGGAGGAGGTTGCGGTGGTTGCCGGAGGCGGTGATAACGCGGCGGGCGCGGTTGGCGTAGGCATGATGAATGCCGGTCAGGCGATGCTTTCGCTGGGGACATCCGGCGTCTATTTTGCGGTGAGTGATGGTTTCCTAAGCAAACCGGAAAGTGCGGTTCACAGTTTTTGCCATGCTTTGCCTGAGCGATGGCATCTGATGTCTGTAATGTTAAGTGCGGCATCGTGTCTGGACTGGGCGGCAAAATTAACCGGACTGGTGAGCGTTCCTGCGTTGATTGACGCTGCGCAACAGGCGGATGAACACGCGGAGCCGGTCTGGTTTTTACCTTATTTGTCCGGCGAGCGTACGCCGCATAACAATCCGCAGGCCAAGGGCGTATTTTTCGGTCTGACGCATCAGCATGGTCCGGCAGAACTGGCACAGGCGGTGCTGGAAGGTGTGGGTTTTGCGCTGGCTGACGGTATGGACGTGGTACATGCCTGTGGCATTCAGCCCGCCAGCATTACGCTGATCGGCGGCGGGGCACGTAGCGAATACTGGCGTCAGATGCTATCTGACATCAGCGGATTGCAGCTGGATTACCGTACCGGCGGTGACGTTGGCCCTGCACTCGGCGCGGCGCGCCTGGCGCAAGTTGCCATGAATCCGCAAACGTCGTTATCAGAGTTACTGCCTCAACTTACGCTGGAGCAGGCGCATTATCCTGACGCGGAGCGTCATGCTCGTTATCAACAGCGTCGAGAAACCTTCCGTCGTATCTATCAGCAATTACAACCGCTGATGTCCTGACCACTTTCCCCTCTGGCTAGCAGAGGGGAATTTGCCGCATGCATATATCCACAAAAATAATAAATTACACGTATGGATGTATTCTGAAAGTCCTGTGTAGTCGCTTTTTTCTGTGTTGTCTTTAGCGGGTTATTCATATTGTATCCATGATGGATAAGGAGATCCCAATGAAGACAACCAGGCTGTTGCCATGGATATTATTCCTCTCAGGCATACTGACTTACAGTATCGGTTTATGGCGCGCATGCCCGTTACTGAGCGGCAAGGGGTATTTTTTGGGGGCATTGATGACGGGGATGTTCGTTACGTATGCCTATCAACGTGCAGTAAATCTCAATCAAATTGATGAACGCTTCGCTTCCGTGTGTCAGATGGTGGCGCTTATCACGATAGGGTTGTTGCTGGTGGGGGTGTGGAATGCCCCGTTGGCGCCCTTTGAAATAGGGTTATACCCGGCAGCATTCTTCGTCTGTTTAATGGGGCAATTTTTACTGCAGCGTTCGCGTAATCAGGCGTTGCCTGGAGACACCTAACTCACCAGCCTGCGCGTATCGATACGTTGCAACAATACGGACAGCAGCAGGCTTCCCGCCAGCGTGGCGCTGAAAATCCACAGCATATCCAGCGGTGGCCAGTTTTTGAGTTCAATTCCGTTGGTACGTAGTGCGTGAATGATCAGCGCATGAAAACCATATATGCCCAATGAATGGCGAGAAATAAGGCCCAGTAGCGGCAGAGTACGTGTGCTGAGCGTATTTTTGACCAGCGTCAGGAGCGAGGCGGCGCAAATAAATACCGCTGGGCCGCAGTAGAGGTACCAGGTATCGGCAAAATTGCCTCGCCAGCGCAGTTCATGCAATGTGCCACGAGAAATAATAAATACTGCGGTAATAAATACCGTCGCACAGAGCCAGCTGAGCGCACGCTTTTGCGTATCCATCATGCCAATCGCCCGGCCCAGCATGCCGTACAGGATGTAATAGAAAGTATCGCCACTGATGTACAGGTTGACAGGGAGCCACTCAAAGCCGCCGATTTTTTGCGAGACGGTGTTGGGATTGGCAATCACCCCAATCACCACCATGAGCGCCAGTAGCATCTTGCCGCTGATATTTTTCACCTGTATCAGCGGAGAAACCAGGTAGATGACGGCGATCGCGAAGAAAAACCACAGATGATAGAACACCGGCTTTTGCAGCAGGTTCTTCAGCGACAGCTCAGCGTTGATCGAGGTAAACAGCAGGATATAGGCCAGCGCCACGCTGCTGTAAAACAGAATGCAAAGCGCGATGCGCAGGAAATGGCGCGGTTTGGCGCTACGCTCACCAAAGAACAGATAGCCCGAAATCATAAAGAACAGCGGAACGCTGACGCGAGAGGCTGAATTGAGCACGTTAGCCAGATCCCAATTCAACGGGCTGACGCTTTGCGCATTGGTGATGTACCAGGTTGTGGTGTGGATCATCACGACCATTAAACAGGCTATCCCGCGCAGGTTATCAATCCAGAAAATTTTGGGCTGCATCAGTTCCTCTGTGTCCATTAAAAAAAGTCTGACCGATATTTTGCGAACGTAGCTCACTGGAATAATCCGAGTTCTTACGCTAAAGCTTGAGATGGTCTGATGAGATTCTCAAAATAGGATCTGTTTCCAGACACTAATAATAAGACTGACCAGCAAACCAGGCGGTAATAAAATGATGATGAAGTATTTCTTTCCCGCGATCGCTACCCTTTTGCTGGTAGCGTGCGCTGACATTCAACCGTCTGCACCTGCGCAGAAAGCGCAAAAGGTTAAGGTCAGTGCCACGCGTTCGCTGGATATGGAGTCATTGTGCAAAAATGAGGCGGCGCAACGCTACAACACTGGCACGCAGAAAATTGATATCTCCGGCCTGGAACAATTCCAGGGCAGCTATGAGATGCGTGGTTCTACCTTCCGTAAAGAGAGTTTTGTCTGTTCTTTTGATGCAGACGGGCAGTTTTTGCACCTTTCCATGCGCTAAGTTCCCCCTTTTTCCCGTTTCGTACTGTATATCTTGCAGCCAGCGGGTATACTGATCGCTTCCTTTAAATCCACACGTATCCAGCACGAAATAATATGCAAAAGTTTGATACCAGGACCTTCCAGGGCTTGATCCTGACCTTACAGGATTACTGGGCTCGCCAGGGCTGCACCATCGTTCAACCATTGGACATGGAAGTCGGCGCGGGAACATCTCACCCAATGACCTGCCTGCGTGCGCTGGGGCCGGAGCCGATGGCGACTGCTTATGTGCAGCCTTCTCGTCGTCCGACCGATGGCCGCTATGGCGAAAACCCGAACCGCTTACAGCACTACTATCAGTTCCAGGTAGTGATTAAGCCGTCTCCGGACAACATTCAGGAGCTGTACCTGGGTTCTCTGAAAGAACTGGGTATGGACCCGACCATTCACGATATCCGTTTCGTGGAAGATAACTGGGAAAACCCGACGCTGGGTGCCTGGGGGCTGGGTTGGGAAGTGTGGCTGAACGGCATGGAAGTGACGCAGTTCACCTACTTCCAGCAGGTTGGTGGTCTGGAATGTAAACCAGTAACCGGGGAAATTACCTACGGTCTGGAACGTCTGGCCATGTACATTCAGGGCGTAGACAGCGTTTACGACCTGGTCTGGAGCGACGGCCCGCTGGGTAAAACCACTTACGGCGACGTGTTCCATCAGAACGAAGTGGAGCAATCCACCTACAACTTCGAATACGCCGACGTGGACTTCCTGTTCACCTGCTTCGAGCAGTACGAGAAAGAAGCGCAGCAGCTGCTGGCGCTGGAAAATCCGCTGCCGCTGCCTGCGTATGAACGTATTCTGAAAGCCGCCCATAGCTTCAACCTGCTGGATGCGCGTAAAGCCATCTCCGTCACCGAGCGTCAGCGCTATATCCTGCGCATTCGCACCCTGACTAAAGCAGTGGCAGAAGCTTACTACGCTTCCCGTGAAGCCCTTGGCTTCCCGATGTGCAACAAAGACAAATAAGAGGCGGCCATGTCTGAGAAAACTTTTCTGGTGGAAATCGGCACTGAAGAGCTGCCACCAAAAGCACTGCGCAGCCTGGCTGAGTCCTTTGCTGCAAACTTTACCGCGGAGCTGGATAACGCTGGCATCGCGCACGGCAACGTTGAGTGGTTCGCCGCGCCGCGTCGTCTGGCGCTGAAAGTCGCGAATCTGGCGGAATCTCAACCCGATCGCGAAGTTGAAAAACGCGGTCCGGCCATTGCCCAGGCGTTTGACGCTGAAGGCAAACCGAGCAAAGCGGCAGAAGGTTGGGCACGTGGCTGCGGCATCACGGTTGATCAGGCTGAGCGTCTGACTACCGACAAAGGCGAATGGTTGCTGTACCGTGCGCATGTAAAAGGCGAAAGCGCAGAAACGCTGCTGCCAAACATGATCGCCACGTCACTGGCGAAGCTGCCTATCCCGAAACTGATGCGCTGGGGCGCGTCTGATGTCCACTTCGTGCGTCCGGTTCACACCGTGACCCTGCTGCTGGGCGACAAAGTGATTCCGGCAACGATTCTGGGCATTCAGTCCGATCGCGTGATCCGCGGGCACCGCTTTATGGGCGAACCGGAATTCACCATCGATTCTGCCGATCAGTACCCGGAAATCCTGCGTGAGCGCGGCAAAGTAATTGCGGATTACGCTGAGCGTAAAGCGAAAATCAAAGCCGATGCTGAAGAAGCGGCGCGTAAGATTGGCGGTAACGCTGATCTGAGCGAAAGCCTGCTGGAAGAAGTCACCTCGCTGGTGGAATGGCCGGTAGTGCTGACCGCGAAGTTCGAAGAGAAATTCCTCGCAGTTCCGTCTGAAGCGCTGGTACACACCATGAAAGGTGACCAGAAGTACTTCCCGGTTTACGCGAACGACGGCAAACTGCTGCCGAACTTTATCTTCGTTGCCAACATCGAATCGAAAGATCCGATCCAGATTATCTCCGGTAACGAGAAAGTCGTTCGTCCGCGCCTGGCGGATGCCGAGTTCTTCTTCAATACCGACCGTAAAAAACGTCTGGAAGACCATCTGCCGCGTCTGCAAACCGTGCTGTTCCAACAGCAACTGGGTACGCTGCGCGACAAGACTGACCGTATCCAGGCTCTGGCGGGCTGGATTGCTGGTCAGATTGGCGCTGATGTTAACCACGCAACGCGTGCTGGCCTGCTGTCCAAGTGTGACCTGATGACCAACATGGTCTTCGAGTTCACCGACACCCAGGGTGTGATGGGCATGCACTACGCGCGTCACGATGGCGAAGCGGAAGATGTAGCCGTGGCGCTGAACGAACAGTATCAGCCGCGTTTTGCCGGTGATGATCTGCCGTCGAACCCGGTAGCTTGTGCCGTGGCGATTGCTGACAAGATGGACACCCTGGCTGGTATCTTCGGTATTGGTCAGCATCCGAAAGGCGACAAAGACCCGTTTGCGCTGCGTCGTGCTGCGCTGGGTGTGCTGCGTATTATCGTTGAGAAGAACCTGAATCTGGATCTGCAAACGCTGACCGAAGAAGCGGTTCGTCTGTATGGTGACAAGCTGACCAACGCCAACGTGGTGGATGACGTTATCGACTTTATGCTCGGTCGCTTCCGCGCCTGGTATCAGGACGAAGGTTACACCGTCGACACCATTCAGGCCGTACTGGCACGTCGTCCGACTCGTCCGGCTGATTTTGACGCACGTATGAAGGCGGTTTCGCACTTCCGTACGCTGGAAGCCGCGTCCGCGCTGGCTGCCGCGAACAAGCGTGTATCGAACATCCTTGCGAAGTCTGAAGAGACGCTGAATGACCGCGTGAATGCGGCGACGCTGAAAGAGCCGGAAGAAATTGCGCTGGCAATGCAGGTGGTTGTGCTGCGCGATAAGCTGGAGCCTGTCTTCGCTGCCGGTCGTTACCAGGAAGCGCTGGTTGAGTTGGCAGAACTGCGTGAACCGGTTGATGCGTTCTTCGAGAAAGTGATGGTCAACGTAGAAGATAAAGATCTGCGTATTAACCGTCTGTCTATGCTCGAAAAACTGCGCGAGCTGTTCCTGCGCGTGGCAGATATTTCTCTGCTGCAGTAACGGCCCTGCGCTGACTTAGAAAATGCCGGATGGCGGCTTCGCCTTATCCGGCCTACGAGAGAAACACCAGTAGGCCGGATAAGCATTGCGCCATCCGGCATTTTTTTATGTTATTAGCGCAACTGCAATTTTGTCAGACAGGTCTGGCTGTCTTCCATCGTCTTAATAGGATACTTCGCCGTTTTACCGTTGTAGCTCACTGCGATGGTGCCTTCCATATTGCGCGGTAGCCATACCCCGACAAAGCCATTACGGCCGCTCTTCATCGCTTTTTGTACCACCACATCACCCTTGTTATCCGTCACTTTGACATTGAATGTCTTCTCCGGCATTTCGCCCTGGCAGCCAGAAAGGCTGTGGTTGAAGCAAGGATGTGTTTGCCATTCATACGGGGCAAACGACAGATAGAACTTGTCACCGAGCGGCAGGGTATAAACCTGATCGCCCGAAGAGAGCTTCAGCGCGGTGCTGGTGATGGACGCTGAGTACGGCAGCGGGCGACTCTGCGGTGATTGATCGATCGTTTCTACGATTTGTTCGACGGATTTCCCGCTAAGTCCGTGTTCGGCCAGAAAAGTAGCTTCCGGCGTTGCCGCGAACGCAGTACCAGTGGTGAGCAAACCTAAAATCAGCAGCAGTGAGGATTTCGACATAGCTTCAATTCCTTGTGAAAATTGTGGAATATAGACTGGCTCACTATAAAGCTTGCCCTTAGGGAAAGGTCAAAGGGGCGACGGGTAAAGTAATGCAAAGAAGCGTTTAGGTGGGATGTGCTGCGAAGTACAGATAAAAAAAATCCCCGCCGTTTGGCAGGGATTCAGAATTTTTGAGCTTTTTAAGCTTACAGGCTGGTTACGTTGCCAGCTGCCGGGCCTTTAGCGCCGCTTTCGATGGTGAAGGAAACTTTCTGACCTTCGTCCAGAGATTTGTAGCCATCGTTCTGGATAGCAGAGAAGTGTACGAACACGTCTTTAGAGCCATCGTCAGGAGTGATGAAGCCGAAACCTTTGTCAGCGTTGAACCATTTTACGATACCAGTCATTTTACCGGACATAGTGTATTACCTTTTAAAAAATAAGTGTGCCTTTCGGCGATATGGCGTGCTTTACAGATTTTTTAACAGTAAAGGAAATGCTCACTACGAAGGGTATCAACGATAACTCTTGAAGGGACTTGCCTTACTAACTGCTGTAATGGTCTGTACGTCAAACCGTTGAGGGCATTAACTCATTTTACGCATGTGGATGCAACTACTATTTTCTTTTTTGTGGATAACCTTCGTAAGAGAACGGCCCTGTAACAGGACCGTTCTTAAGCAAAATTGAAAAATAGTTCAATCCATCAGTTGCTTACTTAACCTAGGGTCTGCCTGAATCAGGCGCATTAACTTCAATTCGGTAGTGGAAGGCTTTACGCGTTTAGACTCCCATTCATGAACCATCGCGACCGTCACGCCCATCACTCGGGCAAAATCATCTGTTTTTAAACCTGTCCCTCGTCGTAGCTGTTCAAATTCGGTGAAAGGGTTGGTTTTTTGCGGCAGAGTGACCGTCTGCGATACATCTTTAAAAACAATCTGCTCCAGACTGCTTAGCAGTTCAAACATAGGATCTTTGTATTCCATTGAGAACTCCTACAAATCACACAGCGGGATCGTGAATTTCTTCGAAGCTCATTAAGAGTAGTCGGAAAAAATGAAGCCGGATTTAAGGTTTGTGTGATGGATTCGTTTCAGCGGATCGCAGGTGATAATCTTTTGCTGGCTAACGAACTGATAAAGGTCGGGATCTCCGAACGATCGATTCCGATTGTAAAGATGACTAAAATATGACGCCGAGTGGTAAATGCAGCATTGTTTAGCAAAACGAACGGTGGTGGGAACGGTTATTTTCCCCCACAAGATTACGCGGAAAGGGTATCTTGCGGGGCTGACCTGGACTATCCTTGTCAACGTCAGGCACGCGGGTGTCGTTGTGCGCATTTTTGGGTGAAAGGAGTATTAAAATGGCGACAGGTAAGTCCTGCTCTCGCTGGTTTGCGCCTGTTTTGGCGCTCTTAATGGTAGTTGGCCTGAGTGGGTGTTTTGATAAAGAAGGCGATCAACGCAAAGCGTTTATCGATTTTCTGCAGAATACTGCAATGCGTAGCGGAGAGCGTTTACCAACGCTGACCGCCGATCAGAAAAAACAGTTTGGCCCGTTTGTGTCCGATTACGCGATTCTGTATGGCTATTCGCAGCAGGTTAATCAGGCGATGGACTCCGGTCTGCGCCCGGTGGTTGATAGCGTAAATGCGATTCGTGTTCCTCAGGATTATGTGACTCAGCGTGAACCGCTGCGTCAGGCAAATGGTGCGCTAGGTGTATTAGGGCAACAGTTGCAGAATGCGAAACTACAGGCAGATGCTGCGCATGGCGCGCTGAAGCAGGGCGAAGATCTGAAGCCGGTCTTTGATCAGGTGTACAACAAAGTTGTTACTGCACCAGCAGAGGCCTTACAGCCGCTGATCCCTGCCGCGCAAATTTTCACGCAGCAGTTGGTGCAGGTTGGTGATTTTGTGGCGCAGCAGGATACGCAGGTGAGCTTTGTCGCCAACGGTATCCAGTTCCCAACGTCACAGCAGGCAAGTCAGTACAATACGCTGATTGGCCCGTTGGCTGCTCAGCATCAGGCATTTAATCAGGCCTGGACTGCTGCGGTGAATGCCGCTCAGTAATTAAGATACGGTAATACATGAAAGGCCGGGTGAGCGTAAGCGCACCCGGCCTTTTGTTTATGATGCGACCTGCGGGTTTACGCAGTTCTTCTCAACGCGTCCTTGCAGCGCATCGATTAAGTTATCCACCGCACAGGCCGCCATGTTGTAGCGCGTTTCGTGCGTGGCTGAACCAATGTGCGGTACGGCCACCACGTTGGGCAGTGACAGCAGCGGTGAGTCTACCGGTAATGGCTCTTGCTCAAATACATCCAGGCCAGCGGCATGAATTTCGCCTTTTTGCAGGGCGGCAATCAACGCTTTTTCATCGACCACCGGGCCACGTCCGGCGTTAATGAAAATGGCGGAAGACTTCATTTTGGCAAACTGCTCGGTGCTGAACAGATGATGCGTTTCGTCGGTTAACGGCAGGATCAGGCAGACAAAATCAGACTCCTGCAACAGCGTATCGAGGTCGCAGTAACGTGCATTAAAGCGTTCTTCTGCTTCCTGATGATGACGGCGCGCATTATAGAGAATCGGCATGCTAAAGCCGAAATGCGCACGTTGTGCCAGCGCCAGCCCAATGCGGCCCATACCGACAATCCCCAGCGTTTTGTGGTGTACATCGGTACCAAACCAGTCCGGTCCGATACTTTTGGTCCATTCGCCGACCTTTACCCGTTCGGCAACTTCCACTACGCGGCGAGCGGTGCTTAACACCAGCGCCATTACCGTATCGGCGACGGTTTCCGTCAGCACGGTTGGCGTGTGCATCAGCAGCACCTTACGTGCGTTGAGGGCATCGACGTCGAAGTTGTCATAGCCTACGGAAATCGTGGAGGTCGCACGCAGCCTGGGCATTTTCTCCAGCAGAGCGGTATTGACGGCTTCACTGGAGCCCAGTAGACCTTCTGCATTGGCAAAAGCGTCGGCGTGCTGTGTGACCGTTTCCGGGCGCAGGCTAGGCACCTGAGTCACAGTAAAATGCTCTTCCAGGCGATGCAGTAAATCGTCAGGTAACGCTTTATAGAGAATAATGGACGGCTTCATGCGAATCTCCGTAAGTTAAAATTTAAGCGTGGCGTGCGCCAACCGGAATTTGGGAATTATTAGCAGGCTTAACAATTAGAGTTAGCCATACTGAGACAAAAAGCGCTACCCCCATAAAAATGTACGAGGCGGACGGGCTGCCGGTTGCGCCATTGAGGTAGCCGACAAACCATGAACCAAAGAATGAGCCTAGCGCGCCCATGCTGTTAATCAGCGCCATGGCCCCGCCGGCGACGTTGCGCGGCAGCATTTCCGGGATGATGGCGAAGAAGGGACCGTAGGGGGCATACATTGCCGCGCCTGCAATAACCAACAGCGTGTAAGAAATCCAGAAGTGGTCTGCGCCCACGGCCCAGGAGCCGATAAACGCGAACGCCGCGATCAGTAACAGTGGCCAGACAAACAGCTTACGGTTTTGCAGCTTATCGGACGCCCAGGAAACGAGGATCATCGCCGCCGTTGCCGCCAGATACGGTACGGATGACAGCCAACCAACTTCCACCATCCCCAGGTTTGCGCCGCCGTTGCGGATAATCGACGGCAGCCACAGGACAAAACCATAGACGCCAATACTCCAGGCGAAATACTGCATACACAGCAGGATGACGTTACGTGAGCGGAAAGCCTCGCTATAGTTACGTACGGCTTTGATGCCTTGCTGCTCTTTTTCCAGTTGTGCCTGAAGGGCGGCTTTTTCAGATTCTGACAGCCAACCGACCTGAGACGGTTTGTCTTTTACCAGCACCCACCAGCAGAACGCCCAGATGATGGCCGGGAAGCCCTCGATGATGAACATTTCCCGCCAGCCCAGCGCCTGAATCAGGTAACCGGAAACCACGGACATCCACAGGACGGTGACCGGATTACCGAGGATCAGGAAAGTGTTTGCGCGCGAGCGTTCAGATTTCGTAAACCAGTTGCTGATATAAATCAGCATTGCCGGCATCACGGCGGCTTCAACGACGCCAAGAATAAAGCGGATGGCGGCAAGCATTGGAATATTGCTGACCATGCCGGTTAACGACGCGCATGCGCCCCAGAGGATCAGACAGACAAAAATCAGTTTTCGTACGCTGCGGCGTTCAGCGTAAATTGCGCCCGGGATCTGAAAGAAGAAATAGCCGAGGAAAAACAGTGCGCCCAGCAGGGAAGAGATCCCCTTGGTAATGCCGAGGTCCTCGTTGATACCGGCGGCGGAGGCGAAGCTGAAGTTCGCGCGGTCAAGGTACGCCAGGCTATACGTGATAAACACGATTGGCATGATGTACCACCAGCGTTTTGCTGCATTAGTTGAGCTATTCATAGACTGCCCTCTGGTTATGCTGATACGCCGCCTCTGTATGTAGGGTACAGAGTTGGCCGGGAGTTTATTCCCCTAATTGTTCACGTGTGGGTAATCCTTCGCTGTCGCCCTGAACCTGAATGGCCAGTGCGCCAATTTTATTGCCGCGGGTCACCGCCTGATGCAGCGAGCGGCCTTCCAGCAGGGCGCTAATAACGCCTACGGCAAAGCCATCTCCTGCGCCGACCGTATCGACCACATTGTCGACTTTTACCGGTGCCACGCAGCCTTGTTCGCCGCTGGCGGTTTTGTACCAGGCGCCATCAGCCCCGGTTTTCACGATCACGGCCTTCACGCCATGGCGCAGATAAAAGTCGGCGATGGCTTCAGGCGTTTGCTGACCGGTTAAAATCATGCCCTCTTTTAACCCTGGTAAAACCCAGTCTGCCTGAAATGCCAGGCGGTTCAGTTTTTCCACCATTTCGGCTTCGCTTTTCCACAATACCGGGCGCAAGTTCGGGTCGAACGAGATGGTCTTCCCCTGGGCCTTCATGGTGCGGGCGGTATGCGCCAGTAGTTCATAAGAGCTGGCAGAAAGTGCTGCTGCTACGCCGCTCAGGTGCAGGTGGCGCGCGCTGGCGAAATAGGCCTCGTGATAATCTTCAATGCTGAGGTGGCTGGCAGCGGAACCTTTACGGAAATATTCCACAATGGGATCGGTTCCATTTTCAACCTTAGATTTAAGCTGAAAGCCGGTAGCGTAACGCCCGTCCTGGGTGACTCCCTGCGCATCAATCCCTTCTTTTTCCAGCGACTTAACGATAAAACGGCCAAAGCTGTCGTTGCCAACGCGGCTCACCCAACCGACCTTCAGGCCCAGACGAGCAAGACCGGTCGCTACGTTAAGCTCAGCGCCTGCAACGCGCTTGATAAACTGCTCCACATCCGCCAGTTCGCCGGTTTGCGTGGCGACAAACATCGCCATCGCTTCACCAATAGTGACCACATCCAGTGAATTTTTCATGCGTTACTCCTCGCGTAACAGCTCAACGTAGCGGCGGGTAACCGCCACCAAATCCTGCCCTTCCAGGGGGAACTCAATGCCGCGTGGGACATCGTTGGGCAGCGTTTTTAGCAGCGCCAGCCAGCGCGGATCGGCTTCATCAGGCGGTACGGCGCGGTAGCTGTCGTGATATGCAACTGCGGCTTTGACATGGATATAGCCAACGGTTGACGCCAGGTTTTGTGCTGCTTCTTCTGGGGAGTCGCCCACCCACAGCCAGTTGCCCATATCGAAGGTCAGAGATATCGGCAGGTTTTGCGCCTGACAGGCTTCGTTAAAGCGCTGCATTGGCTGCAGGCGTCCGCAGTCGGTCTGATCGTTCTCGACAACCAGCTCCATTCCGCTGTTGTCCAGCCATTGGCGTAGAACGTCGAACTGTTCGGTATGGGAAAAATGGCCGAGGGAGACTTTTAACCACAGTGCCTGCAAGGCCTGCGCTTCCTCAAGTAGTTCTGGAAGACGGGGGTTGAGGTTACCATCCTCAAGGAACAACGGTTCAGGCGCTGAGTAACAGGCCAGCAGGCCGAAGATTTCGATCGCAGAAGCCATCGTTGACAGTGTCTTCAGCTCGGCGTCGGTTAATAGCTCGCGGCGGATTTCGACGCCGTCAGCACCGGCTTCAGCGATGATGGGCAGCATTGCCGTTTGCCCGCCTGCGGCCCGTACCTGGTCGTGGCCGTAAGCGGCGGTGACCACCATAATTTTTCTTTTCATGGAAACTCCAAACTAGCGTTCTTGTTATAACGCTAGATGGAACCGGTTCCAAAGAAAAGCCCATGATGTCGAATTTATGATCACCATCACGAAGGTAATTTAACGGGCGGTAGAGCCTCGCACGATCAGCTCGCCGGAGAAGACCTGTTCCTGAATGGCAGCGGAGCCGCCATCAATCCGGCGCACAACCTGCTCAACGGCGGTGTAACCAATCTGCCAGGTGGGTTGTTTCAACGTGGTAATACCAACGCCCGCCAGCTCTGCCCATTCCAGTTCGTCAAAGCCGAGTAAGCCAATGTCGCTCCCCCAGTTGAGGCCAATGCGTTTCAGGGCGCGGGCTACTTGTAGCGTGAGGGCACCGTTGGCAGAGATAACGGCTTTGCGCATGCCACGATGCTGCTGGTGAAACTGGCGCAGGGTGTCGTCCAGTTGCGTATTGTCCGTGAGCGGGACTTCGGCATTTTGCGCGATAACACCGGGGTATTGCGCGAGCGTGGTGCGAAAAGCGCTCAGGCGTTCGCGGCGGGTATTCACCATGCCGAGTGGTTCGCTGAGGAACAGGATGGCTTCAAAACCTTGTTCGACCAGATGTTCGGTGGCAACCGTTGCCGCCTGGGTGTTATCCAGCCCGACCATATCACAGGCGAAATCGGGAATTTTACGGTCAATCAGTACCATCGGCAGCGCAGACTGTTGCAGGCGGTTCAGCCCCTCTTCGCGCATCCCGACGGCGTTGACCACAATCCCTTCGACCTGGTAGCTGCGCAGCAGGTCGAGATAATGCAGTTCCTGATCCACTTCGTTGTTGGTGTTACACACCAGCGGAGTAAAGCCTTTATCGCGGCAGGCGGCTTCAATACCACTTAGCACGTTGACGGAGTAGGGATTAGTAATATCGGCGATGATCAGGCCAATCAGGCGGGTACGACCGTGTTTCAGGCCTCTTGCCATCAGGCTGGGACGGTAGTCGAGATCGGCAATGGCTTGTTCAATGCGGGCCAGCAGCGCGTCGGAAAGCAGGTGCTTTTCACCGTTGAGATAACGTGAAATGCTGGTCTTGCCGGTTTTTGCAGCTTTCGCCACATCGCTGATGGTTGCCCGTGTTGATTTGCTCATCGCTGATTTCCCTGAATTTGGTGACAACACCTTAACGCGAAAATCAACGATGGCAAGTGCTTCATGCCGGATGGACGCGGACTGTCTCCATCCGGCACAAAACGTTACTGGATCGGGCTTAAGGTAATTTCTACGCGGCGGTTTTGCGCTTTACCTTCCGCTGTGCTGTTGCTGGCGATTGGATTTGCCGGGCCCATACCCTGAGTGCGGATGCGGTTAGCTGCGACCCCTTGAGTGATCAAGGCGCTGGCAACGGAGTCTGCGCGCTGCTGCGACAGACGCATATTCAGATCCTGGCTACCGGTGTTGTCGGTGAAGCCCAGCACGTTGACGGCGGTTTTATTATACTCTTTCAGTACCATCGCCACGCCGGTCAGGGTGTTAGCACCCGCAGGCTTCAGGTTGGCACTGCTGCTGTCGAAGGTGACGTTGTTTGGCATGTTCAGAATGATGTTATCGCCACTGCGCGTCACGCTGACGCCCGTTCCCTGCATTTTTTCGCGCAGTTTCGCTTCCTGCACGTCCATGTAATAGCCGATACCACCGCCAACGGCCGCGCCAGCCGCTGCGCCAATCAGTGCGCCTTTGCCGCGATCTTTCTTCGAAGAAGAGAGTGCGCCAATGCCCGCGCCGACCAGAGAGCCAATACCTGCGCCAATGCCGGATTTACCCGCTTCGCGTTCGCCGGTGTAAGGGTTTGTTGTGCAGCCAGAAACCGCCAGGGCGCCGCTCACGATGGCAGCAATAACAAATACACGTTTCTTCATCTTAATTCCTTAATGACTTTTTCTTCTTTGCCACAGCGACCGTGGCGGTTGATTATGACGTGTGAACATGAAGAAAATTCCAGGGAAGACTCTGAAATTTGTAAGTAACATTGAACGGCATAATAAATAAGCCGTCACATCGCATTCAGGAGCGCCATCTTGGCTAATTCACCCGCACATTACTCGGTGTTAACCGCCGCCCACTGGGGACCAATCCTCGTCGACACTGATGGTGAGACGGTTTTCTCCTCGCGTGGCGCGCTGCCCACCGCTCATCCCAACTCTTTGCAAACCGTGGTGCGCGACCAGGTTCACAGTAAAACGCGGGTACGTTTTCCGATGGTGCGTAAAGGGTTTCTCGCCTCGCCGGAGAACCCACAGGGCGTACGTGGGCAGGATGAGTTTGTTCGCGTCAGTTGGGACGACGCGCTGAATCTTATCCATACGCAGCATAAACGCATCCGTGACAGCTACGGCCCGGCCTCAATTTTTGCCGGTTCGTACGGCTGGCGTTCCAACGGCGTGTTACACAAAGCGGCGACCCTGTTACAGCGTTATATGGCGCTGGCGGGCGGTTATACCGGGCATCTGGGGGATTACTCGACGGGGGCTGCGCAGGCGATCATGCCGTACGTGGTGGGCGGGAACGAAGTTTACCAGCAGCAAACCAGCTGGCCGGTGGTGCTGGAGCACAGCGAAGTGGTGGTGTTGTGGAGCGCCAATCCGCTCAACACTCTCAAGATTGCCTGGAACGCGTCCGATGAGCAGGGCCTCGCGTACTTTGAGGCATTGCGCGACAGCGGTAAACGGTTGATCTGTATCGATCCGATGCGATCGGAAAGCGTCGATTTCTTTGGCGATAAGATGGAATGGATTGCCCCGCATATGGGGACCGACGTAGCGCTGATGCTGGGCATCGCACATACGCTGGTGGAAAACGGCTGGCATGATGAGGACTTTCTCGCTCGGTGTACTACCGGATATGACCGTTTTGCCGACTATCTGCTGGGTAAATCTGATGATGTTGCAAAAACGGCAGAATGGGCGGCAGAGATTTGTGGCATTCCGGCGGCGAAGATACGCGAACTTGCGGCGATATTTCACCAAAATACCACCATGCTGATGGCCGGATGGGGCATGCAGCGCCAACAGTATGGCGAGCAGAAACACTGGATGATTGTCACCCTGGCCGCCATGCTCGGACAAATCGGGACGCCAGGCGGCGGTTTTGGGCTGTCGTACCATTTTGCCAACGGCGGCAACCCAACGCGCCGGGCTGCGGTACTGGCTTCAATGCAGGGCAGCGTTAAAGGCGGCACCGACGCGGTAGATAAAATTCCGGTGGCACGAATTGTTGAAGCGCTGGAGAACCCCGGTGGTTTTTACCAGCACAACGGCATGGACCGTCATTTCCCGGACATTCGCATGTTGTGGTGGGCGGGTGGCGCTAACTTCACCCATCATCAGGACACTAACCGTTTAATTCGCGCCTGGCAAAAACCGGAGCTGGTGGTCATCTCGGAGTGTTTCTGGACCGCAGCAGCAAAGCATGCCGATATCGTGCTGCCAGCAACCACCTCCTTTGAGCGTAATGATTTGACCATGACCGGCGATTACAGCAACCAGCACCTGGTGCCGATGAAGCAGGTCGTACCGCCGCAGGACGAAGCGCGAAATGATTTTGATGTCTTTGCCGAGCTGAGTGAGCGCTGGGAAAAGGGCGGATATGAACGGTTCACCGAAGGTAAAAGCGAACTGGCGTGGCTGGAGACTTTTTACAATATTGCCGGGCAACGTGGGGCCAGTCAGCAGGTGACATTGCCGCCTTTCGCCGAGTTTTGGCAGCGCAACGCCCTGATCGAAATGCCGGAAAACGCCGCCAGCGCACAGTTTATCCGTTTTGCGGATTTTCGCCGCGACCCGCAGGCGCATCCGCTGAAAACGGACAGCGGAAAAATTGAAATCTACTCCGCGAGGATTGCAGGTTACGGTTACGCGGACTGCGGGGGGCACCCGATGTGGCTGGAGCCGGATGAGTGGTTCGGTAACGCCGAACCGGACCAGCTACAGCTGCTTTCCGCCCATCCGGCGCACCGTTTGCATAGTCAGCTTAACTACAGTGCGCTACGTGAGCAGTACGCGGTAGCGGATCGTGAGCCGATAACGATTCATCCGCAGGACGCCCACGCGCGCGGCATTGCGGATGGCGATACGGTCAGGGTGTGGAACCAGCGCGGGCAAGTTCTGGCGGGCGCGGTGGTGACGGCGGGTATTAAACCCGGCGTCATCTGTATTCATGAAGGCGCGTGGCCTGATTTGGATCTCGCAGTGAACGGTATTTGTAAAAATGGCGCCGTCAACGTGCTGACCAAAGATCTCCCCAGTTCGAAGTTGGGGAATGGCTGCGCGGGCAATACTGCGCTGGCGTGGCTTGAAAAATATAGCGGACCAATGTTGGCGCTTACGGCGTTTGATCCGCCTGCCAGCCCATAATCCACGTGGGGTGGTGAGTCTCTTCCTGCCATGCGCCGTCTTCAATGCGAAAACCCAGCGCATGGTAGAAGTTCACCGCTGATTGATTCTTCTGGTAGACCTCAAGGCTGAGTATCGAAAAGCGCTGCTGGACATGCTGCACCAGCGCTTTGCCGATCCCGCTTCTGATGGCGGCAGGTGCGACAAACAGCGCGCCGAGAAAGCGGTCATCAATCACGCTGGCAAAGCCTTTGAGCTCGCCTTCTTCTTCCCAAACCCAGGTTTGCGCGGCTGGCAGATAAACATCCCGCACCACGGATTCACTTTCGCGCCAGTAGCGCTCTTCGATAAACGGATGGGCATGGATTGTGCTTTCCATCCACAGCGCCAGAATTGACGGCAGATCTTCAGCCTTGGATTCACGAATCATGTTGTTCTCCCGGATAACAGATGCAGCTGGTGACATGGTCGTTGACCAGGCCGCACGCCTGCATAAAGGAGTAACAAATGGTGGTACCGACAAACTTAAATCCGCGTTTTTTTAACGCTTTAGACAGCGCGTCTGACGCAGGCGTGGAGGTGGGAATATCACTCAGGTTGGCGGCGCGAGTCACTTGCGGTTGGTTATCAACAAATGACCAGACGAATTCGCTAAACGACTCTCCGTTTTGCGCCATCGTCAGAAAAGCGCGAGCGTTGCCGATAATGGCCTGAATTTTTCCGCGATGACGAATAATGCCGGCATCCAGTACCAGCCTTTCCACATCCTCTTCGGTCATGGCCGCCACTTTTTCTGGATCAAAATGGTGGAAAGCGTGGCGATAATTTTCCCGTTTCTTGAGTACGGTAATCCACGATAACCCGGCCTGCTGACCTTCCAGGCAGATCATTTCGAACAGTTTATTACCATCAGTTTCAGGGACGCCCCATTCCTTGTCGTGGTAGGCAATGTAAAGTGGATCCTGGCTGACCCATCCGCAACGCTGCATATTCTTCCTCGCTGTTTTTACTGGCGTAAAAATTTCATTCGGCCCGCCTTGACGCGCCAGCTAAAAAGACAATATTTAATACAGGGCCTGATGGGCCCGATATCCTTCACACAATGACAATAATATCGCCGAATTCGGCTCTTTTCTGGAGTCGCGTTGATGATTATAAGAAACAGTAGTGGTCGCCAAAGGTTAACTCTGGCGAGCGTCGTAGTTTGTGCGCTGTCCATCAATACAGCATATGGCTGGCAACAAGAATATATCGTTGATGCTATGTCAGGGCATACGGCTGAACGTTATACATGGGACAGCGATCACCAACCACGTTATAACGACATTCTGGAAGAACGTATTCGTTCCACTCAGAACGTGGCGGGTCCCGTGGTGAATCTTGCGGATGAGACGCCTATGGATGCGACCAGCGGCATGAGTATGGGCTGGAACTTCCCGCTGTCCAGGCAGGTAACGACCGGTCCGGTTGCCGCACTGCATTATGACGGTTCAACCACATCTACTTACAACGAATTTGGCGACAGCGCGACTTCGGTAACGCAGAACGATCCGCTGTGGCATGCCAGCGTGAGCTCGTTGGGCTGGCGAGTCAATTCGCAGTTCGGTGATGTGCGACCGTGGGCGCAAATCAGCTATAACCAGCAGTTTGGCGAGAATATCTGGAAGGCGCAGTCGGGTCTCAGCCGCATGTCAGCAGCGGGTCAGGACGGTAACTGGGTGGATGTCACCGTCGGTGCGGATATGCTGTTGAACCCGCACATGGCGGCTTACGCAGCGCTTTCGCAGGCTGAAAACAGCACCAACAACAGCGACTATATGTACACCATGGGAGTGAGCGCCAAATTTTAACGTAAGTAATCAGCACATAAACATCTTGATTACATGTTGAGATCAACAATCACACGCACTCCAGCGATAGCGTGTACTAACTCATGCGATAAAATTCAGTAACCCGACTTTTTGTCTCGTCATTCATTCCACATTCCAGGCATTTCATTCCGTCCTGGCGGCATTTCATGCCGTTTTCTCCTGCTCATAAAAGCGCTTCGGTATGGTTGTTGGCAGAGAATTTCCCATTTTGTTTATGCAGGAAGACTGCCATGAAAACTTCTGATTATCAGCGTACCCGCTGGCTGACACTGATCGGCACCATCATTACTCAATTTGCTTTAGGTTCTGTTTATACCTGGAGCCTGTTTAACGGTGCGCTCTCTTCTAAGCTTGATGCGCCAGTGAGTCAGGTTGCCTTTTCCTTTGGCCTGCTGAGCCTCGGGCTGGCAATTTCTTCTTCCGTCGCCGGGAAACTGCAGGAACGTTTTGGCGTGAAACGCGTCACCATGGCCTCCGGTATTTTACTGGGTGTCGGCTTCTTCTTAACCGCCCACTCTGACAGCCTGATTATGCTGTGGCTGAGCGCCGGTGTATTGGTCGGTCTGGCGGATGGAGCAGGCTACCTGTTAACACTTTCCAACTGTGTAAAATGGTTCCCTGAGCGTAAAGGGCTGATTTCCGCCTTTGCCATCGGTTCTTACGGTCTTGGCAGCCTCGGTTTTAAATTCATCGACAGCCAACTGTTGAGCACTGTGGGTCTGGAAAAAACCTTCATGATTTGGGGCGCGATTGTGCTGGTGATGATCGTATTTGGCTCCACGCTGATGAAAGACGCGCCGAATCAGGAAGTGAAAACGAAAAATGGCGTGGTTGAGAATGACTACACCCTGGCGCAGTCCATGCGTAAACCGCAGTACTGGATGCTGGCAGTGATGTTCCTGACGGCGTGTATGAGTGGGCTGTATGTGATTGGCGTGGCGAAAGATATTGCACAAAGCCTGGCGCATATGGATGTGGCAACGGCGGCAAATGCGGTCACCGTCATTTCTATCGCTAACCTGTCCGGTCGTCTGGTTCTGGGGATTCTGTCCGACAAAATCTCTCGTATTCGCGTTATCACCATTGGGCAGGTCGTTTCGCTGGTCGGTATGGCGGCACTGCTGTTCGCCCCGCTGAATGATGTGACCTTCTTTGCGGCGATTGCCTGTGTAGCATTTAACTTTGGCGGTACCATCACCGTGTTCCCGTCACTGGTGAGCGAGTTCTTCGGTTTGAACAACCTGGCTAAAAACTACGGTGTCATTTACTTAGGTTTCGGTATCGGCAGCATTTGTGGTTCCATTATCGCCTCGCTGTTCGGCGGTTTCTATGTGACCTTCTGCGTTATCTTTGCGCTGTTAATTATCTCACTGGCACTCTCCACCACCATCCGCCAGCCACAGCGTAGCGTATATACCGAGGCGCACGCCTAAACCTATTAGTAGTCTGATTAATACCTGGCGCATATATTTACAAAAATATATGCGCCATTTGCATTCTCCATAAGCACTTTTTCACCCTCCTGTGGTCTACTTACCCGCGCCCGTAGACATTTCACCTCTGCTGTTGTCGCATTTTCCCCTGCCTGGTCTGTTTGACTACTGCACAGGGTGTTTTTATCCCGATTCCCAGGGTTTGTTTGCATGAGATACATTAAGTCGATGACGCAGCAGAAACTCAGTTTCCTGCTGGCAATCTATATCGGTTTGTTTATGAACTGTGCTGTATTTTTCCGGCGCTTTAGCGGATATGCACACGAGTTTACCGTCTGGAAAGGACTCTCTGCGGTTGTTGAATTAGCCGGCACTGTGCTGGTAACCTTCTTTTTACTACGGCTTCTCTCTTTATTTGGTCGGCGCGCCTGGCGTGTCCTGACAACCTTAGTGGTGCTGTGTTCTGCCGGTGCCAGCTATTACATGACCTTCCTGAATGTGGTAATTGGTTACGGTATTATTGCCTCCGTAATGACCACGGATATTGATTTATCGAAAGAAGTTGTTGGCTGGCATTTTGTCGTGTGGCTGGTTTCGGTCAGCATTTTACCGTTGGTTCTGATTTGGAGTAATCGCTGCCGCTATACCCTGATGAAACAGATCCGTACGCCTGGCATGAGATGGCGTAGCGTGGCGGTGGTATTGTTGGCTGGCTTGATGGTATGGGCGCCGATTCGCCTGCTGAGCATGCAACAGAGAAGCGTTGAGCGAGCAACGGGAATCGATTTACCCAGCTATGGCGGGGTAGTGGCGAATTCCTATCTGCCGTCAAACTGGCTCTCCGCGCTGGGTCTGTACGCCTGGGCACAGGTGGATGAATCCTCAGACAACAAATCGTTGATGAACCCGGCGAAGAAGTTTACCTATGTTGCCCCCAAAAACCTCGACGACACCTATGTGGTCTTTATTATCGGCGAAACGACCCGCTGGGATCATATGGGGATTTTTGGCTATGAGCGTAATACCACGCCAAGGCTCGCCCAGGAGAAAAATCTGGCCGCCTTCCGTGGATATTCCTGTGATACGGCAACAAAACTTTCGCTGCGTTGTATGTTCGTGCGTGAGGGTGGGGCAGAAGAAAACCCGCAGCGTACTCTGAAAGAACAAAACGTCTTCTCCGTGCTCGGCCAGTTCGGGTTCAAGACCGATCTTTACGCGATGCAAAGCGAGATGTGGTTCTACAGTAACACCATGGCGGAGAACATCGCCTATCGTGAGCAGATTGGCGCAGAGCCGCGCAACCGTGGCAAGAACGTTGACGATATGCTGTTGATTACCGAGATGCAGCAGTCTCTACAAAATAATGAAGATGGTGGCAAGCATCTGATTATTCTGCATACTAAGGGCTCGCATTTTAACTACACCCAGCGCTACACCCGCGAATATGCGCAGTGGAAGCCGGAATGTGTCAATGTTGATAGTGGCTGCTCGAAGGCCCAGATGATCAACTCATTCGATAACTCGGTAACCTATGTTGATCACTTTATTACCAAAGTGTTTGATCAATTACGCGATAAGAAAGCGATCGTGTTCTACGCCGCCGATCACGGTGAGTCGATTAACGAGCGCGAGCACCTGCACGGTACGCCGCGTAAAATGGCGCCACCTGAGCAGTTCCGCGTTCCTATGATGGTGTGGATGTCTGACAAGTATCTGGAAGACCCCGACCATGCGAAGGCGTTTGCACACCTTAAGCAAGAAGCTGATATGAAGGTGCCGCGTCGTCATGTTGAACTGTACGACACCATTTTGGGTTGCCTCGGTTATACCTCGCCAAATGGTGGTATTAACGAGAATAACAACTGGTGCCGTATCCCGGACGCGAATAAGGCTACAGCCCAGTAACTGAGCTGCTGACTTTCTCACCGATCAAATGGCATTTTGATACTAAGGGATTGACGGGCGCGCAGCTGAGCAGTAAGATGCGCCCCGCATTCGGTGATTGGCGCAGCCTGGTAGCGCACTTCGTTCGGGACGAAGGGGTCGGAGGTTCGAATCCTCTATCACCGACCAAATTTAAAAAGCCCGCTCTCTGAGCGGGCTTTTTGCATTTGTGGCTTTTGTAGGCCTGATAAGCGAAGCGCCATCAGGCAAAACATCACGCTATAACAGACATTGCCGGATGCGGCGCAAGCGCCTTATCCGGCCTACAGGCGAAGCGCTATCAGGCAAAACATCACGCTATAACAGACATTGCCGGATGCGGCGCAAGCGCCTTATCCGGCCTACAGGCGAAGCGCCATCAGGCAAAACATCACGCTATAACAGACACTGCCGGATGGCGGCGCAAGCGCTTTATCCGGCCTACAGGCAAAGCGCTGGCAGGGCGTATTTTTTGTTTTTCCGACCCCATGTTTGACCTTCATTTTATCTGCAAAAATTGTGCACCACTTCCCACTGACTGTTAACGATTCTGTGACATATTCCATTGCCTTTTTTTATATTTGCTTGAAACTTTTTTTGCGCTACTTATGGCTGAAGCTGGCATTTTACGCTGTGCGCTTTAACGTTCATGGTATTAATCGCTCAGATATGCAGCATTAATTTAGAAAGTTTGAATAAATTGCATAAATGTTAATCACCAAATGTTGCGAAATATGAAGATGTTTATTCTGGCATAGTACGCGTAGCACAAATTTCCCTGCTGAAAATGTCCTTCCGCACTTTTTTTAATCTTTGTTTGTGAATTCTCACCGTTGGCGTAAATCACGGTGACCTGTATTGACGTTTTCACATTCTGTTGACAGATTGTAGGGTATGAGGGGCATTTCATGGAGAATCCGCACTGCAACTCAGTCGCTTATGTGAACGGAATCCCCATCCTCTTAACGCCGACCCGGCCGGGTAAAAAACAAAAAAGGCCAGGCGGTGCAAACCCACTGCAAAGGGTAAAACAACAAACATCACATTTGGAGCAGAAGAATGAGTATTTCCTTGAAGAAGTCAGGGATGCTGAAGCTTGGTCTGAGCCTGGTGGCTATGACCGTCGCAGCAAGCGTACAGGCTAAAACTCTGGTTTATTGTTCAGAAGGATCTCCTGAAGGCTTTAACCCGCAGCTTTTCACCTCTGGCACCACCTATGATGCCAGCTCCGTACCGATCTATAACCGCCTGGTCGAGTTCAAAACCGGTACGACTGAAGTGATCCCGGGCCTTGCTGAGAAGTGGGAAATCAGCGAAGACGGCAAAACCTACACCTTCCACCTGCGTCAGGGCGTGAAGTGGCAGGACAACAAAGAATTTAAACCGACGCGCGATTTTAACGCCGATGACGTGGTGTTCTCTTTCGATCGTCAAAAAAATGCCCAGAACCCGTACCATAAAGTCTCTGGCGGCAGCTATGAATACTTCGAAGGGATGGGTCTGCCGGATCTGATCTCCGAAGTGAAAAAAGTGGACGATAAAACCGTTCAGTTCGTGCTGACTCGCCCGGAAGCGCCGTTCCTGGCTGACCTGGCGATGGACTTCGCTTCTATTCTTTCCAAAGAATATGCTGACAACATGCTGAAAGCCGGTTCTCCGGAGAAAGTGGATCTGAACCCAATTGGTACCGGTCCGTTCCAGCTGCAGCAGTACCAGAAAGACTCCCGTATTCTGTATAAAGCATTCGAAGGTTACTGGGGCACCAAGCCGCAGATCGACCGTCTGGTCTTCTCCATTACGCCTGACGCTTCCGTGCGTTACGCCAAACTGCAGAAAAACGAGTGCCAGGTGATGCCGTACCCGAACCCGGCAGACATCGCGCGCATGAAGCAGGATAAAAACATCAACCTGATGGAACAGGCGGGTCTGAACGTTGGCTACCTCTCTTTCAACACCGAGAAGAAACCGTTTGATGACGTGAAAGTCCGTCAGGCGCTGACCTACGCGGTAAACAAAGAAGCGATCATCAAAGCGGTTTATCAGGGCGCTGGCGTTGCCGCGAAAAACCTGATTCCGCCGACCATGTGGGGTTATAACGACGACGTTAAAGACTACACCTACGATCCTGAGAAGGCCAAAGCGCTGCTGAAGGAAGCGGGTCAGGACAAAGGCTTTACCGTTGAGCTGTGGGCTATGCCGGTACAGCGTCCATATAACCCGAACGCACGTCGTATGGCAGAAATGGTTCAGGCTGACTGGGCGAAAATTGGCGTTCAGGCCAAGATTGTGACCTACGAGTGGGGCGAGTATCTGAAACGCGCCAAAGCGGGTGAACATCAGGCGGTGATGATGGGCTGGACCGGCGACAACGGGGATCCGGACAACTTCTTCGCCACCTTGTTCAGCTGTGCGGCAGCGAAAGACGGTTCCAACTACTCTCGCTGGTGCTACAAGCCGTTTGAAGACCTGATCCAGCCAGCGCGTGCGACCGACGATCACAACAAACGTATTGAACTGTACAAGCAAGCTCAGGTTGTTATGCACGACCAGGCTCCGGCTCTGATTGTTGCTCACTCCACCGTGTACGAACCAGTGCGTAAGGAAGTGAAAGGCTATGTGGTTGATCCATTAGGCAAACACCACTTCGAAAACGTCTCTGTCGAATAATTAAAAGCAATTAAGGAAGCGCTGCGCCCCGGTGATGTGTAGGCCGGATAAGCGCAGCGCCCTCCGGCGTAATGCTTTACCCGCGATGCAGTTTGCGTGGGATAAGATTTGTGAGCAATACAGACTCACGGTTCCAGGCCGTGCGTCATTAGAGAGAATCCGGGTTATGTTGCAGTTCATTCTCCGACGTTTGGGACTCGTCATCCCCACGTTTATCGGTATCACTCTTCTCACCTTTGCCTTCGTCCATATGATCCCCGGCGATCCGGTTATGATCATGGCGGGTGAACGTGGGATCTCCCCTGAGCGTCATGCTCAACTGTTGGCTGAACTCGGTCTGGATAAGCCGATGTGGCAGCAGTACCTCCACTATATCTGGGGGGTTATGCATGGTGATTTAGGTATCTCACTGAAAAGCCGCTTACCGGTGTGGGAAGAGTTCGTACCTCGCTTCAAAGCAACGCTGGAACTCGGCGTCTGCGCGATGATTTTCGCCGTCGCAGTGGGTATCCCAGTGGGTGTACTTGCTGCCGTTAAGCGCGGCTCTATTTTCGATCATACCGCCGTTGGCCTGGCGCTGACCGGTTACTCCATGCCGATTTTCTGGTGGGGCATGATGCTGATCATGCTGGTTTCCGTGCAGTGGAACCTGACGCCAGTTTCTGGGCGGGTGAGCGACATGGTGTTCCTTGATGATTCCAATCCGCTAACCGGCTTTATGCTTATCGACACCGCCATCTGGGGTGAAGAGGGCAACTTTATTGATGCGTTGGTGCATATGATCCTGCCTGCGATGGTGCTGGGTACCATTCCTCTGGCGGTCATTGTGCGTATGACCCGTTCATCGATGCTGGAAGTGCTGGGTGAAGATTACATCCGTACCGCGCGCGCCAAAGGCCTGACCCGTATGCGCGTCATCATTATTCACGCTCTGCGTAACGCGATGCTGCCCGTGGTGACCGTTATCGGCCTGCAGGTTGGTACGTTGCTGGCCGGGGCGATCCTGACCGAGACCATCTTCTCGTGGCCGGGACTGGGGCGCTGGCTGATCGATGCGCTGCAACGCCGCGATTATCCGGTGGTGCAGGGCGGGGTGCTGCTGGTCGCGACGATGATTATCCTCGTCAACCTGCTGGTAGACCTGCTGTACGGCGTGGTGAACCCGCGTATTCGGCATAAGAAGTAAGGGGCCATCATGTCACAGGTTACTGAAAATAAAGTTATTGCTGCACCGGTGCCGATGACTCCGTTGCAGGAGTTCTGGCACTATTTTAAACGCAACAAAGGTGCGGTTGTTGGGCTGGTGTACGTTGTGGTGATGATCCTGATTGCGGTCTTTGCCAACGTCCTCGCACCCTACAACCCGGCAGACCAGTTCCGCGATACGCTGCTGGCTCCTCCCGCGTGGCAGGAAGGCGGTACCATGGCGCATCTGTTTGGTACTGATGATGTAGGCCGCGACGTGCTGTCCCGCCTGATGTACGGTGCGCGTCTGTCGCTGTTGGTCGGCTGTCTGGTGGTAGTTCTCTCCCTGCTGATGGGCGTGGTTCTTGGGCTGATCGCCGGTTACTTTGGCGGGATTGTCGATAACGTCATCATGCGTGTGGTCGATATCATGCTGGCATTGCCGAGCCTGTTGCTGGCGCTGGTGCTGGTGGCTGTATTTGGCCCCTCGATTGGCAACGCCGCGCTGGCGCTGACGTTCGTGGCATTGCCGCACTATGTCCGTTTGACGCGCGCCGCCGTGCTGGTGGAGGTTAACCGCGACTACGTCACCGCATCTCGCGTGGCGGGAGCCGGCGCGATGCGCCAGATGTTCGTCAACATTCTTCCTAACTGTCTTGCGCCGCTGATTGTTCAGGCGTCGCTTGGCTTCTCTAACGCCATTCTCGATATGGCTGCCCTCGGCTTCCTGGGGATGGGCGCACAGCCGCCTACGCCGGAATGGGGCACCATGCTCTCTGACGTTCTGCAGTTTGCCCAAAGCGCCTGGTGGGTCGTGACCTTCCCGGGGCTGGCGATCCTGTTGACGGTGCTGGCATTTAACCTGATGGGTGACGGTCTGCGTGACGCGCTCGATCCCAAACTGAAGCAGTAAGAGGTTCGAGATGGCGTTATTAAATGTAGATAAATTATCGGTGCATTTCGGCGACGTAGGTTCCGAATTCCGCGCCGTAGACCGCATTAGCTACAGTGTGAATCAGGGTGAAGTGGTTGGCATTGTAGGAGAGTCCGGCTCTGGTAAGTCCGTCAGTTCGCTGGCGATTATGGGACTGATTGACTACCCAGGCCGCGTTATGGCCGAAAATCTGGAGTTTAATGGTCGCGACCTGAAGCGCATTTCTGAGAAAGAGCGTCGCCAGTTAGTGGGCGCGGAAGTGGCGATGATCTTCCAGGACCCGATGACCAGCCTTAATCCCTGCTATACCGTCGGCTACCAGATTATGGAAGCCATCAAGGTGCACCAGGGCGGCAACAAAAAAACGCGTATTCAGCGGGCAATTGACCTGCTGACGCTGGTGGGGATCCCCGATCCGGCCTCGCGTCTGGATGTCTATCCGCACCAGTTGTCCGGTGGAATGAGCCAGCGCGTGATGATCGCGATGGCGATTGCCTGTCGTCCGAAACTGCTGATTGCCGACGAACCGACAACGGCGCTGGATGTGACTATTCAGGCGCAGATTATCGAGCTACTGCTGGAATTGCAGCAAAAAGAGAACATGGCGCTGGTCTTAATCACGCACGATCTGGCGCTGGTGGCTGAAGCGGCACACAAAATCATCGTGATGTACGCCGGTCAGGTAGTGGAAACCGGGGCCGCGCAGGATATCTTCCGCGCGCCGCGTCATCCTTACACCCAGGCGCTGCTGCGCGCGCTGCCGGAGTTTGCTCAGGACAAAGCGCGTCTGGCCTCACTGCCGGGCGTGGTTCCCGGTAAATATGACCGCCCGAGCGGTTGTTTGCTGAACCCGCGCTGTCCCTATGCGACCGACAAATGCCGCGCTGAAGAACCTGAACTGAACCTGCTGGAAGGCGGTCGTCAGTCGAAATGCCACTACCCACTTGATGATGCCGGGAGGCCTGGGCTATGAGTACGCAAAAGGCCGCTTTGCCACAGCCGCTGTTGCAGGCTATTGATCTGAAAAAACACTACCCGGTGAAAAAGGGTATGTTCGCCCCGGAGCGCCTGGTGAAAGCGCTGGACGGCGTCTCCTTTACCTTAGAGCGTGGTAAAACGCTGGCGGTGGTAGGCGAGTCGGGCTGTGGGAAATCCACCCTTGGCCGCCTGCTGACGATGATTGAAGTCCCGACCGGCGGTGAGCTGTATTACCAGGGACAGGATCTGCTTAAGCACGACCCGCAGGCGCAAAAGCTGCGTCGGCAGAAAATCCAGATTGTATTCCAGAACCCGTACGGTTCCCTGAACCCGCGTAAAAAAGTGGGACAGATTCTGGAAGAGCCGCTGCTGATCAACTCCACGCTCAGCAAAGAGGAGCGTCGTGAAAAAGCATTGGCGATGATGGCGAAAGTGGGGCTGAAAACCGAGCACTACGACCGCTATCCGCATATGTTCTCCGGCGGTCAGCGTCAGCGTATTGCCATCGCTCGCGGTCTGATGCTTGACCCGGACGTGGTGATTGCCGATGAACCGGTCTCAGCGCTGGACGTTTCGGTGCGTGCGCAGGTGCTGAATCTGATGATGGATTTGCAGCAGGAACTGGGGCTGTCATACGTCTTTATCTCGCACGACCTGTCGGTTGTCGAGCACATTGCCGATGAAGTGATGGTGATGTATTTAGGCCGCTGTGTGGAGAAAGGGACGAAGGACCAAATCTTCAATAATCCGCGTCATCCGTACACGCAAGCGCTGCTCTCCGCAACACCGCGCCTGAACCCGGACGATCGCCGTGAGCGTATCAAGCTGACCGGTGAACTGCCAAGCCCGCTGAATCCGCCGCCGGGCTGTGCGTTCAACGCCCGCTGCCGTCGTCGCTTTGGTCCGTGTACCCAGCTTCAACCGCAGTTGAAAGATTACGGCGGTCAACTGGTAGCTTGTTTTGCCGTTGACCAGGATGAAAACCCACAGCAATAAACCTGGGTTATGACCCGATAACCGGAGCCTTGTGCTCCGGTTTTTTTATATTTTCTCTTTACGTCCACAATGTGAGTCCTTTGGCAGAACATTATTCCACAGCGTCTAGAATGTAGTCAGATTTCCTCTAGTCACAGAAATATCTATTTCGCAGTTGCTAACTACCAGGAGCAAATGTGGTCACGATACGCTGGGATATTAAAACAATTGATCGTCTGTCGATGGTTGAGGATGTCCTGAAGGAATTTTCCTGCTGCGATATCAATATCATCTCCATGAAAGTGACGCCTGGGCGGATCCTGATTAAATCCTGGTGCCGCCAGCTACAGGATATTTCCTGTGTGCAATCCTGTTTAAGCCAGCGCGCCGATATTATTAATGTTGCTTATCTCTGTGAGGAGATAAGCGAGCTGTCAACGCCGGAGCCGGAACGCCCGCGCTATTTCTCTGACATTATTTGCAGCAGCCAGAGCATGCACGCGCTTATCGAAAAGGCGATAAAAATTGCCGACAGCAAATATACCGTTCTGATCCGTGGCGATACGGGGACTGGTAAAGAGCTGCTGGCCCGGGCTATCCATAATTCCGGGCAGCGACGTTTTTATCCGTTTATTCCGGTCAACTGCTCTGCGCTACCTGAGTCGCTAATGGAGAGTGAATTCTTTGGCTATGAGAAAGGGGCTTTCAGCGGCGCGGATTGTAAAGGCAAAAAAGGGCTGTTTGAAATGGCCGATAAAGGCACCCTTTTTCTCGATGAGTTTGGCGAAATGTCGCTGAGCTTACAGGCTAAACTCCTGCGCGTGCTTCAGGATGGCGGGATTCGGCGCGTTGGCGGGGCACATATTATTCCGGTCAATGTGCGCATTATTGTGGCAACCAATGCCAATCTGGAAGAGATGGTGGAACAACGTCTGCTGCGCGCCGATCTCTATTACCGCATCAACGTGCTTTCACTGACCATCCCACCTTTGCGCGAGCGCCCACAGGATATCAGCCTGCTGATTCGCCACTTTGTGCAGAAATACGCGAAGGAATTCCAGCGGCGGATCATTCTGGATAAAGCCTGTTTTGATGCCCTGCACCATCACACCTGGCCGGGAAACGTGCGCGAACTGGAAAATACCATTATTCGCCTGATGCTGATGGCTGAATCCGATGTTATTACGCGGGAAGAATTAGGGATGGTGAATTTGCCTGCCGTTGAGCGGGGCGCGACAGAACGTCCTTTTAAAGAGCAGGTTCTGTGTGCTGAACGCCAGCTCATTGAACAGATGGTGGAAGATAATGTGTCGTCACGGCATATTGCCAAAGCGCTGGGCGTGTCGCACACCACGGTGCTGAATAAAATTCGCGGCTATCAGCTGGAGAGTGTGGGTTAAGCGCCGCCAGCGTCTGACGGCGCGATATACGTGGGTTATTCAATCAGCTTCAATAAGGGCGACAGGCACAGCAGAATTCCGTACAGCAGGATCAACCAGGTTTTCAGCCCGCGTAGTTTTTCCAGTTGCGTTACTTTATAGATCAGGAAGAACGGAATAATACACGACACAATCCCGTAAAGCGGACTACCTAGCTGGAAGAATACCAGTACCGATACGCGAAATGACACCCAAATGACCAGAGTGATAACAATAAAGGTGCAAATACCCAGCGTGAGTACTAACGGATTAATTTTCTCAACGTCAATGACGCGGCTCAGAACGTTGAGAATAATACCTTTGATCGCCTCGTGGAATCCCAGATAAATACCAAAGAACGCGGTTAATACGGCGAAGATATTTAATACTGTTGAGGTGATATGAATAATCTGCCCAGGAATGACCTGAGCCGCCAGTGCCAGTGCGGAAATATTTTGTTCGAAAGCCGAAACGGCCTCTTCATGGCTAATAGAAAAGGTAAAAGAGAAGGAGAAAAACAGAATGACAGCAATCAGAGTAATGTAACTGATGCGATGCGTACGGATTGCCATACGCGTAGCCAGCACCCGATCCGTCACCCGTTTGCGGTAGGCGATGTTCATTGGGTTCAACACCTGAATAAACACCGCTGAGAAGAAGCAGAACGGGATGGTTAGCAGTACATCACGAAAGAAAACAGATGCTTCAGGGAAGGCGCTGATATTAGCGAAGTTCCAGTGCGGAACCATCGCAAAACCAAATACGATGATGATACCTACTTTGACCACCACCATCGGGCCGGAGATTTTGAACAGCAGCTTTTCTCCCCCGGAAGCAATGGCGACCAGCACGGCAAAAATGGCCACTTTATAGATTATCGACTGCGAAAGATCGGCCTCAGTCAAGCCGAAGGTTTTGATATATGAGGCGCTGTCAAAAACCACGGATAAGGAATAAATAAATATGCCGTGAATAATCATCAGAAAATAGATGACGCCAAGAAATACGCCCCAGTTTTTTCCAAGGTAATGACTTATAATATCCGTGTAGTCATTGCAGGTTTCGCTTTCTGATAATGTTTTTAAATAAATATCCTGCACAATATAAGTTGCCGGATAAGCAATAATAAAGGCAACGATAAATACCCAAATGCCTGTTAAGCCAATTTGTACCGGCATCAGTACCGTTCCGGCACCAATGGCCATGCCGATGCACAGTAATACCCAGCCAAAATCGTATTTCGTAAACGGTATTTTTTTTGAGAATGGTACGGCGGTTGCTGTATTGTTGCTTAATTGTAATGTGTTGTCCTGCATAGAACCCCCTGCCCAAAATACACGTTCTCCCCGAAAGAGGATCACGCGTATTGCCAGACTGTTGTGCCTTGATTCTCAACAACCTGAACCGAACGGCGTCGGTTCAGGCCATATTGGTCAGAATGTTGCCTTTCTGATGGCGTGTTCAAGGTCGTTAATAATATCTTCTGGATCTTCAAGACCCACAGAAAGACGGATAAGCCCGTCGGTAATACCTGCTTTAAGCCGTTCCTCAGGTGCAACGGGCGAATGTGTCATAGACGCTGGGTGCTGAATGAGGGTTTCGGTATCACCGAGACTGACCGCGAGGAGGCACAATTCTACAGAATTGATCATCCGCCTACCAGCCTCGAGGCCGCCGGCGATTTCGAAGCTGATAATTCCACCTGGCAGGCTCATTTGCCGCTGGCCCAGCTCATACTGCGGATGCGAAGTCAGGCCAGGATAATACACCCGAGTAATGGATGGATGCCCTTCGAGGAAGCGGGCGATTTTCAGCGCATTTTCACAGTGACGTTCCATACGAATGCCCAGCGTTTTAACGCCGCGCAGTGTTAACCACGCATTGAAAGGACTCATGCAGCCGCCGGTGATATCTTTCAGGCCTACAAACCGCGCCTGGTCGATAAACTCCTGCTTACCAACAATGATACCCCCAATCACATCCCCGTGACCGTTGATATATTTGGTGACGCTGTGAACCACAATATCCGCGCCCAGTTGTAAAGGCTGCTGACAGTACGGCGACATAAAGGTGTTATCCACCACCAGCAATGCGCCCTGTTGATGGGTGATACCGGCCACCGTTTCAATGTCGACCAGCGACAGCGTTGGGTTGGCGGGCGTTTCGATATACACAACTTTGGTTTCTGGTCGCATGGCGGCGCGGATTTCTTCAGGCTTTGCCGCGTCGACAAAGCTGACGTTAATCCCAAACTTCGGCATGCTGTGCGACAAAAACGCGTGGGTGCAGCCGTAAATCGCGCTGGCGGAAACGATATGGTCACCCTGCTGGCAAAGCGTCAACAGCGTTGTGGTGATAGCGGAAATACCGGACGCGGTTGCCAACCCGGCTTCACCTCTTTCCAGTACAGCCAGCTTTTTCTCCAGCGCATCAGTGGTGGGGTTACCCAAGCGGGTGTAAATGTACCCGGACTCTTCGAGCGCAAAGCGGGCGGCACCTTGTTCGGCGCTGTCAAAAACAAACGTTGAGGTCTGGAAAATAGGCGTACTAAGCGCGCCAGTTGAAGGGTCGGGTTGTTGCCCCGCGTGAACGATCTGGGTGTTGAATCCGTAAGTACGACAGTCAGACATGATATCTCCTTTAATTCGGAACAGAACAGCTCACAGTCAAATAGCAATCGCTGTGCCAGAAAATGAACTGATAGATATCAATGCGTTATGTTTTTGTCTGAACTAATGGTCGGCAGGAATGTTGCCAACTGGAAAGAATCTTTCCAGCGTGCTGGTGAGAAAATGGGTGAATTGCGAGGTGCTACGCAGAGCGCAATATTGCGCAGTGATATGGCAAGTGGGCTGCCGTAGAATCAGCGGCAAGCCGGGAATTCCCGGTGAGGCGCAATGTTGCGGGGGCTTGATCCCCGGCGGCATCGGTTGCTGGAAAGAGAAAACCCCCGCACGTTGTTCGGTATAAACCTGGCAACAAAACGGGGGCTGACTTGAACCTGAACAACTCAAGGATAGCCGTGAACAGTTGCCATTGCAACACAGGCGGCTATATGACGCTCGCACAGTTAGGCGTGGCCTTCTGGCACGATTTAGCGGCTCCAATCATCGCTGGCACCATTGCCAGCCTGATTGTGAGCTGGCTGCGTAACAGGAAGTAATGCGCTTTGTAGGCGTCTGCCTGCCGTGATGGCAACATGCGCCCGAACCAGGCCGCAGGGGGCGACCTTGCGGCCTTTTTCGGCTTAAATGCAGATAAATCTCGTCGCCAGGTGCCTATCCTGTCGCGATAATGCACGCTGGGAAGTTTTCAGATACCGCCTCTCTTAATACCGCTACGATCGGGTATACTCTGACGGCAGTTTCGTCTATCCGTGGAGAGTCAGTTTGCGTGTCAGTCGCTCGTTAACAATTAAGCAGATGGCAATGGTTGCGGCCGTTGTTATGGTGTTCGTTTTTATTTTTTGCACCGTTTTGTTGTTCCATCTGGTCCAGCAAAACCGCTATAACACGGCTACGCAACTGGAAAGTATCGCTCGCTCCGTCCGTGAGCCTCTGTCGGACACTATCCTGAAAGGGGATATTCCCGAAGCGGAAGCCATTTTAAAAAGTATTCGGCCAGCGGGCGTGGTAAGTCGCGCCGATGTGGTGCTGCCCAATCAGTTTCAGGCGTTGCGGATGAGCTTTATCCCTGAACGCCCCGTTCCTGTTACGGTGACTCGCCTGTTTGAGCTTCCGGTACAAATTTCGCTGCCGATCTATTCCCTTGAGCGTTCAGCTAACCCGCAACCGCTGGCGTATCTGGTACTGCAGGCGGATTCGTACCGCATGTACAAATTCGTGATGAGTACGCTCTCGACGTTAGTGACCATTTACTTACTTTTGTCGTTAATATTGACCGTCGCCATCTCCTGGTGCATTAACCGCTTGATTGTGCACCCCTTACGTAAAATTGCCCGTGAGCTGAACGACATTCAACAGCAGGATCTGATTGGCTATCAACTGGCATTGCCGCGTCTACATCAGGATGATGAGATTGGTATGCTGGTGCGTAGCTACAATCTTAATCAGCAGTTGATTCAGCGACATAGCGAAGAGCAAAGCGACTTTGCAATGCGTTTCCCGGTTTCCGAACTGCCCAATAAGTCGTTTTTAATGGGGCTGCTGGAGCAGGTTGTTACCCGCCAGCAGACGACGGCGCTGATGATTGTCACCTGCGAAACCCTACGTGACACCGCGGGGGTGTTAACCGAAACTCAGCGGGAAATCCTGCTGCTTACGCTGGTCGAAAAACTCAAGTCGGTATTAGCCCCCAGGATGGTGCTTTCCCAGGTGAGTGGCTATGACTTCGCCATCATCGCCCATGGTGTAAAAGAACCCTGGCACGCTATTACTTTAGGTCAGCAAGTACTCACTATCGTTAACGAGCGATTACCTATTCAGGGTATTCAACTGCGTCCTACCTGCAACATTGGGGTAGCAATGTTCTATGGTGATTTGACCGCAGAACAGCTTTACCGCCGCGCCCTGTCGGCCGTGTTAACCTCGCGCCATAAGGGTAAAAATCAAATTCAGTTCTTTGATCCGTTACAGATGGAAGAGGCGCAGCAGCGTTTGACGGAAGAGAACGATATTCTCAGCGCGCTGGATAATCAGCAGTTCGCGCTTTGGATGCAGCCGCAGGTGGAAATGTCCAGCGGTAAGGTATTGAGCGCAGAAGCATTATTGCGGATGCAGCAGCCGGACGGAAGCTGGGAGCTGCCCGAAGGGTTAATCGACAGGATTGAGTCCTGCGGCCTGATGGTGACGGTTGGTTACTGGGTGCTGGAAGAGACGTGCCGCCAGCTGTCAGCGTGGCAGGAACGGGGTCTGATGCTGCCGCTGTCGGTGAATTTGTCCGCGCTACAGCTGATGCACCCGAGTATGGTCTCGGACCTGCTGGAGTTGTTAAACCGCTATCGCATCAAGCCTGGTACGTTGATCCTGGAAGTGACTGAAAGCCGACATATCGATGATCCCCACGCTGCGGTGGCCATTTTGCGCCCATTGCGTAATGCGGGAGTACGTATCGCACTGGATGACTTTGGCATGGGGTATGCGGGCCTGCGACAGCTGCAGCACATGAAGTCGCTACCGGTGGATGTCCTCAAAATCGATAAGATGTTTGTCGATGGGGTACCTGAGGATTGCAGCATGATCTCCGCCATCATTCAGTTGGCCCACAGCCTTAATTTGCAGATGATCGCCGAAGGTGTCGAATCCGAAGCGCAGCGTGAATGGCTATCACAAGCCGGGGTGGAAGTGGCACAAGGGTTCCTGTTTGCCCGACCGGTCCCGGCAAATATCTTCGAAGAACGTTATCTGGCGCCGGAAAGCGCTGATTACAAAAGTTAAAAAAGGTCTCGCTTGTGCGAGCCAGCTCAAAATTTTTAACATTTCTGTATCAATTATGATCCAGGTACATTTCTGTCAAGTTGTGTGGGTGTTACCTTAAGGCCGCAGGTTAAACAAAACCTTACAAGACCTGTGGTTTTTACTTTAAGGACACCCTATGAAAACCTCTATATTCAAAAGCCTTTACTTTCAGGTCCTGACAGCGATTGCCATAGGTATTCTCCTTGGCCATTTCTACCCTGAATTAGGCGCCCAAATGAAGCCGCTTGGTGATGCTTTCGTTAAGCTCATCAAGATGGTCATCGCACCTGTCATCTTCTGTACTGTCGTTACCGGCATTGCAGGCATGGAAAGTATGAAAGCCGTAGGCCGCACTGGCGCGGTTGCACTGCTCTATTTTGAAATTGTTAGTACCATTGCGCTGATCATCGGCCTCATCATCGTCAACGTGGTGCAACCCGGTGCCGGGATGAACGTCGATCCGGCGACACTGGATGCCAAAGCGGTTGCAATGTACGCCGAACAGGCAAAAGACCAGGGGATCGTAGGTTTCCTGATGGATATTATCCCGGCGAGTGTCATTGGCGCGTTTGCCAGCGGTAACATCCTGCAGGTATTGCTGTTTGCGGTAATGTTTGGTTTTGCGCTGCATCGTCTGGGCAGCAAGGGCCAGATGATTTTCAACGTGATTGAAAGTTTCTCGCAGGTTATTTTCGGCATCATTAATATGATCATGCGCCTGGCGCCGATCGGTGCTTTCGGTGCTATGGCCTTTACCATCGGTAAATATGGCGTCGGAACGCTGGTGCAACTGGGTCAGCTAATCATCTGCTTCTACATCACCTGTATTCTGTTTGTGGTGCTGGTGCTGGGTTCAATTGCCCGCGCAACTGGCTTCAGTATCTTTAAATTCATCCGCTATATCCGTGAAGAACTGTTGATCGTTCTGGGGACTTCTTCTTCCGAGTCCGCGCTGCCGCGTATGCTCGATAAGATGGAAAAACTGGGCTGTCGGAAGTCGGTTGTCGGATTGGTTATACCCACGGGCTACTCGTTTAACCTTGATGGGACATCAATCTATCTGACAATGGCGGCGGTGTTTATCGCTCAGGCAACCAACAGCCACATGGATATCTTCCATCAGATAACCCTGCTGGTGGTGCTTCTGCTCTCCTCAAAAGGTGCAGCGGGTGTGACCGGGAGTGGCTTTATTGTTCTGGCCGCGACTATCTCTGCGGTGGGTCACTTGCCGGTTGCTGGTCTGGCGCTGATTCTTGGTATTGACCGCTTCATGTCTGAAGCCCGTGCGCTGACCAACCTGATTGGTAACGGTGTTGCAACTGTTGTTGTGGCTAAATGGGTGAAAGAATTGGATACCAAAAAGCTGGATGACACGTTGAATAATCGTGCGCCGGATGGCAAAACGCACGATTTATCCTCTTAATCTCGTCACTTATGCCCGTAGTCCCTTCCAGGACTGCGGGCGTTTGCGCATAATTACCCCCTGTGCCTGAAACCGTCGATTCGGCGGCTCGGGATTTTTTCACTTCTTCCGTGACATTTTTATGTTCTCGCGGTCTAACACGAAGTGTTTTTAACGTCATATTCAGAGAGTCCTTTCGAGGGCTGTCTTTTTATTTCCAGGATAGTTGATCAGGGGTTCACATGCAGGGCACAAAAATTCGACTTTTAGCGGGCGGCTTGCTGATGATGGCCACTGCCGGCTATGTGCAGGCAGATGCGCTCCAGCCTGATCCAGCATGGCAACAGGGCACGCTGGCAAATGGTTTACAGTGGCAAGTGTTAGCCACTCCCCAGCGCCCGAGCGACCGTATTGAGGTTCGCCTGCTGGTTAATACCGGTTCACTCACCGAAAGTGCGCAACAGAGTGGTTTCAGCCATGCGATCCCGCGTATCGCGCTGACGCAAAGCGGTGGCCTCGATGCCTCGCAAGCCCGTTCACTGTGGCAGCAGGGGTTCGATCCCAAACGTCCCATGCCGCCGGTTATCGTTTCCTATGATTCCACGTTGTATAACCTCAGTCTGCCTAACAGCCGTAACGATCTACTGAAAGAGTCACTTTCTTATCTGGCGAATATCTCCGGTAAACTGAGCATTACCTCTGAAACGGTCAATCATGCGCTGAATAGCGAAGATATGGTTGCAACCTGGCCGTCAGATACCAAAGAAGGGTGGTGGCGTTACCGTCTGAAGGGATCGACCCTGCTGGGGCACGATCCCGCCGATCCGTTGAAAACGCCTGTAGATGCGTCGAAAATTCAGTCTTTCTACCAGAAATGGTATACCCCGGACGCGATGACGCTGATCATCGTCGGTAACGTTGATGCACGCAGCGTAGCTGAGCAAATCAATAAAACCTTTGGCGAGTTAAAAGGAAAACGCGAAACGCCTGCACCGGTACCCACGCTCTCTCCGCTGCGAGCAGAAGCCGTGAGCATTATGACCGATGCGGTACGCCAGGATCGCCTGTCTATTATGTGGGATACGCCGTGGCAACCGATCCGTGAATCTGCCGCGTTATTACGTTACTGGCGCGCTGATTTAGCGCGTGAGGCGCTGTTCTGGCACATTCAGCAAGAGCTAACCAAAAACAATGCCAAAGACATTGGCCTCGGATTTGACTGCCGGGTGCTGTTCCTGCGCGCGCAGTGCGCGATTAACGTTGAGTCGCCGAACGATAAGCTGAACGCCAATCTGGGTACGGTTGCGCGTGAGCTGGCGAAAGTGCGTGATAAGGGACTGCCGGAAGAAGAGTTCAATGCGCTGGTAGCGCAAAAGAATCTGGAACTGCAGAAGCTGTTTGCCACCTATGGTCGTACCGATACCGATATTTTGATCAGCCAGCGTTTGCGCTCGCTGCAAAATCAGGTGGTGGATATTGCGCCTGAACAGTACCAGCGTTTACGCCAGAGCTTCCTCAACAGCCTGAGCGTTGAGATGCTGAATCAGGACCTGCGTCAGCAGCTATCGCAAGATATGGCGTTAATTCTGCTGCAGCCGAAGGGCGAACCTGAATTCAATATGAAGGATCTGCAGGCGACGTGGGATAGCATTATGGCGCCCGTTACCGCAGCGGCAACGTCTGTTGAAACGGATGAATCACACCCTGAAGTGACGGATATCCCGCCTGTACAGTAAAGGGTATCGTAACCTGTAGGCCGGGCAAGCGAAGCGCTCCCGGCTTACCCAGTGCCGGATGCGGCGTTAACGCCTTATCCGGCCTCCAGGAACAATAAATTATTGCGGCATGGCGTCGCGGGGGATAATCGCCCCACGATGCTGAATGACGGTGCTTGCCGTCAGGTGGCCTCGTTTTGCGGCTTCGGCGGCATCGCCACCGGTCAGACGGACCGCCAGATACCCGGCGCTGAAGGAGTCTCCGGCCGCAGTGGTATCGATCACTTTCTCTTTCGGCAATTTAACGGCCGGAATGTCGATCAGTTCTTCGCCTGCAATGGAAACCAGGCAAGAGTCTGCGCCACGCTTCACAACCACTTCCTGTACGCCAGCCGCGTGAGTACGGGCAATTACCTCGGCAACGGGTTTTTCACCCCACAGTGCGTCTTCATCGTCCAGCGTCAGGAATGCGATATTGGTGCATTCCAGCATTTGCTGATACACCTGCTGGGTTTCTTCTTTGCTGCTCCACAGACGTGGGCGGTAGTTATTGTCAAAAATGACTTTTCCACCGTTGGCACGGCATTCACGCAGCAACGACAGCAGCTTGTCACGACTTGCCGGGCTTAAAATCGCCAGGCTGATTCCGCTCAGATACAAGTAGTCAAATGTCGCCAGCTCTTCGCAAATCGCGGCAGACTGCTCGCTCTCCAGCCAGAATTTTGCGGCGGCTTCATTACGCCAGTAATAGAAGGTGCGCTCGCCAGTGCTGTCGGTCTCAATGTAGTAGAGACCCGGCAGGCGGTTTTCCATGCGCTGGGTTAATGAGGTGTCCACGTTTTCACCCTGCCAGGACTCCAGCATTTGTTGGCTAAAACTGTCGGTACCCAGTGCAGTCACATAGTGTACGGAAAGTGCCGCCGCATCGACCTGACGGGCGATATAAACGGATGTATTCAACGTGTCGCCACCGAATCCGCGCTGAACGTCAGCGCCTTTCTGTGACAGCTCAATCATGCATTCGCCAATCACGGCAATCTTTCTGGACATAGTCGTAACCTGCTCTGAAAAAAATTAGCGTTAGTGTGCGCTGTGGGTGTTAAGTGGTCAACTATATTAAAACATCGTTCCATTATTTTTTTGAGCCAGCACGTGTTCTGCGTTGTTTTTGCCGCTTAGTTTTTATTTTTGCGCACAGCTGAACGTAAAGTTCTTCCTCTGAGCGCCGATAACCTTTGACGAGTCCGGTCAGTCACACTCTTATTTACAGGACATCTCAGATGATAAAGCAGGTTACCCAGCAGCTCATTACGCCCGATGCGAGTATTGAAAGCTTGCTGGAAAGACGCTATTGGCTGCAGTGCGAGCGTGCTTACACCTACCAGCCAATTTACCAGACCAACGGACGGCTGATGGCCGTTGAACTGCTGACCGTCGTGAGCCATCCTGATAACCCTTCCCAACGTATTGCACCAGACCGCTATTTTGCTGAAGTGGCTGTACGGCATCGTGTTGATGTAGTGAAAGAGCAACTTCTGCAGCTTGAGCTGAAAGGGGGCTTTTTCAGAGCCAACAACCTGCTGGCTTCTGTGAACGTCGACGGACCAACGCTCATTGCGATGCGTCAGGATCCCGAAATCCTGAAAATCATTGAAGGCCTGCCGTGGCTGCGTTTTGAGCTGGTGGAACATATCCGCTTGCCGAAGGGGGCGTCGTTCGCCTCAATGTGCGAGTTCGGTCCGCTCTGGCTGGATGACTTTGGTACCGGAATGGCGAACTTCTCGGCGCTTAGTGAAGTGAGTTATGACTATATCAAAGTGGCGCGGGATCTGTTCGTCATGCTGCGCAAGACGCCGGAGGGACGTAATCTCTTCACACTACTATTACAGCTCATGAACCGCTATTGCCGCGGTGTCATTGTCGAAGGCGTTGAAACGCTGGAAGAGTGGCGTGATGTGCAAAACTCACCGGCTTTCGCGGCCCAAGGCTATTTTCTCTCTCGTCCAGTGCCCCTGGATACCCTCGAAGACGTAATTCTGTCACTTTGATGAGGGCGTAGCGCACCTCCTTTTCATCCTGCTGGACTATCTTTAGGACAGGCAAGGAAGGAAGTAAGGAGGTTAGACATGACGAGAACAGGTAAAATAACCACTTCAGTAATAGGGGTTTTCTTGTTGTTGATCGTCGTACTCATCATTGTGATTGCGACATTTGACTGGAACCGGCTCAAACCGACCATCAACCAGAAAGTCTCTACAGAACTCAACCGGCCCTTTGCTATACGGGGTGATCTGGGTGTGGTTTGGGAACGCCAGAAGCAGGAAACTGGCTGGCGTAGCTGGGTTCCGTGGCCGCATGTTCATGCTGAAGATATCATCCTCGGCAACCCGCCGGACATTCCCGACGTCACCATGGTGCATCTCCCGCGCGTTGAAGCTACGCTCGCCCCGCTGGCACTGCTGACAAAAACTGTCTGGCTCCCGTGGGTCAAGCTGGTCAAACCCGATGCGCGGCTGATCCGCCTGTCGGAGAAAAACAATAACTGGACCTTTAACTTAGCTGGGGACGAAAACCGCGATCCTGATGCGCCGCCATCCGCATGGTCTTTCCGGCTGGATAACATTCTGTTCGACCAGGGACGTATCGCTATTAACGATAAGGTGACGAAGTCGGAGATTGAGATCCTGGTCGATCCGCTGGGTAAACCGTTGCCCTTTAGCGAAGTGATCGGCGCAAAAGGTAAAGAGAGCAACGCCCGCGTCGAGGACTACGTGTTTGGGCTGAAAGCGCAAGGGCGATATAACGGCGAACCGCTAAGCGGTAGCGGAAAAATAGGCGGAATGCTTGCGCTGCGTGGCGAAGATACGCCTTTCCCGATTCAGGCTGATTTCCGTTCGGGCAATACGCGCGTAGCGTTTATCGGCACGATAAACGATCCGATGAACATGGGCGGGGCGGATCTGCGGCTTAAATTCTCGGGAGATTCGCTAGGGGATTTGTACGATTTGACCGGCGTACTGCTCCCGGATACGCCGCCGTTTGAAACCGACGGACGTCTGGTGGCGAAAATTGACCCGGAAAAATCCTCTGTTTTTGATTATCGCGATTTCAATGGCCGTATTGGCGACAGCGATATTCACGGAACGCTGGCCTACACCACCGGTAAGCCGCGACCCATGCTGAAGGGCGATGTGGAATCACGCCAGCTGAGGCTGGCCGATTTAGGGCCGCTGATCGGGGTGGATTCAGGTAAAGGGGCGGAACGGGCAAAACAATCTGAACAGCGCAAAGGTGAGAAGAGCGTTCAGCCTGTGGACAAGGTCTTGCCGTATGACCGTTTTGAAACCGATAAATGGAACGTGATGGACGCTGACGTGCGTTTCAAAGGACGGCGTATTGAGCATGGCAGTAGCCTGCCGATCAGCGATCTCTCCACTCATATCATCCTGAAAAATGCCGACCTGCGCCTGCAACCGCTGAAATTTGGTCTTGCGGGAGGCAGCATTGTCTCCAGCATCCATCTGGAAGGAGATAAAAAGCCGATGCGGGGGCAGGCGGATATTCAGGCGCGGCGGCTGAAGCTAAAAGCGCTGATGCCCGATGTGGAACTGATGCAGAAAACGCTCGGTGAAATGAACGGGGACGCCCGGTTTAGCGGAAGTGGAAACTCGGTAGCGGCGCTGCTGGGTAACAGCAATGGCAACCTGAAACTGCTGATGAATGACGGCTTGATCAGCCGGAATCTGATGGAAATTGTGGGCTTGAATCTGGGGAACTATCTTGTCGGGCAGATATTTGGTGATGACGAAGTGCGGGTGAACTGCGCGGCGGCGAATCTGGATATTGTTAACGGCGTGGCGCGTCCGCAGATTTTTGCTTTCGACACGGAAAACGCAGTCATTAATGTCACTGGTACGGCGAGCTTTGCGTCGGAGCAACTGGATTTAACCATCGATCCGGAGAGCAAAGGGATTCGTATTATTACTCTGCGTTCGCCGCTGTATGTTCGCGGCACCTTTAAGAATCCGCAGGCTGGCGTGAAGGCCGGACCGCTGATTGCGCGCGGTGCGGTTGCTGCCGCATTAGCCACGTTAGTCACTCCTGCGGCGGCCTTGTTGGCGCTGATTTCGCCGTCAGAGGGTGACGCGAATCAGTGCCGGACGATCCTGTCACAGATGAAGAAGTGATGTCTGGCCGGATGTTTATCCGGCCTGGATTTCATGCTCAACCCAGGCCGGATAAGATGGTTACACCGCATCCGGCAAAAGAATTACAACGACTGATGGCGGGTTTCGTGGGTCAACAGCAGTGCAATCAGCGTTAACGCCGCCATCGATGCCAGATACGTACCGACAGCCGCCAGACCATAATTCGCCTGCAACCATGCGGCGATGTATGGGGCAACCGATGCGCCGAGAATTGACGAAACGTTGTACGAGAACGACGCCCCCGTATAGCGCACTTCGGTCGGGAACAGCTCCGGCAGCAGTGCGCCCATCGGGCCAAATGTCAGACCCATCAGGCTTAAGCCCAGCAACAGGAAGGCGAACACCAGCACCGGATTGCCAGAGCCGAGCAGCGGTTTAAAGGCAAACAGCGCAAACAGAATGATCAGCGTGGTGATGATAAGCATGCTCTTGCGGCGACCAAACGCATCGGCCAGCAGGCCCGCCACCGGTACCATGACGCCAAAACCAATGACCGCCATCATCAGCATCCACAACACTTCATTACGCGGCAGGCCAAGCCCTACAGGCGCTGCGGCGGTACTGAACGTCATCGAATAGACGGTCATGATATAGAACAGCGTATAGGTCGCCAGCATGATGAACGTGCCGAGGATCGTCACGCGAACATGTTTTGTCAGTAGAGTACCCAGCGGGATTTTCACCTGTTTTTTCGCCGCGGCTACTTTGGCGAAGACCGGGGATTCATGCAACGAAACGCGGACGTACAGACCGATAATCACCAGCACGGCGGAGAAGATGAACGGTACGCGCCAACCCCAGCTCATGAACTGTTCGTCGGTCAACAGCCAGGAGAGCAGCAGGAAAGTGCCGTTGGCGAAGAAGAAGCCGATAGGCGCGCCCAGCTGCGGAAAGGATCCGTACAGCGCGCGTTTGCGCGGCGGCGCGTTTTCCGTCGCCAGCAACGCCGCGCCGCCCCATTCACCGCCCAGACCCAAACCCTGGCCAAAACGCGCCAGCGCCAGCAGCAGTGGGGCGAAAATGCCGATAGTTTCATAGCCCGGCAGCAGGCCAATGACCACCGTCGAAATCCCCATGGTAAGCAGTGAAGCAACCAGCGTGACTTTACGGCCGACGCGATCGCCGAAATGCCCGAATACCGCAGAACCGATCGGTCGGGCCACAAAGGCGATAGCAAAAGTGGCGAGGGACTGTAGCGTAGCCGCGGTCGGATCCCCCTGCGGGAAGAAGATATGCGGGAACACGATTACCGCAGCGGTGGCGTAAATATAGAAGTCGAAGAACTCAATGGCGGTGCCAATGAGCGAGGCGACGACAACTTTATTGCGTGAGTTGACCGGGGTGTGTTCCTGTTCGTTGTCGAGTGTTGTGGCTGTTGCTTGCATAATATTTTCTTATTTTTGGCCGAACGAAAGGTCATATTACGCACAGCAAAAGAGACATTTCAATCTGTAACAAACTTTGAGATCGGTCAAAAATAGAGCAAAAAGGGGATAATTTTTAGGCTTGAGATTTCACTTCCATGAAATGCTTCACATAATTTAAAACTTGGATGATAAAACTGGTTTCTGGTTAAATAAAAGTTACGAGTTGGATTTATTCACTAAATCAGTGAGAGCAGGCGGCATTATAATTGCCGGATGGCGCTACGCTTATCCGGCCTACAAAACTCTCCCGTAGGCCGGATAAGCGTAGCGCCATCCGCCATAAATGATGAATTAGCGGTGGGTTTTCCCCGGCATACGCGGGTCGTCTTTGTATTCCGCCGTGGCAATCCAGGCTGCGCAAAACAGGGTCAGACGAGCGAAGAAGTAGAAGAACGCCATCAGTCCAAGCACGGAACCAAATGCTGCGCCTGACGGCGACTGCACCAGTGATGGCAGCGTATACGTCATGATCATTTTGATGACTTCAAACCCCAGTGCCGCGATAAAGGTACCGCGTATGAGCGCTTTCTTACGCGGTCGGTGACGCGGTAGCCGCCAAAAAATCCAGAAGAACAGCAGGTAGTTGGCGAAAATAGAGATGGTCAGGCCGATCAGCCGCCAGGCGGGTTTCAGCCATTCGATACCGTCGAGATACAGCGCAGAGATAATCATCTGCTGGGCGGAACCGGCGATAGAGGTAATGGACAGAGTAACAATCAGCGCAACCAGTAAGCCAATCAAGGAAACAAAATCACGCAGATATTTGACCCAAATTTTTTCCTGATCCTGCGGCGTACGTTCCCAAACATCCCGCGACTGGGCACGAATCGCTTCGCGCAGGTTCCCCATCCAGTTAATGCCGGAATAGAGCGCGATGCCAAGCCCTACCAGACCTACAGTGGTACGTTGCTGAACGGCGGTATTGATGGTGTTTTTCAGCGTAGAAGCGAGCGTCGGATCGCTGACGTTCAGCAAAATCTTGCTGAAGATATCCTGCAACAGCGTAGGGTGCGAAGCGAGAATAAAACCCGCGGCGGCAAACGACACCATCAGGATTGGGATCATCGACAGAAACGAGAAGTAGGTAATGGCGGCACCAAACTGATTTCCCATACGATCGTTAAACCGCTCTGCGGCACGAATAAGATGGGCGATGATGGGCTGACGTTGAATTTTATCGGCGAAGGTCAGAGCCGTTTTCAGCGCCTGGTTCGCTTTAGCGTTTTTCTCCGGCTCGGCGGAGGCTGGTTTATGTTCTGGCGTAGGGTGTTTTGCGTCTTGTTCCTGCGTCATCCGATCGGTTGTCCTTATTTTGTTCACTCATGACATTATAGCCTGCTCAGGGGCGCATCCTGAAAAATGGACTAATCCACATAGTCTTTCATCACACCAGTCAGCCATTCCATAAACAGATGTACCCGGCGGGAGAGGTTGCGCCGATGCGGATAAAGCAAAGAGACTGGCATTGGCTCGGCGCGATATTGCGGCAACACTTCGACCAGCGTACCGGCGCGCAGGGCATCACGCACGCCAACGCGCGGCACCTGAATAATGCCCAGACCGGCAAGGCATGCCGCGTGATAGGTTTCGGTACTGTTTACCGTTAGCATGCCGCCGGTTTTAACCCATTGCGTGCCATTTTCTGTCGCCACTTCGAAACCTTGCGCACGCGTTCCTAAATTGACCGAGTAGTGCACCACCGCATGCGAGGCAAGATCCTCCAGATTTTCCGGATAACCAAAGCGGGCGAGGTATTGCGGGCTGGCGCAGTTAATCTGCGTGAGTTTCCCCAGCGGACGCGCAATCAGCCCTGAATCTTTCAGCGCGCCCACGCGTACCACACAGTCGAAACCTTCGCGGATCAAATCCACCAGGCGGTCGCTGCTGCTGAGTTCGAGTTCCAGGCCCGGATACTGATGCAAAAAGCTCGGTAAGCGGGGCATCACCAGGTTTCTTGCTACACCGACCGGCATATCAACGCGCAGCTTGCCGCTGATGCTGGACGGATCGTGATGGAACAGCCCATCCAGCTCATCCAGATTACTCAACAGATCTTTCGCGCGTTCGTAATAGATCATGCCGTCTTGCGTGAGCTGAACGCGGCGGGTGGTGCGGTGCAACAACTGCGTGCCCAGATGATTTTCCAGAGCCTGGATCTGGCGCGATACGCTACCTTTAGGAAGTCCGAGGGTGTCTGCGGCGCGCGAAAAGCTCTCCAGTTCTGCGACGCGGATGAACAACTGCATTGCGTGAATTTTATCCATTCTCATGCCCTATTGTTGTTCTAAATGAAACAGTAATGCGCAGTTAGCAGTATTTATTGTTCTTCTATCACCTAATAAGCTTTGTCTCAATCTTCACAACACCTGAAATGAGGTTTCTTATGACGCAACGTATCGCATTGGTGACTGGCGGCGGCCGCGGACTCGGTAAAAACGCGGCGCTGAAGCTGGCGAGTAAAGGAATCGGTATTATCCTGACGTGGAACAGCAATGAAAAAGAAGCGCAGCAGGTTGTGGGTGAAATACGCCAATCTGGCGGTAAAGCGGCGGCATTACCGTTAAATGTCGGCGATATTTCTACATTCCCTCAGTTTGTTCAACAGGTGCAGGGAACGTTACAAACGCAGTGGCAAAGTAACGCGTTTGATTATTTATTGAACAATGCCGGAATCGGCATCAACGCACCGTATCCGGCATTTACTGAAGCGCAATTTGACCAACTTTTGAACATCCATTTTAAGGGGCCCTTTTTCCTGACGCAGAGCCTGCTACCGCTGATAAATAAAGGTGGTCGCATCCTCAATGTCTCTACCGGGCTTGCCCGCTTTGCGCTACCGGGTTACAGCGCATACGCAGCCATGAAAGGTGCGATGGAAGTGCTAACCCGTTATCAGGCAAAAGAGCTGGGAGAGCGCGGCATAACGGCGAATATTATTGCGCCAGGCGCAATAGAAACGGATTTTAGCGGCGGAAATGTGCGGGATAATGCGCAATTGAATGCGTACATTGCATCGCAAACGGCGCTGGGACGCGTTGGTTTGCCTGATGATATTGGCGACGCCATTGCTGCGCTGCTCAGCGATGAACTGGCCTGGATGACGGCACAGCGTATCGAAGTATCCGGCGGAATGTTCCTGTAAACCCATAAGGTGCTTATTCAACAGGTCACGGCATGCGTTGAATAAGCACTTAATGCTAGATTGTATTTTGTAACAGATTTATCCATTGTCGTTGATATCTTATTTTTAGCTAAAAATATAAAATCATATTAATTAATATTCATTGTCTTATCATGAGCATCGAATATTAAGACTTTCCCTAGTTTTCGAACCTGTTTTTGTTCCTTTGTATGATCCTTCGGGTTGAGCTGTAACTATTCATAACTTCTGCTTCTTTCTTCTCTGTCTATCGGTAAAATGGCCCCCGCCAAATGGTGACTTCTTATTTTACCCTATGGGTAATACCCTTCCGCATGTTAAGGCTAATATCCTATTCGGATGGAGATAAATAATGCAGGTAGTAATGTTTGACAGGCAGTCAATATTTATTCATGGAATGAATGTAAGTTTGCAGCAACGTATTCCAGGAGTGGATGTTCAGGGTGTCAGTCAGGCAGATGAACTTTGGCTGACGCTGGAAGATAAACCCGAGGCATTAGTTATATTGGATGGCGACCTTGATGCTGAGTTCTGCTGTAGCTTGCTGCAACAGATAGCAGAGCGCTTTGCGATGGTGAAGGTGCTGGTGACCGCAACGGACTGCCGTAAAAAATGGTTGCAAGAGGTCACTAAACTGAACGTGCTGGCCATTGTTCCGCGCGATTCTGACGCGGAAACCTTTACGCTGGCCCTCAATAGCGTCGCGATGGGTATGATGTTTATCCCCAGAGACTGCATAACCGCTACCGAAAGCGGCGGGCAAAATATCAGATTGCTCAGCGCGCGCCAGCGGGAGATTTTGACCATGCTGGCCGCCGGAGAATCTAATAAACAAATTGGTCGACTGTTAAATATCAGTACCGGAACGGTAAAAGCCCATCTTGAGTCGTTGTATCAGCGCCTGGAGGTAAAAAACCGTACGCAGGCGGCAATGATGTTAAACAACACCATTTACTAGGAACATATTTCACAGTCAGAATATTTCTGGCTGTGAAATAGACACCGGCCAGATATTTTTAGCGCAAAATTGGGTAATTCCCACGCTGAATATCCACGTAATTAATGCTTCCAGCTGAAACCTGTCTTTTATTTGCGTCATTTCCTTATAGATGAATGCCTCGCAGATACTCATATCTGCGAGCAGCAATGTTTCTGCCTGCATCACCGTAATTGGGGTATCAAAGGATTCATTGGCGGAGATTTCGTGCCCGTAACCAATGACCCAGATGCCTTTTTTGTCCTGATACTTTTCCAGCGACAGGCCCTGCCATTGCTTAATAAATGCGATACAGGCGGGCGTGAAATGTGTCGAACGCAGCGGCATAATCATCTCTGTGCAAAGAGACCTATTCTAAAAAAAACACGCCGTTACGCTAGTTGCCTGACAGCCAGTATTTACCGCAAAACGACCGATGCCTTGGGCGGCTGATATTCCTGTTTTAACAGACCAAAAATCCAGTCATCGTGCCAGGTTTGATGTAGCCAGTAGCTTGCGCGTAGCGTGCCTTCATGAATGAACCCGACCTTTTCCAACAGACACCGTGAGGCTTCGTTTCCTGCGGTGACACAGGCGGTCAGTCGCCGCAGACCGCCGCTGGCAAAGGCGTATTCACACACGGCATGCAGAGATTCAGCGCCATAACCTTTACCCTGCGCCTCTGGGGCGAGCAGAAAGCCAACCTCGGCACATTCATTGTTCTCCTGAATGTATCCGGTCACGCCAAGCGGTGCTCCCGATGTCTTATCGCACAAGAGCAGACATAGCCAGTGCGGGCTGCCGGGAAACCATTCAGGCAGGCGGGAGTCGAAGGCTGTCCGTACTTCCTCTTCAGTACGTGCGTCAGCGACAAAACGCATCACATCTGGGTTCTGCTGTAGCGTTAAGAAGAACGTCCAGTCATTTTCTGTCAGTGGGCGGCAGAGCAGACGTGATGTTTGCAGTACAGGCACAGGCTTATCTCCAGAATAATTTTCAATGATTGCGCGGAAGTCACTGTAAAACTTATTTATTTGCTATATGAATGTGTTCTAGTCTACATCGGCACAACGTTGCGTTTAAAAAAGATAATTACATACCATTGTGAGGCCGCACGTTTTGGGTCCTTTTAGGGAAGATGATGACCAATAGCGCGTTACAAGCGACATGTACACCCTTTGAACATTGTCTGGGGATTATCCGCCAGGCGTCGGTAGAAATATTACTGCTTCTAGGCGTACATGCCGCAGAAGGCAAAGACCCGCGGTGGTTTCTCGAACAGCTGGATCAGGCACGACTGAATCTGGGCGGCTGGGGGGCTGTCGCCAGACGGTTGCAGATGAATGATGCGCAATTGAGCCAGTTCACTCTGCGGCTACGTCATCTTCAACAGAGTGTACCCCAATATGAAAATGGCCAGGACGTCAGTGAAAACCAGCTGATTTCAGCGCTGCGCTTTGTGGCTTCTCTGGAACAATTACGCCAGCAACAGCCCATCCTGAAGTATCAAACCGAAATTGCACCTGTGGAGCCGGATGCTCAGATGCGGGCGCAGCGTCAACTTCGCGCAATAGAATTAACCCTCAAATCTCTGATTGCACGGGTATGGCCGGATCAACATCCTCTCAACAGCTTTCTGAAACAGCACTTTGGTGGTGAACGTCTGCGTCGCTGGCTAAAGTTGGGCGAAGGACGAGATGCGCTGGACGGTATGATGTTTAGCGAGCTGGCACTGATGGTCGTCGATAAGAAATTATTCGTTCGCCACTTTACGCAGATTTTTAACGATACTTCAGTGCTCATGTCATTTGTTGAGCCGCGTATCACGCTACGCATGTTTTTGGATGATTGCCGCCTGGCTCGTAACTGCGTTATCGCGCAGCAGCCGCTGACGTCGGTACAACTGATATTGCTGGACTACCAGTACCGACAGATAACTCATCCTGTGCAACGGGCATTTGAAGAACGGCGTACGCGCATTAATCCTGCGTCGTATCTGGAATCTGATGAGGCCATGGTCCGCCAGTTTTGGGAAACAGCAAAGCAAAAAGACGAGCAAGCGGGAGGCGATAAGCATGAAATCGCAGACAGTATTGATCCGCCGGAAAAGCGGGCCAAGCGCACGGCGGAAGAACGTGAACAGCTGATTTCCGGTATGTTGTGGGTAGCGGTCGGCGTGATGGTGCTGGCGATTTCGCTGGGTGCGTTCTGGTTATTCACTTCGCCGGCGCCACAGGCGTCTTCCGGACAGTCCGTTGAAATCGTACAAGAGGAGCCACGGCGTGATGCCCCTAGCGCACGGGAGGCGGTGACCCGAATGGGCATCACCTGGGATGCCTTTAACATGCGGGCGGCTATCGATCGCAATGACACCCGCGTGACGTCACTTTTTCTGCAGGGCGGGATGGACTGGAAGCTGGCGTGGACGGAGCAGGCGTTTTCGGCGGGCAATACTGAGGTGTTGAGACTGCTGCTGCGTTACCCTTCGCAGATGGATGAAAGCAAACCATGCCGACAGTTTATGACTACGCTCAGCCATGCGATGTCGAATGGGGCATCGCTCACTTCGCTGCATAAAAGTTATCTGCAAAGTTTTTGTTCCGTGCCTGCGGTCGTTGCGCGTCAGCAATATGATCTTGAGCAGGCCGAGCTGCGTGTTCGCGCCCAGCCAAGCCCTGAGAACAAGAAATGGCAGAAAATTCACGCCGAGCTGTACGATGCAATTAACTGAAAGCCTGATGACTCAGACCGTCAGCCGCTAGGGTTCGCCATACAAACCGATGAGTCGGCGCACCACGCCATTGGTCCAGCCAAAGCCGTCCTGCAACGGATATTCCCCGCCGCCGCCTTCGCGCGGCGCGGCGTCGGCTATGTGGTATTTTTCGATAAGCTTGTGGTGTTCCTGATAAAAGAGATTCACCGTTTTCAACCAGTTACGGGCAATTTCATCCCCGAGATGGTCGTCACCGTACAGTTTGAAGCCCTGGATCGCCATCCACTGCAGCGGCGCCCAGCCGTTGGGTTTATCCCATTGTTCCCCGGTTTCATGCTCTGTGGCTAAAATGCCACCGGGCGTGAGCAGGCGACTACGAACCGCGTTAGCAAGCCGATCGGCTTGTTCATGCGTTGCCATACCGACATACAGCGGCACAATACTGGCGGCAGAGAACAGGGCCATTTGTTCGCGCCGCCAGTCGTAATCGCGATAGCAGCCGTTTTCATCGTCCCAGAGATAGCGGTTTACCGCATCACGACGATCGCTGGCTTTCTGGCGAAACAGTGCTTCCGTTTCTTTGTCACCTTTTAGCGCGGAAATATTGGCAATAGTGCTTTCCAGCTTGTAGAGGAATGCGTTCAGGTCAATTGGGATGAACTGCGTGGTGCGTATGCTGGCAAGGCGGCCTGCGTCGCGTAGCCAGCGCGATGAATAATCCCAGCCAGAAGCCGCGCCCGCGCGTAAATCCCGATACACTTCATTGGGCGGGCGACCCGAATGCTTGGCGGTCTCGACGTCTTCAAGCCATGATTCATCGCGTGGCGTATCACGATCGTCCCAATAGCGGTTAAGTAGAGAGCCGTCAGACATTCTGATCACGTGGCGGTAGGCCTGGTTGAGTACCAGGGAATCGGCGCCATCCATCCAGAACGCGTACTCCATTTTTAGATGATCAAGGTAACGACGCGCGCCGCGTACGCCATCCTCTTCAAACAGTTCCACCATCAGCGCAAATACCGGCGGCTGTGAGCGACTCAGATAGTAAGTGCGGTTGCCGTTCGGGATGTGACCATAGTTTTCAATCATCCAGGCAAAGTTATCTGCCATACATTTCAGCAGATCTTCGCGGCCGCTCTCTGCCAGACCCAGCATGGTAAAGTAGGAATCCCAGTAGTAGGTTTCGCTAAAACGCCCGCCTGGCACAATGTATGACTGCGGTAACGCCAGTAGCGAGGACCAGGGAATGTGATCCTGCGGCTCGCGCGTCAGCACCGGCCACAGTTGATCGATATGCTCTTTCAGCGAACTTTCCGGGTCAGAAACGTATTCGCTGGAGGGCGTTTCCGGGAGCCAGAAATGGTTCTCGACGAAGCGTCGCAGATCGAAGTCCCGATGGCGTTTAACCTTGCGATAACGAATTAAAATGTCGAGCGGGTCCATTTTGGGCGCACAATCTGGGAAGGTTTTACTATCCGCAAACAGTTTGGATGACTGGACGTGTTCGAACAGTTCGAGATAACGATCGGCAGGGGTTAACGCATCTGAAGCGGGGAGCCCTTCAATCATCTCCGGCTCAGGCTCCGCCTCAATCATTTCATCCAGCTTTAACTCGCACGGATCCATTTCATAAAGCAGATCGATGTCGATCGTCATTTCTTCAGAAGGGGCGTGGGGTAGTTTCTGGTTGAGCATAATGAGAAAGACCTCCGATGGACGTTGAAAGATTAAGGCTATTGCCCGGTCGTCAGTTAAGCGTAGACATTCGCTTCGGTGTCGGGTGAGTAAAGCGTGCGGTTGATCACGTTTTAATGCTGAGCAAAATTTAAAGAATCAGACTATCCCAATGAAAATAATGGATAATTCAAATTTCTGCATGATCTGAATATATTCCATTTTCAGAGCATTCGATTGCAACGAGGTGTGAACAGAGACAGGTAACGCCTTATCTCTATAATAGGCGCAGGCTATTCTATTGATAGTTCTCCCCCATGTAATTGCTTGATACTTATCAAAATAGTAATTCCCTCATTTCCTATGATGGTCAGGTCTGACAAAGACTGCGCATTAATTATTCTAATTTTCTGGGTCACAATAACTCACAACGGTGAGGGTAAAATAATGAAAATCATTACCCGTCTTACCGCGATTGCCATAGCTGGCATCGTGATTTGTTATTTTGGATTATCCGGTTATGTGTGGTATCACGATAATCAACGTAGCAAACAGGCTGATGTTCAGGCCTCTACGCTGGAAGAAAATAATAAGGTATTAGGATTTTTACGCGAAAAAGGATGCGATTATTGTCACACGCCTTCAGCTGAATTACCTTTCTATTCTTCTTTTCCTGTCGCTAAGCAGTTGATGAATTATGATATTCAACTGGGATACAAATCATTCAATCTTGAAGCCGTTCGTGCGGCGCTGGTCGCAGATAAACCCGTTTCGCAAAGCGACCTGAATAAAATTGAGTGGGTGATGCAGTACGACACCATGCCGCCAACGCGATATACCGCGCTGCACTGGGCCGGGAAGGTCAGCGATACGGAGCGAGCCGAGATCCTGGGCTGGATTGCGAAACAGCGTGAGCAGTATTACGCCAGTAACGATACCGCCGCGCAGCATCGTAATGAACCGGTACAACCGATACCGGAAAGCATCCCAACCGATGCCCGCAAAGTAGCGCTTGGCTTTACGCTTTACCACGACCCGCGTATTTCAGGTGACAGCACGATTTCTTGCGCGCATTGCCACGCCCTGAATGCAGGCGGCGTGGATGGCCGGAAAACGTCGATCGGCGTAGGCGGCGCCGTTGGCCCGATTAATGCGCCGACGGTGTTTAACTCTGTCTTCAACGTTGAACAATTCTGGGATGGTCGTGCGCCAACATTGCAGGCGCAGGCAGGCGGCCCGCCGTTGAACCCTATCGAAATGGCGTCTAAATCCTGGGATGAAATTATCCAGAAACTGGATAAAGATCCGCAATTGAAGCAAGAGTTTATCGCGGTTTATCCGCAGGGATTCAGCGGGGATAATATTACCGATGCGATTGCTGAGTTTGAGAAAACGCTAATTACGCCAAATTCGCCGTTTGATAAATGGCTACGCGGCGATGAAGCGGCGTTAACTGCTCAGCAGAAACATGGCTATCAATTGTTTAAAGATAATAAGTGTGCGACCTGTCATGGCGGTATTATTTTAGGCGGGCGCTCATTTGAGCCATTGGGTTTGAAAAAGGACTTTAATTTCGGTGAGGTCACTGCCGCAGATATTGGCCGCATGAACGTCACTAATGAATTACGTGACAAGCTGCGTCAAAAAGTCCCGGGCTTGCGTAACGTTGCGCTGACCGCGCCTTATTTCCATCGCGGTGATGTGCCTACGCTCGATGGTGCGGTAAAACTGATGCTGCGTTATCAGGTGGGTAAAGAACTGCCGCAGGAAGATATCGACGATATCGTGGCGTTCCTCGAAAGCTTAAACGGCGTGTATACGCCATATATGCAGGGTAAATAAGAGAAAACCGGATGGCAAAGCACCATCCGGTTTATTTATTGCTTAACGCATGGTAACGAATTCTTCTGCCGCCGTTGGGTGAATCGCAACGGTGTTATCAAAGTCTTTCTTGGTTGCGCCCATTTTCAGCGCGACCGCGAAGCCTTGCAGCATTTCATCCATTCCAAAACCAATACCGTGAATACCGACAATTTTCTCTTCCGGACCGACGCAAACCAGCTTCATGCGGCACGGCTGACGATGTGAGGTGACAGCGGTATACATCGCGGTAAATGATGATTTATACACTTTCACCTGGTCATCGCCGTGCTGTTCGCGAGCCTGCTGCTCGGTCAGGCCCACGGTGCCAATTGGCGGGTGGCTGAAGACCACGGTCGGGATGTTGCTGTAGTCCAGATGTTCGTCCGGTTTGTTGTTAAACAGACGCTCGGACAGGCGACGGCCCGCGGCAACGGCAACCGGCGTCAGTTCAACGGCACCGGTGTTGTCGCCGACGGCATAAATACCCGGCACGCTGGTGTTCTGGAATTTATCAACGACGATGTAGCCTTTTTCATTGGTTTTCACGCCGGTAACAGCCAGATTGAAGTTGTCCGTTTCTGGCTCACGACCAATCGCCCAAATCAGGCAGTCTACCGTTTCGCTACGACCATCTTCCAGTTGCAGGGTCAGGCTGCCGTCAGCGTTTTTAACAACCGCTTTTGGAATCGCGTGAGTATGCAGAGTCGGGCCTTCGGCGTTCATCACCTCAACCAACGTTTCGACGATCATCGGATCAAAACTGCGCAGCGGCGCGTGTTTACGCACGAACAGGTGAGTTTCTGCGCCCAGGCCGTTAATCACACCAGCCAGTTCAACGGCGATGTAGCCTGCGCCAACAACGGCTACACGTTTTGGCAGCGCTGGCAGCTCAAAGAAACCATTAGAATCAATACCATATTCCACGCCAGGAATGTTCGGATGGCTCGGGCGACCACCGGTGGCAATCAAAATATGATCGGCAGTAATGGTTTCACCGTTTACTTCAATGGTTTTGGCATCCACAAAGCGCGCAAAGCCTTTGATCACATCGACATTATTTTTGCCCAGCACGTTGTCGTACGAGGTATGAATACGATCGATATAAGCGGTACGCGTGGCGATCAGTTTATCCCAGTCGAACTTATTGATGGTGGTGTCGAAACCGTAATCCGGACCGTACATGTGGATCGCTTCGCGGACCTGTGCGGCATGCCACATCACTTTCTTCGGTACGCAGCCAACGTTAACGCAGGTGCCGCCTAACTCTTTGGCTTCAATCAGTGCGCATTTTTGACCGTACATTGCTGCACGGTTAATGGAGGCAATACCGCCGCTGCCGCCGCCAATAGCGATGTAATCATAGTGCTTGGTCATGACCGCTCCTTTATGTTCATTGTAGGGCGGAGAAGCGTTACGCCATCCGCCAAAATATTCGCGATTGTATACCTGATATTAAAAGGTTCCACCGATGGCTGCGATTACTCCGGCACGATCCAGCTTACGGAAGTATGCCCGGTTCCTGTCGGAACCAGTTTGCTGTGCAACCACGGCAGGACGTTGTTCATCTGCTGCTCCAGCTTCCACGGTGGGTTAATCACAATCATGCCGGATGCCGTCATGCCGCGCTGATCGCTGTCCGGGCGCACCGCCAACTCAATTTGCAGAATTTTGCGGATACCGGTGTCTTCCAGATCGTGGATCATGCGCTTGATTTGTTGGCGCAGAACCACTGGATACCACAACGCATAGGTGCCGGTCGCGAAACGTTTGTAGCCTTCGTTAATACCGGTCACTACTGCCTGGTAGTCGCTTTTGATTTCGTAGGGTGGATCGATAAGGATCAACCCTCGACGGGAAACCGGCGGTAATTTTGCTTTCAGCTGCTGATAACCATCGGCTTTGGCCACGCGAGCGCGCTCATCTTTCTGGAATTCGCTGCGCAGCAGAGGGAAGTCGCTCGGGTGCAGTTCAGTTAATTGCAGACTGTCCTGTTCGCGCAGCAGCTGGCGAGCAATTAACGGAGAGCCTGGGTAGTAGCGCAACTGACCGCTACGGTTGAAGTGTTGCACCACGCCAATGTAGGGTTCCAGTTCTGCAGGCAAATCGTCCTGCTGCCAGATGCGGGCGATCCCTTCCAGATATTCACCGGTACGTTCGGCATGCTCACTGCTCAGCTGATAACGGCCAGCGCCAGCATGGGTGTCCAGATAGAGAAACGGTTTTTCTTTCTCTTTGAGCGACTCGATGATCAGGCTCTGAACGGTATGTTTAAGGACGTCGGCGTGGTTGCCTGCGTGATAACTGTGGCGATAACTGAGCATGGGTAATGAAATTCCGCTGAAATGACGATTTGCCACAGTTTACAGCAGATCGGCACAGATTACCCGTAGGCCCGGTAAGCGCAGCGCTACCGGGCGTCTTTCCGTCACGGTTAGCATTGAAATCCTCTACACTTAACCCCATTGTACAAATTAATATGCACAGCGCCGGATACGCGCTTCATTCACTCTTTTCAACAGGACCGCGCTAATGACCAATCCATTGCTGACTCCCTTCGAACTGCCGCCGTTTTCTAAAATTCAGCCTGAGCACGTTGTGCCTGCCGTCACTCAGGCGCTGAACGATTGCCGTGAAAATGTTGAGCGAGTGGTTGCGCAGGGCGCGCCGTACACCTGGGAAAATCTCTGCCAGCCGTTGGCGGAAGTTGACGATGTGTTGGGGCGTATTTTCTCTCCTGTTAGCCACCTGAACTCGGTGAAAAACAGCCCGGAACTGCGAGAAGCCTACGAACAAACGCTGCCGCTGCTGTCTGAATACAGCACCTGGGTTGGACAACATGAAGGCCTGTACAAAGCGTACCGCGATCTGCGTGATGGCGATCATTACGCCACTCTGAACACTGCACAGAAAAAAGCGGTTGATAACGCGCTGCGCGATTTTGAGCTTTCTGGTATTGGTCTGCCGAAGGAAAAACAGCAGCGCTATGGTGAGATTGCCACCCGCCTGTCTGAGCTCGGCAACCTGTACAGCAATAACGTCCTCGATGCTACGATGGGCTGGACCAAGCTGGTGACCGACGAAGCGGAACTTGCCGGGATGCCGGAAAGCGCGCTGGCCGCCGCAAAAGCGCAGGCTGAAGCCAAAGAGCAGGAAGGCTATCTGTTAACGCTGGACATCCCAAGCTACCTGCCGGTGATGACCTACTGTGATAACCAGGGGCTGCGTGAAGAGATGTATCGTGCATACTCCACGCGCGCATCTGACCAGGGGCCAAACGCGGGCAAATGGGACAACAGCCCGATAATGGAAGAGATCCTCGCGCTGCGCCACGAGCTGGCACAGCTGCTGGGCTTTGAAAGCTACGCCTTTAAATCTCTGGCTACCAAAATGGCGGAGAACCCGCAGCAGGTACTCGATTTCCTGACTGACCTGGCGAAACGTGCCCGTCCGCAGGGTGAGAAAGAGCTGGCTCAGCTGCGCGCCTTCGCGAAAGCGGAATTTGGTGTTGATGAGCTACAGCCATGGGATATCGCTTACTACAGCGAGAAACAAAAACAGCATCTCTACAGCATCAGCGACGAGCAGCTGCGTCCTTACTTCCCGGAAAATAAAGCCGTTAACGGCCTGTTTGAAGTGGTTAAACGTATTTATGGCATCACCGCCAAAGAGCGCACCGATGTTGACGTCTGGCATCCGGAAGTTCGTTTCTTCGAGCTGTACGACGAAAACAACGAGCTGCGTGGCAGCTTCTATCTTGATCTGTATGCCCGTGAACACAAACGCGGTGGGGCGTGGATGGACGACTGTGTCGGCCAGATGCGTAAGACAGACGGCACATTGCAAAAGCCGGTCGCTTACCTGACCTGTAACTTTAACCGTCCGGTGAACGGTAAACCTGCGCTGTTTACCCACGATGAAGTGATCACCCTGTTCCACGAGTTCGGCCACGGTCTGCACCATATGCTGACCCGTGTCGAAACCGCGGGCGTTTCCGGTATCAACGGTGTGCCATGGGATGCGGTCGAACTGCCGAGCCAGTTTATGGAAAACTGGTGTTGGGAGCCGGAAGCGTTGGCGTTTATCTCTGGTCACTTTGAGACCGGTGAACCGCTGCCGAAGGAACTGCTGGATAAAATGCTGGCGGCGAAAAACTACCAGGCAGCGCTGTTTATTCTGCGTCAACTGGAGTTCGGTCTGTTTGATTTCCGTCTGCACGCGGAGTTTAACCCGCAGCAAGGGGCTAAAATCCTCGAGACGCTGGCGGAAATTAAAAAACAGGTCGCCGTGGTGCCGGGCCCAACGTGGGGCCGCTTCCCGCATGCCTTCAGCCATATTTTTGCTGGTGGCTACGCAGCGGGTTACTACAGCTATCTGTGGGCAGACGTACTGGCGGCAGATGCCTTCTCTCGCTTCGAAGATGAAGGGATTTTCAACCGTCAGACCGGACAATCGTTCCTCGATAATATCCTTACCCGTGGCGGTTCTGAAGAGCCGATGGAACTGTTCAAGCGCTTCCGTGGCCGCGAGCCGCAGCTGGATGCAATGCTGGAGCATTACGGGATCAAAGGCTGATTATTCACGTGAAAATCTGCTTAGTAGATGAAACAGGCGCCGGAGACGGCGCCTTATCTGTTCTTGCCGCCCGCTGGGGACTGGAACACGATGAAGATAACCTGATGGCGCTGGTGATGACGCCGGAACATCTGGAACTGCGCAAACGTGATGAACCCAAACTCGGTGGTATCTTCGTGGATTTCGTGGGCGGTGCGATGGCCCATCGGCGCAAATTTGGCGGTGGACGCGGTGAAGCGGTGGCGAAGGCGGTTGGCATTAAAGGCGATTACCTGCCGGATGTGGTCGATGCGACAGCTGGGCTGGGGCGCGATGCGTTTGTACTGGCCTCGGTAGGCTGCCGCGTACGAATGCTGGAACGTAATCCGGTGGTTGCGGCACTGCTTGATGATGGCCTGGTGCGCGGCTATGCCGACCCGGAAATCGGTCCGTGGCTGCAGGAACGTTTACAGCTGATCCATGCGTCGAGTCTGACGGCGTTAACCGATATCACGCCGCGCCCGCAGGTGGTGTACCTCGATCCGATGTTTCCACATAAGCAGAAAAGCGCGCTGGTGAAAAAAGAAATGCGGGTGTTTCAGTCATTGGTGGGGCCGGATTTAGATGCGGATGGGCTGCTGGAGCCTGCGCGTCAGTTGGCCACCAAACGTGTGGTGGTGAAGCGCCCAGACTACGCGCCGCCGCTGGCGGATGTCGCCACGCCGAACGCGGTTGTGACGAAAGGGCATCGGTTTGATATCTACGCTGGGACAGCATAGTTTGTAGGTCTGTGCACTGTGCTGCCTGATGCGCTGCGCTTATCAGGCCTACGACAGCGTGTCTTTGTAGGCCACATCCCGGCTTGGTGCGCTGAATTGCCTGATGCGCTGCGCTTATCAGGCCTACGACAGCGTGTCTTTGTAGGTCACATCCCGGCTTGGTGCGCTGTGCTGCCTGATGCGCTGCGCTTATCAGGCCTACGACAGCGTGTCTTTGTAGGCCACATCCCGGCTTGGTGCGCTGAATTGCCTGATGCGCTGCGCTTATCAGGCCTACGACAGCGTGTCTTTGTAGGCCACATCCCGGCTTGGTGCGCTGAACTGCCTGATGCGTTGTGCTTATCAGGCCTACGACAGCGTGTCTTTGTAGGCCACATCCCGGCTTGGTGCGCTGAATTGCCTGATGCGCTGCGCTTATCAGGCCTACGACAGCGTGTCTTTGTAGGCCGGATAAGGCGTTAGCCGCATCCGGCATTATCCATTAAACAAACGGTGCCAGCGGGTCGGCAATCTCAAATGCTACTGCTCGGTCTGCTTTCGGTGGGTAAATCAGCTCGCTGACAATCGACACCTTCAGCTTCTTCGCTTCTGCGCGCGTCAGTTTCACCTGCTGATCCCATCCTTCGCTATACACTGCACCCCAGGCACCAAGATCCAGGCAGGTGACGTAGTTTTCCTGACGATATGGCAATGGCGTTACGTCCAACAGGTCCGCCGCAGCGTTATTACCGGCAAATTTACCCAACAAAATCGCGTGCTGACAGGTCATTAACGCATGGTTGCCTTTGTCGTCGGTGGCGGCATAGGCCACATCGCCAGTGGCGTAGATATCATCGTGACCCACAACCTGCAGATTGGCATTCACATGCAGACGGCCCTGGCGATCGCGCTGGGCGTTAATCTGTGCTGTCAGGTTATTAGCCTGTACGCCGACGGTCCAGATAACCGTCTGAGAGGCAATCACCTGCCCATCTTTCAGCGTGACGCCGGAGGCATCTACGCACTCTACTTCCGCATTGACCAGCCACTCGACGCCCAGTTCAGCAGAGGCTTCGATAATCACGTCACGTAATTCCTGGCTCCAGCGTCCGCCTGGCTGAGCACCGCGTTCAACTACGACAACTCTGGTCTTAGCATCAGCACCCAATATTTCGCGCAAACGACCCGGTAATTCCAGCGCCATCTCTATCCCGGTGAAACCACCACCACAGACCACCACGGTATTGCGAGCCTCACTTTCCGGTTGTAATGCCAGATCTTTAATGTGCTGCTCCAGTACGGCGGCGCTTTCGAGTTGGTCGAGGTCAAACGCGTGCTCGGCGGCACCGGCGACGGCGTCGCGGTTTACATGACTTCCGCTGGCGAGCACCAGGCGGTCATAGCGACGCAGATGAGTGTCACCGTTGGCATCTTTCCAGCTCACCTCTTTAGAGTCCGGGAGGATTTGCTCGACGTGACCTTGCAGGAAGTTGACGCCGGTAACGTCAAACAACGGTTGCAGTGGTGCGACCAGCGTATGAACGGCGCTTTCATAAAAGCGTGGGCGGACACGCAGCTCCGGCTGTGGCGCAATTACTGTAATATCAATTGCCTGCTGATGTTTATCCGCTAGTCGTGCGGCGCTTAATGCTGCCCACATACCGGCAAAGCCGGCGCCCACGATCAGAATTTGTTTACGCATTGGGGTTTTCTCACTGGTGACTACGAATTTACGAATTATTTACTCGGATTTTATTTGTCGTAGTTAAGAATTGCAATGCGATCGAGATCCTTTTTGCCACAAAGGGTGGTGTTTTTTGATTATCTGTTTGATAAGTATGTATTTAAAGTTCTTTTGTGAAAAGGGATTACTTTGCTGTCTGGAATGAATGAGATGAAAAAGCTACAATAAACTCAGATTCATTTTGGCTGAGATAAGAGAATGGCATTCTACAGTTCGGGAGTTGAGTACGGCATTCATAGCCTGATGTGTATGGTCGACAGTAAGGGCGACGCGCGGGATATGAGCGTGCGGGAAATAGCCGAACTGCAAAGCGTACCGTATGACTATCTGGCAAAAATTTTCACCCGTCTGTCCAAAGCGGGTCTGGTGCGCAGCATTGAAGGCAAAGGTGGCGGTTTCCAGTTAGCTAAACCCGCTGAACACATCACGGTGCTGGATGTGGTGAATGCTATTGATGGCGATAAGCGCATCTTTGAGTGTCGTGAAATTCGCCAGCGGCTGGCGATATTTGAGGAACATCCACCGGAGTGGGCCTGTGAAGGCATTTGTGGCGTGCGTTCGGTAATGGACATGGCCCAGCAGCGAATGGAAGAAGCGCTCGGCCAGCATACGATTCTGGACTTGGCGCGCAAAATGTACCGTAAAGCACCGGATACCTTTGTAGTGGAAGTGCAGGAGTGGATAGACGCGCGTAAAGGGTAGTGAGTGAAAATGCCCGATAGCGCAAGGCGAACGGGCATGTTGAATGTAGGCCGGATAGGGGCAATAGCCGCCATCAGGCACTGAAGGTTATTGCTCGGTGCTCGGCGTATTAATCATGCGGTTCAGCCATGGCACCATAATCGCCATCACGACCGTTACGGCCAGGGTGACAAGGCCAATCTTACTGAAGACGTTGGTATAGATAGGCAGCGTTTGCAGCGGGTCGGTGATGTTCTCTGGTACGGCGGTGAACGTAGCGACATAACCCCCCATCAGGAAGGCCGCGGCCTGCGTCAGGAACCACATCCCAAGAATGAAGCCCATCAGATGTTGTGGCACGAGAGCAGCGACCATAGCCAGTCCCAGGGCGCTAATCAGCAGTTCACCCAGGCTCTGGAACAGATACACCAGCACGATAAACCACGGCGACGTCAGCCCTTGTGCATCGGCAAACCACATCCCGGCAGCGGCGGCCGTCAGGAAGCCCAATGAGCACAGGAACATACCGAGCGTAAATTTCATCGGCATGGTCAGGTCTTTGCCTTTGTTGCCCAGACGGGTATAGATTGCGGCCAGTACCGGACTCGACAGTACCACCCAGAACGGGTTCAGCGCCTGGAAGCTCACCGGGTTGATGGCGAAACCAAGAATTTCATGGTGTACGTTATTGATCGCAAAGAAGTTTAGCGATGTCGGCATCTGCGCGTACAGCACGTAGAACACCACCGCTTCCAGCATCAGGATAAAGGCCACGAACATCTTGTTGCGCCCGGTTTTATCCAGTTTGAATGCCTGACGGAAGAAGATGATGGTCACGACAATCGACAGGACGATCAGCACCAGGTTGGCAATCTGCACGTTGTGCATCAGCCAGGCGCAGATAAATACCATCACTACCGTACCGGCCAGCACGTACAGCAGGTTACGGAAGTTCAGTGGCTTATGGTCTGGCTCAGAGCCGATATTTTTCACCATTCCGCGGCAGGCAAAGTAGACCAGCAGCGCGACGATTAGTCCGGCTCCGCACAGGTTGTAAGTCACAGCGTAGCCAAACTTATCGGCAATCACCGGCGCCAGCGACAGTGACAGCAGCGAACCGATGTTAATCGACATATAAAACAGGGTGAAAGCACCGTCCAGACGGGCGTCTTTCGGGGGATAACATTTTGACAGCAGGCTTGCCGGGTTGGCTTTAAATAGCCCGTTACCAACGGCAATGGTACCCAAAGCAATAAAGATCAGATCCGGCTTAAGCAGCGACATCCCGGTCATGAAGTAGCCGATTGCCAGCACAATGGCACCGAGTACCAGCGTGCGCTTGGTGCCTAACAGATGGTCGCCGACGTAGCCGCCGATCGAGATCAGGCCGTAAACCAGTGCGGCAAAGGCACCAAAGGTGACAAATGCCTGTTCTTGTGAGAATCCGAGCTGCTTAACAAAAAATACTGCCAGGATGCCCTGTACGCCGTAATAGCCAAATCGTTCCCATAATTCCACAAAGAAGATCATGAAGAACGGACGAGGTTGCTGCAGCAAGCCCGTAGGTGCAGTTTTATTCATATTCCATCGCCTTTCAAAGCCATCCCGAAAAGTATGAACGCGTATGCTTAAACGCGCCGAAAAAGTCTTATTTTGTTATAGACTGCGGTTATTGGCCGCAAGGGTAGAGTATTATAGAGATAGTTTTCGATCCAATTAGTTGATCACACTAATTATGATTTGTTTGTTGGATTGATGTACTAATTGTGACCGAATGATAAAAACAAAAACGCCCGCGAAGGCGGGCGTTTACAGGCTTAACGACTTGCAGTGGGCCGGGTTAACTTCCGGCGGCAAGCATTTTATGCTTCTTCGTCGTCACGCAGCGGAACAATCAACATGTCGACGTGGACGGTGTTGATCAGTTGGCGCGCGGAGGACATCAGTTTGCTCCAGAAATCCTGGTGGTGACCACAGACGACCAGATCCATGTCGTATTTTTTGATGGCATCAACCAGAACCTGACCCAGGTCGCCGCTACCGCTCAGGGTTTCGGTGATAGGGTAGCCTGCATTGGTGGACAGCTCGGTTAACGCGTGATGGGTTTCTTCAGAAATGCGTTTCTGCATGTCGCCCAGATTCACGTCGATTAGCCCGGTGTACAGGTCGGAATAGTTTACGTCAACGTGGATAAGGGAGACTTTAGCATTGTAAGGTCGCGCCATAGAAACCGCTTTTTCAACCAGAACTTTGCTTTCCGGAGAAAGATCAACCGCGATAAGAATGTGTTTATAAGCCATAGTGTTACTCCTTCCATAAGTTGTCGATGACTAGCCTGCTGGCGTTATATGCCGCCGCGTCATCCGCGTCCTGCGAACCTTGTGCGCGGGGCTAGCCCAGTCGTAAAAACGTACCATATAAGGACTATCCTTACATTATAGCGACCAGGATAATCCGTCAATCCGCCTTGCTTGCCAAATAGTTAAACAAATTTTTTAGTTAATTGCATTGATAGCGATTAACCTTATGGCAAAAAAATTAACTAATCTCCTACACTATCTAAAGAGGCGTTCGGATGCGTGATACTAACACGAACGGTTTCGGCTGCACTCTTCATTGAATGGTTTGGCAGGGTATCGGGGAGCGGTAGTCCCGGAAAGGAGTTCCGTGGGCGGGTCGCCGGGGAGGAGGTATGATAAGCACCATTGCATTATTCTGGGCTTTATGTGTCGTTTGCATTGTTAATATGGCGCGCTATTTTTCTTCGCTACGCGCACTGTTAGTGGTACTTCGTGGTTGCGATCCATTACTTTACCAGTATGTAGATGGAGGGGGCTTTTTTACCTCGCATGGGCAACCGAACAAGCAGATGCGTCTGGTGTGGTATATCTACGCTCAGCGTTACCGCGATCATCATGATGATGAATTTATTCGCCGCTGTGAGCGGGTTCGCGGTCAGTTCATTCTCACCAGCGCGCTATGTGGCCTGGTGCTAATCAGCATGGTTGCGCTGATTATCTGGCACTGATTCCAACAACAGATACAAAAAAAGCGGGTCAGCTTCCTGACCCGCTTTTTTACCGTGCATTCGCTTAGATAAGCTTCAGGGACAGCCAGTACAGCACCCCGGAAAGAATAATCGCAGCCGGCAGGGTGAAGACCCAGGCCATCAGAATGCTGGTTACCGTTTTACGCTGCAATCCGCCGCCATCAACAACCATCGTCCCCGCAACGGAAGAAGAGAGAACGTGGGTGGTGGAAACGGGCATACCGGTGTAGCTGGCGAGGCCGATAGAGACTGCGGCGGTCATCTGCGCCGACATCCCCTGGGCATAAGTCATGCCTTTCTTACCGATTTTCTCGCCGATGGTGGTGGCAACGCGACGCCAGCCAATCATCGTACCAATACCCAGCGCCAGTGCGACGGCCATAATGATCCAGATAGGCGCGTACTCAATGGTGCTCAGCATGTCAGCTTTCAGTTTTTTCAGCAGACGCTGATCGTCAGCGCTTACGCCAGGCAGCTTAACCACTTTATCGGTGGTATCAGAGATGCACAGCATAATACGGCGCAGCTGACCACGCTGTTCGACGCTTAACTTGTCATAGGTTTCCAGGTTCGCCAGCATACCTTTCGCACGTTCCAGCGCGTTGATTGTATTCGCCGGGTGGCAATGGAACTCTGTCGTCGTCGCGGGGGCCGCGTCCGTCGGGGACGGAATCAGCTGGTCTACGCCTGTGGCCTGTTTAAGCAGGTCAGGGCGCTGCTGGAAGAAGACTTCGACGTTATTGATTGCATCACGGGTACGGGTAATCTCGTAACCGGAAGCATTCATATTCACCACGAAGCCTGCAGGCGCTACGCCAATCAGCACCAGCATCACCAGACCAATGCCTTTCTGCCCGTCGTTAGCGCCATGAGAGAACGCTACGCCGATAGCGGAGAGGATCAGTGCAATACGGGTCCAGAACGGCGGCTTTTTCTTGCCATCTTTCTTTTCACGTTCTGCTGGCGTCAGGTGGATACGGGCACGTTTTTTTGTACCGCTCCAGTAACGACGCAGAATGAAAATAAGACCGCCTGCAACCACCAGACCAACAATTGGCGAGATGATAAGCGAAGCAAAAATACCGATAACTTTCGGAATGTTAAGTGCGTCCACCACCGAGGTGCCGGTCATCAGTGCATTGGTTAAACCAATACCGATAATGGCGCCAATCAGCGTGTGGGAGCTGGATGCAGGTAAACCAAAGTACCAGGTACCCAGGTTCCAGATAATTGCCGCCAGCAGCATGGAGAACACCATGGCAAGGCCATGTGACGATCCCATATTAAGCAGCAGATCCGTTGGTAGCATATGCACGATGGCATACGCCACGCTGAGACCACCCAGCAAAACACCAAAGAAGTTGAACAACGCAGCCATGACCACCGCCAATTGCGAACGCATTGCACGGGTATAGATCACGGTTGCGACAGCATTGGCTGTGTCATGGAAGCCGTTAATTGCTTCGTAGAACAGCACAAAAGCCAGAGCAAGCAATAGTAAAAGCCCGGTATGTAAATCCAGGCCAGCAAACAAATGTAGCATAGGACGTTACGCCATTTTGAGGACATGAACGCGGCGCATTATCAGTGACTTTGGCGGCGCGGGCAAAGTGAAATATAGAGTTTTTTTGATTTGTCTCCTGCTTTGTTTTACACCACTAAAGAATTATCCTATATATTTCAGTTAAATACACTTTATCGGTAGTTTGGTGCTGGTGCGACCACTGAGGAATCTTTACAATTCACACCCGCTTTTTATAGAGGATCGCAACGTGGAAAGGTTTGATACCGTTATTATAGGCGCTGGCGCAGCGGGTATGTTTTGTGCCGCGCAGGCAGGACAAGCAGGTAGTCGAGTACTGCTTATTGATAATGGTAAAAAGCCAGGGCGCAAGATTCTCATGTCTGGCGGGGGACGCTGCAACTTTACCAATCTTTATGTCGAACCGGCCGCCTATTTGAGCCAAAACCCCCATTTTTGCAAATCGGCACTTGCGCGTTACACGCAGTGGGATTTTATCGACCTGGTGGGCAAACACGGTATTGCCTGGCATGAAAAAACGCTGGGTCAGCTGTTCTGCGATGATTCCGCTCAGCAAATTGTCGATATGCTGGTAGACGAGTGTGAAAAAGGTAACGTAACTATGCGGTTACGGAGCGAAGTCCTGAGCGTGGTGCAGGATGATGAAGGTTTCACCCTCGAACTGAATGGCATGACGGTCGGCACGAAAAAACTGGTTATCGCTTCAGGTGGGCTTTCCATGCCGGGTCTGGGGGCAACGCCGTTTGGTTATAAAATTGCCGAACAGTTTGGTCTGAAGGTGTTGCCAACGCGCGCGGGACTGGTGCCCTTTACGTTGCATAAGCCACTGCTGGAGCAGCTTCAGGTGCTCTCTGGCGTGTCGGTCTCCTCCGTTATCACCGCCGAAGACGGCACCGTATTTCGTGAAAATCTGCTCTTTACACACCGAGGACTTTCGGGCCCAGCTGTTTTGCAGATTTCCAGTTTTTGGCAGCCAGGCGAATTTGTCAGCATTAATTTGTTGCCGGATGTTGACCTTGCGAGCTTCCTCGACGAACAACGTAGCGCACATCCTAACCAGAGCTTAAAGAACACCTTAGCAATGCAGTTACCAAAGCGTCTGGTGGAATGCTTGCAGCAGTTAGGGCAAATTCCTGACGTGTCTCTGAAGCAGCTTAACGTGCGCGATCAACAGACGCTGGTTGAAACGCTGACCGAGTGGCGGGTGCAGCCGAACGGTACGGAAGGGTATCGTACCGCTGAAGTCACGTTGGGTGGTGTCGATACTAACGAGCTGTCATCGCGCACGATGGAAGCCCGCAAAGTGCCAGGGCTCTACTTTATTGGCGAAGTGATGGACGTCACCGGCTGGTTGGGAGGCTATAACTTCCAGTGGGCGTGGTCGAGTGCCTGGGCATGCGCACAGGATTTGGTATCTGTGTGAACTAACAATAAAGTTTGCCCGCAGACAATAAAGATTGCCCTTAAGAGCGTAAAAATACAATAAAGTTTGCCCGTAAGAGAATTTTGCCCATAAGCGAGCTGCATTCTATACTTAAACATCGGGGTATATATGGGTCGTCTCAATGGCTACCGGTAGAAGGTTAAAAACCTTAGATGACTTTAATCGGTCGTTAAAAAATAAGTACGGGGTAGGTGTAGGTACTGAGTATAAACCTTGGCTCCGTATTCAAGATGTGGCCTCTAGGGGCATTCGCTCCCAAATTTGGGGGCGCAAAACCAATCGTGTACATCATCTGTTGTCTTCGATTGAGAGCCAGTTTTTTTACCTAGCTGAATTTAGTGATTCAGTAACCGATATCAGGGAACAATTTCCACTGCTCCCTATTACTCTGTCAAACAAGATAGCGGTAACTTTGGGGGTTGAGCACCCAAAGGTCCCTGTAAATGGGGAGCTCAACATTATGACGACGGATTTCCTGCTGACGTGCCAGAAAGACGGCCGTAAGTTCTATCATGCTGTTTCTGTAAAACCAGAGAATGGCATTGACCAGAGAACTGCTGAGAAACTGGATATTGAGCGTGTATGGTGGGAATTGCTGGGTGTCAAGTATTCGTGCTTTATGGGAAATGAGCTAACAAAGATCCAGAGCGACAATATTAGGTGGGCAACAGCACCGTTCAGATCTGGTATGACTGTATACGATTCTTCTATAGTTCAGCGGGTTTTAACAGCGGTTGAACCGGGCAAATATTTATTATCTGATTTATGTAAAGATCTTACCCTCATGTGTGATAGAGAGCGTGAGGATGGTCTAAATTTGCTGCGCTATCTTATCGCAGATAAATTTATAAATGTTAATTTAGATTATTCGATTGAGGCTTGTGGAGGAGTTGAAATTCAGTCTGTTAGCAGTGATAAAAGGCTGGTTTCTAATGGCTATTGATATAAATAGTGTATGGGATTTGAATGATGTAGAAGGTCTGAAAGATGGACCTTACCGTATCATCGATATTATTCCTCATTTGGACTGTATTATCTTGTTCCCCTTAACGAACAATCACCGCTTGCGAAGACCCACTGCAATATTACTATCATCTTTTGAAAATTACATGGCTTCAGGCAGTGTTATGCTGATTGATTTTCAAATTCCAAGCTTTCTTTTGCTTGCAGAGGAGAATCTTCCATCTTCTTTTAAAGAAAAGAGAGATGCTAATTTTAGTTTGATTAGTGATTTGGTTTCAGAACGTGATTTTTTGTTTACTTACGCTACTTCAAAAAGGATGACCAGTTTAGTTCAATATGCTCAAGAGAAAGGTACTGATCGGAAGAAGTTATCTCGACTACTGAATGCTTTTTGGCAATATGGTCAGACGAAAAATGCATTATTACCTGCCTACTCAAATAGTGGAGGGGCTGGGAAGACTCGGAAGGCAAAGAAAGGAACACTTGGTGCTCCAAAAATATCAAGAACACTCAGTATTCAACGTGCAGATAAATATATGCTTACCGTGATAGATAAACAGAATATTCGTAAATCACTGATGGCGAATTATTTAAGGGTCAATGGTAAATCTCTTGCCGAATCCTATAAGGAGTATCTTCGTAAATACCATGAAGATGAATTGAAAATGGCAAGTATCAGTAATAGAGCACCTAGTGTACCTTCACTCCGTCAGTTTTCATACTGGAAAGAACGCTTATTTTCAGATGATATAGTCATTCGCAAGCGTTCAACTGAGCGTGACTACTTACTAAATAAACGTAGTGTGCTTGGTTATGCCGCGCAGGATGATTTAGTTCCTGGTAGCTGTTTTGAAATTGATGCAACAGTAGCTGATGTACATATCGTATCCAGTTTTGGCGAGCAATATATTCTCGGACGGCCAACTATTTACTCTATTGTCGATCGGGCGACGCTTATGGTAGTTGGACTGCATGTCTCCTTATATTATGCCTCTTGGCGTGCTGCGCGCCAGGCATTGGTTAATTGTTTCTCACCTAAATCTGAATACTGTGCTCAGTATGGGATTTCTATTGATGAGTCTGAGTGGCCTTGTGCGCATGTTCCTAGGCGCTTCATCTGTGATAATGGTGAAATGATTGGCCTAAAACCACAGGAAAAAGTTGTACCTTTTACTGAACTGAGTTTTGCTCCTTCTTATAGACCTGATTATAAAAGTTTCGTTGAACGTCGTTTCAAAATTTTAAATGATAGTTTGATTCACCAACTGCAGGGATCGACGAAAGGTGGGAGAGTTGTACGCGGGGATAGAGATCCGCGTAAGGACTCAAAACATACATTGTATGAAGTGACTTCAATGCTGATTGATGCCGCGCTAGAGCATAACAGAACCATTCAGAAATCCCTTGCCTTCACCCGACCTCTTTTGATTGAAAAAAGTTTAAGTCCTACTCCGCTCAATACGTGGAAGATATATATTTCTCAGCACAGGCATTCACTTAGTCGAGTTGCTCCTGATGAAGTGATTGCTCGATTGTTACCACCAGAACAGGTCAGCATGACCCGAAGTGGTATCAAATACAAAGAAATGTTTTATTCTTGCGCACAGATTGAAGATGAAAGCCTTGCTGCTATTGCGAGGGTACATGGGCGCTGGAAGATGGATGCCCGGGTTGATGATAATACGGTGAATCATATTTATGTGAGATTAGATGAGAAGCAACCGTTTACGAAATGTCATCTATCATCCCGGAATGTAATGCTTAAAGACATACCCGTGAGTGAAGCTGAGTTTATCCAGGACTGGCTGGGGTCACATTTAGAGAAAATGCCTGTTACAGTAGAATCGATAGACATGAAGAAACGGCATGTTCAATTTGAAAAGCAGGCTAAAAAGAGGACAAATACTCACTCTGTGCCATACAGGGAAAAAATAAAGAACATTCGGGAAAATCGCCTTGAGGAGCTCAGGAGAACAACACATTCTTTCCCTGAGCATGGTGAAGACAATACTGCTGAGATTAAGCTGGAAGCAAAGGTGGTAGCTATGCTGCCAAGGCGAAATCGTAAGCCAGGAAAATAGCTGATGCGAAGAGAAAAAGCAGAATATCACCAGGCAATTTTACCAGAGCACAGAGGAAACCCTCTGATTGAAGCACTGAAACCTAAATTAGGTATAAATGAGCTTCTTGAGCAGTTTTCAAATTATCCAGTTTTGGATGAACATATCCGACAGCACCCCGATCCTTTAGTTAGAGAAGAATACACAATACGCCTGAAACAATTGCGTCAGCCTTTTCTTATTTATTATGAATGTTTTAGAGCGATAGAAACTGCAATTAAAGACGGTTATTCGACAAAAAATCCCTTTAGCCCAACTACTGCTCAGTATCTTCACTATCCAGTTGATGCCAGACCTGCGATTGAACCGAGAACAGGTTATTTTGAGCCTAAAGCAGAAAACATCACATTGATAGGTGCTAGTGGAGTAGGTAAAACCAGTATGCTCGAGCAGATACTGAATTATCTACCAAATGTGATAGAACATGATTTCTATCATGGGCATAGAATGGAGTTCACAGAACAGGTTGTCTGGATTAAGGTGGAATGTCCTAATAATTCCAGTGTTCGTGATCTCTGTGAGGAGATCTTGGTAGCATTAGATTTAGCTATGGGTAGAGAAAAATCAATATCTGCAAATACAATCGGTAGTCTGATGAGACAAATAGAACAGCGAATTAAATCAAGTTTTTTGGGGATCTTAGTTATTGATGAAATGCAAAGGTTGGTGTTCAAGCGCACGGGAGGTGAAAATAACCTTCTTAACTTCCTTCACAGCCTAGTAAATAAATTAGGAATCCCCCTCTTTTTCTGCGGCAATCCACCATTCGATGACACGCTATCAAAAACTCTTAAGGCAGCCCGCCGTGCTGAAAGTTCTGGATACTTCCGAATGGAATCCTTAAAAAAAGAGAGCGATGAGTGGGCAGCATTTATTGAGGAACTTTGGGAAATGCAATGGACTTGTATATATAACGAGCTAACGGATGAGTTGAATAACAAAATGTATGAGTTATCTCTCGGTAATTTGGATATTGCTCACCGTATTTATCGGGAGGCGCAGAGACTTGTTATCTTGGCTGATTCAGATGATGAAAGAATTAATACTAGTGTACTGGAACAGGCATATGTAAGAGCTTGTGGTTTGTCTGCTGGTACCGATGAAATCAAAGAGTTACGATCAAAAATGTCTTTACCAAAAGGGCATCGAGGGCAAAAAATACGTAGACCACAGTGTATACCCGATAATCCTCGGGAATTTATTGCAGATATTACTCGGGCTCAGCATCCCGAGTTCGAGCTGAGTTTACGTGAGCTGGTTGGCGCGGTTAACCTTTCGGAAAGGATCGGTGATCCAGATATTTTCCAACGGGCCGCTAAGCAAAAGTATCCTGTTGATCTGCTTAGACAGGTAGGGATTATTGATGATGATCCTTTGGGCCGACTGTCTTGAGTAGATTAATATCTTATAAGTAACAGTTGTAAGTGACCAAAATATTTTTTTCTTAACCGTCAGGGTCAAACAATGTTAAACCGTACTGATAGATAAGGTGAGAGATATTTAGTGTATTATAGGAGAATCTTCATGCATTGTAGCGGAACTATCAACTGGGGAAGCGACGTATGGCTTTAAGAGTCTTTTCCCCTATTATAAGTAGCTCTCTCCAGCAGAGGGGGTGGGATGTCCTTGGACTGGGTTCCCGGGATGGTATTGCTTTGATAAGAAAAATCAACGACGGGCTTGAAGGGAGTGTTGTGAAACGTATTTCTGAATGGGCGAAAATCACGCCGACGGAACTACAAAAAATGTCGGGTATTCCAATCACTACGTTTAAACGTTCTACCAAAAAACGATTTACTGCTAATCAGAGTGAGCGATTGGTGCGTGTTATACGGATAATCGAACGGGCGGTCGCATTGTTCGAGGGTGACAAGGAGGCTGCAAAAAAATGGCTACATGAGCCAAATCGTGCTCTGAATTGGAATATTCCAGCTGAAATTGTAGCTTCTGAAACTGGGGCCCATGAAGTTATTCGCCTTATTGTTAGAATTGAGGATGGTGTTTATTTATGATTCTATGATAACATCATGGAATACAAATTTTGATAGCTTATTTTTTTAGAAATATTAAATGGTGTTGATGTTAATATATTTAATATACGTTTTTAAATTATTTTAATAGTTCGAGGTGGTTGGATATCCAAGAGTCAAAAAATAAATCATGATGAGTTCTTGTCCTAAAAATTAAGATACCTTTCTAGATGATTTTAGTTCTGCATTGCACTCAATGCGAGAATGACCTATTTACAAAAATTATTTGTGATCAACTAATGTATTTCAAAGCCACTTAATTTCCCCATTTCGCAGCCAAAAAATTGATTTACAGCCTTTTTGTAACCAAACTGAAGTATGAAGCGTTGGAATTTTTTTTTGATTAATATGGATAGACCAATTAGGTATAGCTTCTTTTAGGAGTAACAATTCAATCCGCATGCAACATCTCATGGGCAGAAAAATGCTACTGCCCAGTCTTAGTTTTCTTTCCTGGCTAAGATCAAATTACGCTTAAGGAGTTTCAGTGGAGGGGTATCCCCCTCTATCACAATAACCCGTCGGCGAGGCATTAGGGATTCTTTCAGTTTTAAAAACCAACGGAGCCAATTCATTTAGATAGAACATGTTTATTGCTGTAATCTGTCCCATAAGTGTGGAGCCTTTCTCTCTTGATTTCATATAGAGCATTTCGAGTTCAGATCGTATGTCAGGGAGGTTAGCGAAAAGGGCTTTGTTCCTTGGAGCTCTAAACACGTTCGTACTGTTGAAAAACTGAGAAACCTGTATAACTTTCTCTAATTTTTTTTACTGACTCATAGATACATTGACTTGTCTCAAGCTTTTATGCTCCAAAGTTTGATAAGAACATCTAATAACCTAACTTTGCCTGAGCAGTTGATCTATTTTTTATAATGTTGCAAAGTATAAACTATTACTGGTTCGGATTATTACCTATTACAGGATCATAATGGCGATTAAACTAAAAAATTTACGATCTGCAGCTAGTCGTTCCGGAAGAGTCTTTGTTGCTAAATCGCTTAATGAAGCTGTGGCCAAAAAACAGCAAACTGCTTTTTTATGCCATAGCCATCAAGACCATGAATTAGCTAAGGGCCTTCAAGTTTTATTGAAGGAGAATGGATGGGACTTATACATTGACTGGGAAGACAGCGAAATGCCAAGTATTCCCAACAAAGAAACTGCAAACATAATTAAGTTAAAAATAAAGACTACTGATTGGTTCTTGTTTTTAGCAACAAAAAATTCAACTCAATCACGTTGGTGTCCTTGGGAAATTGGTTTTGCAGACATAGCCAAAGGCTACGAAAAGATATTGATTATTCCGACAGAAAATGACTCAGGTGTTTGGTATGGCAACGAATACCTTCAGCTATATAAAAGGATGGATGAAGGAGTTAACAATCAAACGGGTAAGTCTGGATATGCGGTGTATGACGCTGGAATAAATTCCGGCACTTGGGTGGAAAATATTTAAAGGAAACTAAAATGGCTAAAGTTCCTGTTTTTTACAGCTTTCATTTTGATAACGATGTAATGAGAGTTCAACAAATACGTAACATCGGTAGCCTTGACGGTAACCCTCCAACCTCCCCAAATGAATGGGAAAAGCTCAAACGTACTGGTAATAAAGCAGTTGAGAACTGGATAGATCAAAATATGAAATACAAACGATGTATTATTGTTTTGATTGGTAGCGAAACTGCTTCAAGACCATGGGTTGAACATGAAATTATCAAGGCATGGAATGACGGAAAAGCTCTTTTAGGCATCCACATTCATAACCTAAAATGCCCTAGAAATGGCATTAGTAGAAAAGGGAAAAACCCCTTTGACCTGATTAAGTTCACTGATGGTAGAGCACTGTCAAGTGTTGTTCCTTGTTACGACCCTAGCTCTATCAATACTTATCAGGACATAGCAAGCAATATTTCAAACTGGATTGATTACGCCATTCGACATAAGGCAAATTGATTTTTTATTTCATTTTTTCGAAATGAATTAATGATGTAAAATTGACGAGTCATAAGCCACGAAAACCTCTGTAACTTATGTCCTTGCACATCAGTTCACCACTGCTAGGCAATGGGCATTTTACGAAATTTTTCGCAGCATGTTGAAAGATAATAGGCTTCTAACGGAAGATCTATAAGACAAAATAATTAACACTAAGAGCATCGAATAAAATTTACACATCCACTGGATAAAGTGTGAGCCTGCCTAATCAACGGAAAGATTTATTTAGCGGGCGAAAGGATCGTAAAAGGGTGGAACACTTTGGCTACACCTTAGTCATCCCTGCCTCTGATCTGTATTTTGAAGATCATACTAGTAACACAATTGTTAAGCTATCCAAGTACTGCAAGAGATACGAATTCGCGGTTCAAAATGGCCGAGAAAATATCGCAGGCTTGATTGAAACCACAACTATGTTAGCCGGTCGTTGAAAACGTGTCCCCAAGACGTACTTGCTGGCAGAAAATGACATTTCAGGTAATTGAGGTGATACACATGGCAACCACAAGGCGTCTATCCGGAGTCAGAGTTCATCTTTCCGGGTCGAATAAAGAACTGCGAGCAGACATAGATGATTTTGTGCAGAAAATTGCCGCTAAAGTTTTCAGTGAAGGAGGCTCAATTGTTCATGGAAGCCATCCTTCGTTCATTGCGCCACTCCGTAAAGCTGCTGAAGATTTCATCCAAACCGGTGGTAGAAGGGAAGCGCTTACACTTGTGCGGGCGAAGAGTTACTCAACTGACGAGTACGCTGCTGAAATTGAAGAGCAGAGAACATTTGCTTCTGTAGAAATTGTGCCTGCAGATAACAGCGATGGCCAGGCTGTAGACGGCTTGACCCCAATGCGTGATTGGATGGCTGATCGTTCCGATGTAGTCATCTGCATCGGTGGTGCATGGTGGGACATAAATAAAGTAAAAGCAGGCGTCCCCAATGAGCTAGATGCAATGCTTGATCTTGGAAAGCCAGGCTTCGTTGTTGCGGGCTTTGGCGGCGCTATCGCAGGATATCTCGAAGAAGATCCTTCATTGCTATCTCGTTTGCGAAACGGACTATGTCACGAAACGAATGCGACTATTGCCAACAGTACATCGGTTGATCTGGTTGTGAAGCTGATTGCTGATCAGTTGAAGAACCTGCCACTTACTCGGCGTACTTTCTCGCGTGGCCGTAATTTCCGTATTTTGGCGCTCGACGGAGGGGGGCTCAGAGGCACCTTCACTGCTGCAGTTTTGGCCAAGTGGGACGATATGTTGAAGGCCGGTGGCGGGAGTAATTTAATTTCTCATTTCGATTTGGTAGCTGGTACATCCACAGGTGCTATTTTGGCTATTGGACTGGCGATGGGTTTGCAGCCACGTGAAATCCTTGAGTTCTACGAGAAAAAGGGTCCCCAGATTTTTCCGAAGGATCGGAAACTTCGGCACTGGCTTAAATCCAAGCATGACTCAGCAACTCTCCGTGGACTTTTGGCCGAGGTGTACGGGAACAAAACGCTGGCTGAAGATTCTCGCTGCCGCTTGGTGATCCCTACGGTGAGGGCCAAGGAAGGTCAAGCTGAAGCGATTGTTACCCCACATAGCCCCGACCGGACTGCATTCAGAGATATTTCAGCCGTTGAGGCCGCCCTAGCTTCTTCCGCTGCACCTACCTATTTTGATGAAGTTACCTTCGATGGGCCTGTTGCGTTGGAGACGTTCCTGGACGGTGGCGTCTGGGCAAATAACCCCATCCTCCCGGCGTTGGCGGAAGCGGTTCGATACCTGAAGATTCCCCTAGAAAGGATTGATGTGCTGAGCATCGGCACACTCAGTAGCGAAAGTGATTTCACTGACCAACTCGGAAAGGGCAAAGTAGGCTGGGCACCTCACAGTGTAGATCTCTTTTTTGCAGCCCAAGAGCATGGTGCTCTGGTACTCGCTCAAAGTTTCTTGGGTCCAACACGTCATATGCGTGTTAACCAACAGACCAGTGATGAAATTAAGATGGATGATGCTGAAGCTATCCAAGACATGGTCCGACGCGGCAATGAGGCTGGCAAAGAACACTTTGCTGAGGTGCGCTCCAGATTCTTTGACGGACAACACGTTGAGGTGTGGGAGCGATTTTAATTAAGCGCGGATGCCCTAGCGTTACCCGTTTAGACATCCGCTTGGCACGTAGGTCTTGACTGGGGGGAATTAATGTTTATCGATCTAACTGTTAGTAATATCTACCCAACATTTCGTTTTAGTTCTGACGAAATAGTGGCGTACAAGGCCAGAAAAGGGGAACTGTTGATCAGCCTCGAAAAATACCTTCTTGATGGACGTAATATACTTGATGCTGACAAAATACAGAAATCGATCTTTCCGCAGCACGATATTGATGTTTTTATCTCTCATTCTCATGCTGATGAAGACGAAGCCATTAGGATAGCCCTCAGCCTGGAGAATATTGGGCTCACGGCTTTCGTTGACTCATGTGTTTGGGGGTATGCTGACGAACTTTTGCGGAAAATCGATGATAAATTCTGTATACCACAGGGATGGAGCCATTACAGTTACAATCTACGTAACAGAACAACGACCAACGTGCATTTGATCCTTAATGCGGCTTTACAGCAAATGATAAAGCGATCAGAGTTGTTCATGTTTTTGGGCACTGAAAACGCAATAAATATCGATGACTACATGTCTGGAGAGGGGCGTCTGTCATCTCCATGGATTTTTTCAGAGCTTACATTTGCTAAAAGTGTCAAGCGTTCGGAACGTAGAATTTTCCAACAGGGTAATGAGAGTTTCGAGAAAATGAAGAGCGAAAGTAGAGCTCTTGAGCCGGGCTTCAGTTATCCCCTGCCGAAGCTGAAACATGAAATGAGCCTACAGGAGTTTAATGGTTGGCTAGATAAAGGAATATCAGTCGAGGCTGGTTTTGCCGGGCGAATAAGCGGGTTGACGCACTTGGATACGTTGTATAGCAAGCTGGGGTTCAGTGAAGTTCAACTGAGTGAGCCAAGATTTAAGATTTAGGTATTTCTGTTTTGTGAGGATTTAGTTGGTTTCTGCGAGGTATGGATGTCATTCATATATAGTTTGGCTGTTTTGGGCTTACCGACCGCTACTCAACTCTCTGAGCTTGAAAACGCTGTCACTGATGCTGTTTCCATGTTTGGATTGAGGGTGGGTCAGGAGATCGGCTGGGAAGTTAGTCCTGATACTTTTATCCCTAATCAACAGCGATCTGCTGCTGTTGTATTTTTCGGCGGATTAGGTGCTGATCATCCCAGCTTACCTAGCTTGCTGCGTAGCGGTGTGCCTGTTGTTCCCGTCGTGTCTGATTTATGCGAAGTGGCGACCAATGTACCGGAGATCCTGCGTCCATTGAATTGTTTGTCCTACGCCAATGGTGGGGCAAAAAGGGTAGCCACTGCACTTTTGGAGTGTGCAGGCCTGCTTCCGAAGCAACGTCGGGTTTTTGTAAGTTATCGGCGAGACGAGGCTCGTCAGGCGGCACTGCAGATGTTCGATGCCCTCTCTGCTAGGCATTTTGACGTTTTCCTGGATACACATAGTATTGCCCCGGCAGAAGATTTTCAGACCATGTTATGGCATCGGCTTTGTGATTCTGACGTGTTGTTGATGCTCGACACTCCCGACTACTTTAACAGTCGATGGACTGCAGCGGAGTTCGGAAGGGCCTTGGCTAAGGGTATCAGTGTTCTTCGAGTAGGATGGCCGGGAGTTCTGTGCTCGGCGCGGTTAGCGACTGCAAGCCTTTCTGAGCTTGGTGAGAGTGAGTTAGATGTCGTATCGGGACGTATTAGTGACCACGCGATTGACCGGATCTGTCTGCAGCTTGAAGAAGTCCGCAGCAAGAGCCATGCGGTGCGTACCGTTAACCTAATGAGCAATCTCCGAATAGGCCTTGAGACTATCGGTGGAGAAGTGATTGGCATGGGCACCGGCCGAGGGATTCGAGTGCGTCTGCCCGATGACCGCATGGTTGTGGTTTATCCAACGGTGGGCGTTCCGACCTCCACGACTATGCACGAAGCATCAATGAATTCTCCTGATGAATCCGTAGCCATACTCTATGATCATGTAGGCCTGCATCCTCAGTGGCTTAGTCACTTGGATTGGCTGGGTCAATACATCCAAGTCACGCGATGGGTTAAGGCTTGCGAGGCGAGTTGGCAATTTGCAGATTGGAGGGTATAGAAATGGCGGCGATTTTCCTCTCAGCAAGTATCCCCGTGATTGGACGAGGGCAATATTACGAGACCGCTGACCCATTTCTTATCCAGTGCGCTGTCCGTGAACTGACTATTGCGACCGTTCGCAGGCACAAAATCGTATGGGGCGGTCATCCAGCAATTACCCCTATGATTTGGAGCATCTGTGAAGATCTTGGGGTTGATTACACTAACTCTGTCATCCTGTATCAAAGCCGCTTCTTCGAAGGTCGCTACCCGGAAGAGAATCAACGATTTGACAACGTGGTTTATACCGACCCCGTGCCCGGCGACATTCAAGGTAGCTTGCAACTAATGCGCGAGCAGATGCTCTCCAGAAAAGATCTTATCGGTGCAGTTTTCATTGGGGGGATGGATGGTGTTGAGGTCGAATACAACATTTTTAGGCGGTTCCATCCTGGGGCATTCATCCTTCCAGTTGCCGCGCCAGGCGGTGCGGCGCTTAATCTTGCACGGGATAATGGTTATTTCAGCGGGAGAGAGCTTGAAGATATAGATTTCGCCACGCTCTTTAGCCGTTATTTAGTTGATCAATAGTTGTCTTGTACGATCCTGTATTTTTGTAAACCAAGCGAGGGCCATTTTGGTTTCTTATCATCATATAGATGTTAATGCGATATACCTCGGAAGGAGCTGCCAATAACGATGGATACGCTTGGGTTACAAAGCATTTTCCATATGTGCCTGAATAATCAATTCGTATCCATAAATCAAAATCATAGAGAGGTATAATCACCAAATACTAGCTTCATGTCGTTACCCTTTAGGTAGATGGATGCAAAATTTAGACGAGAAGAATAATGGCTATAATTCGTAAATCTGAGATACTTCGTCGCTACAATGCCACACAGACAACATTATTAGAGGAGGCCAGTGAAAGGCGCTGGGCAGCAAATAGCCTGCAAAAAGCATTTGAATCTTTCTCCGTTTCTGAGCATTACGATATTTTTCTTTCTCATGCTTATTCTGATGCGCGAATAGTTATGCAAATTAGAAGCATGCTAATCGAAAAAGGTTATTCCGTATATGTTGACTGGATAGAAGATGAGCATTTAGATAGAGGAAAAGTAAGCGAATTTACTGCAACCGTACTGCGTAATAGAATGAATAATTGCTCATCTCTAATCTATTTAACTTCTAATTCAGCAGAAAAATCGGTTTGGATGCCATGGGAGTTAGGATATATGGATGCGCGAACTGGAAGAGTATCAGTTGCGCCTATTATGGAAAATGATGATGAAGAGTTTGATGGGAGAGAATACCTAGGCCTGTACCCTTATTTAGATCTAACTCTAGAAAGCTTTTATATACATAGCGGCGCCGGGTCATGGGTTACGTTTGGAGATTGGATGCAAGGGAAAAAACCGAAGTAAAACATGATATGCCTAACAAGCCGTTGCACAAAAAAACAACGGCGCTCACCAACTAGCGCTTTCCAGCCCACTGCCTTTGGGTACCTGGCTCTATAACCAGGTAAGGCGGATGAAGAATAAATTTCAGCTCTTTGAGCGCAAGTGCTTCATTGATGCGGGCTCCAAACTTCCGGAGCGTGGCGTACATCAGCTTCTGGGAAACGCCCGCTTGTAAGCATCCCGGCAAAACGGCCCATTCACTTTTAGAGATATTCCGATATACTGATTATGTTCCCGGAGGAGACGCTCGGAAGTGTCTAGATTATCCGTGGCGATTCATTTTATCTTAAAAGTAAAATCCGTGATCTTACCTTGTAAGGCATATTTCTAACTATGGTGGAGGTAGGTATGAGGCTTCCTTCTACATTGCCAGACGAAACTTTATATAGTCGTTTAGTTCGTAGTTTAACTTTTATTGGTTTACCTCGTAGTATGTTCCTTACTACTATGTTTGGTAACGATAGGGCAAGTATTCATCCTTGGCTGACTTCGAATCTTTCAATATTGGCTGAAAATAGTGGTGAAGATGCGCAAATACTTTTTAGAGAACAGACACTCTTTCCCTTATTCAGTTTTTTTTTACCGCATTACTGTAAGCGAATCTATTGTGATGCATTAGCATTACATTCGGCAAGTAGAGCATGTCAGCTTACTAATTTCAGAGAATATGAAAGAATTACATTAAAATATTGCCCTATGTGTGCGAGAGAAAATATGGAAATGTATGGTGTAACATATTGGCACTTAGGTCACCAGATACCCGGTATCGAAGCCTGTTATTTACACAAGATATGGTTATATCATATTCCAATGCCACCTCGCCCGCATATTCAAGTGGAATTATTACCATCACTTGAATCGCATGATAGGCATTGTAACTTTCAAGCATATGCTTTCGCAAATTATTCAGTGTCAAAGCTTAAAGCGATAACAAAAGGAGAGGCGGAATTCACAGATTATTTCAGGGGATTTAAAAATATAGGTTATATAACAGATGCTGGACGTGTACGTAGGAAATCAATTGCAACTGCGCTGTATCGATTAGCAAGTCAAATAACAGAGATGAATAATGGGCTTCTACCTAAATCAGATGATGATTATAGTTATTTCTCGAATTTATTGAAGGGGAAGTCTGACCAACATCCTTTTAAACACCTCTTGATTGGTTTTTTTCTAGAACATGTTGATTTGTTTTGCAAGGGAAAAATAGCAGAACTAGAATATAAGAAACCAGATTCATCAGCTTCTAGTGATAAATGTAAGAAATTGCTTTCTCAAGGATTATCGATGGCTGAGGCCAGTCGACGTACGGGAAAAAGTAGATGTTTTATAAAGGCATTAGCTATAAGGTCAAATATTTCGTTGAATCTTCGACCAAGGAAAATAACTGTTTCGGTAAAGGAAAACATTTTGCTATTGGCACAAAAAGGATTTCATCGAAAAGAAATAGCTAGACGTTGGGGAGTTTCTGTTGGTAGTGTAGAAACTCTTATTTCCAGTGTTCCTGGTCTAGTCAATTATCGGAAAGCTGCTAGAATTGAATCAAAATGCCGGCGTCATAAAATAAGAATAATTAGATGGTTAAGTGAGCATCCTCAAGCAATACGGCAGCAATGTAGAAAAGAGTGTGGCGCTGCCTTTTTTTGGCTTTACCGACATAAACCTACTTGGATAGAAAATATATTACCTGTAGCAACATCACCAGTTCAACATAGGAAAGTGAAACATAAACTTTAGACGTTGATTTTATTTGATGTGTAAATAATACTACCCATTCAACGAATATATCTGATATAAACACATAAAAATAATAATGAGATTAGGTATAAATACTGTGAGAAAAAATCTGTGAATATTCCATTAGATGAATCATTGCAAAGCTTCCTTCTTAGACAACAGTTGGTTTTTGCAGATGTCTTTGACCCTAAAGGGGTAGTATCAGGTGATGGTCAATGGTTTAGTAAACCCTATGCACATCATGAAGTTTCATATGTCTTCCATAGATTTGATGATCTTTTTTTACTTGAAACCTCAGATATCGGGAAAAAAATAGGTAGGATGGGACATGGTCTATTTGATACACCATCAGCTTATTGTCATAATCTCCCATCCATATTTCTCTCTGGAGAGCGATCTATAACATATAAATCAGATAAAAAAATAAGAATAAAATTCTGTCAAAAATGTATTACGCAAGCAATTATTGATTTTGGGTTTGGTTATTTTAAGCATGACTGGATTCAGGCCCGACGGTGTCATGAACACAATACACCACTTTATCGTCTTCAGCTGACTTCGTATAATAATGCTCTTATTAATATTAAGCAGGTTATGAATGGAGAACTTCCTAGGAATGCAGTTGAGATCGTCGATTCATATCAAAGAAATAATCCTACATTCGCAGAGCACTCTATATCAAGACCTGAGTTTATATTTCCAATTAGAGCAATGAAGTGTGTCGGTGAGGTTATTGGGGTTATCATTTTAAATAATATAAGAAAATTACCAAGTTTTGATGGCTTATTCGATATCAAGGCATGGTTGCTGTTAGGCGAAGATTTGCTTCTCTGGGGAAAAGATAATTTACGGTTTATGAAGGCTACTCTGGCTGTTGAAAATGCCATAGTGTTGCTGAGTAAATGTGATGATTTTAATTATGAGCTTCAACAGGCTGTGGAGTATGTTAAAGTAATTATCTCTCCTAGAAAACAATTTTCTGAAATTATAATGGTTCCTAAATTTAGATATTGTGCGTCTTGCTTGGAATGTCGAACTTGTGCTGCCGTTGGGGAGGATACAGAAAATATTAGAGACAAAGTCGATCTTCATTTTCTATTTCAACACTCCACATCATTCAAGCGATATGTTTTTGATAATAATATAATTTTACTAACCGGCAACCATGTTTGGTCACCATTTAGGGTGAAAAGAGATATATTAAATGAAAAGTCAGCATAGTAATGCTAAATAATATTTAGCCCATAATAATTTGGTTTGTCCAAGCCTATTCTAAATTTTTATACTTTTAGCTGAAATGAAAGAGGAGTTGGGAGAACACAATCGTGTTCAATAATAAATGAAAGGGCAGTAAATAGCCCTTTCATTGTCAATCAAATAACAGTTTCTAAACCATTGAAGAGATCAATCCACAGTCATGCGGTTTATCAAAACCAGAACTACTATGCACATATTCAGTAATTAGCGATCCAATAATTTTAACTGACTCTTTGTTAGTTGTTATAAATCCCAATGGCATCGTCACTGGCAAAGTTTCTGGTTGAGAAATATGATAGATAACAACAGATAATTCATCCTCGAGATGAAGGATCTCTACATTACCATCTAACAATCCTTCAACAAGCCCTTTAGTGTGCTCGTGGAACGGACCTAGTTCATGCTTCCATTGCCTAGCTGCCCTGGAATCAACATCATCTGAGACGGGTACATATAGCACAGGTTTATATAACCGCTTATCTTTCGTGCTCGACTTGTGGATAAAATCACTCAGGCTAGAGATAAAGCGTTCGCTCTTTGACCAGTATGGATCTGATGGTGCTATCCATATGAAATGACTACCGCCATGATCAGCTTTATCTTTGATTCGCTGACTGAGCACTGGAGCCAAAGCTCTCAGCAGCCTTTCCCAATTATTTTTAGCGTATATTGGGCCTAAGAAAGTTGTTCTACCTGAGGCAGAGTATTCTTCCAAGGCCTGCATATCCTTAATAAAGGCCGGATTAAGCTGATTAGTTTTTGAGTCAAATAGCTTAAGTGTATTTTCATCGTTGAGTGATACCATGGATTTAACAATACTCATTGTATTGTTAGGTCGTAATAACCTTGATATTTCAATAGCCATTAACTCATGAACACATTCAGAGCTATTTAAGTGCTCATAGTCTTCACGCTCGACAGCTTTACCATCGTTATCCATTTTAAACTCAGTTGTTAAACGTAACGGCATTTGCCGGAGTTTATTAACAGAATTAACTGTATAAATAGAAGGCTGTTCTTTTCCGCCCTGAACTTGTAAGTGAGAAAGATAGCCTTTATCTAGAATCTGATTAAACTGATACTGGAAGTGTTTCTCAACCAATTTCTCACTTTGAGAAACATTGTTGTCATCAACCTTTAATAATATCCCCCCCCTCCAGTGGTCTTGGATATTTTGGTTGCTGAAGCAACTAAAAGTGGCTAAATCAAATGATAATGTACCACCACTATCTTGGACAGTTGAAAGGTGTGGCATCTCTCCAACCTCAGAAAAATATCCATTTGATTTGTCAGTTAAGGTCAGTCTACCTTCCGCGGAGAGCGTAAGTTCGCCGCGCTGTACAAGATCTGAGATTGCCTCCTCCGTCTCACAGTGGCTCAAGCCGAAATAAGTTGATATTTGTGCTTTGCTCATTGAGGCTACATGAACAAGCCTCAGAACAAATTCCCGGATAAATGGTAGTCCTTTCTGGGAAATATATGAGAACTGAATGTTAAATTTCTGTGCAGGCAGTAAGAAGTCAACTTCGTGATAGGTTACTTTGTTATCAGACATCATTTCTTTTTCCCTCCCTGTTGAGCGGAGAGGAACACATATCCAGCGTCCTGACCTCGTTCAGTCATATAGCGAACAACGGAGCCTAATGGCAGCTCTTTATTATTTCCCTTCCATATATCGGCATTACCAACTATCAATAAGCGATCCATTGCTCGTGACATTGCTACATTGACACGGTTTGGTGCGCGTAAGAAACCTGGGCTATGTTGCTTATCCGAACGCGTCAGAGATAAAATGATAATTCGATTTTCCTTGCCCTGATAGCTGTCAACCGTATCAATTTTAACAATATCCTTGAAGCCATCGCTCCAGATTTCCTGATTGAATTTCTGACGTAGCAACCGCTTTTGTTCGGCATACATACAAATTACTCCGATTGCTGCTTCATCTTTATTAACGAGCTTTGAAAGCTGAGCGACGAATTCTTCATTCTCTGACACCTGTTTAAGTACAGAAATAATCTCGTCAGCTTCACTTCGGTTGTAAATACTTGTTCCACGGTCTCCAAGGTGGTGGGCCCGATGACCCAAGGAGGCAGTATCCAGCCAAGTCACTACGTTACGTAAAGCTTCTGGTGCATGCTGATAGACATCAGGAATTGCTCGCTCTCCATTTCGAAGCTTCCCTTCGTAGAAGGTCTTTGATACAAGTTCACCAATTGGAGGAGCCATACGATATTGGGTCAGCAGAGCTGCACTAGCTTGTGCACCATAAGTAGAGTTGAAGGCGCGAGCAAAGTCACTTCGTAATACCTCATCAATTTCAGTGCGAGAATTATTGATACCCAATTTCCTCGCTAATGCCGCCTTGTGAGCATCTGAGTACAATGGTGGAAGCTGCAGATGGTCTCCAACTAACAGGACGCGTCTCGCCGACTGCATCGCAATGGCCAGTTCACTCGCAATCGAGCGCGCAGCTTCATCAATAATCACCCAATCGTAGATATTCTCTTGGATACCAATATGCCCCTGTCCAATACCGACGCATGTGCCAGCCACTAGCTGCCTGGAACGTGAATAAAACTCATCAAGGTTCACTCGCTCTCCCGACATAGCATCCTGCATATCCCGGGATATTTTAGCTAATGCCTTTACTCGTCGAGCCTCATCAGGTCTGACACCATACTCCGTACATAGCCTTGAGATCAGAATGTCTTTTGCTGCAGAGACCTTTGCGTCTTTGTCCAGGTTAATCCCATACTCCTGACTCAGTCTGGAGCGGATGGAAAAGTTGAGTTCGACTGCAATATCTTTCAGTTCGTTGATCTCTTTTGGATCGGTTAAATCGTTAACCTGATAGAGCAATTTCTCAAGATGATCTATTTGCTTGAACAGCCTGAGCTCCGCAAGCACGACACCCGAAATAAACCCTGGCTCCAGACCAATGGCTTCACTCAGCGCTTCAACGCGGTACTTAATTTCAGCATTGAACAGTTCGCGTTTCTCTGTTGTGATTGCGTTCGAATAGACATCTTTCAGCCCAGGAGAAACAGCCCCTTCACGGTTACTGAACCTGACGATATCCAGCTCTGTACCAAGTCGAGAACAGTGCTTTCTGATGCGCTCGGCTGCTGTATTCACAGCCTCGTGTGACTGACTAACTAATAAAATGCGTTTGGTGTTCTGTTTCTCAATCAGGTAGTGGACAAAGGCCGCGATAAACTCAGTTTTACCTGTCCCTGGTGGTCCCTGCAACAGGGAGAGAGGTCCATTATTAACCAATATGTTAAACGCCTTTCTTTGCTGTTCATTCAGACTGATCTTGTTTCCGTGTTGGTCTTCACGGTCGTATCTGGCAAAATCGGCATCGCTGACAGTGACACCATAATTTTGAGCATCCTGTTTGCAGGATGGGTCGAACAGGTCAATTAAGTCAGGTAGCACACTCTCCCGATCGATGAGGCGTTCCAGCGCTCGTTTACGCTTCTGATAAGACGCCCGATCCTGCTTTGTGCGGAAGAAGACAATATCAGAATCTTTCAACCTATAGGCTGCTGAACGTACCCTAACCAATCGAATCTCCTTGAGCTCTGACTTCTTAAGTGACACCTCACCTATAAATCGCTCAACCCCTTCCTGATCGACCTGCAAGGCTTCAACGTCATCACTACTTCTAAATGCGCCAAGAGGATCAACGTCTGCAGAGTAAGGAATGAGTAGCTCCCCGTGAGCATCTGCAACAGGTATTACCTCCCCACTGACTTCAATGTTCGGATAGGATTCTGTTTCAGTATCCAGGATTGCACGCCACAGTTTCACCGTTGGGATTTCCAGCACTTCTTTTAAAGCAGGCTCAAGCACCCGCTTATCCAGTCTGGCAAAGGCATCTTTTAACTGAAGAGTAAGCGGGTCCTGCGACTGAATGTCTTCAGATGCGGTAATCAACTCGATTGCCCGGGCAAAAGATTCTTCTTTATTAAGCAATACTGTCAACGCCGACATATCCTGCGGGCTGCCTGGAGTAATCCTGATACCCGTACCAATTTCGAACTGGCTTTCATCAATATCTTGCTTACGAATTGATGAACGAGCCCTTGGATTAAAGCCATAAAGCAGCGTCTTCTGTTCTTTGCTGAACATTGCAGAAAAACTGCCACCAATTCCGGTGAAAGTGACTTTTACTTCAGCTGGCTCTTTACGATTTGGCTCAACTTTGACATACAGATGCCCGTTATCAGGCAGAACAGAGATTATTTCATCGGCGTTTCCTGCTGTAATCTCTATCAGATCTTGTGTTGACGCTTGGTCATAACTGTCTACCGCTTTTTTAAACCGGCCTAAATCTTTAAACCCAAAAATAGGATCTTCCAGTTCAGCCCGGATGGCATTCGCAATCGTTGGGTAAAGGTCTGATTCATCCCCCCAGGACAAACCTAACAACTCGCAGGACATCTTCATCACTGCATAGTTATCGCGTTCAAAGGAAGTGCAATTATCAATATATTCAGGGCTGTAGCTGTGGTTTTTAGGTTCGTCACCCGACGGTGAAAAGTCGGGGATATCGATGAGGAAAAGCGAGCGCCCCTCCGTCCTAAGCATCACATTGCCTGGGTGGATGTCTCCGTGAGAAACACCAAGACCGTGTAAATGCTCAACTGAAGCGACAAACTTATCAATGAGATCGATTTTTTCATCATCCGGGACCACCATTTTGTCCCAGGTATCTCCTTGTATCTGGTCAGTGACCATGTAAAGACTCGATGATTTAGATGCGATACCAAATTCACGGATTTCAGGCAGATACGTTGGTTTAACTAAAGAAAGCTGTTCGATCTGTTTTAAAAACTTCAAAACCTGGAAGTTTATTGATGAATCGTCTCCTTGCCCACCAACATTTAGCCACGCCTTCACGAGCCTTCCACCCGAGATATAGACTTCTTTATCAGATGTTTCTACCAGAAAATCATCATCTTCCCGATACTGACGAGAGTGGTTAATAGGATGCCTGTAAGGGTCAAGCTCAGTATCATCAAATGTTGGGAGCGCCTCGCCAGCAGGTTCAGCTTGTTTAAGGGCATCAAAGAAATCCGTCGCGGAAGTAAATTTTGCAGCAACAGCATCCAGTAATACATCTGAATACCAGTGCTGACTGTTTAACATACTCTCCTGTACAGTCTCCAGACTCTTTGGCGACATTCGCATACCACTTAATAAGTGCCAGGCTACAAGACCCAGGGCATGAACATCCTGCTGAAAAGGCGTAAGTTCGCCCCCATCAAGCATGTCTTTTACCTCGACAGCACCCACTGATAAAAGCTTACGATAATCTCCGACCGTTCCAACTGGTCGATGGTATGCCGAAATAAAGTTTGACAGGGCGACTTCTTTTGAAGGTGAAATCCACAGGCTGTGATCGGCGATATCTCTGTGAGCAATTTTCATCTCATGGAGATCGCTAAACTTTGCAATGAGTAGTTTGACTACATTTAAACGGTCTTGGTCAGAAAACGACTTACCATACTTCCCGATGAATTCGTTAAACCGAACATGACCTGGCGGAAGCTCATAGACTTCGCTGTACTCAGCTGTCACCTCATCTTTCTGAAAACTGGTTAGTGACCTCAGGCAGTGGTTATAAAGGTCCCGATTCTGGTGATTGATGTGCTGTAACACTTCACGCTCACGTGAAACGATCTCAGTTCTTCCTTCCGGCGTGTACGCTTTCGCCCCTGGGATATTCCGGAAATTCCATACTCTGAGTAATGCTTCGCTATTTGCCGATATCTCTGATTTTGCTAGGTATTCCCGATACACCTTTTTAGGATGCTCGAAAATCATATCTTTAGCTTCGAAGCCATTAACCCTCAGAGCTTTGGGCGCTGTCTGAGGTCCTAAGAAAAGGTTATCAAAAAGGGGAAAATCTTTGTTCAGAACTTGGGAACCTGGATGGGGTCTGAAGTAGTTGTTGAATGTGTTGCGATCAGCAAATTTAAGAAAATCTGTTAACGAGATTGTATGGTGAAGTTGTTCTTCCGGTAACTCACTGAAGTCCGCATTGCCAGTCATCACAACAAAGAAATGTACAATTGGAACATAGCCTTTGTTCGTAAAACGCTCTGCCAGACGCTTGAGTTTGTTGTCCAGCGTGAACTTTTTTCCACGGGTTACGCTTACTGGCGAGCGCCCCATGTTTTTGCCGCCCTTATACCAGGTCTCTCCGCGTGCTGTTACAGGCTGATGATTCCAGTCCTTCAATTCAACAATGATCACATTACAATGCGTAACAATGACTAAATCGAATTCACCTTCTTTTTTTGCCTCAACAAAACGAAAACCTGCATAACCTTTCCAGGGAAACATTCCGTTGCCAGTATAGCCATAGCTTTGTAGCTGCTCGCCAATTGAGCCTCCACGTACAGGTTTGTCAGGCTTAGATACGTTATCTGAAAAAGCAGCCTTTATTTTCTCGATTGCTACCACTTCTTGCTCTTGCAAGCCACCATCCCACATCTCTACTTCCAACGGAATTCCCCTTAGATTTCTATCTAATTTGTTCAGATAATTAGGCTGTTATTCTTGTAAGTAACGGATAATATGTCTGAATTTCCTATATGTTTTCCGTAATTAAGAGCTTTTTGCCATAATCAATTGACTGAAATGTCGGCTAACTCACTAGTGAGATTCAATCTATAGGTCAGAGCTTCCTATCAGAAATTTGGATGCCTTCAATACTAAGTCAAACTCGTACAGTTAATAAAATGATGGCAATGTGTTATCGATATGTCCTAAAAGCGATTTACACATCTGGTTCGTGTTCCGTCAGCCCTAACTACGTAAATGTACGCCGAGTGAGCACTCCCTTGTAGCGTGTCCTATCCCGTAAAAATTACGTCAACATACCGCCATCGCAATAACAATAACTACAACACTATGATAAAAAAAGTATTCGTTGACAATTATCAATTCTGATTCGGCCCAGAAACAAATACGGTCTCGTTGGGTAGGCTTCGTGCCTTTGTTCAGGACAACAAAATCCGGGGCTGAGAACGACTACGATGGATAGTCTAGGCGAGCCGCAAACAAGAAAGAAAGTGCGAAACAGAAGAAGGGGGCCAACACCTCTCGGAAGGGCGCTACAGCCTGGGGATAGCTAAGGTTAGTATATCATAATGAAATTTTCTAACTATTGGATCATATGTCAGAATGTTCGGTAATCATCTGATAACAAACCATTTTCTTCAGCGATGCTATTGAGTCTTTGTAAGCCAAAACTATACTCAATTCTCAGGTCGTTTGTTGCCTTGGTCCTTATTTCTTTTTCAACGGAGTCATCCTGTACTTGTACTACAGTCTGGATGCCTTCCTTCCCATGGACATGATGATGCAACCTGGAATTTGACCCAACATGGGATGTTTTTGGACATTTTTTAGTCATAGCGTACACCATACTCAGTAGGTTACCGATATAACGAGTATGCGGCACTTTTGTGTGCATCACAATTAACAGAAGTGTTGCAACTATGTGATAGAAGGTTCTATAGCATAACTACTTGTCCTTACGGGCAAACTTTATTGTTTAATTGTAGGCTTACGGGCAAACTTTATTGTCATTTCACAATCTGAATAAGCGAAGACGATACGTTGAGCGTGTATCCGCTGCATTTTAAATAAAACTCACTTGTGAAATTTGCTCGGTGAAGGAATTGCCGGGCACGATTTTTTTCCTGCAACATCCCTGCTACAACCGAATAGACATATTGAATCCAGGTGGTAGTATTCAATAGACAGCAGTAATGAGTATGCGTGTTTCATTTCCGGCCAGGAACGCTGATGATGACAACATTACTACCCGATTTCACAGCATTTTCATCATTCACTTCCTTCGCGGCGCAGGTTGCTTACATGCCTGTCTGCTCTCTGGCCATTGTTTCTCATTCCTTCTTATCCCGGATGGAATCTCCCGCTGAATAGCTGTTCAGTGGGCTTTGTGACACGCATCGTTTGATAACAGGGATTACGGCGGGTCGAATATGGATAAGTTTAAACGTCATATGATGTGGTGGGTGGCGGGCATCCTGGTCGTGGTGGCCGCGATAGCATGGTGGATGCTTCGTCCTGCGGGAATACCGGAGGGGTTTGCAGCCAGCAACGGCAGAATTGAAGCCACTGAAGTGGATATTGCCACCAAGATTGCCGGGCGAATTGACACGATCCTCGTGTCGGAAGGGCAGTTCGTCCGTCAGGGTGAGGTGCTGGCGAAAATGGATACCCGCGTGCTGCAGGAGCAGCGGCTGGAAGCGGTAGCCCAAATCAAAGAGGCCGAAAGTGCGGTGGCGGCGGCGCGGGCGCTGTTAGAGCAGCGGCAAAGTGAAATGCGCGCCGCGCAGTCGGTGGTAAAACAGCGTGAGGCGGAACTGCAGTCGGTCTCTAAACGCCACGTCCGCTCCCGTTCGCTATCTCAGCGTGGGGCTGTGTCTGAGCAACAGCTGGATGACGACAGGGCTGCGGCAGAAAGCGCACGCGCTGCACTGGAATCCGCAAAGGCGCAGGTCTCTGCGGCAAAAGCCGCCATTGAAGCCGCTCGTACCAGTATCATTCAGGCGCAAACCCGCGTAGAAGCCGCGCAGGCTACCGAACGTCGTATTGCGGCTGATATTGATGATAGCGAGCTGAAAGCCCCGCGGGATGGTCGCGTACAGTACCGCGTAGCTGAACCTGGCGAGGTGCTTTCCGCAGGCGGTCGCGTGCTGAATATGGTCGATCTCAGCGATGTCTACATGACGTTCTTCTTGCCAACCGAACAGGCTGGTTTACTGAAGATTGGCGGAGAAGCGCGGCTGGTGCTGGATGCTGCGCCGGATCTGCGTATTCCGGCGACCATCAGCTTTGTGGCTAGCGTCGCGCAGTTCACGCCGAAAACGGTCGAAACCAGCGATGAACGGCTGAAACTGATGTTTCGCGTCAAAGCGCGTATCCCGCCAGAGCTGTTGCAGCAGCATCTGGAGTACGTGAAAACCGGTCTGCCGGGCATGGCGTGGGTGCGTGTTGATGAAAGTCGCGCCTGGCCTGACGACCTGGTGGTGAGGTTGCCGCAATGACGCATCTGGCGCTGGTTCCCGTTCCTCCCGTGGCGCACCTTGACGGCGTGAGTCAGCATTACGGGAAAACGGTAGCGCTGAACAATATCACGCTGGATATCCCTGCCCGCTGTATGGTGGGGTTGATTGGCCCGGATGGCGTCGGAAAATCGAGCCTGCTGTCGCTCATCTCCGGCGCGCGGGTCATTGAACACGGCAACGTGATGGTGTTGGGTGGCGATATGCGCGACCCAAAACATCGCCGGGATGTCTGCCCGCGCATTGCCTGGATGCCGCAGGGGCTGGGGAAAAACCTGTATCACACGCTGTCGGTATATGAGAACGTCGATTTCTTTGCCCGCCTGTTTGGGCATGACAAAGCGGAGCGTGAGGCGCGGATTACCGAGCTGCTGAATAGCACCGGACTGGCACCGTTTCGCGACCGTCCTGCCGGGAAACTCTCGGGCGGGATGAAGCAAAAGCTGGGGTTGTGCTGCGCGTTAATCCACGACCCGGAACTGTTAATTCTCGATGAACCCACCACCGGGGTCGACCCGCTGTCCCGCGCCCAGTTCTGGGATCTGATTAACAGCATTCGCCAGCGGCAGACCAACATGAGCGTGCTGGTGGCGACCGCTTACATGGAAGAAGCTGAGCGCTTTGACTGGCTGGTGGCGATGAACGCCGGGGAGGTGTTAGCCACCGGGAGCGCGCAGCAGCTACGTGAGCAAACCAACAGCAACACGCTGGAGCAGGCGTTTATCGCGCTGTTACCTGAAGCCCAGCGCCAGGCGCATAAACCGGTAGTGATCCCGCCGTATCACGCTGAGCAGGAAGAGATTGCCATCGAGGCGAAAAACCTGACCATGCGCTTCGGTAAATTTGTGGCGGTGGACCACGTTAACTTCCGCATTCCGCGCGGGGAAATCTTCGGTTTTCTCGGCTCCAACGGCTGCGGTAAATCCACCACCATGAAAATGCTCACCGGACTGCTGCCCGCAAGCGAAGGCGAGGCGTGGCTGTTTGGACAAGCGGTTGATCCGAAGAATATCGATACCCGCCGCCGGGTAGGCTATATGTCGCAGGCATTTTCGCTCTACAGCGAGCTGACCGTCCGGCAAAACCTCGAACTACATGCGCGGCTGTTCCATATCCCCGAATCAGAAATCCCTGGTCGGGTGCAGGAGATGAGTGAGCGCTTTTCGCTGACCGATGTCGAAGATGCGCTGCCCGGTGCACTACCGTTGGGGATCCGTCAACGCCTGTCGCTGGCGGTGGCGGTGATCCATCGCCCGGAGATGCTCATTCTTGATGAACCGACCTCCGGGGTCGATCCGGTGGCGAGGGATATGTTCTGGCAACTGATGGTTGATCTGTCGCGTCAGGACAAAGTGACCATTTTTATCTCCACCCACTTTATGAACGAAGCGGAGCGCTGCGACCGCATGTCGCTGATGCACGCCGGAAAAGTACTGGCCAGCGGTACGCCGCAGGAGCTGGTGAAACAGCGTGGAGCTGCCAGTCTGGAAGAGGCGTTTATCTCCTGGTTGCAGGAAGCGGCAGGCCCGGCGCCGGAAGCTCAGTTAGCGCCAGCCAATGTCCCGACAGTGCATGAAAACAGTAAGCCGCCGCGGCAAGGCTTTAGCCTACGACGCTTGTTCAGCTACAGCCGCCGCGAGGCGCTGGAGCTACGACGTGACCCGGTACGCTCCACGCTGGCGCTGATGGGCACAGTGATCCTGATGCTTATCATGGGCTACGGCATCAGCATGGATGTAGAAAACCTGCGTTTTTCGGTGCTCGATCGTGACCAGACCGTCAGCAGCCAGGCGTGGACGCTGAATCTGGCGGGATCGCGCTATTTTATCGAGCAACCGCCGCTCACCAGTTATGACGAGCTGGACAAACGGATGCGTTCAGGCGAAGTTGCGGTAGCAATTGAAATTCCGCCAAATTTTGGCCGCGACATCGCGCGTGGAACGCCGGTGAAGATTGGCGTCTGGGTCGATGGCGCAATGCCAAGCCGTGCTGAAACGGTCAGGGGTTACGTGCAGGCGATGCACCAGACCTGGCTGCAGGATGTGATGGCGCGTCAGCCCAATGCCAGCGGGCAAAACGGGCTGATGACCATTGAAACTCGCTATCGTTACAACCCGGATGTGAAGAGTCTGCCGGCGATTGTTCCGGCAGTGATTCCACTGCTGTTGATGATGATCCCCTCCATGCTCAGTGCCCTCAGCGTGGTGCGTGAGAAAGAGCTGGGGTCGATTATCAACCTGTACGTTACGCCCACGACCCGCAGCGAGTTTTTACTCGGCAAACAGTTGCCGTACATCGTGCTGGGTATGCTGAACTTCCTGCTGTTGTGCGCGCTGTCGGTGTTTGTGTTCGGCGTCCCGCATAAGGGGAGCTTTGTGACCCTGACGCTGGCAGCGCTGCTGTACGTCACCATTGCCACCGGGCTGGGGCTGTTAATCTCCACGTTTATGAAAAGCCAGATCGCGGCCATTTTTGGTACGGCGATTATTACATTGATCCCGGCGACGCAGTTTTCCGGAATGATCGATCCAGTTGCCTCGCTGGAAGGGCCGGGTCGCTGGATTGGTGAAATTTATCCGACCAGCCATTTTCTGACCATCGCGCGTGGAACGTTCTCTAAAGCGTTGGATCTGACCGATCTCTGGCCGCTGTTTATTCCGCTGGCGGTAGCCATTCCGGTGGTGATTGGTCTGAGCGTATTACTGCTGAAAAAACAGGAGGGGTGATGCGCCGATTACGCAATATTTATAACCTCGGCATCAAAGAGTTGCGCAGCCTGCTGGGTGACAAAGCGATGCTGACGCTGATCGTCTTCGCCTTCACGGTTTCGGTTTATTCTTCCGCGACCGTCCTGCCGGGTTCGCTGCATCTGGCACCGATTGCTATTGCCGATATGGACCAGTCGCAGTTGTCGAATCGGATTGTGAATAGTTTTTATCGCCCGTGGTTTTTACCGCCGGAGATGATCACTGCCGATGAAATGGATGCCGGGCTGGACGCCGGGCGCTATACCTTCGCCGTAAACATTCCGCCTGACTTTCAGCGTGATGTGCTGGCCGGACGACAACCGGATATACAGGTTAACGTCGATGCCACGCGGATGAGCCAGGCGTTTACCGGCAACAGCTATATCCAGAATATCATCAGCGGCGAGGTAAACAGCTTTGTGGCGCGTTACCGCGATAACAATGAGCCGCCGGTGGCACTGGAAATGCGTATGCGCTTTAACCCTAATCTGGAACCCGCCCGTTTTGGCGCGGTGATGGCGATCATCAATAACATCACCATGCTGGCGATTGTGCTGACCGGTTCGGCGTTGATCCGCGAACGCGAGCACGGGACTATTGAGCATCTGCTGGTGATGCCGGTGACGCCGTTTGAGATTATGATGGCAAAAATCTGGTCGATGGGGCTGGTGGTGCTGGTGGTTTCCGGTCTGTCGCTGATGCTGATGGTGAAAGGCGTGCTCGGGGTGCCGATTGAGGGTTCAATTCCGTTGTTTATGCTGGGCGTGGCGCTGAGCCTGTTCGCCACCACCTCGATCGGCATTTTTATGGGCACGCTGGCGCGTTCCATGCCGCAGTTGGGACTGCTGATGATTCTGGTGCTGCTGCCGTTACAGATGCTCTCAGGTGGCTCCACACCGCGTGAAAGCATGCCGCAGGCGGTGCAGGACATTATGCTGACCATGCCAACGACCCATTTTGTCAGCCTCGCGCAGGCGATACTTTACCGCGGCGCAGGGTTTGACATTGTCTGGCCGCAGTTTCTGACGCTGCTGGCGATTGGTAGCGCGTTCTTCCTGATAGCACTGCTGCGTTTCAGAAAGACGATTGGCACGATGGCGTAATCATTATTGCCGGGGGCGCTTCGCTTGCCTGGCCTACAGATGGTAACAGACGTAGGCCGGATAAGGCGTAGCCGCCATCCGGCATCCCGCAACGAAACAGGCAATTACTCTTCTTTCGGCAGGCACTGTAAATGGCCGTGGCGCACGCCGCGCTGGGAAATCACGTCATCGGCAAAATGCTGCACATCGCCCATGTCGCCTTTTAGCACGGCGATTTCCAGGCAGTCGTCATGGTTGATGTGCACGTGCAGCGTGGCGACCGATAAATCGTGATGGTGGTGTTGGGTAGAAACAATACGGCTGGCCAGATCACGCTTCTCATGCTCATAAACATACGAGAGCACCGCGAAGCCCTGAGTGCCGTGTTCAAGGGTAGTTTCCTGCGCCAGTGCGCCACGCAGAATATCGCGGATCGCTTCGGAACGGTTGTTGTAGCCACGGCGCTGACTCAGGCCGTCGAGCGTTTCCAGTAAATCGTCATCGAGGGTAATGGTGACTCGTTGCATCTGCAGTTAACCTTTCATGTGGCGCGTTGGCGCACAGGGAGTAAGGGGAATAGCGTATTTTGTAACACACGTCCGGCATCCGGGGAAAAGGTTAATGTTCTCGCAATAAACGCAGCAGAGTACTGACCTGTTCATCCAGCGGGGCGAGCGTATCTTTAACGATCAGATGCAAAGGCGTGGCGCGGCGAGCGCCATGGCTTAACGGCAGTGGGCGTAAAAGTCCCTGGTCAAGCTGCGTCTGAATGCGTTCTTCGGGCAGCCAGCCGTAACCGACCTGATACATCACCGCATCAATCGCGGCATCAATGGTCGAGAAGGTCCAGGCATCACGCGCCGGTTGTTGTGGGTTATCGCGATCGGCAATGCGAATCAGCGGCCAGGCACGTAATGCGTCTTCATTCAGCGGCGCATCCAGCATGCAGAGTGGGTGATCGCGGTGGGCCACGGCCACGAAGTCAATATTCATCAGCCATTCGCCGCGTCCGGTGACATCCTGACGCCGGGTCAGGACCATTACGTCCGCATCGGCATGTGCTGCCAGTCGAGCATCACCATTCTCCAGGACTTCGGTCAGACGCACCTGCGTTTGCGGCCAGGCCTGCTGAAACTGTTTGAGAATGGCGAACAGGCGTTTGCGTGGGAAGATGCTATCTACCATCAAATCCAGCCGCGTTCGCGTACCGTTTTGTAACGTTGCGGCCCGGGTTTCCACCCATAAAAAGGCCTTCAGTAACGGTTTGACCTGATTGAGCAATAGCTCTCCGGCCGGGGTCAGGACAGCCCTGCGGCCTTCCGGGGTCAGCAGCGTTACGCCAAGTCGCTCCTGTAACAGTGCCAGATTGTAGCTTACCGAAGACTGGCTACGGTTGGTCTCTTCCGCCGCTTTAGCGAAGCTGCCCAGCTCCACCACTTTCTCCAATAGGGCCCACTGCTCGAGGGTTGTTTTGTGCATAACTCATCTAATAATTGAATGAATTTGATGCAAACATAGCGTTATTCATCCAATTTTTGAAGCGTTAAGATCCTCACATCAAGTAAGAGGAGAACGAATATGAGCGCGTTTGATAAACATGATTTGAGCGGATTTGTCGGCAAACATCTGGTCTATACCTACGATAATGGCTGGAATTACGAGATCTACGTGAAAAACGACGCTACGCTGGATTACCGCATTCACAGCGGTATTGTGGGAAATCGTTGGGTGAAAGATCAGCGGGCCTATATTGTGCGGGTCGGGGAGAGCGTTTATAAAATTTCGTGGACCGAACCGACCGGGACCGACGTCAGCCTGATCGTAAACCTGGGTGACAAACTCTTTCACGGCACCATCTTTTTCCCTCGCTGGGTGATCAATAATCCGGAAAAAACGGTCTGCTTCCAGAATGACCATATTCCGCTGATGATGTCGTACCGCGATGCCGGCCCGGCGTATCCCACCGAGGTGATTGATGAGTTCGCGACCATCACTTTCGTACGTGACTGCGGCGCGAACAACGATGACGTTATTGCCTGTGCGGCGAGCGAGCTGCCGAAAAACTTCCCGGAAAATTTACGCTAAGGCTTCCAGGCGCTGCACGGCGTCTGCGGTCAGGGTAAACGGCGTGGGGGTGCACACCGCCAGGCTCAGGGTATCGAGCTGGCACTGGCTGACGGAGAGTGAGGAAGTTAGCGCGGTACTGTCGACGCTGACGATTTGCCAGGCGCTACCGCCGCGCTGTTTCACGATAGCTTCTTTACGCGTCCAGATGCGCCAGAACGCCGCCAGCTGTTGCTCCGGGCGTTCGGCCTCGACTTCGGCATGTTCACCAAGACTGAATACCGTATTTGCCAGCGTTTGCCAGTTATCGCGCGGGCGCACGACTTCAATATCGCAGCCGACTTCCCCTTCGTCGCTGAGCAGCAGGGCGATATCATCACCGCTGTGGCTGAGATTGAACCACAGCGGCGTGTCAGCAGAAAAGGCCGGTTTTCCTTGCTCGCCATAGACGATGTCCGGTAATGGCGAAAGGGCATGGGAAAGCAGCACGCGACCTGCCAGCCAGCGCGCACGGCGAGCACCTTGCGGCGCTTGCTCACTTAGTGCGGCAGGCAGTGCGCCAGCGCTTAAAACAGAAACTTTCCCAAGAACGATCCGGTACATATCACGGCCAACGTTTAATGATGATAGAAGTATTTATGCCGCCAAACGCAAAGTTGTTGCTCTGCAAAAACTCGCAATCAATCTTGCGGGCTTCACCCATAATGTAATCCAGCGCGCCACAATTGGCATCTGGCTGACTCAAATTTAGCGTAGGCGCAAACCAGCCTTCACGCATCATTTGCAGACTCATCCAGGCCTCTAGTGCGCCACAAGCGCCAAGGGTATGTCCAAAATAGCTTTTAAGCGAGGATAGCGGAACATTATCACCATAAATTGCAGAGGTTGCCTGACTTTCTGCAACATCACCACGATCGGTTGCGGTTCCGTGCGCTGAAATATAGCCGATATCCCGGGCACTAATACCTGCCATATTCAGTGATTTTTCCATGCAAATCTGCATTGTTTCGCGCTGCGGCTGGGTGATATGGGCAGCATCGCAGTTAGTGGCAAAGCCAACGATTTCACCATAAATCGTTGCTCCGCGCGCTTTAGCGTGTTCCAGCTCTTCCAGCACTAGCGTACCTGCACCTTCTCCGATGACCAGACCATCGCGTTTTTCATCGAACGGGGAGGGGGTGGTTTTCGGCTCGTCGTTGCGCTGGCTGGTTGCGAATAACGTATCAAACACGGCGGCTTCGGAAGGACACAGCTCTTCTGCACCGCCGGCGACCATCACCGTTTGATAACCGTGTCGAATGGCTTCCCATGCATAACCAATTGCCTGGCTACCGGATGTGCAGGCGCTGGATGTCGGGATGACTCGCCCACGCAGACCGAAAAACAATCCGGTGTTAACGGCAGTGGTATGCGGCATCATTTGCACGTAGGTCGTGCCGGTGATGTTATTGGTGTGTTTCTCGGTCAGCATGGTCGCGAACTCGCTCACTGGACCGGTACTACCGGTTGATGAACCATAAGCGATCCCGGTTTCACCGTTAGTCAGTACCCGATCGCCAATCAGCCCGGCCTGCTCAAGCGCCAGCTCTGTTGCGCGGGTGGACATCAGCGATACGCGCCCCATGGCGCGAATTCGCTTGCGGGTATAGTGTTCCGGCAGAGTGAAGTCGTCGATCGGCGCTCCCAGCAGTGTGTGCAGTCCGTCATAAACCTGCCACTCCGGCATTTTGCGTACCGCATTTTCATATGCCAATAACCTGGCGGAGACAGCCTGCCAGTTTTCCCCAAAGGCGGTGACGCCGCCCATGCCTGTAATCACGACACGACGTGTCATAACATCCCTCCATTGATGGAAATCACCTGGCGAGTTACATAGCCCGCCACATCCGACATTAAATAACTGGCAAGCCCGGCGACTTCTTCAGCCTGACCTATTCGTTTCATGGGAATCATCGACATCGCCTCTTTCAATGCGGCTTCTTCCATCTCGATCATCCCGGTATCAATGAGTCCCGGCGCAATGCAGTTTACGGTAATTTTGCGTTTTGCCAGTTCGATAGCCAGCGCTTTGGTGGCACCAATAATTCCGGCTTTTGCCGCACTGTAATTGACCTGACCGCGGTTGCCCATCACGCCCGAAACCGAAGACAGTGTGATGATACGGCCCCCCTGGCGTGCGCTGATCATCGGCATAATGCACGGATGAATGACGTTGTAAAAGCTGTCGAGGTTGGTATGGATCACCGAATCCCAGTCGTTATCACTGAGCGCAGGGAAAGCGGCATCCCGAGTGACTCCAGCGTTGCTGACAATGCCGTACCATGCGCCGTTTGCCTCAATATCTTGCGACAGTATTTCACGGCACTGCTCGCGATTGGCAACGTCAAATGTCAACAGGCGCCCTGCGCCGCCAGCGGCGAGGATAGCATCCAGCGTTTCTTGTGCTCCTTGCACATCGCGATGATAGTGTACGCCGACCACAAAACCGTCCGCGGCCAGTTGTCTGGCGATGGCGCGACCGATACCTTTGCTGGCACCCGTAACTAAAACTGAACGGCTCATGTGGACGCTCCTTGTTGAAATAGCGTGTTAATTTCTTCTGATGTCGGCTGGAAGGTGTTGACTCGACCGGTTGCCAGCGTCTCGTTGTCTGCCTGGATAGCACATTCAAAGCTACCGAATCGTGCATCCTGCATCAGCAATTTGACATGGATGCTCAGCTTCTTCCCGGCAGGCAGAACACCTGTAGCACAGACTAACTCACGTGCGCCCAGTACCATGCCTAACGTAATACTCGCCTGACCTTGTTGCTGACGGTGCCAGCCAGACCAGACGCCAATGGTCTGCGCCATCAGTTCTAGTGCGAACCAGCCAGGCAGATTGCCATCAGGGTCGAGAAAAGGGGCCAGTACGCTGTTTGCTGATACCGTCACGTGGCAGGTGGCGGTTTCGTCCGCCACACTGACGACCTCTTCAAGAAGCAGCATCGGCGCATCATGCGGTAAATAGTCACCCGGTGGTAAAAAGTGGCTCATGAGGTTCTCCCGAGCAGGATGCTGGCATTATTGCCACCGAAGGCAAACGAATTAGACAAGATAACCGGGCGAGTCAGCGACTGCGGCTGTTCAATGATGCCGCAGGCTGGCAATGTTTCATCGCGTGGCGATTGGCTAAAATCCTGCGGTGGCAGCGGCAGTTCGCGTTGCAGAATCAGCATACTGATCGCTGCTTCGGTGATCCCCGCAGCGCCCAGCGTGTGCCCGGTCAGATGTTTGGTTGAACTGCACGGGACCGTTTCGCCAAATAGCGCGCTCACGACGTTGGACTCAATCTGATCATTTAACGGTGTGGCGGTTCCGTGCAGATTGATATAGCCCACGTGTTCCGGCGTCATTCCTGCGTCGTTAAGCGCCTGGCCGATGGCGCGAATGGCACCTTCCCCCTGTGGATGGGGAGCCGAAATATGGTACGCGTCGCTGGATTCGCCGACGCCAAGGAGCGCGATAGGCTGTGGCTCGCGGGCTAATACCATCAATGCGGCGCCTTCGCCAATGGTGATCCCACAACGGTCGCGGCCAAACGGCTGACACAGCGTTGGGGAGAGTGATTCCAGACTGTGGAATCCGTTGATTGGCATTCGGCTTAGCGTATCCGCACCGCCGACAATGGCGATATCGACCAGACCTGATTCGATCAAACGACGTCCGCTCATGATAGCCCTTGCACTGGACGAGCAGGCGGTTGAGAGCGTAAAGGCCGGGCCATCCAGCGCCAGCCAGTGGCTAAGAAAACGCGACGGATCGCCCAGTTCCTGTTGCGGATAGCGCCAGTCAGTGCTCTCTTTGCCGTTGAGCATCAAATCTACGTGAACGTCACCCTCATCCAGACCGGAGGTGCTGGTGCCGAGAACAATAGCAATACGATCGCGACCAAATCTGGCGATAGCGTCGTCCACCTGTGGCTGGATTTGCATCAGTGCTGCCAGCAATAGCTGATTGTTGCGCGAACGATGAGCGCTAAAGTGCTGAGGAATAGCGGGCAGCTCACCGTCAACGCCTGCTAACACTGCGGATGGGTGTCCTTGCAGCCAGCCCGTGCGCGGGCGCATTCCCGGCGCTACGCCACGAGTGAGGTTGGCTGCGATTTCATCAGTGTTATTGCCCAACGCATTAATCATGCCAACGGCAGAAATGTAGATCATCTCAGTCACCCAGGTATTGAATGGTGATGTGGTATTTAAAAACGTGCTGTTCAATGCTGATCGGTTCGCGTTTTCCTTTTCGATTCAGATACGTGATTTCCGTGACCACTTTGCCGCGGGCATTGCGCAGCTCACGCGTGTCACCCGTATCGACGAGCGTCCAGCCTGTGGGTAATTGCGGTTGCCAGGCGCTAATCGGCCAGTGACTGAGCATCACGTCAGCCAGCACCTGGCTGGCTGGCGGCAATTGTGGAACGATGATCGATTGCTCGGTGTGCAGTCCTTTTTCATCGTAAGTCGCGAGGAACAGGCGAATGCCGACTGATGACAGCCCGGCAAGTGTGATTTTCTTGTCATCAGCATTGAGCATGACCAACAGTGACTGAGTTTTGCCGTTGAAACTTCCGGTTAGTAGCTGTTGTGAATTCACCGCGGGAGAAATCCCCGGGGCAGGTAGCGTTACACGAGTCCCCGGCTCTAACCAGGCTTGCGGGCGGCCTTTCTGTTCCGGCTGCGAGTGGCTGCAACCGGCCAGCAGCAACGTGGCGACGAGCGCAGCGGTACGCCAGAATGTCTGTTTAATCATCTTCTTTTTTTCTCTTTTTTTCCTGGCATAGCCAGCGGTGACAGCAGGAAGGCGGTGAAAATACCGCTCACTAGCACAATGCCAAAACTGCTGATTGCCTGAGTGGCGCTAAAGACCAGCATGCCGAGCGTCAGGAGCGTGGTCATCATCGCCAGCGTGATAGCCAGCAGCGATGTCAGTGGCGTACCGCGTGGATTACTGAAAAACAGCGTGTAGTTAATGCCAATTCCCAGTACCAGCACCAGTGCCAGCAGCGAGAACAGGTTGAGCGCATGACCGCTCAGGGCCAGTACCGCCAGACCGCAACCTAAAGACAGCACTGAGGGGACCAGGCTAATTAAGCCCTTACGCCAGCCAAGCCGAATGACGGCGCCACAGGCAATCACCGCCAGCGCAATGCACAGCAGACCGGTCAGAATATGGCGATAAAGGGCAAACAGATTGTCAAAGCTGCTCTTACGATCCACCCACGCCACGCCGGAATATTTCGCGCTGAGCGTATTTAAAGCATCACTTTGTTTCACCCCTTCAACGGGAACCAGTACGCTGCTTTCGCCATCAGCCAGAGACAACCATAGCAAGCGCCAGCCTTCACTGGCCGGGCTGGCAAGCCAGGCATCGACGGTTACGGGCATGGCGCTAAGATCGGGGTTCACCGTTGCCAGACCGGCGTTGTTTAAGGCTTTCGTGATGGCGGGCGCGGCATCTTTTAGCAGAGACAGATCCTGCTGTTGCCGGGCGAGTGAATTCAGCGGAATGGTGCGATATCCGCTGAGTAACCCGTCTTTTTTTGCCTGTTCCAGCGCGGGGATAAAGGTTTCCAGCCGCTCCAGCGTTTGCTGAGCGGATTTGCCGTACACCACAAACCACTTCTGGTCGACGCTTTGCCCGGTCAGGGCGGTAATCGCTTTTTCCTGAGCAAGAATTTCCTGCGGCAGCGCCTGTAACTGGGAGATATCATCGTCTACGCGTAGCGTCGCCATACCTGCCAACGAGAACAACGCCAGCGCCACCGGCAGGCCAACGGATAATTTCTTATTCCGCCGCCATGCAGCAAGCCAGCGTAGCATGAGTACCATTGCCGGCACTGGGCGTACCGGCAACCGACGACACAACCACGGGTGCCAGAAAATGACCGTCAGGCAGGAGGCGCTCAGACCTACCGCCGCGAATACCGCCATCTGGCGAATACCGGGGAAGGGGGCCAGCATCATAATCAGATAAGCCGCTACGGTGGTGAGTAGAGCCAGGAGCAGGGCATTGCGCACTTTGGCAAGGCTTTGCCATGGCGATGTTTCCGCACCGTGCACCATCCGTTCGGTCAAATAGTAGAGCGTATAGTCGGCGGAAATACCGATGATGCTCATGCTCATCACCAGCGTCATCAGATGGAGCTCGCCAAAAATCAGCAGCGTGACGACGGTCCCCGCCAGCGCACCAATGCCAATCGAAATCAGGCACAGCAGCAGCGGACGCAGCGAACGAAATACAGCCACGATGAGCAGGATCACCCCGAGCACAGTGGCTATGCCGAGGGTAGAGATATCTTGTTTCGCCTGCTGGCTGGCGTAATCGCTATAGAACAGCGTCCCGCGAGACAGCAGTTGAGCCTGTGGATAGTGGGCTTTGAGCTCACTTTCCAGCGTATTCAGCGTGGTGACCAATTGATGCGTCTGTTGCATATCAAACGATGAGCCGGTCAACTCGCCATGTAACAGATACCAATAGTTGCCTTGCTCATCCTGGGTGACAAGCCAGCCGTCCATCAGGCGCAGACGCTGCCCGGTTTTGGCCATGGCCAGCTGCGAGCCTCGCATCAGCATGAAGGGATCGTTTTGTAGCTCTTTGCCACTGACGCCGGAGAATGTGGAGTAAAGTTGGGACAGGATCCACTGGGCCTGTGCTTCGCCGCCGTTTTGCAGCCGGGCGCGGGTCTCGTTATCTATCAGTCCGTTACGATGTTGCCAGAAGAATGCCCCCCAGGCCTGCTGGCTGTCGGCATCCATTGGACCTTTTACCTGGGCTAGCGCGTGCGATTTTTGCAGTAAAGCCAGCCAGTCCCGGGCTATCGCTGGGTCCGGTTGCTTACCGGGACTCACCAGCCAGACCACCTGACGGTCAAGGCGCTGCATAAATCCCTCGTTCAGATCCGGAGGTATAGCGCCCAGCGTCTGCTTTGGCAACATGGCCAGCACGCTGCTGTTAAGGCGGGCCTGAGGTAGCAACGTCAGAAAGATGCCCAGCAGAAGCAGGCAGACGACTCCCCATAACAGCGCGGGGCGTTTACTGGGCGGCAAAGCGTTGGCGTTCGTCATCGGTCAGTTGCGCTGGCGTTAGTTGGTGTTGGGAAAGCGCGATATCGGTGCGATCCCCCTGCTTATCGTTGAGATGAATGCTCTCCAGGTAAGTCTTTCCGGCTAAATCAATCGTCGCAAAAATCTTATCCAGCGGTGTGGTGATTGGCGTCAGGCGTAGCGTCCAGCGACCTTCTCCTAAGTCTGTAAACTCCACGCGGAAGTTTTGTTCCAGCACTTTACGATCCGCTTGGAATAACGCCCGTAGCAGATGATTAAACTGGAACATTTGCGGATTATTCTCAGCGGTAATGGTCTGCGGTGGTTGACCGTTAATTGCCTGAACCATCCGTTTGTCGTCCAGCAGCAGCTGCATCGGGAACGGGGAGGTTTGATCCCACAGCAACCCCTGGTCGCGGGCGATCAACATCTTGCCCTGAGATCGCAGCGGCTGCGGCAGATCCTTTATCGTCCGGGTTTGATCGAAGTGGGCGCGAACCACCGGTTGTTCGGTAAAACGCTGTTGTAGGGAGTCGAGCGTCAGGGCACTGACGAAAGGGCTGACGAGCAGCACGAGCAATGGCCATAATTTCATGGTGTCACTCCCATCCGTTCAAACAGAATATCCGGGCTGACAAAGCACAGTTCACGGCTTTTTTCGTCGACGGCGACCTGGATGGTGTAGCCTGTTGTGGCGCGTTTACCTGTTTCGGCATCAAAAATTTCGTAGCCGATACGCAGGCGATTTTCGTACTCTTTAATTTGGGCGCGTACACGGATACGCTGCTCGAAAGTCAGCGCATTGCGATACTTCACCCGAGTGTCGACCACGGGCCACAGATAGCCAGATTCTTTCATCTGCCGATAGCCATAATCGAATTGGTTCAGCAGTGCCTCACGGGCAATCTCGAAGTAACGGAAGTAGTTACCATGCCACGCTACGCCCATCATATCGACGTCGTGAAACGGAATAGTTAGCTCGACTTCAGCCGTAAAGCGGGGATCGTTAAGCACCCTTTACTCCTTGTCATTGGTATCCGGCAGTTGCCAGAAATCGAAAAAGTTAAACCAGTCGAGGGGCGACTGAAGCGCATAGTGCTCAAGGCGTTCGGCGTAGCGATCGACAGTATTCTGTAATGCCTGTTGTCGTGTGGCGCGCGGTAAGAGCAGTGGGTCGGCAAACGGTTCGCAGTAGATGTGGAGTTTCTCCTGCTGGCGCAGGGCAAAAATCAGATCTACAGGGCAGCGTAAAATAGACGCGAGAATAAACGGGCCCTGAGGGAATGGCGCGTTTTGCCCCATAAAGCGGCTCCAGCACACGCGCCACTCGCCGCCGCGTTGGGGATTGACTGCTATGCGATCGCCTACGATGGCTACCCATTCACCGCGCTCCAGTTTCTCTTTGAGCAGAATGGCAGTATCTGGACCAATACTGTTCACCGGGAGCAGATTTAATCCAGCCTGCGGGGCCATCTCTTGCATGATTTGTTTAAAGCGTTGGGCGTTATCGCTAAATACCAGCGCATTGATTGTTTTACTGCCCTGTAGCTGGGCCAGTGCCCGACAGGCCTCGACATCGCCAAGATGTGAAGCCAGTAGCAGTTTTCCCCGAGGATCGCTGATATTCAGCGTCGTTTCTGCACCTGGTGCAAAAATCACATCGCGACCGAAGTGCAGCTCACCGCGCCAGCTGGCAATCTTATCCAGCATCGCGCCGCCAAAACGCAGGAAATGCTGATAACTGGTCAGGTTTGGCGGTACTGGCATCCTCCGTGTGATCAGTTGCGCCCTTACGCGGCTAATCCAGCGTTGAGAGGCTTTTCGGGCAGTTGAAGCGCTGAGCCAGTATACGCCGACGACAGGATACAGCAGCAGGGAGAAGGCTTTGCGACCCAGTACACGCCAGACCAGTAGCATCAGGCGCATTCCCCACAACCCTTTGACTTCCTGTTGCTGCGCCCAGTGTGTCGATGAACGACGACAAAGCAGGGAGGGGATGCGTGGCAACATGCCAAAGAACAGGCGAGTGTGCATCAATGAAATGTGCAGATTGTCTTTAAGCGCGTCGAAATGGGATAGCCCGTCCTGCGGATAGGTGACTCGCGTGGGGATAAAATAGCTGGTGTTGCCTTGCCAGTAGAGGCGCACCATCACTTCAGTATCAAAATCCATCCGTTTGCCGAGCGTTACGCGCTGTGCCAGTTGCAGCGTAGGGGCCACCGGATATACCCGGAAGCCGCACATACTGTCTTTGAGTTGCAACGAGAGCGTTTCTATCCACACCCAGATATGGGTTACCCAACGACCGTACAGGCGCGAGCGAGGAACCGAATCATCGTAAATCGGTTGTCCGGAAATCAGTGCTGTCGGATGTTCTTTTGCCAATGCAAGCAGCCTGGGAATATCTTCAATGGCATGTTGCCCGTCGGCATCGACCTGCACGGCATGACTGAACCCGGCATCTGCCGCCGTCTGCATTCCGCGAATAACCGCTGCGCCTTTGCCTGCGTTAATGGGCAGGCGAATTAACGTCAGATTGCTGTATTCTGCCGCCAGGCGTGCCAGTTCATCTCGTGTAGTCCCGTCGCTGCCATCGTCCACCACAATGCAGGGGAGATTGAACGGCCGAAGACGATCCAACACGTCTGACATCATCGCGCCGTGGTTGTAGCAGGGGATCAACACGCACGGGGAAAAGGTCAGCGGCATAACCGAATCTTCCCGCTGCTGGCGGTATGGCGCACGTCACCGTCGTGGCGCTGGTAGCTAAAAGAGAGCATCTGACGCGCTTCCTGCCAGCTCAGACTCAGGGTGACAGTGGCCTCTGGCAATAGCGGTGACTGGAACTTCACGTTTTGAATACTGTGAAAACGCCAGCCTGGGACCAGCAGCGTGGTGGCGTAATCCATCGCCCAGTTCAGCTGTGCAACGCCCGGCAGCAGTGGCTGCACGCTAAAATGCCCGCTGAACCAAAACAGAGACGGGTCGAGTTGTAAAACAATCTCAGCCTGATGAGGCAGTGCCTGATGGCGCTCGATTTCATGGGGTTTCATGAAATAACTCCTGTAATTGCGCATAGACACGCTTGTTCATACTGTTGACCGGAATCTCATCAATCACCCGCCAGTAGCGGGGAACCGCGACAGGCTCCAGCCAGGGCAGCAGCGAACGTCGCCAGGTCAGTTCTTGCGGTTTACCACCGCACTCAAGCCAGCGTTGCCGGGCTTCGTCATTCAGTACCAGCAGGACGCCAACGCCCTGACGTCCTCCACGTGAGACCGGCAATGCCGCGACTTCACAGATACCATCCAGTGCCAGTAAACGTTGCTCCACTTCGCTGAGTGAAATGCGTTTCTCTTCAATTTTGACCACCCGCCCGCGTCTGCCCATCAGGCGGAACTGTCCGTTTTCGATAAACTGCAGAACATCATCGAGTAACAGGCCATCATCAGCGTTAATTAGCGGTGAAAACACACGAAATGCGTCGTCTTCTGGCTGGAATCTGACGCCGGGAAAAGGCAGCCATGCCACATCATCCTGATGGCGATAGCGCCACGCAAGGATCCCGGTTTCAGTGCTGCCGTAGATCTCATCGGGCCAGACATTAAGCCAGTCAGCAGCCTGCGTGACGTCCTGCCAGGGCAGCATACCGCCCGCAGACAGAATCAGTTCTACCGGCGGCGGTGTCAGGTTGTGGTCGAGGCGTTTCAGAAACGCCGGGCTGCTGATAAACGCATACCGATGCTCAGCGCTCAGTGCCGCCAGTTGTTCGGCATACCAAAGCATCGCCGCGTGCAGCGGCAGGCCTAAGGCCATCGGCAAAAATATACGGAACGTCAGGCCATACAGGTGTTGCGGTACCACTGACGCGACCACCCGGCAACCTGCCAGACGATCGGCAAAGCGTGTAGCGAGCAATGCCGCTTCGCTATCCAGACGAGCGATCGGTTTGATCACGCGTTTCGGCTGGCCGGTCGAACCGGAAGTGAATAGCTCCACAAAGGCGTCACTGCGTATTGCCGGGAACGTGATGTCGTGAGCCACGGATGTCATGTCGGAGCTGACCACCCGCAGCGTTCCCTGCCAGTCCATCGCTTTATCGCTCAGTACGCCGTCAAACAGCAAGTGCTGCTCGTTTAACAACGAAACGCGACAATGTCCTGGGATCACCGGTGTTTTGCCGGCATGGAGTGTTGCCAGCAGTGCGACGATGAATAAATAGCTGTTCTCGAAGCACAATGCCCAGCGTTCACCTTCCTGCTGTCGCAGATATGCTATCAAATGGGCCACATCATGGCGCAGATGGCCAAGCGTCCAGGTATGCTCTTCCTGCCACGCAACAGGAACGTCGTCCGGACGTGGGGCACAGAGCCATTGAGCGAGTGTGAGGGGCTGCTTCATTGGGTATCTCGTTTTATCACCAGTTGGCGAATTAACCACTCGCCTACCATCAATGTTCCCATTAGCAGATAGGAAACCATGCCGTTCCAGGTGGTCCACAGGGTCATATCGCCATTCAGTGCGGTAAAGAGCGCAACGCTGCCATTGATGATGAAAAAGGCGCACCAGATTTGTGTCACACGGCGCGTGTAGCGCACGCCCGCATCGGGCAGATTTGGGTCGCGCAGTCGTGCCAGACGTTCAACAATGGGCATTGCTGACCATAACGATCCACCAAAAACCGACAGCATAACGGCGTTTACCACTACCGGATAAAACAGCAGCAGCTGGTGCGTTTTGAGCAGATAACTGGCAATGCACAAGGTTATACCCGCGACCGCCACTACCTGTGTCACGACGCGCAGCGGCCCCGCCTGTCGCCGGGTCTGGCGAAAGCGTAAAAAAAGGAGTAGCGCCATCAACGGTAGCAACCAGTGCAGACTGTTATGCGCCAGGCCAAACCAGATCAAAAACGGCCAGGCCAGCAACAGTAGACCTGTCAGCAGTTGTACGACTGGCAACGAGCGTGTGCCCGACACGGAGAATTACGCTTCTTTGAGAAGGCGTTCTACCGCATCGACGACATCTTGTACGGTGCGTACTGCTTTGAACTCTTCCGGCTTGATTTTCTTACCGGTTTTCTTTTGCAGATGCACGATCATGTCGACGGCATCGATGCTATCGAGTTCCAAATCTTCGTACAGGCGCGCCTCAGGCTTGATATCTTGCGGATCAACTTCAAACAGCTTGACCAGCAGCGAGGAAACTTCAGCGTAAATGGCTTTTTGTTCGGTCATAACGGACTATCCTCAGGCACGTTGCGCGTGAATGAAAGATGCCAGCGTGGCGACGGAGAAGAAGTGCTGACGCATTTCTTCGCTCTCTGCTGAGAGGATCACGCCATACTCGTTTTTCACCGCCAGACCCAGCTCCAGGGCATCGATTGAGTCCAGACCTAAGCCATCGCCAAAGAGTGCCGCTTCGGTTTCAATATCATCAGCTGTCAGTTCGTCGAGATTCAATGTCGTTATAATGAGATTTTTGATTTCAAGATAAAGCGCTTGCATCATTAATTCCTGAAAGAGGTAAAGTACCTGGTTGTAATTGAAGCAAAAGATGCCGGTTCAACTGCCTTGCGGCCAGCGCCGGTTCTTGTGAGTTTGCGTCGTAAAATTGGTCGATCTTAACCCGTTCGTGTACTGAAATGGTAAACATCGGTTTTACAGATGGGACGTTGTACCATTGGCTTTCTTTATCCAGCATTTGTTCGCTGCAGTTAATAGTCACTATGCGTAAATCACTGCTGCAGCGCACGGCGATATTTGCTGCACCACGCTGTAACGTCATTGCTTCTCCGGGGCGTGTACGGGTTCCCTCGGGGAAAATTAAAATGGTATCGCCTTGCTCAAGACGTTGCTGGCAAGCGGGCAATAGCGCATCAGCCTGGCTGTTAATCAGATAATCTGCGGCCCGGACTACGCCGCCGAGAAAAGGATTTTTTAGTAGTGCACTTTTCACCAGACAGTCGGTTTCTGGCATGACCGAGGCCAGTAGGACATAGTCGATGAGCGTCGGGTGGTTGGCGACGACAAGACACCCTTGTTCGTTGCGTAAAATGTCTCGTCCTTCAATTTGGTAATCCAGCACGCCTAGCCGCTTCGCCACGGTTAAGAAGAGACGAAAACTGGCAGCGATACTGCGTCTGGCGATACGCCGACGTCGGGCTTTATCCCATACCGCGATCAGCAGGACGTTAAACCAAATCGTAGACAGGAGGAGCCCGCCGAGGCCAAACAGGGCAAAGCAAAAACCGGTCATCACCAGTCGCCATACCCGGTTAAGCCGCAGGATCATCGTGCTCATCCCTGACTCCACTGCCACTGTACGCGTTCGCCAGGCAGGGTAAACGCCCTGGCATCTTGTAAGTAATGTTGTAAAAACAACAGGCTTTGCGGCAATGTTGTCTCGCTCTGTGCGCTGTGTGGACGGGTTTCACATTGCCAGCTATCACCGGATTCAATAACCAGCGCGACGGCAAACGGCCATGTTGGCATGTCTGGTGGTAACTGTGGGTGATAAAACTCGGGCAGAAAACCGTCGAAATCGACCATCAATACGCGCTGATATCCCGCCTGCAACAGCCCGATGACTTCGCATAACCCCTGCTGGAATGTATCCCTGCCAGCAGAAAGCGAGGAGGAGACAATCGGTTTTTTCGCGGCGATGGTCAGGTTACCCACAGCAGAGTTATGGACAGAGAGGGCGAAATCGGTCGGTGAGAGCGCCTGCTCAGTCGCGAGAGCGTGCAGGATCCTGTAGTTACGCTCCAGTTCACCATGGCGGCTGGTATACAAAACGGCATTGATATCATGACGACGTAACATCGCCAGACCGCAATCGACGGCCAGTTTGCTGCCGGAACTGAGGCGGCGAGCTGTCATCATCGGTAACTCATTGAGCTTAGCCAACGGCGCGGTGGGATCGATGGCGTGCGAAAGCCGTGACCATTCATGCCACTGTTCTGTTTCGCTTAACCCAGGCGCCCTGGCCTGCCAGTCGATAATATTGAAAGCAAATTTCATCAACGCGTATCCGCGGTAAATCGGTTGTTCCGATTGTTTCTTATTTTTTCTTCTGACATATCAATAAAGTATGCCCAACACCTAAGTTATCGTGGCGTTCATCTACCTGAAAACCTGCCTGATTCAGATAGTGATAAAACTTCTCTACGCTGTAGAAACGGCTGTTGCCATTCGCCATACAGGTAAAATAAAGCGAAGACGCATTCAGGCTAAATGAGGCAGCCTCAAATTTTTGGGCATCCCAAAACAGCTCCATAATGCACAGCTTCGCGCCTGGCTTCATCACCCGAGCAACGTTGCTTAGCATAGCGATAATTTGTTCCGGGGAAAAACAGTCCAGGAATTGACTCATCCACCAGATATCAGCGCCGTCAGGTAAAGGCGAGTCGCTAAGCATATCCACAGCATGGAAATTTATGCGATGAGATAATCCTGCATTTTCTATATTTTCGCGGGCAAGTGCAATTTGTTGCGGCAAATCTAAGAGGGTGACTGTAATATTGTCATCATGCTGACAACAACGTAATGCCCATTTTCCGGTATTTCCGCCGACATCGTACAGGGTTGCAGGGGCGCTGGCGAATACATATGGCAATGCGGCATCAAATGCGCCATCTGAATAGTAATGATCAAAAGCAAACCAACTTTCACGCGCAGCCAGCGGTAATTGTGATAGCGCAGGATAGATTGTTGGCCAGTCGCCAAAAATTTTTAGTCCCGCGGGTTTTCCATCTTTCAACGCATTTTCAAGATAGAACAATCCTTGGTAGCAAACATCCTGAGTGAAGTCCATATTCACGCGCGTCATCGTGTCATGTAAAAGAAAATGACCGACTTTAGCGAGGTAATAATATCCTTCTTTGTGGGTAATGATTCGCCCACTTAACCCCATATCCAACAGGATGCTGGCGGCATATTCGTTGATGGTGCTGTTTTCGGTAATTTCGTCGAGCGTGGCGCCGCGTTTACCTTGCTTGTCTAGCCAGGTGAGTACTCCCGCATTTCGCAGACACAACGCGGTTTGAAAAAGCATAGGGGCAAAGGCGATACGTTGTGCTTCAGTAATGGCATCCAGTGCGCTAAGCGAATCCTGTTCGTACATGTGGGGACAACCTGTTAAATGGCAGATAATAAGAGTATCGGGCCTTTTCGGCCCGACTTTAGTCATAATTACAGATTGGCACCGGCTGACAGATTAAGCTGGATGTCTTTATCCAGATTGCGTACCCAGCGGTTATAGTTTTTGTGAATTTTTCCACCAGAGGCCTGCAGGTTGAGGCTGCTGTCGTATTTGATGTCATAGCTGGTGGCGGTATAAGTGATACGGACTTCAGCCACATGATCGCGGGTTTGTTGGCGAGCTTTAATAACACCTGGTCCGGCTTCAGACATGACCCATTGGCGTTGAATACCGGCTTTAAGGATCGCGGTTTTAACCTGGTCCTGAGTATGTCCCGCGCTCACACTGGTATGAACTTGATCAATCGGCGCAGTACGTGCGCAACCCGCCAGAGCACCGACAACGGCAATGGCCGCAAACCACTTAATATAATGTTTCATTAAAGCTCCCTATCAAAGTACCGTTTATACGTGTTAAATAATAAACTCCGAAATCATGGGCACCTTGTATTGCCTATGATTATATTTAAGCTAAATTAGCATTTTATTTCATATGATTGGTAGCAAGGTAATGAGATGACCGGATAGTAATACCCCAGGACTTTCTTCAACGGAAATTTTTCAGCATCATCATTGGCGAGAAGTATAGATTTTTAGAGAAAATGTATCAAATAAAATAACCTTTAAAGATAAGTAGATAGTTTACGTTAAATGCTTTGGGGGGATTCATTTTTTTTATGCGTTTTGGCAAAGAAACCATCATCTTGGCTTATGTATTTTCTTTATAAAGAATGAAATCCCTTTCACTCTTTATTTAAGATAAGCTTCTATATATAACTACGTTGGCGTCATTTTAACGGTCATATAAAAATATAAAAACTACCTCGGTTGGTAGTTTTTCAGGGAAGCCGACTTTTGGGCCTGCCTGGCCCCAGCAAAATGGCCAGTTTGCTGCCGCCTGTGGTCGTTTCCATCCAGATTTTACATACGCTGGTTAACGGCACGGAGAGCAACATGCCGACCGGACCGAGCAGCCATCCCCATACCAACAGAGAGAGGAAGACGATTAGCGTCGATAATCCCAGCCGATGCCCCATCATTCGGGGTTCGAGAATGTTGCCAATCACCATATGCACCACCAGAAACAGTGCGCCAACCAGCACGCATTCGTAAATGCCATTAAATAGCAGTGCCTGGATCATGGGCGGGACGGCGGAAATGACCGAGCCAATGTTGGGCACGTAGTTCAACAGGAATGCCAGTACACCCCACATCAGAGCAAACTGAATCCCCATCAGTGCCAGTCCCAGCCAGATTATGGCACCGGTCCATAAGCTGAGCAGCGTTTTCAGCGCCAGATAGTGTGACACGCCCTTCAGCGCCCGATGTAGCCCCGCAATGTGGATTTGCGGATTATTCAACGCAAAACGCATCTTATAGGGGACATGACGCACCTCAAACAGCATAAAAACTACCGTCATCACCAGCAGAAAGACGCTGGCCATGGCACCAGAAAGACTCGTCATCAGCGTGGTTGTGAAGGTCATCAGCTTGTCAGAGTCCATGCGTTGCAGCATGCGCTCCGGGGACATATGCAGATTCAGAAAAGGCACCATCTCTTGCAAATACAGAACCTTGCGCGTTAGCTCCTTATTGTATTTTGGCAGCAGGTCCATAAATTCAGTGATTGATGACGCCAGCACGCCAACCAACGCCGTAAGAACGATCAGCATCACCACCACGACTAAGGTAATAGCGATTGGGCGACCGACTCCCCGGCGGATAAACCAGGTGACAAGTGGATTCAATACAATGGCAAAAAAGAGGGCCAGCAGCAGCTGCACAATGATATCCGCCGCAGCATGGATACCTGCGAGGATCACCACCAGAGCGGCCAGTTTGAGCAAAATGTGCAAACCCGTTTTATCGGGCTGGGTGGTTATCATGTCTTCTTCCTGTTTGCGTTTTTGCATTAAGTGTAGCGGCTGGCTTGCGACTGATATTCCTAAACTGGCTACTGATTTCTGCTCTGCAACATGGTAGAAATGAAACACTGTTGTGAAAACGTGGTGACCCTCCATGCCCGAACCCGTCGCTGAACCGACGCTTAGCGGTTTACGCCTGAACCTGCGTATTGTTTCTGTGGTGATGTTTAACTTCGCCAGCTACCTGACCATCGGCCTGCCGCTCGCGGTGTTGCCTGGCTACGTCCATGATGTAATGGGATTTAGCGCTTTCTGGGCTGGGCTGGTCATCAGCCTGCAATATTTCGCTACGCTGCTGAGCCGTCCGCATGCCGGTCGCTATGCCGATCTGCTGGGGCCAAAGAAAATTGTGGTATTTGGGCTGTGCGGCTGCTTTTTAAGTGGCCTGGGCTATTTACTGGCGGGATCAACGAACGGCTGGCCGTTGGCCAGTTTGCTGCTGCTATGTCTGGGGCGCGTGATTCTCGGGATCGGGCAAAGCTTTGCCGGGACCGGCTCTACGCTGTGGGGCGTGGGGGTGGTTGGCTCAATGCACATCGGACGGGTGATTTCCTGGAATGGCATCGTGACCTATGGCGCGATGGCGATAGGCGCGCCGCTGGGTGTTCTGTTTTATGCCTGGGGTGGCTTACAGGGGCTGGCGCTGACCGTGATGGGCGTGGCGCTGTTGGCAATCCTGCTGGCGCTCCCTCGTCCGGCGGTGAAGGCCAGCAAAGGCAAACCGTTGCCATTTCGCGCGGTGCTTGGGCGCGTCTGGTTGTACGGCATGGCGCTGGCCCTGGCCTCCGCTGGATTTGGGGTAATCGCTACCTTCATTACCTTGTTCTATGATGCCAAAGGCTGGGATGGCGCCGCATTCGCGCTGACGCTTTTTAGCTGCACGTTTGTCGGTACTCGTTTGTTGTTCCCAAATGGTATCAACCGCTTAGGCGGGCTGAATGTGGCGATGATCTGCTTTAGCGTCGAGATTGTCGGGCTGTTACTGGTCGGGATGGCTTCGATGCCGTGGATGGCGAAAATCGGCGTTCTGCTGGCCGGGGCTGGGTTCTCACTGGTTTTCCCGGCGCTGGGCGTGGTGGCGGTAAAAGCCGTTCCTCAGCAAAATCAGGGCGCTGCGCTGGCGACCTACACGGTGTTTATGGATTTATCGCTGGGGGTTACCGGGCCGCTGGCCGGGCTGGTCATGACGTGGGCGGGTGTGCCGGTTATCTATCTGGCGGCGGCAGGGCTGGTAGCGGTGGCATTATTGCTGACCTGGCGGTTAAAAAAACGGCCTCAGGTGGTGTCACCGGAGGCCGCGTCATCGTCTTAACCGTTACTGGATAACCAGCGTGTTAATGATGTTTTCTGCGGTAGTCTGCGCTTTTTGCTGATCGTCAGCAGGCAGCGTGATTTGCAGCGTCAGCAGTTGGTTGTCCACTTTACCCAACACCACGGAAGAGTATGCGGTCTGGCCTTTGGCCGAGATGATGCTGTCTAACTGCTGCAGCGTGTGGCCTTTCAACTCAATAGATTTATTGGTGACGACCTGCAGCTGAGGGTCACGGCTACGCTGCTGATCTTCCAGACGTTTTGCCAGCACAGCCAGATCTTCGTTGGTGTTGTCGCCAACAATCACAATCACCGCTTTCTGGCCGGTTGCGTCAGAATATACGTGCATATTGTTCGCCTGGGTGCCCAGCTTGCCGCTCTGATCGGTCATATCAGCTGGCAGGGAAAAACTGAGTTTGCCGTCCAGCAGGCTGACCGGTTGTCCGGTGGCGTTACTTTCTGCGGCAGCACCCTCGGCTGGCGCTTTTGTCTCGCTATTATCACAGGCCGCAAGCCCCATAACCAGCAGGCCAATACCGACATATTTAACCAGATTGCGCATTGACTTCTTCCTTTCGATAAACGGCCATAACGGCTCATTCGTCCATCTTATCACAACTCGGAAAATGAACCTTTAACTCGTCTGCAATGCAGAGATTTCAGATTTATCTGCCAGTCTTTTCAGTAACATATTCAGCAGCACGCCATACATTGGCAGGAAGAAAATAATGCTGATCAGCACTTTGAAGCAGTAATCGACCAGTGCGATTTCCATCCAGTGCTCGGCCATAAAGGCATCCGGGCTGCGCCAGAAGGCGATAAAGAAGAAGGCCAACGTATCGCTGATATTGCCAAACAGCGTGGACGCCGTCGGTGCCAGCCACCAGCGACGGTTCTGACGCAGGCGATTAAAGACATGCACATCCAGAATTTGTCCCAGCGCGTAAGCCATAAAGCTGGCAGCGGCGATACGGGCGACAAACAGATTAAAGTGCAGCAGTGCGCCGAATCCTTGCCACGATCCCATATAGAACAGTGATGAAACGACATAGGAGATCAGCAGCGCGGGGATCATAACCGCAAAGATGATACGTCGAGCCAGCGGCGCGCCAAAAATACGCACGGTCAGGTCGGTCGCGAGGAAAATAAACGGAAAGCTAAACGCGCCCCATGTGGTATGGAAACCAAAAATGGAGATTGGAAGCTGCACCAGATAGTTGCTGGAGGTGATCACCAGCAGATGAAATAGCGATAGCCAGAACAACGCTTTTACGCGCTGAGTTTGTGTAAACGGAGTCATATTGTGACCTTTTTGTTGGATGGGGTGAGGGAACCCAATAAAAAACCGTCGCATGATACTGCTTTAAGAGCACATTGCAATGGTTGTTTTTCACGCAATCGTTAACCTGATTGGCTTACGCCACAACAGAGCGTAAAATAACGCCGTTTTTGTATGAATGAGACGACGATGAGCGACCTGTTTACTTCCCCCGACCATACTCTTGATGCCCAGGGGCTGCGCTGCCCGGAACCGGTAATGATGGTGCGTAAAACCGTACGCGGCATGCAGGCCGGTGAAACGCTGCTGATTGTCGCCGACGATCCGGCAACAACCCGCGATATTCCTGGCTTCTGTACCTTTATGGAACATGAGCTGGTGGCCAAAGAGACCGACTCGCTGCCGTACCGCTATCTGGTGCGCAAAGGGCAGTAATCTTGTTATGCCGGATGGCGCTAACGCTTCTCCGGCCTATAAAGACTGAGTAACCTGTAGGCCTGATAAGCGAAGCGCCATCAGGCGAGAAACAGGCACTACCCTTTACGCAACAACCGCAGCGCGTTAGCGGTCACCAGTACCGTTGCCCCCGTATCCGCCAGCACCGCCAGCCACAATCCGGTTATCCCGAGCAGCGTGGTGACGAGGAAAATCCCTTTCAGACCCAGCGCAATCGCAATGTTCTGGCGAATATTGGCATGGGTAGCCCGCGCCAGCTGAATCATTTGCACCAGACCACGCAGGCGGTTGTGGGTCAGGGCTGCATCGGCGGTTTCCAGCGCGACGTCGGTCCCGCTTCCCATCGCAATGCCGATGGTAGCCGCTTTCATTGCCGGGGCGTCGTTGATGCCGTCGCCCACCATCGCCAGCGGCGACTGTTGGTTAAGATGGGTAACGGCCTGCACCTTATCTTCCGGCAAGAGTCCCGCTTTGAATTCGAGGCCCAGTTCACCGGCAATGGCGGCCGCCGCACGCGGGTTATCGCCGGTCAGGATCACGCCTTTCACGCCAATCTGATTAAGCTCGCTGATGGCGCTGCGAGCGTCATCGCGCAGCGTGTCCTGTAGGGCCAGCACGCCGAGAACGGCATCGTTACGTAGCACCAGCACCACCGTTTGGCCCGCGCTTTCCAGCTCGCTAATCTGTCCGGCAAAGGCGTCGGCAGGCTGTTTGCCTGCGGCGCAAATTAGCACGCGCTCGCCGTCGACCAGCGCTTCAATTCCAGAGCCAACCAGCGCCCGTTGCTCTTTTGCGACAGGAATAGTCAGTTCGCGCGTTTGCGCTTCCCGAACAATTGCTTGTGCCAGCGGGTGCGTCGCGCCTTGCTCTACCGCTGCCGCCAGTGCCAGCAGTTCAGCCTCACCAATACCGCTTGCCGGATGAATCGCCGTGACGCGTGGTTTACCGATGGTCAGGGTGCCGGTTTTATCAAACGCCACCTGCGTGACTCTACCTAACTGTTCCAGCGCGGCCCCGCCTTTGATTAACGCCCCACGACGCGCCGCGGCGGCCAGACCAGAGGTAATGGCTGCGGGCGTTGAAATCACCAATGCACAAGGGCAGCCAATCAGCAGCAGCGTCAACCCTTTATAAATCCACTCCTGCCAGGATGCGGCAAACAGCAGTGGCGGTACGAGGGTGACCAGCAGCGCAACCGCCATAATGGCTGGAGTGTAAATCCGGCTGAAACGGTCAATAAAGCGCTCAATGGGAGCGCGGCGTTCTTCCGCTTCTTCAATCAGCTTCAGAATACGGTCAATGGCGCTGGCACCCGGTTCTGAGAGCACTTCCAGCGTTACCAGACGATCCACGCTGGTGGCACCCGCCGGGACTTTCTCGCCGGTGGCGCGTTCAACCGGGATCGATTCGCCGGTCAGGGCGCTCTCATCAAAGCTGGCAAAGCCGGAGACCAGTTTGCCATCGGCAGGTAAACGCCCACCCGCGGCAACTTCAATAACATCGCCAGGGCGGAGGGTATTGATAGCCACCTCTTCGCGCTCGCCGTTACGCAGGCGTGTGGCGGTTTCCGGTTTGAGCGCCATCAGTGCGCTGACACCTTTACGGGCGCGGCTGGCGGCCCAACCTTCCAGACGCTCGCCAATTAAAAACAGCAGCAGCACCATAGCGGCTTCCGCCGTCGCGCCGATAAACAGTGCGCCAATGGCGGCGACGCTCATCAACGTTTCAATGGCAAAGTAGCTGCCGGTTTTCATCAGACGCAGGGCCTGACGGGCAATGGGATACAGGCCGACCAGCGTGGTGGCGATAAACGCTATCTGACCGAAGGGGTGATTGAACTGCTCCAGCCCCCAGCTAATCGCCATCATGATAATCAGCGAAATCAGCGGCAGGTTTTCTTTAAAACGTGACTCGGGGGCGGCTTCCGTCGCGTGCTCATCGCGCAGGGTATAGCCTGCTTTTTGCACCGCGTTTTCAACTTGCTGGCGGATATCGGAACCGGCATCGACCACCAGTTTTTCAGTGGCGAACAGAACCTGGACCTGGTTGACGCCGCTGACCTGGCGGACCGCATTCTCTACTTTGCGGGCGCAAGCTGCACAGTCCATGCCCGCCACTTTCCAGGAATAGCGGGTACCTATTACGGTATCGGATACGGTTGGTGTTGTGGAGCAGCTTCCTTCGCAGCAGCAGTCATCCACCTTTTGTGGCGCAGGCGCTGGCTTGAAAGAAGAGAATTGTGGGACTTTTTTGCCACGGGTATCGGGTGTCGACATGGCATCCTCCGGTTGATAATCATTTCGTATTAACCGGAGGATACACTCTGGAGTCGACTCCAGAGTCAAGCGTTTTAAAGATACAACGAACGAACAATCAGGAAATGCCCGGCGAAGTAGCAGGCGGCGGCAATGGCGTTATCGGCCCGGAAGCGGCGACGGTAATGGCTACCCAGCCAGACAATGTTGCCGATGAACAGGAGGGATGCGCCCATAAATGCCGACAGCGCCGGGGCGGTCGGTCGAAAGAACCACAGCTCACCGGCCATCCAGACCATCATCAGCGTGATGCCGATGAAGGTGCAGATAGCGACACGCAGCTCTTCCAGACGCGTCCAGATCACGGCGATCAGCAACGCCCCCAGCACTACCAGCACCAACGGCAAAGGCCAGAAGAACGACAGCGTCATTTGGCTGGCGAAGTAAATGGTATACAGCAGATGCGACAGGAAGAATGCTCCCACGGCGTACAGCAGGCGTTGGCGCGGTAACAGCGTCAGCGCATCGCCCAGCAGCGAGGCAAGCAGGCCAGCCAGCACCAGATAGCTGATAGCGTTAAACATTGGCGCCTGCCAGGCCAGCAGTGCCAGCAGGAGTAACGTCAGGGGCTTAAAGACCCAGCGTTGCCAGGCAGGTCCACGATAGGAAGCATCCACGAACAACCATGCGGAAAGACAGACAGCGATAAACGACCAAAGCATCTTAGTTCCTTGAATTCGTTATTTTTTCGTAAGCGGGGTGCTCACGGCTCTACTGTCCAGTGTAGAGGTCGACACAGCCAGATGACAACACCATAACAGGCGATGTATGCTTATTTCCGCATTTTCTGATGGGTTAATAATATGAGCAAGCCACCACTTTTTTTCATTGTTATCATTGTCTTAATCGTTATCGCTGCGTCGTTTCGCTTTGTTCAGCAGCGGCGAGAAAAAGCCGATAATGATACGGCACCGCTGATGCAAAAGCAGGTGGTGGTAAGTAACAAACGGGAAAAACCGCTTAACGATCGGCGATCCCGCCAGCAGGAAGTGAGCCCGGCAGGTACCAGCATGCGCTATGAAGCCAGCTTTAAGCCACAAAATGGGGGGATGGAGCAGACGTTTCGTCTTGATGCGCAGCAGTACCACGCGTTAACGGTCGGGGATAAAGGCACGCTGAGTTACAAAGGTTCGCGATTTGTTGATTTTACGCTTGAACGCTAAGGTGTCATCTGACTGATGCCGGATGGCGGCTTACGCCTTATCCGGCCTACAGATTTTTCGCCCCGGCCCGCAACATGCCGCCGGGCGAAAAGATCACAGCTACTTCTTCAACTGATCTTTAATCTTCTTCTGCCACACCAGTAGCTCAAAGACGCCGAACAGAAAAATACGGATTTTCTCTCCGTTGGTCATCTGCGGGCCATCTTTAGGCATGGTGCTTTTTAGCAGCGCCAGCTGCATGCCATGCATCAGCACCATAAATATCAGTGCGACGTTAACGAAGATGTTAAGCGGGCGTGGAAAGGGTTGGAAAATATTCAGTAGTAAAAATGCCCAGACGCACAGCATCAGCAGGCGTCCCAGGTTAATCAGCATCGTGCTCTCCTCGTGCTTCACGTTGGTACAGGCGATAGGCGACCTGTCCGGCGACTTTCTCACGGTATAGCGACCAGTTCACCGGAACCGGCGGTAAGCCGTTTTCTACTTCGCTTTCAACGTAAATATACGCTTCATTTGCCAGCCAGCCATGAGTTTCCAGAAGAGTTAATGTTTCTTCCAGTAATCCTTTGCGAAACGGCGGGTCAACAAATACCACGTTATGCGGCGTACCTGCCTGAGCCAAAAATGTCAGCGTATTGGTATTGACGACGCGGGCATGGGAGGCTTTTAGCGTGGCGAGATTCTTTTGTAGCTGCTGAGATACCGCGCGATCCATCTCCAGAAGCGTCGCATTTGCCGCATAGCGAGAGAGGGCTTCCAGCCCCAGCGCGCCGCTGCCGGCGAAGCAGTCCAGACAGTGAGCATCGACCATTACCGGGGCCAGCCAGTTAAACAATGTTTCGCGCACACGGTCGGTGGTCGGACGTAAGCCGGGGCTGTCCGGAACCGGGAGTTTACGGCCACGCCATTGCCCCCCAATAATGCGGATCTGGCCGCTACCAGAGTGATTCGGTTTTTTCATTTCTATTATTGCTCAATCCGCCTATAGCATGTCATTCCAGGCGGTGATGTGAGTTAAGTTAAGTGATAGACTATTTCATCATTTTTTTAGCTGCTATGTACATAGCGTTGACGCTGTGCCATGAAGCAACAGCGGGGGAGTGTAGTCGCAAATGGCGAAAGAGAAAAAACGTGGCTTTTTTTCCTGGCTGGGCTTTGGTCAAAAAGAGCAGGCACCGGAAAACGAGACAGAAGTAAAAAATGAAGAACAACAACCGGTTGCTGAAGAAACTACCGTCGTTGACGAACAGCCGCACGTTGAGGAAACCCGTAGCGAGGCTGAAACGCAAGCCTTTGCAGCTGAAGTCGTTGAAGTAACTGAACAGGTTGCGGAAATCGAAAAACTGCAGCAGGAAGAAGAACCTGTCGCCGAACAAGCGCAGCCGGAGATTGAGTCGGTTGCTGAATCCGTTGCTGAAACTGTAGTGGAAACGCCAGCTGCGGTGGTTATCGAACGCGAAGAATTGCCGCTGCCGGAAGAGGTGAAAACCGAAGAAGTTACTGCCGAAGAGTGGCAGGCCGAAGCGGAAACCGTGGAAATCGTTGAGGCGGCTGAAGAAGCGGTTATGGTGGTGCCGGTAGAAGAACCTGCTGTAGAAGAACCGGTAGAAGAAGAGGTGGTCCAGGAGCAGGAAAAACCAACCAAAGAAGGTTTCTTTGCGCGTCTGAAACGCAGCCTGCTGAAAACAAAAGAAAACCTCGGTTCCGGATTTATCAGTCTGTTCCGTGGTAAAAAAATCGACGATGATCTGTTTGAAGAGCTGGAAGAGCAGCTGCTGATCGCTGATGTGGGTGTAGAAACGACCCGCAAGATCATTGCGAATCTAACGGAAGGCGCCAGCCGCAAGCAGCTTAAAGATGCGGAAGCGCTGTACGGTCTGTTGAAAGAAGAGATGGGCGAGATTCTGGCGAAGGTTGACGAACCGCTGAACGTTGATGGCAAAACACCATTTGTTATCTTAATGGTTGGTGTCAACGGCGTGGGCAAAACCACCACTATTGGTAAGCTTGCGCGTCAGTTTGAGCAGCAGGGTAAATCGGTAATGCTGGCGGCAGGTGATACTTTCCGTGCGGCGGCGGTAGAACAGCTGCAGGTTTGGGGTCAGCGTAACAACATCCCGGTGATTGCTCAGCATACTGGCGCGGATTCCGCGTCCGTTATCTTTGATGCCATCCAGGCGGCGAAGGCGCGTAACGTAGACGTGCTGATCGCTGATACCGCAGGGCGTTTGCAGAATAAATCGCACCTGATGGAAGAATTGAAAAAAATCGTTCGCGTCATGAAGAAGCTGGACGAAGATGCGCCGCATGAAGTTATGCTGACTATCGACGCCAGCACCGGGCAGAATGCGATAAGCCAGGCCAAACTGTTCCATGAAGCGGTGGGCTTAACCGGTATCACCCTGACCAAGCTGGACGGTACGGCGAAGGGCGGGGTTATCTTCTCGGTTGCCGATCAGTTTGGCATCCCTATCCGCTATATCGGTGTGGGTGAACGTATCGAGGATTTACGTCCGTTTAAAGCGGACGATTTTATAGAGGCACTTTTTGCCCGAGAGGATTAACAATGATTCGCTTTGAACATGTCAGCAAGGCCTATCTCGGTGGGAGACAAGCGCTGCAGGGAGTGACCTTCCATATGCAGCCTGGCGAGATGGCGTTTCTGACCGGCCACTCCGGCGCGGGGAAAAGTACCCTGCTGAAGCTGATTTGTGGAATTGAACGGCCCAGCGCCGGGAAAATCTACTTTAGCGGGCATGACATCAGCCGTTTGAAAAACCGTGAAGTGCCGTTTCTGCGTCGTCAGATTGGCATGATTTTTCAGGATCACCACCTGTTAATGGACAGAACCGTGTTTGACAATGTGGCAATCCCGCTGATCATCGCGGGCGCCAGCGGGGATGATATTCGTCGTCGCGTGTCAGCGGCGCTGGATAAGGTCGGGCTGTTGGACAAAGCGAAAAACTTCCCGATTCAACTCTCCGGCGGTGAACAACAACGCGTCGGCATCGCCCGCGCGGTGGTGAACAAACCTGCGGTGCTGCTGGCGGATGAACCAACGGGGAACCTGGATGACGCGCTGTCAGAAGGGATCCTTCGCCTGTTCGAAGAGTTTAACCGCGTCGGGGTCACGGTATTAATGGCCACGCACGATATTGGCCTGATCTCCCGTCGCTCCTATCGCCAAATGGTTCTGAGCGATGGACATCTGCATGGAGGCCTGGCGCATGAATAGACGTGACGCTATTAACCAAATCAAACAGTTCGGTGGCCGACTGGATCGCTTTCGTAAATCGGGCGGTGCGTCGGGTGACGGCGGTCGCAACGCGCCAAAGCGTGCGAAAGCCGCGCCAAAGCCGAATTCGCGTAAAACCAATGTCTTTAACGAGCAGGTACGTTATGCGTTTCAGGGCGCGTTACAGGACCTGAAAAGCAAGCCGCTGGCGACGTTTCTGACGGTGATGGTCATTGCCATCTCCCTGACGCTGCCTAGCGTGTGCTACATGGTTTATAAGAACGTAAACCATGCGGCAAGCCAGTATTATCCGTCTCCGCAGATCACCGTTTATCTGCAAAAAACGCTGGATGATGATGCGGCGGCGCGGGTGGTTGGTCAGTTGCAGGCAGAACAGGGCGTGGAGAAAGTGAATTATCTTTCCCGTGACGACGCGCTGGGCGAATTCCGTAACTGGTCTGGCTTTGGCGGCGCGCTGGATATGCTTGAAGAGAACCCGCTTCCGGCCGTGGCGGTTGTTATCCCGAAATTGGACTTTCAGGGTACGGAGTCGCTGAACACGCTGCGTGACCGTATCGCACAAATCAACGGTATTGATGAAGTGCGAATGGATGACAGCTGGTTCGCTCGCCTGGCGGCGCTGACGGGCCTTGTCGGACGCGTTTCCGCGATGATCGGCGTGCTGATGGTGGCGGCGGTCTTCCTCGTCATCGGTAACAGCGTGCGGCTGAGTATTTTTGCGCGTCGCGATACCATTAACGTGCAAAAACTGATTGGCGCGACGGATGGATTTATCCTGCGTCCGTTCCTCTACGGCGGTGCACTGCTCGGTTTTTCCGGTGCATTTCTTTCACTGATTTTGTCAGAAATTTTGGTGATGCGTCTGTCGTCAGCGGTGACTGAGGTGGCACAGGTATTTGGAACTAAGTTTGATATCAATGGCTTATCATTCGATGAGTGCCTGTTATTGCTGCTGGTGTGTTCAATGATTGGCTGGGTGGCAGCCTGGCTTGCCACGGTTCAACATTTACGCCACTTTACCCCCGATTAAAAAATCTCTGGTATAATCTTTCCCTGCACTGAGTAGTTCGCTCTGCAGGGAAAGAGTCCCTGTGATCTCTTCCCGGCGTATTCATTGTGATGTCACATTTTGTGCGTAATCTATACACATTACGACATGGAACTTGTGGATAAAATCACTGTCTGATAAAAGATTGAATGATATTCTCGTTGCTCATAAGCTCTGGCATGGTTGTTGCTACTGGTTTTTGTTAATTAGTTTTTAGCCAATGCGCCAGATGAAAAGATTGAGAGGATTTGAATGACCAAAGAAATGCAAAATTTAGCTTTAGCCCCTGTTGGTAACCTGGAATCTTATATCCGGGCTGCGAACGCGTGGCCGATGTTGTCGGCTGACGAGGAGCGGGCACTGGCTGAAAAGCTGCATTACCAGGGCGATCTGGAAGCAGCTAAAACGCTGATCCTGTCTCACCTGCGCTTTGTTGTTCATGTTGCTCGTAATTATGCGGGCTATGGCCTGCCGCAGGCGGATCTGATTCAGGAAGGTAATATCGGCCTGATGAAAGCCGTGCGCCGTTTCAACCCGGAAGTGGGTGTGCGCCTGGTTTCCTTCGCCGTGCATTGGATCAAAGCTGAGATCCACGAATACGTTCTGCGTAACTGGCGTATCGTTAAAGTCGCGACCACCAAAGCGCAGCGTAAGCTGTTCTTTAACCTGCGTAAAACCAAACAGCGTCTGGGCTGGTTTAACCAGGACGAAGTTGAAATGGTTGCTCGCGAGCTGGGTGTTTCCAGCAAAGACGTGCGCGAAATGGAATCCCGTATGGCGGCACAGGACATGACGTTTGACATGTCTTCAGACGATGAGTCTGACAGCCAGCCGATGGCCCCGGTGCTGTATCTGCAGGATAAATCTTCTAACTTTGCCGACGGCATTGAAGAAGATAACTGGGAAGATCAGGCCGCGAACAAACTGACCCACGCAATGGAAGGTCTGGACGAGCGTAGCCAGGACATCATTCGTGCCCGTTGGCTGGACGAAGACAACAAGTCGACGTTGCAGGAACTGGCCGATCGCTACGGCGTTTCCGCTGAACGTGTTCGTCAGCTTGAAAAGAACGCCATGAAAAAACTGCGCGCGGCGATCGAAGCGTAATCTTCCAGCCGCCCTGGAAATGCTGATAAACCCTGGATGAAAATCCGGGGTTTTTTGTTTTTATCTCTCCCCCTCTCTCCTGACGTTTATGCTTTTTGTCATCAAGTTGTTATCTGCATGTCAAATTTAGCTATTCCAAAATAATAAAAATCGGGTATGTTTTAGCAGAGTATGCTGCTAAAGCACGGGTGGCTATCCAATAATCGAAATAAAGTGCTGAACAACAACATCACAACACACGTAATAACCACAATAATGGGGATTGTCAGGATGAATATGAAGGGTAAAGCGTTATTGGCAGGATGTATCGCCCTGTCTTTGAGCAATATGGCGTTTGCTAAGGATATTAAAGTTGCCGTCGTCGGCGCGATGTCCGGTCCGGTAGCGCAGTATGGCGATCAGGAATTTACTGGCGCAGAGCAGGCGATTGCAGATATCAACGCCAAAGGCGGGGTGAAAGGCGACAAACTGGTCATGGTGAAATATGACGATGCCTGTGACCCGAAACAAGCGGTAGCGGTAGCTAACAAAGTGGTCAACGACGGGATTAAATATGTTATCGGCCACCTATGCTCGTCTTCCACTCAGCCTGCGTCAGATATCTATGAAGACGAAGGCATTCTGATGATCACCCCAGCGGCAACGGCGCCGGAGCTGACCGCGCGCGGTTATAACCTGGTGATGCGTACCACCGGTCTGGATTCCGATCAGGGCCCAACCGCTGCCAAATATATCGTTGAAAAAGTGAAGCCGAAGCGCATTGCGATCGTTCACGACAAACAACAGTACGGTGAAGGCCTGGCGCGTTCCGTGCAGGACAACCTCAAGAAAGCCAACGCTGACGTGGTGTTCTTCGACGGGATCACCGCTGGCGAGAAAGATTTCTCTACGCTGGTGGCGCGTCTGAAGAAAGAGAATATCGATTTCGTTTACTACGGTGGTTACCACCCGGAAATGGGGCAGATTCTGCGCCAGGCACGCGCTGCGGGTCTGAAAACCCAGTTTATGGGACCAGAAGGGGTAGCGAACGTGTCGCTGTCTAACATCGCGGGTGAGTCTGCAGAAGGCTTACTGGTAACGAAACCGAAGAACTACGATCAGGTTCCGGCGAACAAACCGATTGTGGACGCGATCAAAGCCAAGAAACAAGATCCGAGCGGTGCATTCGTATGGACCACCTACGCCGCGCTGCAATCCTTGCAGGCCGGTCTGAACCAGTCTGACGACCCGGCTGAAATTGCCAAATACCTGAAAGCAAACTCAGTGGAAACCGTCATGGGGCCGCTGTCATGGGATGCGAAAGGCGATCTGAAAGGCTTCGAATTCGGCGTGTTTGACTGGCATGCAAACGGGACGGCGACCGACGCCAAATAATTTTCCTGGCGCCTTTCGCGCTGCAGATGCGTTGGCTACGTTATTCAACCCCGGTCACTTACTTATGTAAGCTCCCGGGGACTTCATAACTTGCCGCCTTCCTGCAACGTGAAATTCTTGGAAAATTGCGAGGTGGTTTTTTATTTTTTCTCCCAGCATGTAGGCCGGATAAGCGTCAGCGCCATCCGGCTTTTTTATCTTTTTTCCCAGCCATTCTCCTGGGCTGTAAACCCTAACGCTTGCATAAACGCGGCCATCACGCTGCGGTCTTCAACGCCGACGTCGGCCATCCACCATGAACTCACATCAGGGTTTTCCCGGATGACTTCTTCGATCAAATACTGCCCGACGCCGCGACGGCGGGTGATATCGCGTACGCGCAATGAATCTAATGCACCTTGCGTGCCGCTCAGGGTTACGCGAACTGCGCCTAACAGACGCTCGTTAAAGCGTGCGGCGTAGATCCGGTGCGTTTCATCTACGCTTAACGATGAGGCGGAATATTCCGGCCAGATTTTGCCCAGATCAATCTGGTCCTGGTCGCTAAAGTTATCTAAACGAACGATGGTCAGCTTCATTAACAGCATGTCCAAATCACAAAAGATGGAATGAGTGTACCGAAATAATTCGCCCGGATGCTTTCTCTTTTTTATGTGAATAACCAGATTAATAATTTTGTAACAACGGTAATGACAGTTTGAAACCGTAGAGATTGAAAAATAGGCAGAATAATACCCTGGGATGCAGCATTTTATTCGGCTCTTTGTACCGTTATTTTATGCTGACAAACGTGCTTTTTTTTGTTTATCTATAGTGAAAAGCAGAATATTATCTTTTCTTAATCGACTGAAAAATAGAGATTTTAGCCTGATTTGCTTAAAAAACTGCGCTAAACCATTAATGAGACTGGTAAAAATAGTGCAGTTCAAAAAAAGCACAGACTGCTTTTTAACCACATAAATACAAAATATTAATTACGTCACGAATGGGGATTCAGGTAATGAAACGGAATGCGAAAACAATCATCGCAGGGGTGATAGCACTGGCAATGTCACACGCGGTCATGGCGGAAGATATCAAGGTCGCTGTTGTCGGCGCGATGTCAGGTCCGGTCGCGCAGTGGGGCGATATGGAATTTAATGGCGCACGTCAGGCCATTAAAGATATCAATGCCAAAGGCGGGGTCAAAGGCGACAAACTGGTCGCTGTGGAATATGACGATGCCTGCGATCCGAAACAGGCCGTTGCGGTAGCGAACAAAATCGTCAATGACGGCATTCAGTACGTTATTGGTCATCTGTGCTCATCTTCCACGCAGCCCGCATCAGATATCTATGAAGATGAAGGCATTCTGATGATTTCTCCGGGTGCCACAAACCCGGAACTGACCCAGCGCGGTTACGCTCACATTATGCGTACAGCGGGCCTGGACTCCTCTCAGGGGCCGACCGCCGCGAAATACATTCTGGAGAAGGTGAAGCCACAGCGTATCGCCATCATTCACGATAAACAGCAATACGGTGAAGGCCTGGCGCGTTCGGTGCAGGACAGCCTGAAAGCGGGCAAAGCCAACATCGTTTTCTTTGACGGTATCACCGCCGGGGAAAAAGATTTTTCTGCGCTGATCGCTCGCCTGAAAAAAGAAAATATCGACTTTGTTTATTACGGCGGCTACTACCCGGAAATGGGGCAAATGCTGCGCCAGGCGCGTTCCGTCGGGCTGAAAACCCAGTTTATGGGACCTGAGGGCGTCGGCAATGCGTCGCTGTCTAACATCGCCGGTGATGCTGCTGAAGGCATGCTGGTAACCATGCCAAAACGCTATGACCAGGATCCGGCGAATAAGGCTATCGTCGATGCGCTCAAAGCTGACAAGAAAGATCCAACCGGACCATACGTGTGGATCACTTATGCAGCCGTCCAGTCATTGGCGACAGCAATGGATCGCAGCGGTAGCAAAGAGCCGTTGGACCTGGTGAAAGATCTGAAAGCACACGGGGCTGATACCGTGATTGGGCCGCTGAAATGGGACGAAAAAGGCGATTTGAAGGGATTTGAGTTTGGTGTCTTCCAGTGGCATGCAGACGGTTCTTCGACCGTCGCGAAGTAATACCTGAAGACGAGTTATCCCACCGCCCGTGCAAAACGGGCGGGTTTAAAAAGGTTACCTTATGTCCGAGCAGTTCCTCTATTTCTTGCAGCAGATGTTTAACGGCGTCACGCTGGGAAGCACCTACGCGCTGATCGCCATCGGTTACACGATGGTGTACGGCATTATCGGCATGATCAACTTCGCCCACGGCGAGGTGTATATGATCGGCAGCTATGTCTCCTTTATGATCATCGCAGCGCTAATGATGATGGGCATCGATTCCAGCTGGCTACTGGTCGCGGCGGGCTTCGTCGGCGCAATTGTGATTGCCAGCGCCTACGGCTGGAGCATTGAACGCGTGGCGTATCGGCCCGTGCGCAGCTCCAAGCGCCTGATCGCGCTGATTTCCGCTATCGGGATGTCCATCTTCCTGCAAAACTACGTCAGCCTGACAGAAGGTTCGCGCGACGTGGCGCTACCCAGCCTGTTTAATGGCCAGTGGACTGTCGGCAGTAGCGATAACTTCTCTGCTTCCATCACCACCATGCAGTTGGTTATCTGGATCGTAACCTTCCTGGCGATGCTGGCGCTGACGCTGTTTATCCGTTACTCCCGTATGGGCCGCGCCTGCCGCGCCTGTGCAGAAGACCTGAAGATGGCCAGCCTGCTCGGCATCAATACCGATCGCGTGATTGCGCTGACCTTTGTGATTGGCGCGGCAATGGCGGCGGTAGCGGGCGTGCTGCTCGGTCAGTTCTACGGTGTAATTAACCCATACATCGGCTTTATGGCCGGGATGAAGGCCTTTACCGCGGCGGTACTGGGCGGCATCGGCAGCATTCCAGGGGCGATGATCGGCGGCCTGATTCTGGGCGTTGCGGAAGCGCTCTCCTCTGCTTATCTGAGTACTGAATACAAAGACGTCGTTTCATTCGCGCTGCTGATTCTGGTGCTGCTGGTGATGCCGACCGGTATTCTGGGTCGCCCGGAGGTAGAGAAAGTATGAAACCGATGCATTTTGCAATGGCGCTGCTCTCTGCCGCTATGTTCTTCGTCCTGGCGGGCGTCTTTATGGGTGTTCAGTTAGAGCTGGACGGTACCAGGCTGGTAGTCGATACCGCCGCGGATATCCGCTGGCAGTGGGTGTTTATCGGCACTGGCGTGGTCTTTCTTTTCCAACTGCTACGTCCAGCCTTCCAGAAAGGCCTGAAGAGCGTCTCCGGACCGAAATTTATTCTGCCGGCGATTGACGGCTCCACCGTTAAACAGAAGCTGTTCCTGGTGGCGCTGCTGGTGATTGCCGTGGCGTGGCCGTTTATGGTGTCACGCGGTACGGTGGATATCGCCACGCTGACGATGATTTATATCATCCTCGGCCTCGGCTTAAACGTGGTGGTGGGGCTTTCCGGCCTGCTGGTGCTGGGCTACGGCGGCTTCTATGCCATCGGCGCTTACACCTTCGCGCTGCTGAACCACTATTACGGTCTGGGCTTCTGGACCTGTCTGCCGCTGGCGGGGCTGGTTTCCGCTGCAGCAGGCTTCCTGCTCGGCTTCCCGGTATTGCGCCTGCGTGGTGATTATCTGGCGATTGTGACCTTAGGCTTCGGCGAAATCGTCCGTATTCTGCTGCTCAACAACACCGAAGTAACCGGCGGTCCAAACGGTATTAGCCAGATCCCGAAACCGACCTTTTTCGGTCTGGAGTTCAGCCGTACCGCCCGTGAAGGCGGCTGGGATACCTTCAGCAACTTCTTTAACGTCAAGTACGATCCGTCTGACCGCGTCATTTTCCTCTATCTGGTGGCGCTGCTGCTGGTGGTCTTCTCGCTGTTTGTTATCAACCGTTTGCTGCGTATGCCGCTGGGTCGCGCGTGGGAAGCGCTGCGTGAAGATGAAATTGCCTGTCGTTCTCTGGGCTTAAACCCTACGCGTATCAAGCTGACAGCCTTTACCATCAGCGCCGCGTTTGCCGGTTTTGCCGGTACGCTGTTTGCCGCGCGCCAGGGCTTCGTCAGCCCGGAGTCCTTCACCTTTGCCGAGTCGGCCTTTGTGCTGGCGATTGTTGTACTGGGCGGAATGGGCTCACAGTTTGCGGTGATCCTCGCGGCCATCCTGCTGGTGGTGTCACGCGAGCTGATGCGTGATTTCAACGAATACAGCATGTTAATGCTGGGTGGTTTAATGGTACTGATGATGATCTGGCGTCCGCAGGGCTTGTTGCCGATGACCCGTCCACAGTTGAAGCTGAAAAACGGGGAAGCAAAAGGAGAGCAGGCATGAGTCAGCCATTATTATCCGTTAACGGCCTGATGATGCGCTTCGGCGGTCTGCTGGCGGTAAACAACGTTGAACTGGAACTGCGACCGCAGGAGATCGTTTCGTTAATCGGCCCGAACGGTGCGGGGAAAACCACGGTCTTTAACTGTCTGACCGGTTTTTATAAGCCGACCGGCGGGACGATTAAGCTGCGCGACCAGCACCTGGAAGGGCTGCCGGGTCAGCAAATCGCGCGTATGGGCGTGGTACGTACTTTCCAGCACGTGCGTCTGTTTCGCGAAATGACGGTGATTGAAAACCTGCTGGTGGCGCAACATCAGCAACTGAAAACCGGCGTCTTCTCCGGCCTGTTGAAAACCCCGTCGTTCCGTCGCGCGCAGAGTGAAGCGTTGGATCGCGCCGCCACCTGGCTTGCGCGTATTGGCTTGCTGGAGCATGCCAACCGTCAGGCCAGTAACCTGGCCTATGGCGATCAGCGCCGTCTGGAAATTGCGCGCTGCATGGTGACCCAGCCGGAAATCCTGATGCTCGACGAACCCGCTGCTGGACTCAACCCGAAAGAGACCAAAGAGCTGGACGAGCTGATTGCTGAACTGCGTAACCATCACAACACCACCATTTTGTTGATTGAGCACGACATGAAGCTGGTGATGGGGATTTCTGACCGTATTTACGTGGTGAACCAGGGCACGCCGCTGGCGAATGGGACGCCGGAACAGATTCGTAATAATCCGGATGTTATCCGCGCCTATTTAGGTGAAGCATAATGGGGGCGAGGCTTAATATGGATAAAGCGATGTTATCGTTCGACAAAGTCAACGCCCACTACGGCAAGATACAGGCGCTGCACGACGTCAGCTTGTATATCAACCAGGGTGAAATCGTTACTCTGATTGGTGCCAACGGTGCGGGAAAAACCACGCTGCTCGGCACATTGTGTGGCGACCCGCGAGCGACCAGTGGGCGAATCGTCTTTGATGGTAAAGACATTACCGACTGGCAGACGGCGAAAATCATGCGCGAAGCGGTAGCGATTGTGCCGGAAGGGCGTCGCGTGTTTTCCCGTATGACGGTGGAAGAGAACCTGGCGATGGGCGGCTTCTTTGCCGAAAAGGACCAGTTTCAGGAACGCATCAAATGGGTGTATGACCTGTTTCCCCGTCTGCATGAACGTCGTATTCAACGTGCGGGAACGATGTCCGGCGGTGAACAGCAGATGCTGGCGATAGGCCGTGCGCTGATGAGCCAGCCGAGGCTGCTGCTGCTTGATGAACCGTCGCTGGGTCTGGCGCCGATTATCATCCAGCAGATTTTTAACACCATCGAACAGCTGCGCGAACAGGGGATGACCATCTTCCTCGTCGAACAGAACGCTAACCAGGCGCTGAAGCTCGCCGATCGCGGCTACGTGCTGGAAAACGGTCATGTGGTGCTGGAAGACACCGGTGATGCGCTACTGGCTAACGAAGCGGTGCGAAGCGCGTATCTGGGCGGTTAATCATTCTCTGAATAGACAAGGGGCCTGCTGTGGCCCCTTTTTATTGCTCTATGTTATTATTGAGAATAGTTATCAATAATAAAAATGAACATGGAGAAAGGATGATTCGTTCAGGTACCTGCATGATGATTGGCAGTTTGTTTTTGACGCTTTCACTAACCACCCAGGCCTCAACACCGCCAGCGTTTGACCCGCGCGATCCCGCTATCTGGGAAGAGAAACCGGACAACCCGTTAGCGCAATCCGACTCGCCCTGCGAAGTGTTTACCAGCTCGGTATGCCCAGGCTGGGATGATGATAAATCGGATATCCAACGTGAACGTGAGCGGCGAGAGCAGCAGCGTTTACAGAATGAATATGAACGACGCTGGCGTCGGGATTAATCTTCCTTGCTGGAGCAGCAGATAACGCCATCAAGGCCGGAGAAGGTATAGCGATATCCGGCTTTGTTGTGCACCACCCCGCATTTTCCTGTCACTACGCTTTCACCGCCTTGCCATCTGTTTGTCGCCTTACTATCTTTTTTTTGTAATAAAAAAGTTATTTTTCTGTCATTCGAGCATGTCATGTTACCCCCGCGAGCATAAAACGCGTGATATCGCGCATCCGGCACAACAAGAGAGATAACCGATGATATCGTTACGACATACAGCTTTAGGACTGGCACTTAGCCTGGCATTTGCAGGTCAGGCACTGGCGGTCACCACTATCCCGTTCTGGCACTCAATGGAAGGCGAACTGGGTAAAGAAGTTGATTCACTGGCGCAACGTTTTAATGCAGCCAATCCCGACTACAAAATTGTTCCGCAGTACAAAGGCAACTATGAGCAGAGCCTGAGTGCAGGAATTGCTGCTTTCCGTACCGGAAACGCGCCTGCGCTGCTGCAGGTTTATGAAGTGGGCACGGCAACCATGATGGCCTCAAAAGCCATTAAACCGGTCTATGAAGTATTCAAAGAGGCTGGCATTAACTTCGATGAGTCTCAGTTCGTACCGACCGTTTCCGGTTACTACACCGACTCTAAAAGCGGACACTTGCTCTCCCAGCCGTTTAACAGCTCCACTCCGGTGCTGTACTACAACAAAGATGCCTTCAAAAAAGCCGGTTTAGACCCGGAGCAGCCGCCGAAAACCTGGCAGGATCTGGCGGAGTACACCGCGAAGCTGAAAGCCGCAGGCATGAAGTGCGGTTACGCCAGCGGCTGGCAGGGATGGATTCAGATTGAAAACTTCAGCGCCTGGAACGGTCTGCCGGTAGCAACCAAAAACAATGGCTTTGACGGTACTGACGCGGTGCTGGAGTTCAATAAACCGGAACAGGTGAAACACATCGCTCTGCTGGAAGAGCTGAACAAAAAAGGTGATTTCAGCTACTTCGGGCGTAAGGACGAATCCACTGAGAAGTTCTACAACGGGGATTGTGCCATTACCACCGCCTCTTCCGGTTCGCTGGCCGACATCCGCCACTACGCTAAATTCAATTATGGCGTCGGGATGATGCCGTACGATGCCGATGTGAAGGGCGCGCCGCAGAATGCGATTATCGGTGGGGCCAGCCTGTGGGTGATGCAGGGTAAAGATAAAGCAACCTACGAAGGCGTGGCGCAGTTCCTCAACTTCCTGGCGAAGCCTGAAATTGCTGCCGAATGGCACCAGAAGACCGGCTATCTGCCGATCACCACCGCTGCCTACGACCTGACCCGTGAACAGGGCTTCTATGAGAAGAACCCTGGGGCTGATATCGCCACCCGCCAGATGCTGAACAAGCCGCCGTTGCCATTCACCAAAGGACTGCGTCTGGGCAATATGCCGCAGATCCGCACTATTGTGGATGAAGAGCTGGAAAGCGTCTGGACCGGGAAGAAAACCCCGCAGCAGGCACTGGATGCCGCCGTTGAGCGTGGCAATCAGTTACTGCGCCGCTTTGAGCAATCGACCAAGTCTTAAGTGTATAAGTGCCGGATGGCGCTGCGCTTATCAGGCCTACAAGTTCGTAGTTTGTAGGCCGGATAAGGTGCTTGCACCGCCATCCGGCACCTTCCAGGAAAAGAACCTACATGTCTTCATCCCGTCCGGTATTCCGCTCGCGTTGGCTTCCCTATTTGTTGGTGGCTCCGCAGCTGGTTATCACCGTTATTTTCTTTATCTGGCCCGCCGGTGAAGCGCTGTGGTATTCGCTACAATCCGTTGATCCGTTTGGTCTTTCCAGCCAGTTTGTCGGACTGGAAAACTTTGTCGCGCTGTTTCATGACCCGTACTACCTCGACTCATTCTGGACCACCATTAAGTTCAGTACGTTAGTCACGGTAAGTGGTCTGCTGGTGTCGTTATTTTTTGCGGCGCTGGTGAATTACGTGGTGCGTGGCAGTCGTTTTTACCAGACTCTGATGCTCTTGCCCTATGCCGTCGCGCCTGCCGTCGCCGCCGTATTGTGGATCTTCCTGTTTAACCCAGGTCGCGGGCTGATTACCCATTTTCTCGGTGAGTTTGGCTATGACTGGAACCATGCGCAAAACAGCGGTCAGGCAATGTTTCTGGTGGTGTTCGCGTCGGTCTGGAAGCAGATTAGTTACAACTTCCTGTTCTTCTTTGCCGCACTACAGTCTATCCCGCGGTCGCTGATCGAAGCCGCCGCGATTGATGGCGCAGGGCCGGTTCGCCGCTTCTTTAAGCTGGCGCTGCCGCTGATAGCCCCGGTCAGCTTCTTTCTGCTGGTGGTGAATCTGGTTTACGCCTTCTTTGATACCTTCCCGGTGATCGATGCCGCCACGGCGGGTGGACCGGTACAGGCGACCACGACGTTGATTTATAAGATCTATCGCGAAGGCTTTGTCGGGCTGGATCTCTCCGCCTCGGCCGCGCAATCGGTGGTGCTGATGTTGCTGGTCATTATTTTGACGGTGGTGCAGTTCCGCTATGTGGAAAGTAAGGTGCGTTACCAATGATTGAGAACCGTCGTGGGCTGACAATATTCAGCCATGCCATGTTGATTATGGGGATCATGGTGATCCTGTTTCCGCTGTACGTCGCGTTTGTCGCGGCGACGCTGGACAACAAAGCGGTGTTTGAAACGCCGATGACGCTGGTTCCCGGCACGCAGTTGCTGGAGAACATGAAATATATCTGGGTCAACGGCGTGGGCGTCAACAGCGCGCCGTTCTGGTTGATGATGCTTAACAGCTTCATCATGGCATTCAGTATTACGGTAGGGAAAATCACCGTCTCCATACTTTCCGCATTTGCCATCGTCTGGTTCCGCTTTCCGCTGCGCAACCTGTTCTTCTGGATGATTTTTATCACCCTGATGCTGCCGGTTGAGGTGCGAATCTTCCCCACCGTGGAGGTTATCGCCAACCTGAAAATGCTCGACAGCTATGCGGGTCTGACGCTGCCGTTGATGGCATCGGCTACTGCGACCTTCCTGTTCCGTCAGTTCTTTATGACCCTGCCGGATGAGCTGGTTGAGGCGGCGCGAATTGACGGTGCGTCACCGATGCGTTTTTTCCGCGATATCGTACTACCACTGTCAAAAACCAATCTGGCGGCGCTGTTCGTTATTACCTTTATCTACGGCTGGAACCAGTATTTGTGGCCGTTGTTAATTATTACCGACGTCAATTTGGGTACTGCGGTGGCGGGTATCAAAGGCATGATTGCCACCGGTGAAGGCACCACGCAGTGGAACCAGGTAATGGCCGCCATGCTGCTGACGCTCATCCCTCCGGTAATCATCGTGTTAGCCATGCAGCGCGCCTTCGTACGCGGTCTGGTCGATAGTGAGAAATAAAAATGGCTGGTTTAAAACTACAGGCAGTAACCAAAAGCTGGGACGGCAAAACCCAGGTAATTAAACCGCTGACGCTGGACGTCGCGGACGGGGAATTTATCGTGATGGTTGGGCCATCCGGTTGCGGAAAGTCTACGCTGCTGCGGATGGTCGCCGGGCTGGAGCGGGTGAGCGGTGGCGATATCTGGATTGATAATAAACGCGTCACCGAGATGGAGCCGAAGGATCGCGGCATAGCGATGGTCTTTCAAAACTACGCGCTCTACCCGCATATGAGCGTGGAAGAAAACATGGCCTGGGGACTGAAAATCCGCGGGATGGGTAAGGAACACATTGCTGAGCGGGTAAATGAGGCGGCGCGTATTCTCGAGCTGGGTGAGCTGCTCAAACGTCGTCCGCGCGAACTTTCTGGCGGTCAGCGCCAGCGCGTAGCAATGGGACGAGCGATTGTGCGCGACCCGGCGGTATTCCTGTTCGATGAGCCGCTTTCTAATCTTGATGCCAAGCTGCGAGTACAGATGCGTCTGGAGTTACAACATCTGCATCGCCGCCTGAAAACCACTTCGCTATACGTGACGCACGACCAGGTTGAAGCGATGACCCTCGCCCAACGGGTGATGGTGATGAACAAAGGCATTGCCGAGCAGGTAGGTACGCCGGTTGAAGTGTATGAAAAACCTGCCAGCCGCTTTGTGGCGAGTTTTATCGGCAGCCCGGCAATGAACCTGCTGGACGGGCGCATCAGTACCTCGGGCACCCATTTTGAACTGGAGGGTGGCATGACGCTACCCATCGGCAGAAGCGCGAGAGAGTCTATTGGGCGTAACATGACGTTGGGTATCCGCCCGGAGCATATTGCGCTAAGCTCGCAGGCCGAAGGCGGCGTGCCGTTGGTTGTTGATACACTGGAAATGCTGGGCGCAGATAACCTGGCACACGGACGCTGGGGCGAGCAAAAGCTGGTGGTGCGACTGGCGCATCAGCATCGCCCGACGGCAGGCAGCACGCTGTGGCTGCATCTGCCAGAAAATCATCTGCATCTTTTTGATGGCGAAACAGGACAACGCGTATGAGTAACTGGCCTTACCCCCATATTGTCGCCCATCGTGGCGGCGGTAAGCTGGCCCCGGAAAACACCCTGGCGGCGATCGACGTGGGGGCGCGATACGGGCATACCATGATCGAGTTTGACGCTAAATTGTCGAAAGACGGTGAGATCTTCTTACTGCATGACGACAACCTGGAGCGAACCAGCAACGGCTGGGGCGTGGCAGGCGAGCTGAACTGGCAGGATTTATTGCGCGTGGACGCCGGCGGCTGGTTTAGCGGTGAGTTTAAAGGTGAACCGCTGCCGCTGCTCTCGCAAGTGGCCGAGCGCTGCCGTCAGCATGGAATGATGGCAAATATTGAAATTAAACCCACAACCGGTACCGGAACGCTAACCGGCAAAGTCGTGGCGCTGGCCGCGCGGGAACTGTGGGCGGGAATGACGCCGCCACTGTTGTCATCCTTTGAAATTGATGCACTTGAAGCGGCGCAGCAGGCGGTACCTGAACTGCCGAGAGGCTTGCTGCTTGATGAATGGCGCGAGGACTGGCGCGAGCTGACCACACGGCTTGGATGCGTCTCTATTCATCTTAATCACAAACTGCTGGATGAAGCGCGAGTGGATGCGCTGCGCGATGCGGGGCTACGTATTCTGGTATATACCGTCAACCGACCCCAGCGCGCGGCGGAACTGCTGCGCTGGGGCGTGGACTGCATCTGTACCGATGCCATTGATACGATTGGTCCGGATTTCCAACCTTTTTAAGGCCCAATCGTTTTTAACGGAACGTTAGGCTGCGGCGTGCTGGAGGGCTTCAGCATGTCGCCGTTCTTTTTCTCTGACAGCATATGTTGCTTATTCAGAGAGCTGTCCGGGTTACGGGTTCCACTCAACATCCCACCGTTGCTGTTGGGCAGCATTTGCTGCTGACCGGAATTTAGCTCGCCTGGCTGAGACTGAAGGACCCGCTGGGAGTTGGTGTTAATTTGGTTTTCCAGATGCTGTTGCTGCATACGCGTCTGCGTTTGCAACTGCTGGTTGAGCATCCCTTTCTGCTGAATTTGCTGCGTTTGCATTTGGGTTTGCATACGCTGCTGACTCGGGATCTGATAACCGGGTTGGTTCGGGTTATTCATGGTGTTGATGGGCTGTGCAAAGCCTGCAAACGGCAACAGCATGGCTAAAAGTAAGAGTCGTTTCATCGCTTTTCTCCTCTCGGGGATCTCTTAAGTTTACTCCTTTCTCGCCGTTACGATGATTATTTCAGAGTTATGCACCAGGCTTAGTGGGGGCCGACCCCCATACATCTGGAGAATAACGATGATAAAACCGACGTTTTTACGCCGGGTAGCCATTGCTGCTCTGCTCTCAGGAAGTTGTTTTAGCGTTGCTGCCGCGCCGGCTGCACCACCACCGGTATCTTACGGAGTCGAGGAAGATGTGTTCCATCCCGTACGTGCTAAGCAAGGGATGGTGGCCTCTGTGGATGCTTTAGCTACCCAGGTTGGTGTGGACATTCTTAAACAGGGTGGGAATGCCGTCGATGCCGCCGTGGCCGTTGGGTATGCGCTGGCGGTGACGCATCCCCAGGCGGGCAATCTGGGCGGCGGTGGTTTTATGCTGCTGCGTACCAAAGACGGTAACACCACAGCGATCGATTTTCGTGAAATGGCGCCTGCTGGCGCGACCCGTGACATGTTCCTCGATGAGCAGGGCAACGCCGATGCGAAAAAGTCGCTGACGTCGCATCTGGCATCCGGTACGCCGGGTACCGTGGCGGGTTTCTCGCTGGCGCTGGAGAAATACGGCACGATGCCGCTGAACAAAGTGGTGCGCCCGGCGATGAAGCTAGCGGAAGAGGGCTTTGTGGTTAATGACGCGCTGGCCGACGATCTGAAAACCTATGGCAGCGAAGTGCTCCCTAATCACGAGAACAGCAAAGCCATTTTCTGGAAGGACGGCGAGCCGCTGAAAAAGGGCGACAAGCTGGTGCAAAAGAATCTGGCGAAAAGCCTGGAAATGATTGCCGAGAATGGCCCGGATGCGTTTTATAAAGGGGCGATTGCCGATCAGATAGCCGGGGAAATGCAGAAGAACGGCGGGCTGATGACCAAAGAGGATTTAGCCAGCTATAAAGCCGTGGAGCGCACGCCGATAAGCGGTGACTATCGCGGGTATCAGGTCTTCTCCATGCCGCCGCCGTCCTCTGGCGGTATTCACATCGTGCAGATCCTCAATATTCTCGAAAACTTCGATATGAAGAAGTACGGATTTGGCAGCGCCGATGCCATGCAGGTTATGGCTGAAGCGGAGAAATATGCTTACGCCGACCGTTCAGAGTATCTGGGCGACCCGGATTTTGTGAAAGTGCCGTGGCAAGCGCTGACCAACAAAGCCTATGCTAAAACGCTTGCCGATCAGATTGATATCAACAAGGCTAAGCCTTCCAGCCAGATCAAACCTGGCAAACTCGCCCCGTATGAAAGCAACCAGACTACGCACTTCTCGGTAGTGGATAAAGACGGCAATGCCGTGGCGGTAACGTATACCCTGAATACCACCTTCGGGACCGGCATCGTGGCGGGTAACACCGGCATTCTGCTGAATAACGAAATGGACGACTTCTCCGCTAAGCCAGGCGTGCCGAACGTTTATGGACTGGTGGGCGGTGATGCTAACGCGGTTGGGCCGAAGAAGCGTCCGCTGTCATCGATGTCGCCGACTATCGTGGTAAAAGACGGGAAAACCTGGCTGGTGACCGGCAGCCCAGGTGGAAGCCGAATCATCACTACCGTACTGCAAATGGTGGTCAACAGCATTGATTACGGGATGAACGTCGCCGAAGCGACCAACGCACCGCGCTTCCATCATCAATGGTTGCCAGATGAACTGCGCATCGAGAAGGGCTTCAGCCCGGATACAATCAAGCTGCTGGAGCAAAAAGGACAGAAAGTGGCGCTGAAAGAGGCGATGGGCAGCACGCAGAGCATTATGGTTGGACCGGATGGCGCACTGTATGGCGCTTCTGACCCGCGTTCCGTGGATGATTTAACGGCGGGGTACTGATTTTTGATTAATAGCCCGGTGTCAGGCACCGGGCGTTTTGTTGGCTATGCCGTGAGTAACCGCGCTGGATTATCAATACAGAGCTTGCGAAGAGTATCGTTGTCTACTCCACGGGCAGCCAGATAGGCGAGGAAAACATTCGGGACAAACCCCCAACCGTTCCCCCCATTTTTTGCCCACATCTGTTTGAGAAAAACATCATGGCTTAAAACTATCTGATCGGCGTAACCCAGTTCAATCAGATGAGCTACCGCATCTGCGGTCTCCTGAACGCCTGGGGCGATACCTTCTTTAGGGAAAGTGATGTCCAGGCCAATCATGTCAAATTCAAGCCATACGCCGCGGTCGAGCATTTTACGTTGATAGGCAACATCTTTTCCTGACGGGTCCGAGTGTGCCAGCGAAACTTTTGCCGGAGAGACGTTCATCTCTTCAAGGACAATATCCAGCACCTCATCACCCAGTCGCAGCCACCCTGGCATATGGATATTCATCGCCGTATGGGGATTATTACGTTGTGCCAGAGACGCTGCCCGCAGACTGTTACGCTCCGCTTGGGTAAATGCGGGTGACACGCCAATTTCACCGATCATACCGGCGCGAATATCTGTCTCGCCAATCCCTTGATTCAGTTCCTTATCAATCAGTGCGGCTAATGAATCGACAGGTTTATGGATCCTGGTGCTTTCAAACTTCTCCAGATAAGGTCCTGATGAAGCAACGATATTCAAACCGGTTTTTATTGCCACTTCCCGTAACGATGAAGCGTCCCGACCGATAGACTCAGAACCCGTCGCGTCGACAATCGTCCTGCCTCCTAGTGACATAAAATTATTGATTTCAAAGATGACATCATCAATCTCTTTTCTGTCCATGTTATCGGCGCAGCAGTATGGGTCGTGTTTCAGTCCCCACTGTAGGTCAGCACTGACTTTTTTTCCTACCAGTTGCTGTGAAAAAGCATAATGTGGTTCATCAACAACGGATGACAGATCGTTAAACAGATGCTCATGCGGGAGCGTTAGCCCCATATCAGTGTGCGCCACTGGGCCTGTCACGGTTTGCAGGAAACCTTTCATCCTGACACCTCCATTTTTTGCGCCATTTTGGATGCTCTGTATTCAGGAATGGTGGTAACAATTGCGCCCACTAACGCGAACAACGTGCCGATGATGGTGACCAGATAGACCGTATTGCCTAAGGATGGGATCAATTCATCAATCAATACCGACCCAAGCAACTGGCCTGCGGTAGACGCTACACCCAGCATTAGCAGACCTAAGCCTCTGACCAGAATCGCCATCAGCCCGATGGACAGCAGACCCAGCGGGCCACCGAGATACATCCACCACGTATCGGGTAACTGGACGGTGACATGGCCTAATGCGACACGTATCGCCAGTGCAGCGCCCAGCACACAAAAGCCGACAATGAAGTTCCAGGTAATGGAAACCAGCATAGAGCCCGTGGCCTCGGCAACTTTGGCATTTCCAGCAGGCTGCCAGCCAGCGAGTAATCCTGCCAAAAATGGAAGGATAGCGAGCAGGATAAAGGAGGTTGAATGCCACTGTGGCGACACGACAAAAATCGTGGCAATAACCGCGAACAATGCGCCAGCAACGCGCCATGGGGTGAAATATTTCTTCTCATCCACACCGACACCAAAACGGTCGCACAGTAGGCCGGAAAGGAGCAGGGCGGAAATTAATGCAGTTTGAAACGTGGCAACGCCCAACGCGCTGGCTGATGCCCCTTCCGAAAATACAACCATCGCTCCACATAATCCGGCAAACCAATTCCACCGCGGGATTTTTCTCTTTTTAATCAGCGTCGGGATCGATGCGAATTGCTGGCGTGTTTCTTTACGCGCAATAATAATGAAAAACATGACGACCAGACCGCTGGCGAACGAGATTACTGCACAAGCATTACCATCTTGCAACCAGTGTCCCAATTGCCCATTAACGGCAGACTGCATTGGGGAAAGCATACCGGCTAAGATGGTTGCAAGCATCAGTAAGGGAGTTGAGTACTTATTTTTGTTCATACATCAATCCTTGTATTTTATAAAAGGAGTAACTTTCGTTACTCCATTGTTTTTTATTTTCTGGCGATGAATTGAAGCGTGTTAACCCACAGGTCGGTATAAAACGGCCAGGACATAAATTGCTGTGTTCCCCAGTGTGGCGAACAGTCGCTCATGAAGCAGGCGGTTTTACCCTGTTGGTATTCACCGAACACTAACAGCGGGTCATTATTTATTGTTAAAACAACATCGGCATCTTCTCTGGCGACAGCCTGGTTATATCCAAGAAATACCGGGTAGTCTGAGAATCCGTTAACGACAGGATGTTCCGGGGAGATAGCCTCAGCGCAGATACCCTCTGGTTTTTCTACCCGGTCATCGCCGTCAAGCATAATAACTGGCAAAACCTCGGCAAGAATGGTGTTCTTGTAATTAGCCTTGGCCTCAATGCCCATAAATGACAGATAGCCGCCAATCATGAGCAGACCACCACCATTTCTGACATACTCTTTAATTGATTCCAGAGCATTTGGCTTTATTTTTAGCTGATAGAACGTCTCGTTTTGCAACAGGAACGTATTGCTGCCGATATCGCTAATAACAATGACATCATAACGGTTTAGTTCATCAATGCTTTCTGGAAATGCAATTTGCACGGTGTGAGCCTGCATATAATCAATTTCTACACCACCTTTCTTTAAGCATTCAAGCAACCATGTAGCACCTTCTTCATATTTACTGGAGGTAAAACTGTCATAGCCTTTTGAATGAATCATGTGAATATGCCAGGACTCTCCAATAAAGAGCACCTTTAGTTTTTTCTGCGTATTGTTCATAGTCTGCTCCTTGATTTAGTGAGTAGAGATAGTTTGTTTGTAATGTGAGCCCTGAATGCGATGAAGAACGGATTCGTTTTCTGGCATGTCAGAGGCATTGGGTGTTTCAACAGCAAGCGAGGCGAATGCGCTCGCGTAGCACAATGCAGATGCCAGTGATTTTCCTTTAGCAAGGCCAGACGCGAGTGCGCCATTGAAGGCATCGCCAGCGCCAGCCGTATTTTTTACAACGGCCGGAAATGCCGGAGAATAGATGAATTGCGTTCCGTCATAAGCGAGAGAATCTTTGCTACCCAATGTGATAATGGTATTTTTGACACCTTTTTGATGAATAATCTTTGCTGCACATTTGGCTGATTCAATATCGTTGACGGACATGTTTGCCAGCAGACCAGCTTCGGTTTCATTTGGCGTGATATAATCGATGTCATCAATGATGGTATTAACCATTTCATTATATGGCGCTGGGTTAATAATGACCGGGATATCATTTTTCTGTGCGAGACGAATGGTTTGTTGAAGTGCCTCGTAATTTGTCTCCAGTTGTACGAGAACAATATCTGAATGAACGATGGCTTCTTTTTGTATGGTGATTTCATCAGGTGAAATTGTCATGTTAGCACCTGGATAGATAGCGATGACGTTATCCCCGGTATCTCCATTCACCATAATAGTCGCTGTACCTGTCTGTGTTTCTTTGGTCTGATAGATAACGCTTTTATGGATTTTTGATGAGTTTATAAAATTAATGGCGTAATCACTGAAATGGTCTGACCCTACTTTAGTAATAAAATGCACATCAGAATCGGCATAGCTTGCCGCTAATGCCTGATTGCATCCTTTACCACCGGGCGAAAAAATAAATTTATCGGCAAGCAATGATTCGCCTGTCGAGGGTAGCCTCGGTAGGTAACTGATAATATCAACATTGAACGAGCCAATAACACATACATTATTCTTCATGGCAGAGAGACCTTTTTTTATTTTCTGCGCTGATTCATATTTTTCCAGCACATAAGCAATTTCGTTTTTTGCAACGTTATCAAGAGAGTCAAGGGTAATAAATGCACCACCATGACAGCGAGTGAGATATCCCTGCCCGGCAAGTTCATTGAGATCTGAGCGAATAGTTTCCTTTGTTACCTTGAGACTTTTCGCCAGATTTGAAACTTTTACAACTCCCGAAATACTGATTTCTTTCAATATTCTATGATGGCGTTCAAATTTCATTTTTTACCTCACCGTGGTTAAGTTAGTCCCAGGGGAAGTATATTGTTGTGATTGTCACCATAAAGTGATGGCAGAAACCAAAAAAAAACAAAAATGTAATATTAATATTATTAAAGTTACGAAAAATAGCGATGAAGATAGAAAGCTGAATAACCATATAATTCAGGTGGTTGTTAAGCCGGAACATGGCGGTGGGGGAAGGCGATAGGCTGTAATCAACAACTCTATGCCAGGACTGGATGGCGCTTCCGTTCTTGAATTTTTCGGTGGGATATAAAATAGATTGGCCTACAGCGTTCTGAACGATGTAGGCCTGACCGGTAGGTTATGGCGCATATCGCTGCAGTGATTCGGACCAGCGGAATATTTGGCTGCTTTTATCCTGTAGGCTAACGCGCTCTAAGTCATAAAATCCGTGCGTCTTTGCCGAGCGCATTTTGAGAATGTACTTACTTTCGCTGATGTCGTGCTGCCTTGTGCCGTCTTTATTCCAGTCTCCAGCAATGTCCGAATAGTAATAAACAAGGTCAGAAAACACGTTGATTATCTTGCTGTCTTTGATGGTGTAGAGTTCCAGCACTTCATAAAATGCGCCGCCGCCGGAATACGCATCAGAGTATCCACCCCGCACCCCGAATGCCAGGGTATCGGGTGCTATCCGGTACGGTGCCAGATCCAGCTTTGTATAATAAGCCAGCGGTCTGACGGACTCATCATCGCTCTCTTTTTCAGCGGCTTTATTCCACTCTGAGAGCTGGTTTAACGGTTTTTCCGAGCGTGCAATCGGCGTTAGCTGTGGATTCTGCCAGGAAAAAACGCCGAGATATAATTTATTAGCGCGCCCGTTGCTGTAGTTTTCCGGGCAGGTGTTATCCGCGTATTTTTTTGCTTGCACGGCGTCAGCCTTATTATCGGCGAAACAGGCAATGCCAATATATTTACCGTCTTTTCCCCAAGATTTAGCACCAGTCAGGATCAGGTTGTCAGGATCTTCATTCGGTGCAACCCAGGCAATCCACTGCTTTTCAGATAAGCCCTGAGGAAGCTCACCAAATCCTTTCGCGGGTGTTGCTCCCGCCATTTGTTCAGCGAAAATCTGTTTACCTTCCGGATGTTGGATGGCACTGGGTACAGAATCGAGATTTTGTACGGTAGTGGCAAAAGCAGGGGAGAGCGAGGCCAGCAACACCAGGGGAAGAAACTTTTTCACTATTGCGTCCTTTCAATAAGCAGGGCGATATGACTCGTCCTTAAATTTATTTCACGCGCGCCATAAAGTAGGCATCAACATACTCACCGTTGCGCAGGCCGTATTTCTTACCGGTGCCTTCGATTTCAAAGCCGTACTTCTTATAGACTGCTACAGCAGGCTCATTATCAACAAATACCGTCAGCTCAATGCGCTCGACGCGCAGCCAGTTGTCGCACATGTCGATCATCGTACGAATCAGCGCGCTGGCAACGCCACGATTGTGCCACCTGGCATCCACGCAGATACCAAAATCGGCCACGTGGCTGCGGCGCGGGCGCTGCGCGACCTCAATACAGAGATGCCCCACGACGATATCGTCAATGCAGGCAACCAGTTGTTTGACACCGGCTTGCTCGGTTAGCCGTGCTTGCCACATTTCGAGGGAAGGATGAGGAACCTGTAGCGTGTTGTGGTACACCTCCGGCTGGGCGTGGATCTGACGAATTGCGTCGTAATCTTTCGGTTCAGCGTGGCGTATCACTATCTCACTCATTCCTTATCTCCTGCAGGGTTAATTGTGCATTTACACTCGCTGAGAAAGAAAAATCCGTCAACTGCATTTTTTTGCAAAAAGAAGTAGACAAGTGCGAATGAGAATGATTATTATTGCTCTGCGTTCAGGGGAACCCCTACGGAGAACCTGAAAGCACGACATTGCTCACATTGCTTCCAGTATTACTTTAGCCAGCTTTTGCTGGCTTTTTTTTTGGGTTTTGTTTCAGCCTGGCTTACTTGTCATTTTGTCCCCGGGGTGGGGCGACTGATGCCGGATGGCGCTTGCGCTTATCCGGCCTACAGCTGAGACCTGGGTTTTGTAGGCCGGATAAGGCAACGCCGCATCCGGCATGATGACAGGATGGATTCAGTCTCCAGCCGCTTTGCGCTATGGTGTAGACAATCATCTTCAAAAGGATCGTCTCATGACCTTACACTGCGCATTTATTGGTTTTGGTAAAAGCACCACCCGCTACCATTTGCCGTACGTCCTCAACCGCAAAAATAGCTGGCACGTCGCGCACATTTTCCGCCGCAACGCCAGGCCGGAAGAGCAGGCGCCGCAGTATTCACATATTCACTTCACCAGCGACCTCGACGAGATCTTAAACGATCCGCAGGTGAAGCTGGTGATCGTCTGTACCCATGCTGACAGCCATTTTGAATACGCCAAACGCGCGCTGGAAGCGGGTAAAAATGTGCTGGTTGAGAAACCCTTCACCCCAACGCTTGCGCAAGCAAAAGAGTTGTTTGAGCTAGCGCAAAGCAAAGGGCTGACCGTTACGCCGTATCAGAATCGTCGTTTTGACTCCTGTTTCCTCACCGCTAAAAAAGCAATTGAGAGCGGCAAGCTCGGCAAGATTGTTGAGGTTGAAAGCCATTTCGATTACTACCGTCCTGAAGCAGAAACCAAGCCGGGACTGCCGCAGGACGGCGCGTTTTATGGTCTGGGCGTACACACCATGGATCAGATTATCTCCTTGTTCGGACGTCCCGATCATGTGGCCTACGACATCCGCAGCCTGCGCAACAAAGCGAACCCGGACGATACCTTTGAAGCGCAGCTTTTTTACGGCGACCTGAAAGCCATTGTTAAAACCAGCCATCTGGTGAAAATCGACTATCCGAAGTTTATCGTGCATGGCACCAAAGGCTCGTTTGTGAAGTACGGTATCGACCAGCAGGAAACCAGCCTGAAGGCTAATATCATGCCGGGTGAGCCAGGTTTCGCTGCCGATGATTCCATTGGAATGCTGGAATATGTCAACGATGACGGCATCACGGTGAAAGAAGAGGTGAAGCCGGAAGTGGGGGACTACGGTCGCGTCTATGATTCGCTGTACCAGACGCTGACCGCCGGTACGCCTAATTACGTCAAGGAATCTGAAGTTCTTACCAACCTTGAGATCCTCGAACGCGCCTTTGAACAGGCAACGCCTGCCACGATAACCCTCGCCAAATAGCCTGCACAGACTCCTCTGGTCTTGTTCATATTTTTTGAACAGAGGAGTCAATTTTCACCCTCTATGATCCCAGACGGATTGAGTCCACACTTACTCCATCGAAAACATCTGGGGGTGAACACAATGATCTACTTACGCAAAGCTAACGACCGTGGCCACGCTAATCATGGCTGGCTTGATTCCTGGCATACCTTCTCTTTTGCCAACTACTATGACCCGAACTTTATGGGGTTCTCGGCACTGCGCGTGATTAACGATGACGTGATCGATGCAGGTCAGGGATTTGGTACTCACCCCCATAAAGACATGGAAATCCTGACCTACGTGCTGGAAGGCGCGGTAGAGCATCAGGACAGCATGGGCAATAAAGAGCAGGTTCCGGCCGGTGAGTTTCAGATTATGAGCGCCGGGACGGGGATCCGTCACTCGGAGTACAACCCGAGCAATACTGAGAAGCTGCATCTGTATCAGATCTGGATCATGCCGCAGGAGAACGGTATTACTCCGCGTTATGAACAGCGTCGTTTCGATGCCGCTCAGGGTAAACAACTGGTGCTGTCGCCGGATGCTCGTGATGGTTCACTGAAAGTGTACCAGGATATGGAGCTGTACCGTTGGGCGCTGGTCAAAGATGAGCAGTCAGTGCATCAAATTGCTGCTGAACGCCGCGTCTGGATCCAGGTGGTAAAAGGTAACGTGACGATTAACGGGACTAAAGCGACCACCAGCGACGGTCTGGCAATCTGGGATGAACAGGCAATTTCTATTCATGCCGACAGCGACAGTGAAGTGTTACTGTTTGACCTGCCGCCAGTATAAAAATACACGTCATCCTTCAAGCCGCATCTGTGTTGGCTTTCCTCGCTCACCCCGGTCGCGTACTTAATGTACGCTCCCGGGGATTCACTGCGTCGCCGCCTTGATGCAACTCGAATGATTTTGTGTATTTATCACAATAAAAACTCCTTTTTTTCTCTGCAAAGGTTCACGCACGTCCGTGGTAAACTGGGAGAATCTATCCCTTTTTAACGCTTCAGGACGATGAAAAAGAAAAGACCCGTACTTCAGGATGTAGCCGACCGCGTGGGCGTGACCAAAATGACGGTCAGTCGCTTTTTGCGTAATCCGGAGCAGGTCTCCGTGGCGCTGCGGGGCAAAATTGCCGCTGCACTTGATGAGCTGGGTTATATTCCCAATCGCGCTCCTGATATCCTTTCTAACGCCACCAGCCGCGCTATCGGCGTGCTGTTACCGTCTCTCACTAACCAGGTTTTTGCTGAAGTGCTACGCGGCATTGAGGCCGTCACCGACGCCCATGGTTATCAAACCATGCTCGCGCACTACGGCTATAAGCCTGAGATGGAACAAGAGCGCCTGGAATCGATGCTGTCGTGGAATATCGATGGTCTGATCCTCACCGAACGTAGCCATACGCCCCGTACGCTGAAAATGATTGAAGTTGCCGGTATCCCGGTGGTTGAATTGATGGACAGCAAGTCTCCGTGTCTGGATATCGCCGTCGGTTTCGACAACTTCGAAGCCGCGCGTCAGATGACTGCCGCTATTATCGCCCGCGGGCACCGTCATGTAGCCTATCTTGGCGCACGTCTTGATGAGCGTACTATCATCAAACAGAGAGGCTACGAGCAGGCAATGCGCGATGCCAACCTGGTGCCGTACAGCGTGATGGTGGAACAGTCTTCTTCCTACTCCTCCGGTATTGAACTCATCCGTCAGGCGCGGCGCGAATACCCGCAGCTCGACGGCGTTTTCTGTACCAACGATGACCTGGCGGTAGGGGCGGCCTTCGAATGCCAGCGTTTAGGGCTGAAAATCCCGGATGACATGGCGATTGCCGGATTCCACGGTCACGACATCGGGCAGGTGATGGAGCCGCGTCTGGCGAGTGTGCTCACGCCGCGTGAACGGATGGGAAGCATTGGTGCAGAACGCCTGCTGGCGCGCATTCGTGGTGAAGCAGTCACGCCTAAAATGTTAGATTTAGGTTTCACCTTGTCACCGGGCGGATCTATTTAAGCCAACAACTTTGAAGTAGCTCACACTTATACACTTCGAGCACGAATGGATATTGCTTCTCTATTTATCCGGCTGGACAATGTTACCGATAACAGTTACCCGTAACAATTTCCTGATTCTTGTACCAGTGGGGGCAACGCTTTGAGCACGACTAATCATGATCACCACGTTTACGTTCTGATGGGCGTATCGGGCAGCGGTAAATCTGCTGTCGCCAGCGAAGTGGCGCATCAACTGCAGGCCGCGTTTCTTGATGGCGATTTTCTCCATCCGCGCAGCAACATCATGAAAATGGCTTCCGGTGAGCCACTCAACGATGACGACCGTAAACCGTGGCTACAGGCGCTTAATGACGCCGCTTTTGCGATGCAGCGTACCAACAAGGTTTCGCTGATCGTCTGTTCTGCCTTGAAAAAAGTCTACCGCGACCAGTTACGCGACGGTAACCCGAACCTCTCTTTCATTTATCTGAAAGGGGATTTTGACGTTATCGAAAGCCGTCTGAAGGCGCGTAAAGGCCACTTCTTCAAAACACAGATGCTGGTTACCCAGTTTGAAGCGCTGGAAGAACCGGGTGCGAATGAAAACGATGTACTGGTGGTCGATATCGATCAACCACTGGACGGTGTGGTCGCCAGCACCATTGAGGTTATTAACCAAGGCAGTAAGTAGTGAGCACATTAACGCTTGTTTTAACAGCAGTAGGGTCCGTTTTATTACTGCTGTTTTTAGTGATGAAGGCGCGTATGCACGCCTTCGTTGCTTTGATGGTGGTATCCATTGGTGCAGGTCTCTTTTCCGGTATGCCGCTCGATAAAATCGCGGCGACCATGGAAAAAGGGATGGGAGGCACGCTCGGTTTCCTGGCGATTGTGGTGGCGCTGGGGGCGATGTTCGGCAAGATTTTGCATGAGACCGGCGCGGTCGATCAGATTGCCGTCAAAATGCTGAAATCCTTCGGTCACAGCCGCGCACATTACGCGATTGGCCTGGCCGGTCTGATTTGCGCGCTGCCGCTGTTCTTTGAGGTGGCGATTGTGCTACTGATTAGCGTAGCGTTTTCAATGGCACGCCATACCGGTACTAACCTGGTTAAGTTGGTCATTCCGCTGTTTGCAGGCGTGGCGGCTGCCGCAGCGTTCCTGCTGCCGGGGCCTGCGCCGATGCTGCTGGCCTCTCAGATGCACGCCGACTTTGGCTGGATGATCCTGATTGGCCTGTGCGCCGCGATTCCGGGCATGATTATCGCCGGGCCGCTGTGGGGTAATTTCATCAGCCGTTACGTTGAGCTGCACGTACCGGAAGACATTACCGAGCCGCATCTGGGCGAAGGCAAAATGCCCTCCTTTGGCTTCAGCTTATCGCTTATCCTGCTGCCGCTGGTGCTGGTTGGTCTGAAAACCATCGCCGCACGCTTTGTTCCGGTCGGTTCTTCAACCTACGAATGGTTCGAGTTTATCGGTCATCCGTTTACCGCGATTCTGGTTGCCTGTCTGGTGGCGATTTATGGTCTGGCGGTGCGCCAGGGCATGCCAAAAGACCGCGTGATGGAAATCTGCGGCCATGCGCTGCAGCCAGCGGGGATTATTCTGCTGGTGATTGGCGCGGGCGGCGTGTTCAAACAGGTGCTGGTAGATTCCGGCGTTGGTCCTGCACTGGGCGAAGCGTTAACCGGTATGGGCTTGCCGATCGCAATCACCTGCTTCGTGCTGGCGGCGGCGGTGCGTATTATTCAGGGGTCCGCGACAGTGGCCTGCTTAACGGCGGTCGGTCTGGTGATGCCAGTGATTGAGCAACTGAACTACTCCGGTGCTCAGATGGCGGCGCTGTCTATCTGTATCGCGGGCGGCTCTATCGTGGTCAGCCATGTTAACGACGCTGGTTTCTGGTTGTTCGGTAAATTTACCGGCGCGACTGAAGCGCAAACGCTGAAGACCTGGACGATGATGGAAACCATCCTCGGTACGGTTGGCGCGATTGTCGGTATGATTGCTTTCCAGCTGTTGAGCTGATGGAATTGCCCGGTGGCGCTTGCGCTTACCGGGCCTGGAAACGAGCACATATCGACACCGTAGGCCGGGTAAGGCGAAGCCGCCACCCGGCTTTTTTACAGCACCATCACACCATCCTCGGTTTTCAACCAACGCGGCGCTTTTAACGTATCGGCGAAATAGCCTACCAAATCCTGCAGTAAATCGCCCGCCACGCGTTCCATCTCGTCAGACAGCGTTTTGCTCATCAGTAAATGCGTCAAAAGCTGGCAGTAACGCCCCATCTGATCTGGTTCGGGTTCAAAGAGGGGAGTGCGGGTCGGTAAGGTTTCTACCGTCAGGCTGGCCTGTAGATGCTGCGGTACAGGTTCCGTTAAGGTTGGTTGTAGTAGTGCCAGACAGGCCGACAGGCGCGCACATATCGCCAGTTTTTCAACCGGGTCATGACATTCAACAAGCCCTTCGACAAAACGCTCACAGTTATCTGCCAGCTCGGTGAAATCCGTTGCATGGCTAAAGGGCAGGGTAAATAAAGAGTGTGAAAAGAGAGGGGTAGTCGCCATAGGGCAGCCTCCAATGAGTGAAATTTACCACCACCGAAGGGACCAACCTTTTGGTGGCGGGCTGAACGGAGTTGGTCCTACCGGCCTCATTGGATACCGGTGCGTCTTGTGACGCCACCGTCCAGCCCACCATTGAGGTGTAGCTGGTCGCACGACAAAAGTGAATTTTATCGCGAATGAGGTAATCAGGGGACCAATCCTGGCATCTGATTTTGCAGGTGCAGCGAGAAGATAATGCTTATCCGTGATGCTGACAAGAGGGCATTCCGGAAGGCGCTTCGCAGAAATGAAAATACGCTTTTTCAGAGAGTTAAATGATTGAGGTGTTTCTCATAAACACATTCACGGCGCTGATTGCCCGGTGGCGCTTGCGCTTACCGGGCCTGGAAACGAGCATATATCAACACCGTAGGCCGGGTAAGGCGAAGCCGCCACCCGGCATAAAGTGAGTGCGTTACCCCTTCATCCACATCCGCACGCCGTCGAGGAACATCTGGGTTGCCATCATCACCAGAATCAGCCCCATCAGGCGCTCCAGCGCGTTAACCCCTTTCTCTCCCAGCAGGCGTAAAAATAGCGAAGACTGCAGCAAAATCACGAATGTGCCGCCCCAGGCGATCAGCAGCGCAATCACCAGGTGCCCCATCTGGTTTGGATACTGATGCGACAACAACATTAATGAGGCCAGGATTGTCGGCCCGGCTACCAGCGGAATCGCCAGCGGTACGATAAACGGCTCTTCACCAGCCGGAAGCCCGGTGCTATTCCCGGTGGCGCTGGGGAAAATCATCTTAATGGCGATCAGGAACAGAATGATGCCCCCGGAGATCGATACGGTTTCTGCACGCAGGTTAAGAAATGCCAGAATTTTCTCGCCCGCAAACAGGAATATCAGCATCACCAACAGCGCAATAAACAGCTCGCGAATCATAATCGCGCGGCGACGTTTTGGTTCGGTATGTTTCAATACGGACATGAAAATGGGCAGATTTCCGAGCGGATCCATAATCAGGATCAATAAAACTGCCGCTGAAATGATTTCATTCATAACTCAAATTCCCTGATAATTACCGCGGACTTTCTGCTTGCTTGCGCAGCGGGATAAGTCGCATTACTGATGGCTTCGCTATCATTGATTAATTTCACTTGCGACTTTGGCTGCTTTTTGTATGGTGAAGGATAGGCCAGTAGGATACTGGTTAGCATACACAGCACACATCTCTGCAGGAAAAAACGCTATGAAAAATGTTGGTTTTATCGGCTGGCGCGGTATGGTCGGCTCTGTTCTCATGCAACGCATGGTTGAGGAGCGTGACTTCGACGCCATTCGCCCTGTTTTCTTTTCTACTTCCCAGCTCGGGCAGGCGGCACCGACGTTCGGTGGCACCGCGACCGGCACACTTCAGGACGCTTTTGATCTGGATGCGCTGAAGGCGCTCGATATCATCGTGACCTGTCAGGGCGGCGATTATACCAACGAAATCTATCCAAAGCTTCGTGAAAGCGGTTGGCAAGGTTACTGGATTGACGCAGCCTCTTCGCTGCGGATGAAAGACGATGCCATCATTATTCTCGATCCGGTTAACCAGGATGTCATCACCGACGGCCTGAATAAAGGTATTAAGACCTTTGTCGGCGGCAACTGTACCGTTAGCCTGATGCTGATGTCTCTCGGTGGCCTGTTTGCCAATGACCTGGTTGACTGGGTTTCCGTGGCAACCTATCAGGCGGCTTCCGGCGGCGGCGCGCGCCATATGCGTGAGCTGCTGTCTCAGATGGGTCATCTGTATGGCCATGTGGCCGAGGAACTGGCGACCCCTTCCTCTGCTATTCTCGACATCGAACGTAAAGTGACGACCCTGTCCCGCAGCGGCGAACTGCCGGTTGATAACTTTGGCGTACCGCTGGCCGGTAGCCTGATTCCGTGGATCGACAAACAGCTCGATAACGGTCAGAGCCGCGAAGAGTGGAAGGGACAGGCGGAAACCAACAAAATTCTCAACACGTCTTCCGTGATCCCGGTTGATGGTCTGTGCGTGCGCGTCGGCGCGCTGCGCTGCCACAGCCAGGCGTTCACCATTAAACTGAAAAAAGATGTGTCTATTCCGACCGTGGAAGAACTGCTGGCGGCGCACAATCCGTGGGCCAAAGTTGTACCAAACGATCGGGATATCACCATGCGTGAGCTAACCCCGGCGGCCGTCACCGGCACGCTGACCACGCCAGTAGGCCGTCTGCGTAAGCTGAACATGGGACCGGAGTTCCTGTCAGCCTTTACCGTGGGCGACCAGTTGCTGTGGGGTGCTGCGGAGCCATTGCGCCGTATGCTGCGCCAATTGGCGTAATAGTTTGTTAACGATCAAGGGGTGAGGAATCACCCCTTTTTTTGCGTAATACAGGAGTAAGCGCAGATGTTTCATTTTTTACCAGGAGTAAGATAAAGCATTGGCTATTCTTTAAGGGTGACTTAGTACCGGAGGTATTAAGTTGTTGCCTGAAGGTGGGACGACGCAGAGAGGATGCACAATTGTGCTGCGCCGTTCAGGTCAAAAAAAGTGTCACTACCTGATGTCGAAAATCAGTTGGAAGGGGTGACACCATAAAACAGGATGACAACCATGTCCGTTCGTATCGATAGAGACGTGATTAATGCGCTAATTGCAGGCCATTTTGCGGATCCTTTTTCCGTACTCGGTATGCACCAAACTGATGCTGGACTCGAAGTCCGCGCCCTATTACCTGACGCCACCGAAGTGTGGGTGATCGAACCCAAAACCGGACGCAAAGTCGGCAAGCTGGATTGCCTCGACTCTCGCGGTTTTTTCTGTGCAGTACTTCCCCGCCGTAAAAATTTCTTTCGCTATCAGCTGGCCGTTGTCTGGCATGGACAGCAGAATCTGATTGATGACCCTTATCGTTTTGGTCCGCTGATCCAGGATATGGATGCATGGCTGTTATCTGAAGGTACGCATCTGCGACCTTACGAAACGCTGGGTGCGCATGCGGATACCATGGATGGCGTCACCGGTACGCGTTTCTCCGTCTGGGCACCCAACGCCCAGCGTGTTTCGGTGGTTGGTCAGTTCAACTACTGGGATGGCCGTCGCCACCCGATGCGCCTGCGTAAAGAAAGCGGTATCTGGGAGTTGTTTATCCCCGGTGCGCAGCATGGTCAGCTGTATAAATACGAGATGATCGATGCCAACGGTAAGCTGCGGATTAAAGCCGACCCTTACGCGTTTGAAGCGCAAATGCGCCCGGAAACCGCGTCACTTATTTGCGGTCTGCCGGAAAAAGTGGTGCAAAGCGAGGAGCGTAAAAAAGCCAATCAGTTTGATGCGCCGATCTCTATCTATGAAGTACATCTGGGTTCATGGCGTCGTCATACCGATAACAACTTCTGGCTGAGCTACCGCGAGCTGGCGGATCAGTTAGTGCCTTACGCCAAGTGGATGGGCTTTACCCACCTCGAACTGTTGCCGATTAACGAGCATCCGTTCGACGGTAGCTGGGGTTACCAACCTACCGGCATGTATGCGCCGACCCGTCGCTTCGGGACTCGCGATGATTTCCGCTATTTCGTGAATGCCGCGCATCAGGCGGGGCTGAACGTCATTCTCGACTGGGTGCCGGGCCATTTCCCATCGGACGACTTTGGTTTGGCAGAGTTTGATGGCACTAACCTTTATGAGCACAGCGACCCGCGCGAAGGGTATCACCAGGACTGGAACACGCTGATCTACAACTACGGTCGCCGTGAAGTCAGCAACTACCTGGTGGGTAATGCTCTGTACTGGATTGAACGTTTTGGGATCGACGCGTTGCGCGTGGATGCCGTGGCGTCGATGATTTATCGCGACTACAGCCGCAAAGAAGGGGAATGGATCCCAAACGAATTTGGTGGTCGTGAAAACCTTGAAGCCATTGAGTTTTTGCGCAATACCAACCGCATTCTTGGCGAGCAAGTTCCGGGCGCGGTGAGCATGGCGGAAGAGTCCACCGACTTTGCCGGCGTTTCAAGACCACAGGATATGGGCGGTTTAGGGTTCTGGTATAAGTGGAACCTCGGCTGGATGCACGACACGCTGGACTACATGAAGCTGGACCCGATTCATCGTCAGTACCATCACGACAAGCTGACCTTCGGCATGCTGTACAACTACACCGAAAACTTTGTCCTGCCGCTGTCGCATGATGAAGTGGTACACGGTAAAAAATCTATTCTCGATCGCATGCCGGGAGACGCATGGCAGAAGTTTGCCAACCTGCGCGCCTACTACGGCTGGATGTGGGCCTTCCCGGGCAAAAAACTGCTGTTTATGGGCAACGAGTTTGCGCAGGGACGTGAATGGAACCATGACGCCAGCCTCGACTGGCACCTGCTGGAAGGTGGCGATAACTGGCACCACGGCGTACAGCGTCTGGTGCGCGATCTGAACCACACCTACCGTCATCACAAAGCGCTGCACGAGCTCGACTTTGACGCCTATGGCTTTGAGTGGCTGGTGGTAGATGACAATGAACGTTCGGTGCTGGCTTTCGTGCGTCGTGACAAGGTCGGCAATGAAATCATCGTGGTCAGTAACTTTACGCCTGTGCCCCGCCACGGCTATCGCTTCGGTATCAATCAGCCAGGCAAATGGCGTGAGATCCTCAATACCGACTCGATGCATTACCACGGCAGCAATACCGGTAACGGCGGTGCGGTGCACAGCGATGAAATCGCCAGCCATGGTCGTCAGCACTCACTGAGCCTCACGTTACCGCCGTTGGCAACGATTTGGCTGGTCCGGGAGGGGTAATGACGCAACTGGCAACCGGCAACGCCACCCCCCATGGTGCAACGTATGACGGCCATGGTGTCAATTTCACACTCTTCTCGGCCCACGCTGAACGCGTTGAATTATGCGTATTCGATGAGCAAGGGTGCGAACTTCGCTATGACCTGCCGGGGCGTAGCGGTGATGTCTGGCATGGCTATCTGGCCAACGCCCGGCCCGGTCTGCGCTATGGCTATCGTGTTCATGGCCCATGGCAACCGCAGCAGGGCCACCGGTTTAATCCGGCCAAGCTGCTGCTTGACCCTTGCGCCCGTCGGGTGGATGGCGAGTTAAAAGATAACCCGCTGCTGCACGGTGGGCTAAATGAACCGGATCATCATGATAATGCCACCATCGCGCTGAAGGGCGTGGTGGTGTCCGATCATTATGACTGGGAGGATGATGCCCCGCCGCGCACGCCGTGGGGCAATACCGTGATTTACGAAGCGCATGTCAAAGGGTTGACGTATTTGCATCCTGAGCTGCCGGAAGAGATTCGCGGAACCTACAAAGCGCTGGGCCATCCAGTGATGATCGATTACTTCAAGCGCCTCGGCATTACCGCGCTGGAGCTGCTGCCGGTGGCGCATTTTGCCAGCGAACCACGGCTTCAGCGGCTGGGGCTGTCGAACTATTGGGGCTACAACCCGGTAGCGATGTTCGCGCTGCATCCGGCCTATGCCTGTTCGCCGGAGAGTGCGCTTGATGAGTTTCGCGATGCGGTAAAAGCGCTGCACAAAGCGGGGATTGAGGTCATTCTCGATATCGTTTTGAACCACAGCGCCGAGCTGGATCTCGAAGGCCCCGTCTTCTCGCTGCGCGGAATTGATAACCGTAGCTATTATTGGATCAGGGACGATGGTGATTACTACAACTGGACCGGTTGTGGGAACACCCTCAATCTGAGCCATCCCGGCGTTGTGGAATACGCATGTGAATGCCTGCGCTACTGGGTTGAAACCTGCCATGTGGATGGTTTTCGTTTTGATTTGGCTTCCGTCATGGGGCGTACACCTGCGTTTCGTCAGGATGCGCCGCTGTTTACCGCGATCCAAAACTGTCCGCAGCTCTCACGCGTTAAGCTGATTGCGGAACCGTGGGATATTGGTGAAGGCGGCTATCAGGTGGGGAATTTCCCTCCGCCGTTTGCCGAGTGGAATGACCATTTCCGCGATGCGACCCGACGCTTCTGGCTCCAGCGTAATCTCTCGTTGGGTGAGTTTGCCGGGCGTTTTGCCGCATCAAGCGACGTGTTTAAACGCAATGGTCGCAAACCCAGCGCGACGGTCAATCTGGTGACTGCGCACGACGGTTTTACGCTACGCGACTGTGTGTGCTTCACAAATAAGCACAATGAAGCGAATGGTGAGGAAAATCGCGACGGCACTAGCAATAACTACAGCGACAATCATGGTAAAGAAGGATTAGGCGGCACGCTGGACCTGATTGAGCGGCGGCGCGACAGCATTCATGCGCTGTTAACCACGCTGTTGCTCTCCCAGGGGACGCCGATGTTGCTGGCGGGCGATGAGCATGGTCATAGCCAGCACGGCAACAATAACGCTTACTGCCAGGATAACGTCCTAACCTGGCTGGACTGGCAGCAGGCAAACAGCGGACTAACCACATTTACCGCAGCCCTGATCCATCTTCGTCAGCAAATTCCTGCATTAACGGGTGATCGCTGGTGGGAAGAGGGCGATGGCAATGTTCGTTGGCTGAATAAGTACGCACAACCCTTAAGTGCGGATGAGTGGCAAAACGGCCCGAGGCAGATGCAAATCCTGCTTTCAGACCGTTTTCTGATTGCAATAAATGCCACGCTTGAGGTGACAGATATCGTTTTACCTGAAGGGGGATGGTGCGCCGTTCCCCCATTTGCCGGAGAGGATAATCCGGTGCTTACGGCTGTCTGGCAGGGACCTGCGCACGGACTGTGTGTGTTCCAGAGAAGATAAAAAAGGAGTTAGTCATGGTGAGTTTAGAGAAGAACGATCGTGTAATGTTGGCGCGCCAGCTGCCATTAAAATCTGTTGCCCTGATCCTGGCCGGTGGCCGCGGTACCCGCTTAAAAGATTTAACCAACAAACGTGCCAAACCTGCTGTGCACTTTGGCGGTAAGTTCCGCATTATCGATTTTGCCTTATCCAACTGTATTAACTCCGGGATCCGCCGTATTGGCGTGATCACTCAGTACCAGTCCCACACGCTGGTGCAGCATATTCAACGCGGCTGGTCGTTCTTTAGCGAAGAGATGAACGAGTTCGTCGATCTGCTACCTGCCCAGCAGAGAATGCAGGGTGAAAACTGGTATCGCGGCACGGCGGATGCGGTGACCCAAAACCTGGACATCATTCGACGCTATAAAGCGGAATATGTGGTGATCCTCGCGGGCGATCATATCTACAAGCAGGACTACTCACGCATGCTGATCGACCACGTCGAGAAAGGTGCGCGTTGCACCGTGGCCTGTATGCCAGTGCCTATTGAAGAGGCCAGCGCGTTTGGCGTGATGGACGTGGACGACACCGATAAAATTATCGAGTTCGTTGAAAAACCCGCCAACCCGCCAGCGATGCCTGGCGACCCGACCAAATCTCTTGCCAGTATGGGGATCTACGTTTTCAACGCCGATTATCTGTATGAATTGCTGGCAGAAGATGACCTTGATGAAAACTCCAGTCACGATTTCGGTAAAGACATTATCCCGAAAATCACCGAAGCTGGCATGGCGTATGCGCATCCATTCCCGTTGTCCTGCGTGCAGTCTGACCCGGAATCCGAGCCGTACTGGCGTGACGTGGGTACGCTGGAGGCCTACTGGAAGGCGAACCTCGATCTGGCTTCGGTGACGCCTGAACTGGACATGTACGACCAGGACTGGCCAATCCGTACGCACATGGAATCGCTGCCACCGGCGAAATTTGTTCAGGACCGTTCCGGCAGCCACGGAATGACGCTGAACTCGCTGGTTTCTGGCGGATGCATAATTTCAGGTTCGGTGGTGGTGCAGTCCGTTCTGTTCCCGCGAGTGCGGGTGAATTCATTCTGTAACATTGATTCGGCAGTGTTGTTACCTGAAGTGTGGGTGGGACGTTCGTGCCGCTTACGTCGTTGCATTATCGACCGCGCCTGCGTTATTCCCGAAGGCATGGTGATTGGTGAAAACGCGGAAGAAGATGCGCGTCGTTTCTACCGTTCAGAGGAAGGTATTGTGCTGGTCACGCGTGAAATGCTACGCAAACTGCAGATCAAACAGGAGCGATAATGCAGGTTTTACACGTTTGTTCAGAGATGTTCCCCCTGTTAAAAACCGGGGGACTGGCGGATGTTATTGGGGCGTTACCCGCAGCGCAAATAGCGGACGGCGTGGATGCCCGCGTGCTGCTCCCGGCGTTTCCTGATATTCGTCGCGGCATTCCCGATGCGCAGGTAGTGACGCGTCGGGATACCTTCGCCGGACGTATCACGCTGCTGTTCGGGCATTTCAACGGCGTGGGTATTTACCTGATTGACGCGCCGCATCTCTATGACCGCCCCGGTAGCCCGTATCACGACACTAACCTGTTTGCTTATACCGATAACGTGCAGCGTTTTGCATTGCTGGGCTGGGTTGGCTGTGAAATGGCCTGTGGCCTTGACCCATTCTGGCGCCCGGATGTGGTGCATGCGCACGACTGGCATGCGGGTCTGGCTCCGGCGTATCTGGCGGCGCGCGGCCATCCGGCGAAATCGGTGTTCACCGTCCACAACCTGGCGTATCAAGGCATGTTTTATGCAAAGCATATGGATGACATCCAATTGCCATGGTCGTTCTTTAATGTGCACGGACTGGAGTTTAACGGGCAGATTTCGTTTCTGAAGGCAGGGTTGTACTACGCCGACCACATTACGGCGGTCAGTCCGACCTACGCGCGGGAAATTACCGAGCCGCAGTTTGCCTACGGCATGGAAGGTCTGTTGCAGCAACGTCATCGCGAAGGGCGCCTTTCCGGCGTGCTGAACGGCGTTGATGAAAAAATCTGGAGCCCGGAAACCGATCTCCTGCTGGCATCGCGATATACGCGCGACACGCTGGAGGAGAAGGCAGAAAACAAACGTCAGCTTCAGATAGCGATGGGACTTAAGGTCAACGATAAAGTACCGCTGTTTGCTGTGGTGAGCCGTCTGACCAGTCAAAAAGGGCTGGATCTGGTGCTGGAAGCGCTGCCGGGGTTGTTAGAGCAGGGTGGACAGCTGGCATTGCTAGGCGCGGGCGATCCGGTATTACAGGAAGGATTCCTCGCCGCAGCGGCGGAACATCCAGGACAGGTGGGTGTGCAGATCGGCTATCACGAAGCCTTCTCGCACCGCATCATGGGTGGGGCCGATGTGATATTGGTTCCCAGCCGTTTTGAGCCGTGTGGCTTAACGCAGTTGTATGGACTGAAGTACGGCACGCTGCCGCTGGTGCGGCGCACCGGTGGGCTGGCTGATACAGTCTCTGACAGTTCGCTGGAAAACCTGGCGGACGGTATCGCCAGTGGGTTTGTATTTGAAGATAGTAATGCCTGGTCGCTGTTACGCGCGATCCGGCGTGCTTTCGTATTGTGGTCCCGGCCTTCGCTTTGGCGGTTTGTACAACGTCAGGCCATGACCATGGATTTTAGCTGGCAAGTCGCGGCGAAGTCATACCGTGAGCTTTACTATCGCTTGAAATAGATATCCAGGAATCACCTATATGAATGCTCCATTTACTTATGCATCGCCCACACTCAGCGTAGAGGCACTTAAGCATTCTATTGCCTATAAGCTGATGTTCACGATTGGTAAGGACCCGGTCATTGCCAATAAACATGAGTGGCTGAACGCCACGTTGTTCGCGGTGCGCGACCGTCTCGTGGAGCGCTGGCTGCGTTCTAACCGTGCGCAATTATCTCAGGAAACTCGTCAGGTCTATTACCTGTCTATGGAGTTTCTGATTGGCCGCACGCTTTCCAATGCACTGTTATCGCTGGGCATTTATGACGATGTCAAAAATGCGCTGGAAGGAATGGGGTTGGATCTTGAAGATCTGATCGACGAAGAAAACGACCCGGGTCTTGGCAATGGCGGTCTCGGGCGCCTGGCGGCCTGCTTTCTGGACTCTCTGGCAACGCTGGGATTGCCGGGACGCGGCTACGGTATTCGTTATGACTACGGCATGTTCAAGCAGAACATTGTTGATGGCCGCCAGAAAGAGTCGCCGGACTACTGGCTGGAATACGGTAACCCGTGGGAATTCAAACGCCACAACACGCGCTACAAAGTGCGTTTTGGCGGGCGCATTCAGCAGGAAGGTAAGAAAACGCGCTGGATAGAAACCGAAGAGATCCTCGCGGTCGCCTACGACCAGATTATCCCCGGCTACGACACCGACGCCACCAACACGCTGCGTCTGTGGAATGCCCAGGCCAGTAGCGAGATTAATCTCGGTAAATTTAACCAGGGCGACTACTTTGCGGCGGTGGAAGATAAAAACCACTCCGAGAACGTCTCCCGCGTATTGTACCCGGACGACTCCACCTATTCAGGACGTGAACTGCGGCTGCGCCAGGAGTATTTCCTGGTCTCCTCCACGGTGCAGGACATTCTGAGCCGTCATTACCAGTTGCACAAAACCTACGACAACCTGGCGGATAAAATTGCCATTCACCTCAACGACACCCATCCGGTGCTGTCGATCCCAGAGCTAATGCGTTTGCTGATCGATGAGCATAAGTTCAGCTGGGACGATGCGTTTGAGGTCTGCTGCCAGGTCTTCTCGTATACCAACCACACTTTGATGAGCGAAGCGCTGGAGACCTGGCCTGTCGATATGCTGGGCAAAATTTTGCCGCGCCATCTGCAAATCATCTTTGAAATCAACGACTACTTCCTGAAGACGTTACAGGAACAGTATCCGAACGATACCGCTCTGCTGGGGCGGACGTCGATTATCGATGAATCTAACGGCCGTCGTGTGCGTATGGCATGGCTGGCGGTGGTGGTGAGCCACAAGGTTAACGGCGTTTCCGAGCTGCACTCCAACCTGATGGTGCAGTCACTGTTTGCTGATTTTGCGAAGATTTTCCCGACTCGTTTTTGCAACGTCACCAATGGCGTGACGCCGCGTCGCTGGCTGGCGCTGGCCAACCCGTCGCTCTCTGAAGTGCTGGATGAGAACATTGGCCGCACCTGGCGAACCGATCTCAGCCAGCTCAGTGAGCTTGAGCAGCACTGCGATTACCCGCTGGTAAATCAGGCGGTGCGCCGCGCGAAGCTGGAGAATAAAAAGCGTCTGGCCACGCTTATTGCCCAGCAGCTGAACGTGGTGGTGAACCCGAAATCGCTGTTTGATGTGCAGATAAAGCGTATTCACGAATACAAACGTCAGTTGATGAACGTGCTGCATGTGATTACCCGCTACAACCGCATTAAGGCCGATCCTGACGCTGAGTGGGTACCGCGTGTGAATATCTTCGCAGGTAAAGCGGCTTCTGCTTATTACATGGCGAAACACATCATTCACCTGATCAACGACGTCGCGAAAGTGATCAACAACGATCCGCAAATTGGCGACAAGCTGAAAGTGGTGTTTATCCCCAACTACAGCGTCAGCCTGGCGCAGGTGATTATTCCTGCTGCCGATCTGTCTGAGCAGATTTCTCTGGCCGGGACCGAAGCCTCCGGTACCAGTAATATGAAATTTGCTCTTAACGGCGCGCTGACCATCGGGACGCTGGACGGTGCCAACGTTGAGATGCTGGAGCATGTGGGCGCAGAAAATATCTTTATCTTTGGTAATACGGCGGAAGAGGTCGAGGCTTTACGCAGCCAGGGCTACAAGCCGCGTGAGTATTATGAGAAAGACGAAGAGCTGCACCAGGTGCTGACGCAGATTGGCAGCGGGGTGTTCAGCCCTGAGGAGCCGGGACGCTATCGTGACCTGGTGGATTCGCTGATTAACTTTGGCGACCACTATCAGGTTCTGGCGGATTATCGCAGCTACGTTGATTGCCAGGATAAGGTTGATGAACTGTATCGTCACCCGGAAGAGTGGACCACCAAGTCGATGATTAATATCGCCAACATGGGGTACTTCTCGTCGGACAGGACGATCAAAGAGTACGCCGAAAACATCTGGCATATTGATTCGGTGCGGTTGTAATAAGGGATAGGACTACCTGTAGGCCGGATAAGGCGCTAGCCGCCATCCGGCAAAAGGCCCGATAGCGATGACGCTTACCGGGCCTACAGGGCGCTCGTTGCCTGGGGCGCTTCGCTTGCCCGGCCTACGTTCGTGTACTTGCTTACGACGCCAGCGACAGCTGGTGTTTCTCGATATACTCCGCCAGCCACTGGGTCATGCGTGACTGCTGCTCAGCGTTCAGCCACATACCTTCTTTCGTGCGACGCCACAGCGCATCTTCCGCGCGACGAACCCATTCGTGATCGACCAGATATTTCAGCTCGGCCTCATAAAACTCATGGCCAAAGTCTTCACCTAACTCGGCAAGCGAGGTGGCTTCGCCGATGACCCATTCGGTGTTGCTGCCGTAGGTGCGAGAATAATGGCGTGCCAGCGACTCGGTCAGGAACGGGTATCGACGGCGCAGTTTGGCTGCGTAATCTTCGCGATCGCCGCCAATGTCGCCGCCAGGCAGAATGCACTCTTTCGTCCACGCCGGACCAATTCCCTGATAGTACGATGCCAGTTTTTCCATCGCGTGCTCAGCCAGCTTACGATAGGTCGTCAGCTTACCGCCAAAGACCGACAGCAGCGGCGCTTTGCCGTTTTCGTCGTGGATATCCAGCGTGTAATCACGGGTGATCGCCTGCGGTGAGTCAGACTCGTCATCGCACAGCGGACGCACGCCCGAGTAAGTCCAGACGATATCATCACGACCCAGTTGTTTCTTAAAGTGCGCGTTGTAGACCTTCAGCAGGTAATTGATTTCGCTTTCATCAATTTTCACTGCTTTCGGATCGCCTTTGTATTCAACGTCTGTCGTCCCGATGATCGAGAATTCGTCCATCCATGGGATAACAAACACGATACGCTTATCTTCGTTCTGCAGAATATAAGCTTGCTTCTGGGTATGTACGCGCGGCACAACGATGTGGCTGCCTTTAATCAGGCGAATGCCGTACGGCGATGGCAGGTGCATACCGTCGTCGAAGAACTCTTTCACCCACGGACCGGTGGCGTTGACCAGGCCACGCGCCTGCCAGGTGTATTTTTTGCCGGTATCGATATCTTCAGCTTCAACAATCCACAAACCGTTTTCACGGCGAGCAGAAGTGGCGCGAGTGCGGGTTAATACTTCTCCGCCTTTGCGTACGACCATTTGGGCGTTTGCCAAAACCAGTCGCGCATCGTCTACCCAGCAGTCAGAATATTCGAAACCGCGCACAATCTCAGGTTTCATTACGGAATCTGCGCCAAAACGCGAACCGGTAGAACTTGGCAAACTGGTGCGTTTGCCCAGATGATCGTACATAAACAAACCAATGCGGATCATCCACGCCGGACGCAGGTGCGGGCGGTGGGGCAGACGAAAGCGCATCGGGAAGGCGATATGCGGTGCCATTTTCAACAGCACTTCACGTTCGGCCAGCGCTTCGCTTACCAGACGAAATTCGTAGTGTTCCAGGTAGCGCAGGCCACCGTGGATGAGTTTGGAGCTAGCGGAAGAGGTGGCGCAGGCTAAATCCTGCGCTTCCAGCATCAGCACGGATAAACCGCGTCCAGCGGCATCTGCCGCGATACCGGCACCGTTGATGCCTCCACCTATCACAATCAGATCTTTGGTTTCCATGCTGGCCTCTCGCACTTTCGTTATAGCTCATTAATGTTCGTTATCGAGCATAATAGCAAAGAATCGCGCCATTGGTAACATCGGATAAACAATTTACAGTGATACATATAACATTATGGCGTTTAACTGCCGTCGGGACGTACACTAAGCAGTAACATGTCCGAAAAGCGTCACCTGCCATATAAAGAAGAGAGAGCAATGGATCAGTTTGAATGTATTAATGTCGAAGAAGCGCATCAGAAGCTGCATCAGGGGAGCGCGGTGTTAGTGGATATCCGTGATCCGCAAAGCTATGCCATGGGTCATGCCCCGCAGGCGTTTCATCTGACGAACGACACGCTGGGGTCATTTATGCGCGAGCATGATTTCGACACCGCCGTGTTGGTGATGTGTTATCACGGCAACAGCAGTAAAGGCGCGGCGCAATATCTTCTTCAGCAGGGCTATGACGCGGTTTACAGCGTTGACGGCGGCTTCGACGCCTGGCATCGACATTTTCCGGCAGAAGTGGCATACGGTTCGTAAGGCTATACCCAAATTAATTCGAGTTGCATCGCGACGGCGACGCAGCGAATCTCCGGGAGCGTACGAACAGTACGTGACCGGAGTGAGCGAGGAAAGCCAACAAAGATGCAGCTCGAAGTAAGAAGGGTATATATACTGTCCTCTTTTGTGTGGATGAAGCGACAGCAACCATGTTGATGATTACCTCTTTTGCTAACCCCCGCGTGGCGCAGGCATTTGTTGATTATATGGCGACACAAGGCGTTATCCTGACGATTCAACAACATCAGCAAACGGATGTCTGGCTGGCGGATGAGTCCCAGGCCGAGCGCGTGCATGCTGAACTGGCGCGATTTCTGGAGAATCCGGGCGATCCGCGCTACCTCGCGGCAAGCTGGCAGTCGGGTCAGACCGACAGCGGTCTGCACTACCAACGTTATCCGTTCCTGGCCACATTGCGCGAACGCGCAGGTCCGGTAACCTGGTTGGTGATGGCCGCGTGTGTGCTGGTGTTTATTGCGATGAACGTGCTGGGCGACCAGGCGGTGATGCTCTGGCTGGCATGGCCGTTTGATCCTTCGCTGAAATTTGAATTCTGGCGTTATTTCACCCACGCTTTTATGCACTTCTCGCTGATGCATATTCTGTTCAACCTGTTGTGGTGGTGGTATCTCGGCGGTGCGGTTGAAAAGCGTCTGGGCAGTGGAAAACTGATTGTAATTACCGTGATCAGCGCCCTGTTGAGCGGCTATGTTCAGCAGAAATTTAGCGGCCCGTGGTTTGGTGGACTGTCTGGCGTGGTATATGCGCTGATGGGCTACGTGTGGTTGCGCGGCGAGCGCGATCCGCAAAGCGGTATTTTCCTGCAGCGTGGTTTGATTATCTTTGCTTTGATCTGGATTGTTGCCGGCTGGTTTGATCTATTCGGCATGTCGATGGCGAATGGCGCTCATATCGCCGGATTGGCCGTGGGTCTGGCAATGGCGTTTGCCGATACTATAAATGTACGAAAACGAACTTGACTCAAGTTTTGTGGTGCCGGAAGGCGGTGTGCGTTTGGACCAATTTGTAGGCCGGATAAGCGTCAGCGCATCCGGCAAAATTTCAGGGAACCATAATGAAGCAAACACAACGACATGACGCGATCATCGAGCTGGTAAAAAAACAGGGATACGTCAGTACTGAAGAGCTGGTGGAGCATTTCTCCGTCAGCCCGCAGACGATTCGCCGCGATCTTAACGATCTGGCCGATCAGAACATGATTTTGCGCCATCACGGCGGCGCGGCGTTGCCATCCAGCTCGGTCAACACCCCGTGGCATGACCGTAAAGCGACGCAGACTGCGGAAAAAGAGCGCATTGCCCGCAAAGTTGCCACGCAAATCCCGAACGGCTCAACGCTGTTTATTGATATCGGAACTACGCCGGAAGCGGTGGCTCACGCGCTGCTTAATCACAGCAATTTACGTATTGTGACCAACAACCTCAATGTGGCGAACACGCTGATGGCGAAAGAGGATTTCCGCATAATCCTCGCCGGTGGTGAACTGCGTAGCCGCGACGGCGGTATTATGGGCGAAGCGACCCTCGACTTTATTTCTCAGTTCCGTCTGGACTTCGGCATCTTAGGGATCAGCGGCATCGACAGCGACGGTTCCCTGCTGGAGTTTGATTATCACGAAGTTCGCACCAAGCGCGCGATCATTGAGAATTCACGGCATGTGATGCTGGTGGTGGACCACTCGAAGTTTGGGCGTAACGCGATGGTTAATATGGGCAGCATCAGCATGGTGGATGCGGTGTATACCGACACGCTGCCGCCTGCTGGTGTGATGCAGGTGATTGCTGACCATCATATCCAGTTAGAGCTGTGCTAAGGTAATTCCAGGCCTGATAAGCGTTGCGTATCAGGCATTAACTAAACGCCGTACCCCATCATCTTCAGCAGCTTCTGCGCATGTTGCACCGCATCCTGGCGATGTGCGACGCCGAGCTTTTGGTACAAATTGCGGATGTGCGTCTTGATGGTCGTTGCCGCGACGGCCAGCTCTCCGGCGATCTGCTCGTTGCTGTAGCCCGAATAAATCAGTCCCAGAACCTGCCATTCGCGCTGGGTCAGCGGGCTGGTGCGGATAAGCTCCGGCACTTCCGGGTGAGTAAGCAGACGCTCAACGAACCCTTCATCGAAGTGGGCAAATTTATGGCGGTGGTGCTGGTTAATCTCACGCAAAATGCGCTGGGCGCGGTGCTGATCGAGTTCCGGTAAGGAATTGAGCTGAATCAGCTGACGCAGTTGTTGCGCCATGGCCTCGCCTTCGATAACAAAGTGGCTGATGAATCCGGTGCGGTTCGCCAGCTGTAGGGCGTCGAGTAACACACGCTGGGCGTCATTTTTGCGCCCTGCCTGCCAGTAGAGCTGATTAAGCAGCAACAGGTTACGGTTCAGATCGCTCATCAGGCGCAGATTGCGCGCATTTTCATTCAACTCTTCCAGCACAATCTCAGCCGGTTCAAACTCGCCGAGCAGGATTTGCGCGCGAGCGATGTTGCGCCACTGGCTTTGCAGGAAGTGGTTATTGGCGAATTCTGGTTTTGGCGTGTGGCGCAGCCAGTTGGCGGCCGAGTTTTTGTCGCCCACCATTTGCCAGTAAATCACCCGCACCTTATCGGCGTTGGAGATCCAGTCGCTGTGATAGTGACCGTTACCCAGCAGGTTTTCCAGGCGGTTGAGCAGGCTGCGAGCGTTATCGAGATCGCCCCGTGCCAGTGAACACTGAACCAGCAGCGCCAGACATTGTAGCTGTTGCTGCGGCTGGAAAGTGGAAAGCAGTTCAATACCGCTACGGGCAGAGGCTTCTGATTCGTCCAGACGCGCCCATGCCCACAGTAGTTGTGCGCGAATACGTACCAGGAATTCGTGCATCGGCAGCTGTTCCAGGTGCTGCTCTTTGATCAGCTGGAATGCTTTTTCCTGAGTTTCCCAGGCGGCCTGTAAAAAGCCCTGGGCAAACAAAATTTCGCTTTGCTGGATAAGACTCCACAGCGCGTAATGCCAGACGTCATGATGACGCGCCATTTGCTCGGTTTGCTGCATTAACGCCAGAGAGCGCGTGAGATCGCCCTTACAGTGCAGGACTTCGCCGTGCACCGAGGTGGCGACGATCCGGCTATAGAACCAGGCGATGGGTAACTCATCCAGGGCCAGTTTCGCCAGGCGTTCGGCTTCGTCAGGGTTGCCGTCGTTAATCGCTACCTGCGCCCGTAAAGCGTTGAATTCGGCGTGCAGTGTCGGCTCCATGTCGCCTTTCATTTCCTGCTCTGCGCGCGCCAGCAAGGTGTTAACCTCTCCGTAGCGGTGCTGGCTTTGCATCAGCCAGGCTTGCAACAGAACCAGACGCGGATTTTCCAGCAGGCTTTCCCACGGCAGGGCTTTCAGCGACTCTTCCAGTAACGTCAGCTCGCTATGATTAAACAGTCCCCACGCATGATTAAGCAGGATATCGCGTAGCATATGGGCGTCGCCGGCTGCCAGCGCGTGGTGGATAGCTTCGCTGGGGAAGCCTTGCGCCATCCAGCTTTCGGCGGCGGCGCGGTGTATTTCGGGCAGTTCGTTCGCCAGCTCCCATTGGCAGCGCTGGCGTAAAAAGCTGCCAAACAGCGGGTGATAGCTGAACCACTCGCCAACGTCATCCATCCGCTGCAGGAATAACCCCTGGCGCTCAATTTCTTCCAGCCGCATCTGGCCGTTTTCTTCCCCGGTAACGCGGACGATTAGCGCATCGTTCATGGAACGCAGAATGGCGCTTTTCAGCAGGAAGTGACGGGTGCCGAGGTCGACGCTGTCCAGCACTTCATCAACCAGATAATCGGACAAATGGCTGGCGTTGATCCCCGCGAGGCGTCGTGCTGACTGGTGCGCGGAATGATTGTTCTGGCGGGCGGAAAGGGCGATCAGTTGTAACGCCGTGGCCCAGCCAGCAACGTCATCGCACATCCGGCTGCTTTCTGCCGCTTCAATGGGAGAGGACAAACGTCGGTCGAAAAATTGTTTGGCTTCCTGATGGTTAAAGGCCAGCTGTTGGCTGCCTATCTCCAGCAGTTGATCGCGTACCCGCAGGTTGGCAATACCCAGTTGCGGCAGATTGCGCGACAGCACGACCAGCGTGAGGTTCTCAGGCTGGTGACGCAGGAAGAAACGCATCGCTTCGTGAATGGCCGGGTTAGAGATCAGATGATAATCATCTACTACCAGGTAGAGCGGGCGGTGCCACTCGGCCAGTTCGATAAATAGCTGGGCAAACAGTGACGTCAGGCTGGCGTACTGACGTTTTTGCACCATTGCTTCACTGGTGGTGCAGTGTCCACCTGTTGCCTGTTGGATAGCGGCGATCAGATAACTGGCAAAGCGCTCTTGCTGATTATCGCCCTCATCCAGAGAATACCAGCCTAAATCATTTTTCCCTGCCGCCCATTGTGAAACCAGCGTCGTTTTTCCATAACCAGCAGGACTTGTTATCAGGGCAAGCCTGAAATTGTTCGCGCCGGAAAGTTTAGCCAACAGGCGCTCACGAACCACCGTATGGTCGAGTCGAACCGGACGACTTAATTTAGACGGAATCAACATAAGTTAGTCACTTCACTGTGTGAAAATAGGGAAGAATGATTTTTTTTGCGCTTCGTAATTAATAGATATAAGATCGGCCAGATTGGTGTTTTATGCAAGCTAAGCGGACTTTTTGTGTGTCTGATTTTGCACTATGTCACAAATCTATACATCTATTGCAATAAATGCTTTAAAGAGTCGCAACAGGCGTGGCAACTGGATCCGTTGTAATTTTGACTGTGTCGAAAAATCCCTCTCTTTTTATATGGTTACTCAAATAGCTAATGAATATCACCGAATTTTGTGGCCGACTTAAAAGTTTTATGTGAATTATCTTATCGGGCACAGATATTTCAGGTTAGAAACTATTTCCCTATTTACACATTGTTTCTCATCGTCATATCGCTATTTGATATTGTCGATTAATCCTTTGTTACTAATGCGTCATTCGAAGAGCGTTATGCGGGGTTTGCGCGAATTTACGGGCAATTACCTCCCCTTTAAGTGGCGGAGATCACACTTTTATGCTCATCCCCGCTCCTCCTCCCTCCCTAATCCGTGCCAGGATGAGGAATGTCAACAACGAGCCAGGCAAACTAGCGATAACGTTGTTTTATTACCTAAGGATCTGGAACCCCTATGTCACAGCCTACTTTCAACAAAGATCAATTTCAGGCTGCCCTGACGCGTCAGTGGCAGCGCTTCGGTTTACTGTCGGCTCAAGAAATGACGTCGCGCCAGTGGTGGCAGGCAGTGAGTGGGGCGTTGGCTGAGTTACTCAGCGCCCAGCCTGCGGCAAAACCGGCAAAAAATCAGCGTCACGTTAACTACATCTCGATGGAGTTTTTGATTGGTCGCCTGACCGGCAACAATTTACTCAACCTCGGCTGGTATCAGGTGGTGAGCGATGAGCTGAAAGCGCATGACGTCAACCTGACAGACCTGCTGGAAGAAGAGATCGATCCGGCGTTGGGTAACGGTGGATTGGGACGCCTGGCGGCTTGCTTCCTTGATTCGATGGCGACAGTCGGCCAGTCGGCGACGGGCTATGGCCTCAACTACCAGTACGGCCTGTTCCGTCAGTCGTTTGCCGATGGCCAACAGATGGAAGCCCCGGATGACTGGCATCGTGGCAACTACCCGTGGTTCCGTCACAACGAGGCGCTGGATGTGCAGGTTGGGATTGGTGGCAAGGTCACCAAAGAAGGGCACTGGGAGCCAGGGTTTACCATCACCGGCCAGGCATGGGATCTGCCGGTTCTCGGTTACCGTAACGGCGTAGCGCAACCGCTGCGTCTGTGGCAGGCCAGCCATGCGCACCCGTTTAACCTGACTAAATTTAATGACGGCGATTTCCTGCGCGCAGAGCAGCAGGGCATCGACGCTGAAAAACTGACGAAAGTGCTGTACCCGAACGATAACCACACCGCGGGTAAAAAGCTGCGCCTGATGCAGCAGTACTTCCAGTGCGCCTGCTCCGTAGCCGACATTCTGCGCCGCCATCATCTGGCAGGGCGTAAGCTGCACGAACTGGCTGATTACGAAGTCATTCAACTTAACGATACTCACCCGACTATCGCGATCCCTGAACTGCTGCGCGTGCTGATTGATGAGCACCAGATGAGCTGGGACGATGCGTGGGCGATTACCAGCAAGACCTTCGCTTACACCAACCACACCCTGATGCCGGAAGCGTTAGAGTGCTGGGATGAGAAACTGGTGAAAGCACTCCTGCCGCGCCACATGCAAATCATCAAAGAAATTAACGACCGCTTTAAGACGTTGGTTGATAAAACCTGGCCGGGTGATGCTGAAGTCTGGGCGAAGCTGGCAGTGGTGCACAGTAAACAGGTGCGTATGGCCAACATGTGCGTGGTCAGCGGTTTTGCGGTCAACGGTGTGGCGGCGCTGCACTCCGATCTGGTGGTGAAAGATCTGTTCCCGGAATATCACCAGCTCTGGCCGAACAAATTCCATAACGTCACCAACGGGATTACTCCGCGCCGCTGGATTAAGCAGTGCAACCCGGCGCTTGCCGCGCTGCTGGATAAATCGCTGAAAAAAGAGTGGGCTAACGATCTCGATCAGCTGATCAATCTGGAAAAATACGCCGACGACGCGAAGTTCCGCCAGCAGTATCGTGACATCAAACTGGCGAACAAAGAGCGCCTGGTGAAGTTTATTAAAGCGCGTACCGGTATTGAAATAACGACTAACGCTATCTTTGATATTCAGATTAAACGTCTGCATGAGTACAAGCGCCAGCACCTGAACCTGCTGCATATTCTGGCGTTGTACAAAGAAATCCGTGAGAACCCGCAGGTAGATCGCGTGCCGCGCGTATTCCTGTTTGGCGCAAAAGCTGCTCCGGGTTACTACCTGGCGAAAAATATCATCTTCGCCATCAACCAGGTTGCACAAACCATCAATAACGACCCGAAAGTCGGCGACAAGCTGAAGGTCGTCTTCCTGCCGGATTATTGTGTCTCGGCGGCGGAAATGCTGATTCCGGCGGCGGATATCTCTGAACAGATTTCAACCGCAGGGAAAGAGGCTTCCGGCACCGGTAACATGAAGCTGGCTCTGAACGGTGCGTTAACCGTAGGTACGCTGGATGGAGCAAACGTCGAAATCGCCGAGAAGGTGGGTGACGAGAATATCTTTATCTTTGGTCATACTGTGGAAGAGGTGAAGGCGCTCAAAGCTAAAGGCTACGACCCGGTGAAATGGCGTAAAAAAGACAAAGTGCTGGATGCTGTCCTGAAAGAGCTGGAAAGCGGGAAATACAGCGATGGCGACAAGCATGCCTTTGACCAGATGCTGCACAGTATCGGCAAGCAGGGCGGCGACCCGTATCTGGTGATGGCGGACTTCGCGGCCTACGTTGAAGCTCAGAAGCAGGTTGACGTGTTGTATCGTGACCAGGACGCCTGGACCCGGGCGGCGATTCTGAATACCGCGCGTTGCGGCATGTTCAGCTCGGATCGCTCCATCCGCGATTATCAGGCTCGTATCTGGCAGGCGAAACGTTAAGGAATCGCGATGGAAAGCAAACGTCTGGATAATGCCGCGCTGGCGGCGGGGATCAGCCCCAATTACATTAATGCCCACGGTAAACCGCAGTCTATTGGCGCCGAAACCAAACGGCGTTTGCTTGACGCCATGCATCGCACCACCGCTGCCACTCAGGTGGCGGTAACCCCGGTGCCGAATGTCATGGTCTATACCGCTGGCAAGAAAATGCCGCTGGCGGTTGAGGGAAGCGGAGAGTTTAACTGGCTGCTGACCACCGAAGAGGGCGTGCAGCACAAAGGGCATGCCGTCGGCGGTAAATCTTTTAACCTTCCGGCGAAGCTGCCGGAGGGGTATCACACGTTGACCCTGACCCAGGGCGAGCTGCGTTCCCATTGTCGTATCATCGTGGCACCAAAGCGCTGCTATGAACCGCAGGCGTTGTTAGCCGGGCAGAAGCTATGGGGTGCATGTGTTCAGCTCTACACCTTGCGATCGGAAAAGAACTGGGGGATTGGCGACTTCGGCGATCTCCGCACCATGCTGGTGGATGTGGCGCAACGCGGCGGCGCGTTTATCGGGCTTAATCCGATTCACGCGCTGTATCCGGCGAATCCGGAGAGCGCCAGCCCGTACAGCCCGTCGTCACGCCGCTGGCTGAACATTATTTATATTGATGTGAACGCAGTTGATGATTTCCGTCTGAGTAAAGAGGCGCAGGCGTGGTGGCAGAAACCCGCGACTCAGCAAGCTCTGCAACGCGCCCGCGATGCCGAGTGGGTTGATTATTCTGCTGTTACCGCACTGAAGATGACGGCGCTACGTATGGCGTGGAAAAGCTTCTCTGCGCGTGATGATGAGCAGATGGCGGCATTTCGCCAGTTTGTGGCTCAGGAAGGGGATAGCCTCTACTGGCAGGCGGCCTTTGATGCGCTGCATGCGCATCAGGTGAAAGAGGACGCATTGCGCTGGGGCTGGCCGGTGTGGCCAGAAGCTTTCCAGTCAGTGGACTCGCCAGAGGTAAAACGCTTCTGCGAAGAACATCGTGATGACGTAGATTTCTACCTGTGGTTACAGTGGCTGGCGTATACCCAGTTTGCTGACTGCTGGAAAACCAGCCAGGGCTTTGCAATGCCGATAGGGCTGTATCGCGACCTGGCCGTTGGCGTGGCCGAAGGCGGGGCGGAAACCTGGTGTGACCGCGAGTTGTATTGCCTGAAAGCTTCAGTTGGCGCACCGCCGGATATTCTCGGTCCGCTTGGGCAAAACTGGGGACTGCCGCCGATGGATCCGCACATCATCGCGGCACGTGCTTACGAACCGTTTATCGAACTGCTGCGCGCCAATATGCAGAACTGCGGCGCGTTGCGTATCGACCATGTCATGTCGATGCTGCGTCTGTGGTGGATCCCTTACGGTGAAACTGCCGATCACGGTGCCTACGTGCATTATCCGGTCGACGATCTGCTGTCAATTTTGGCGCTGGAGAGTAAACGTCATCACTGCATGGTGATTGGTGAAGATCTGGGTACCGTGCCGGTGGAGATCGTCAGCAAGCTGCGTGACAGTGGCGTCTACTCCTACAAAGTGCTTTATTTTGAGAATGACCATGAGAAAAACTTCCGTGCGCCGAAAGCGTACCCGGAACAATCAATGGCAGTCGCGGCGACGCATGACCTTCCTACGCTTAAAGGTTATTGGGATAGCGGCGATCTGACGCTGGGTAAAGCACTGGGCCTGTACCCGGATGAAGTCGTGCTGCGCGGGTTGTATCAGGACCGGGAACTGGCGAAACAGGGGCTGCTGGACGCGCTGCACAAATACGGCTGCCTGCCAAAACGTGCCGGTCACAAGGCTTCCCTGATGTCGATGACGCCGATTCTGAATCGCGGCATGCAACGCTATATCGCTGACAGCAACAGTGCGTTGCTGGGTCTGCAACCGGAAGACTGGCTGGATATGGCTGAGCCGGTCAACATTCCGGGGACCAGCGATCAGTACAAAAACTGGCGGCGTAAGCTCACCGCCACGCTGGAACAGATGTTTGCTGATGAAGGCGTGAATAAGCTGATTAAGGATTTGGATAAGCGGCGAAAAGCGGCCGCGAAGAAGAAGTAAAAAAGCCGGGGAATTCCCCGGCTTTCTTATGGTGATGGCTCGTAGTACGTAGGCCTGATAAGCGTAGCGCCATCAGGCACAGTTTTATCAGACCACCATACCCAGCAGCAGACACCCTACCAGACCGCAGACGGAGATAATGGTTTCCAGCATTGACCATGACTTGATGGTTTCACCGATGGTCAGGTTGAAATACTCCTTGAACAGCCAGAACCCAGGATCGTTCACGTGGGAGAAGATGACGGAACCGGAGCCAACCGCAATAACCATCAGCTCAGGGCTTACGCCGGTCGTTGCAATCAGCGGTGCCACAATCCCACCTGCAGTAATCGCTGCAACGGTTGCGGAACCCAGTGCGATACGCAGTACTGCAGCGATAGACCATGCCATCAGCAGCGGAGAAACGTTAGAGCCGTGCATCATTGAGGCGATGTATTTGTCCACGCCGCTATCAACCAGGACCTGTTTAAAGGCACCGCCACCACCGATGATCAACAGCATCATCGCGATGATTTTGATTGAGGACACCAGCGTGTCGTTAATCTGATCCATCGAACGTCCGCGGTTCAGACCAAAAGTGAACATCGCAATCAGCACCGCAATCAGCGTTGCCATGACCGGGTCACCGAGGAATTCTGCAACCGTCAGGAAAGCATGGCCTTTCGGCAGAATCATCTCCGCCACGGCGCGCATTGCCATCAGGATAACCGGGACCAGAGAGGTCCAGACGCTGACGCCAAAGCCTGGCATCTCTTCTTCAGTGAAGGTTTTTGCGCTGTACAGACCTTCCGGGATTGGCTTATCGATGCCTTTCAGGAAACGCGCGTATACCGGACCGGCGAGAATAACGGTCGGGATTGCCAGAATCGTACCAAACAGCAGAGTTTTACCCATATCTGCGTGGAAAATGGTGGCAATAGCGGTTGGACCCGGGTGCGGCGGCAGGAAGCCGTGAGTAACGGACAGCGCAGCCGCCATCGGCACACCAACGTACAGCAGCGGGATGTTAGCAGCGGCAGCAATGGTGAATACCAGCGGCAGCATCAGCACGAAGCCAACTTCGTAGAACAGGGCAAAACCGACGGTGAAGCCGGTTAATACCACCGCCCACTGAATGTGTTTTTTGCCGAATTTAGCAATCAGCGTGGTTGCGATGCGCTGTGCGCCGCCGCAGTCCGCCAGCATTTTGCCCAGCATGGCGCCAAAACCCATAATCAGGGCGAGGCTGCCAAGGGTTCCGCCGACGCCGGCTTTAATCGAACCGATGACTTTATCCAGTGGCATCCCTTGCATCAATCCGACAGCAAGCGCCACCAGGACGAGAGCGATGAAGCCGTTCATTTTGAAACGGATCATCAGGAGGAGTAACAAGATTACACCGATAGCAACGATGACTAATGGCATGATTTACCTGGCCTTTACTTTGTTATGGGTAACGTCAGTGTTTAGATGACAAATTCCGATTGTCCCGACCGGGAACAGAGTATTCTCAGCACCAATGCTGGTTGCCTTCAAAACTAATCAGTTTAACTGGCTATTATGTGTGTGTTAGGTGCTGATACGAATGATACGGGTAACATACTGCGCTTGAAAATCACCTGGACAGGCAAAATTTAAAATATGAGAGGCTGGTCAAATTATGCGGGGGATTGTTGCAGGATAAATGCGAAGAAATGTTGGGGCGTAAGCCGGAGTCAGCGATTACGCTACCACCCGGCATTAATGCCCGATAGCGACGCGGGGGCGTCTTATCGGGCCTACGGATACTCTACAGGTTCAGGCGTTAGTAGTAAGAGTGCTCGCCGCGCTGGTGTTCGGTTAAATCGCGAACGCCTTTCAGTTCAGGGAATTCAGCCAGCAGCTGCTTCTCGATACCTTCTTTCAGCGTTACATCTACCATTGAACAGCCGTTACAGCCGCCGCCAAACTGCAGAATGGCGTAGCCTTCATCGGTGATTTCCATCAGAGAGACACGACCACCGTGGCCAGCCAGCTGTGGGTTGATCTGCGATTGCAGCATGTACTCCACGCGTTCCATCAGCGGCGCATCATCGGCAACTTTACGCATTTTGGCGTTTGGTGCTTTCAGGGTCAGTTGGGAGCCTAACTGGTCGGTAACGAAATCGATTTCTGCATCTTCCAGATACGGTGCGCTCAGTTCATCAACATATGCGGTCAGCAGGTCAAATTTAATGGCGGTGTCGGTTGCTTCCACGGCGTCCGGCGGACAATAAGAAACGCCGCATTCAGCGTTAGGCGTGCCGGGATTAATCACAAATACGCGGATTTGTGTCCCTTCTTCCTGATTTGCCAGCAGTTTGGCAAAGTGCGCTTGTGCAGCATCGGAAATATGGATCATAGTAATGGCCTAATAGTTGACTATTTTACTTGGTTATAATACGCCCATCATCGAGGCTCTACAAGGTTCGACACAGGCACCATACCTGGACAGTCGCCGCGCCGTTGCGTAAAAGCAGCTGCGCGATTTCCGCGACGGTACTTCCGGTAGTGACGACATCATCCACAATAACCATATGGAGTCCCTGCACCGGCAATTCAAGGCGAAAGGCATTTTTCAGGTTTTGTTTACGTAATCGGGCGCTGAGATGGTGCTGTGTGGCGGTTGCCCGAACTCGTGAGATGGTCCGGCTGTCCCAGTCGCAACCCAGCCAGCGCGCCAGCGGACGGCACAATAAACCGCTCTGATTAAACCCCCTGCGCCAGTGTCGGCGTTGCCAGAGCGGGACGCTGACCAGCCTGTCCGGTAGAGGAAGATAGCAGACACGCCGAGCTTGTAATACCTCCAGCAATAGCAAACGCGAAAGAGCTGAGGCTGTTTCGCTGCGTCGCGAAAACTTGAGCTGGTGGATAAGCCCGCTCAACGGCGGAACATAGTCGCTGACGGTAACCAGTCTCTGCCACGGCGGCGGTTTTTGCAGGCAGCGCCCACAGGGAATGACGGTATGAGCGGCAGGGAGTCCACATTGAGGGCACAGGCTGGCGTGTTGACGCGTTGCCCGCGTACAGACTGAGCAGATCCCCCAATGCCCTAACGTCAGGGGCATTCGGCATAGCCAGCACAATCCCGGTACTGTTAGCATAGATGCATCCTTTCAGGCTAAAAGAGAACAATAACTGATGAATGACATCTGGTGGCAGACCCAGGGTTCGGGAAATTGCCATCTTGTGCTGCTGCACGGATGGGGACTGAATGCGCAAGTGTGGCATTGCATAAGCGAGGAACTGAGTTCGCATTTCACGCTGCATCTTGTCGACTTACCGGGATTTGGTCGTAGCCAGGGTTTCGGTGCAATGTCGCTGGAAGAGATGGCTGAGCGGGTATTGAAACAGGCACCGGAGAAAGCTATTTGGCTCGGATGGAGTCTGGGTGGGCTGGTTGCGAGTCAGGTAGCGTTAACGCATCCTGAGCGTGTTCAGGCGCTGGTGACCGTCGCGTCTTCCCCTTGCTTTAGCGCGCGGGATGAGTGGCCGGGAATCAAGCCAGAGGTGCTGGCAGGTTTCCAGCAGCAGCTGAGCGAAGATTTCCAGCGTACGGTGGAGCGTTTTCTGGCATTGCAAACGATGGGCACAGAAACTGCGCGTCAGGATGCGCGAGCGCTGAAGAAAACGGTACTGGCTTTACCCATGCCGGACGTCGAGGTGCTCAATGGTGGACTTGAGATCCTGAAAACGGTCGATCTGCGAGAACCGCTGTGCGCGGTGGCAATGCCTTTCCTGCGGTTGTATGGCTATCTTGACGGGCTGGTGCCGCGCAAAGTCGTCCCGATGCTGGATGCACTGTGGCCGCAGAGCGAGTCTTTGGTGTTTGCCAAAGCGGCGCATGCGCCGTTTATCTCGCATCCCGCCGAATTCTGTGCTGCGCTTGTGGCGTTAAAACAGAAACTATAAATTTGATGTGTTGCCCGGTGGTGCCATGCTCGCCGGGCCTGAGATTAATGGCTGCGCGTAGCCAGATCCTCAGCGGTCAGGCCAGTAATTCTGAAGATGGTTAGTGGGTCTATACCATCAGCCTGCATAGTTGATGCAATACGTAATGCTTCCTCTCGTTTGCCTTGTTGCAGACCCGTTTGTAACCCTTCTTGCAACCCTTCTTGCAACCCTTTCCTATGGCCTTCCTGAAGACCATTAAGGTGCCCTTCCTGTCGTAATCTTTCGGCGATAGTCATCAACTTGTCCTTATGTTGGGGTAAACGTTCGGCGACTTCATGAAGAAACTCGCCAAAATGTGTGGTGTTACCGGCCTGCATTAAATAATTAAACAAGGCTTTCAACTGGTTGTCATTAGCGTGTCCTTTAACAAGCAGGATGGCCAGTTTTTCTACCAGCCCCATCAAATCGCGTTTACGAATATGCTTTTGGATGAGCTCCAACAGCGCCACCCGGCGATGCTGCATAATCTCGTCATCGGGCACAACAGTGATATCGATCAGTGGAAACGCGGTGCTATACCTGAGAAAAAAGATGACGAGACTCTACTTCCCAGGTTACCAGTAATCATCCACGAATTAATAACGATGCGTGGCTGGCTGGAGGATAGATCTTTTTTGCTGAAATAATGAAATCTGCGTGGAATCCATTTCGCAAAAAAGCCGGATATCAGCGTAAACGCGTTATCCGGCCTGGACGTTTGCATCATTTGTAGGCCGGATAAGCGTAGCGCCATCCGGCAAAGAGCATCTGATTAGCGTAAAGCCCACCACTCGCGCAGGCAGGCTTTACCTTCTGGGCAACTTTTGCAGCTTCCGGAAAGACACCCGTCGGCATCTTCCTGAATCCGCACCGCTTTGCCCATCTTTTCTAACTGATTCAGCATGGCGTCAATCATGGGCTGCGGGGTATGCAGCGTGTGGCTAATTTGTGTCGCCTCCATGCGCCCCTGCAAAGCCAGTAAATCACGAACCTGAATAAGCGATGCCATTGTCGATAACCTTAGTGGCAATCGCCAGTCGTGCTGGAACAGCAGGAACTCGCCGTTCTGTTGGTTGCCAGCAGTGCGAGGTCCACGCGGCTGCGAGCTCGACGCAGAAGGCCCAGCAACACGATGTTAAACAGGATGACCGCTAAAATGCACACCAGGCTGTAGGTCGGGTGTTCTTTGTAGCTGACCGTCTGATAAAACAGCGTCGACAGAGAGTAGGCGATATTCAGGCCCCACAGAATCGAGAAGCTCATCCAGCCACGGCTGGATTCACGTGCGATAGCGCCCATCACTGAAATGCACGGTACATATAGCAGAACAAAGATCAGATAGCTGTACGCGGCGGCGGCGCTGCCAAATTTCTCGCCCATCACGCCCATTGCACCGGTAGCCATTTCACCGTCGCCCTTGCTGGCTTCGATAGGGTTAGCCAGCACGCTCAGGCTGAAAGTGTCTTTCAGGCTTTGCCAGGTTTCATCTACCGCGCCGAGCAGCTCGTCACCGAGGTGGAAATCTGCCGGGTTGAACTCTTCTTCCTGAATGTTTTCTGCGGTATAGAGCGTGTTCAGCGTACCGACAACCACTTCTTTCGCCATCGCGCCGGTGAACAGACCTACGGTTGCCTGCCAGTTATCTTCGTGAACACCAATCGGCTTAAAGACTGGGGTAATGACGCGGCTAACTGAAGCCAGAGCAGAGTCGTTGATGTTGTCGACGATTTTTCCGCTCAGTGAGAAGCTGTTAAACGCGCTGAGGAAAATGCTGACGATGATGATGACTTTACCTGCACGCAGAACGAAGCCTTTCAGACGTTGCCAGGTTTGAATGATCAGACTCTTAATGTGCGGTACGTGATATACCGGCAGCTCCATCACGAACGGCGTTGCTTCGCCACGCATGATGGTGTGTTTGAGCATCAGGCCGGTCAACACCGCCATAACGATACCCAGCACGTACAGCGAGAAGACCGCCAGCGCGCCGTTCTGACCAAAGAACGCGGCGGCAAAGACGGCGAAAATCGCCAGACGTGCGCCACAGGACATAAACGGCGCCATCATGATGGTCATCAGACGCTCACGCGGGGCGTCCAGCGTACGCGCGCCCATCACTGACGGTACGTTACAACCAAAGCCGACGATCAGCGGGACAAATGATTTCCCCGGCAGTCCCAGCGCCTGCATTAGACGGTCCATCACAAATGCGGCGCGCGCCATGTAGCCGGAGTCTTCAAGGAAAGAGAGGAACAGATACATCATGCCGATTTGCGGTACCAGCGGCAGCACGGTGTTAATCCCGCCGCCAAGGCCCTGGGCCAGGAAGATAGTCAGCCAGTCCGGGAAATGCAGCGTATAGCCAATCCACTGAATACCATGGATAAAGAGCGCCACGGAGCCAACATCAAACAACGGCTGCAGCGCGCCGCCAATGTTGATGGCAAGCAGGAACATCAGGTACATCACGAACAGGAAAATCGGCAGACCGAGGAAGCGGTTGAGGATAATTTTATCTACCGCTGTGGTGAAACGGCTCGGCTCTGCCGTCAGGGTATTACTGACGGTATCGCAGATAGCGGCAATGCACTGGTAACGTGCATCGGCAATATGTAGCGCCGGGTCGTCCATTGTCTCACTCAGGCGAGCAACAGCGGCATCAAGGTTTTGTGCTGCATCACCGGCGTAAGCACGGCTGTAGATATCGCCTTCGAGCATCTGCAGGCCTAGCCAGCGGCGCTGTTTGAGCGGCATATCTTTGGCCATTGCGTCGGCGAGGGAATCAGCTTCTTGCAGCAGCGGCTGGGCATAATGGACCAGCTCAACGGTGTCGTTTTCTTTGTAGCGATCGATCGCCAGCTTCAGTGCTTCAATGCCGCGCGCACGAGTGGAAACCAGTGGAACCACCGGACAGCCAAGACGAGCGGAGAGGGCGTCGATATCGATACGGATTTGCTGTTTCTCAGCAATATCCAGCATGTTCAGTGCAACGATACAGGGAATACCCAGCTCAAGCAGTTGCAACGTCAGGTAGAGGTTGCGTTCAAGGTTTGAAGCATCGACCACGTTGATCAACAGATCCGCGTCGCCGCTTAAAATATAGTGGCAGGCAATCTGCTCATCGAGAGAGGTTTGGGATGAGATTGTCGTCAGCGAATAAGTGCCGGGTAAATCGACCAGTGTGACCTGGTGGTCCGTCGTGGCGAAATGGCCTTCTTTACGCTCAACGGTAACGCCAGCCCAGTTGCCTACACGCTGGCGCGCGCCGGTGAGCTGGTTGAATAAAGTTGTCTTGCCGGAATTAGGATTACCAATTAAACCAATGGTTAGTTTTTTCATTTTTATAGACTCACTGTATTAACAGGAAACCGCTTCCACTTCTAATAACGCCAAATCCTTCTTACGCAATACCAGACTTACGCGACGCGTTTCGATATGGATAGGATCGCCGAGCGGGGCGACGCGTACCACGTTGAAGGATGAGCCGGGTAGCATGCCAAGTGACAACAGTTTCTGACGATAAGCCGGGCTGATTTCACGGGCAAAACCGGTAATTTTCCACGCACTGTCAGGAGTGAATTGCATAGGGACCTACTTATATCTCGCTAACTGGATGATTACCTCATGGGGCGACAGGGCGGCATGAGACCAGATGATTAGCCAACGTAAGGGAAGAGTAAATAATCAACAAATCAATGATAATGAGAATGGTTTCTATCATCAATAGAATAAATGTGACGGAATGTACAATTGGATAATAATTTGAGCCAATTTTGATATTCCTCAATATTTATTCTGGTTGGAAACGAGTGATTCGCGGAAGTAATTATTGGGGATCTTAATGTTTAATTAAGGTTTCATCTGTTAATGAAGTGATAAATATATTGTGGTGCAAAGCGGGGCATAGATTAAATATGCCGGATGGCGACGCTCATGCGTCTTATCCGGCCTGCAAATTAATTGCGATAACCTGGCCGGACAGGGCGTTTACACCACCATCCGGCACAGGGTTTAAACTTAGCGTTTTTTACCCATCGCCGCCGCCAACGCATCCATCATCGCACTGTTGCCTGTAGGCTGTGCGTCACGGCCACGCGGTTTCGCCGCTTTTGGTGCCGGGCGATTGCCCTGAGCGCGATCGTTATTCCCGCCGCCGCGACGCGCATTGGTTTCACCCGGCTGCTCGTCCAGACGCATGGTCAGCGCGATACGCTTACGTTGCAGGTCCACTTCCAGCACTTTCACCTTCACAATGTCGCCCGCTTTCACCACGGTGTGTGGATCTTCGACGAACTTATTCGACAGCGAAGAGATATGCACCAGACCATCCTGATGAACGCCGATATCAACAAACGCGCCGAAGTTGGTAACGTTGGTGACAGCACCTTCCAGAATCATTCCCGGCAGCAGGTCGTTCATGGTTTCGACGCCATCAGCAAACTGTGCGGTTTTAAATTCAGGACGCGGATCGCGGCCCGGCTTTTCCAGCTCTTTGATGATGTCGGTGACGGTCGGCACCCCGAAGCGTTCGTCGGTAAAATCAGCGGGTTTCAGATTGCGCAATTCGCTGCTGTTACCCATCAGATCACGCAACGATTGCTCGGTGGCGGCCAGAATGCGTTCCACAACCGGATAAGCTTCCGGGTGGACGGTAGAGGCATCCAGCGGGTTATCGCCGTGGTTGATACGCAGGAAGCCCGCGCACTGTTCAAAGGCTTTAGGTCCAAGACGGCTGACTTTTAACAGTTGCTGACGGTTCTGGAATTGACCGTTCTCATCACGCCAGGCAACGATATTCTGCGCCATCATGCGCGTCAGACCAGCAACACGGGTCAGCAGCGGTACGGAGGCGGTATTCAGATCGACACCGACGGCGTTCACGCAGTCTTCCACCACCGCATCCAGCTTACGCGCCAACTGAGTCTGGCTTACGTCGTGCTGATACTGGCCCACGCCGATAGATTTCGGATCGATTTTCACCAGCTCAGCCAGCGGATCCTGCAGACGACGGGCGATAGACACCGCGCCACGCAGAGATACGTCGAGGTCCGGGAACTCCAGCGCCGCCAGTTCGGATGCGGAGTAAACTGACGCTCCGGCTTCACTGACGATCACTTTCTGCGCGGTCACTTGCGGGAACTGCTTTTGCACGTCGAGGAAGAAACGCTCGGTTTCGCGCGACGCCGTACCGTTACCAATCGCCACCAGTTCAACGTTGTGTTTTTCACACAGCGCCGCAACGGCAACGGCGGCTTTGGCGGCCTGACCGGTATGCGGATAAATGGTGTCGGTCGCGACCAGCTTACCGGTACCGTCAACCACTGCCACTTTTACACCGGTACGCAGACCTGGATCGAGGCCCATGGTGGCGCGCAGCCCGGCCGGAGCGGCCATCAGCAGGTCATGCAGGTTACGGGCAAAGACGTTGATAGCTTCATCTTCCGCACGTTCGCGCACGGTACCCATCAGCTCCGTTTCAAGGTGCATCAGCACTTTGATGCGCCAGGTCCAGCTAACCACGCCTTTACGCCAGCTGTCTGCTGGGGCGTTGTTCAGGCGCAGCCCCAGATGATCGCGGATAATCTGCTCGCCGTGGCTCTCTTTTGGTGGCTCATCGAATTGCGGATCGGCATTCAGTGAAAGCTGTAACACGCCTTCGTTACGACCACGGAACATGGCCAGCGCACGGTGGGATGGTACGGTAGAAATCGGTTCGTGGTGATCGAAGTAGTCGCGGAACTTAGCGCCTTCCTCTTCTTTACCGCTTACCACGGTGGCGACCAGGTGGGCGTTTTTCCACAGATAATCACGTACTTTTGCCAGCAGAGCAGCATCTTCAGCGAAGCGCTCCATTAGAATGTAGCGCGCGCCGTCGAGGGCGGCTTTGGTATCCGCCACGCCGTTTTCGGCGTTGAGATATTTTGCGGCTTCCGTTTCCGGGTCGTGAGACGGTTCGTTCCACAGCAGGTCTGCCAGCGGCTCCAGTCCAGCCTCAATGGCGATCTGCCCACGGGTGCGGCGCTTTGGTTTATACGGCAGATAGAGATCTTCGAGTTCGGTCTTACTTAACGTGCCGTTGATCGCTTTCGCCAGATCGTCAGTCAGTTTGCCTTGCTCGCCGATAGATTTCAGGATTGCCTGACGGCGGTCTTCCAGTTCACGCAGATATCCCAGACGGGTTTCCAGATTACGCAGTTGCGTATCGTCCAGACCGCCGGTGATTTCCTTACGATATCGTGCGATAAACGGCACGGTGTTCCCTTCGTCAAGCAGGCGAACGGCAGCTTCTACCTGTTCAGCACGAGCCTGAATTTCACCTGCGATAATGCGGCAGAAAGAATCATTCATCATGGATAGCTTCGTCTATAGGATAAAAAATCAGGGGATAGTTATACGGATTGACTGGCAAAAATGCCAGCCATCTGCCGGGGCTTCGGATTGTTCCGGTCTCACTTCACGTATTCAATCTCATTCACGTACCAGCTGGCTTCGCCACCTGGGGTGTTTACTACTGCGAGATCGCCGACCTCTTTTTTCAATAGCGCCCGCGCCATTGGTGAGTCGATTGAGATGTAATCCTTACGACCGAAGATCTCATCGTAGCCAACAATACGGAATTTGCGGATGTCGCCATCGTCATTTTCAATCTCAACCCATGCGCCAAAGAAGACTTTGCCTTCCTGCTGCGGGGAGTAATCGACGATTTTTAGATTCTCCATGCACTTGGTCAAATAACGGACGCGGCGGTCGATCTCACGCAGGCGCTTTTTATTATACTGGTAGTCGGCATTTTCGCTGCGGTCACCCAGACTTGCAGCCCAGGTAACTTTTTTGGTGACTTCCGGGCGCTCTTCACGCCAGAGATAATTCAGCTCTTGTTTAAGTTTTTCATACCCTTCACGGGTTATCAGGGGCGTTTTCATCTTATTGTTTTACCTTCGACTCTGTGATGATGCGCACAATTAGTATTACGTGAGCATATCAACAGAATAAATAATGTATTGCGAGAAACATTGTATACTTAAGCTGCTGTTTAATATGCTTTGTAACAATTTAGCCTGGAATTCATACCAGAATTCGCTGGTGACTCACGTTAGCTTTCTTAAGAATATACACTTAATTGTTGCGAACCTTTGGGAGTAATAACAATGCAAGAGAACTATAAGATTCTGGTGGTCGATGACGACATGCGCTTGCGTGCGCTTCTGGAGCGTTATCTGACCGAGCAGGGCTTCCAGGTTCGAAGCGTCGCAAACGCTGAGCAGATGGATCGTCTGCTGACCCGTGAGTCCTTTCACCTGATGGTGCTGGATTTAATGCTGCCTGGAGAAGATGGCCTGTCTATTTGCCGTCGCCTGCGCAGCCAGAGCAACCCGATGCCGATCATTATGGTCACAGCGAAGGGTGAAGAAGTTGACCGTATCGTAGGGCTGGAAATCGGTGCCGACGATTACATCCCAAAACCGTTTAACCCGCGTGAGCTGCTGGCTCGTATTCGCGCAGTCCTGCGTCGTCAGGCGAATGAACTGCCGGGCGCACCTTCTCAGGAAGAAGCGGTTATCGCTTTTGGTAAGTTCAAGCTGAACCTCGGTACGCGTGAAATGTTCCGCGAAGATGAGCCGATGCCGCTCACTAGCGGGGAATTTGCAGTACTGAAAGCGCTGGTAAGCCACCCGCGCGAGCCGCTGTCGCGAGACAAGCTGATGAACCTCGCCCGTGGTCGTGAATATTCTGCGATGGAACGTTCTATCGACGTCCAGATCTCCCGTCTGCGCCGCATGGTGGAAGAAGATCCGGCTCATCCACGCTACATTCAGACCGTATGGGGTCTGGGCTACGTCTTTGTTCCGGACGGTTCTAAAGCATGAGGCGAATGCGCTTCTCGCCACGAAGTTCGTTTGCCCGCACGTTATTGCTCATCGTCACCTTGCTGTTTGCCAGCCTGGTGACGACATACCTGGTAGTGCTGAACTTCGCGATTCTGCCGAGCCTCCAGCAGTTTAATAAGGTCCTGGCGTACGAAGTTCGTATGCTGATGACCGATAAACTGCAGCTGGAGGACGGTACGCAACTGGTGGTGCCGCCCGCATTCCGCCGGGAAATTTATCGTGAGCTGGGTATTTCCCTCTATTCCAACGAGGCCGCTGAAGAAGCCGGACTGCGTTGGGCGCAACACTATGAATTCTTAAGCCATCAGATGGCGCAGCAACTGGGTGGCCCAACGGAAGTCCGCGTTGAGGTAAACAAAAGCTCGCCGGTCGTGTGGTTGAAAACCTGGCTGTCGCCCAATATCTGGGTACGCGTGCCGCTTACGGAAATTCATCAGGGCGACTTCTCGCCGCTATTCCGCTATACGCTGGCGATTATGCTGTTGGCTATCGGTGGGGCCTGGTTGTTTATCCGTATCCAGAACCGGCCATTGGTGGATCTTGAACATGCGGCGCTGCAGGTGGGGAAAGGTATCATTCCGCCGCCGTTGCGTGAGTATGGCGCTTCAGAGGTGCGCTCCGTAACCCGAGCCTTTAACCATATGGCTGCGGGCGTGAAGCAGCTGGCCGATGACCGTACGCTGTTAATGGCGGGCGTGAGCCACGATTTACGTACCCCGCTGACGCGTATTCGTCTGGCGACGGAAATGATGGGCGAAGAGGACGGTTATCTTGCGGAGTCCATCAATAAGGACATCGAAGAGTGTAACGCCATCATCGAGCAGTTCATCGATTACCTGCGTACCGGTCAGGAGATGCCAATGGAGATGGCAGATCTGAACTCGGTGCTGGGTGAAGTGGTTGCGGCAGAAAGCGGCTACGAACGTGAAATCGAAACTGCACTGCTGCCGGGCAGTATTCAGGTGAAGATGCACCCGCTGTCGATCAAGCGTGCGGTTGCCAATATGGTGGTTAACGCCGCCCGCTACGGCAACGGCTGGATTAAGGTCAGTAGCGGAATGGAGCAGCATCGCGCCTGGTTCCAGGTAGAAGATGATGGTCCGGGCATCAAGCCGGAGCAGCGTAAACATCTGTTCCAGCCGTTTGTCCGCGGAGACAGCGCGCGCAGTACCAGCGGTACGGGCCTGGGGCTGGCGATTGTGCAGCGTATTATTGATAACCATAACGGTATGCTGGAGATTGGTACCAGTGAACGCGGTGGGTTGTCGATTCGTGCATGGCTTCCGGTTCCCTTCACTCGCGCGCCGGGCAACACGAAAGACGCATAACAAAGGGAGGCAAAATGCCTCCCTTTTTGTTGCTGTAGGCCGGATAAGGCGAAACCGCCATCCGGCACTTTTCGTTACAGCTTCGGTCCGGCGCTAACCAGCGCTTCACCTGCAGGGGTGTCGGTATATTTCTCGAAGTTCTCGATAAACAGTTTCGCCAGTGCGTTGGCTTTTTCCTGCCACTGCTCCGGAGATGCGTAGGTATTACGCGGATCGAGAATGCGAGTGTCCACACCCGGCAGCTCGGTCGGGATAGCCAGGTCAAACATCGGCAGACGGAACGTTTCCGCGTCATCCAGCGAACCGTTCAGGATGGCGTCGATAATCGCACGGGTATCTTTGATAGAGATACGCTTGCCGGTACCGTTCCAGCCGGTGTTAACCAGATACGCCTGTGCACCTGCCGCCTGCATACGTTTCACCAGTACTTCTGCGTACTGCGTTGGGTGCAGAGACAGGAATGCTGCGCCGAAACAGGCAGAGAAGGTCGGGGTCGGTTCGGTGACGCCGCGTTCGGTACCGGCCAGTTTGGCGGTGAAGCCAGACAGGAAGTGGTACTGCGTTTGGTCTGCCGTCAGGCGAGAAACCGGCGGCAGCACGCCAAATGCGTCGGCGGTCAGGAAGATCACTTTGGTAGCATGGCCCGCTTTTGACACCGGCTTAACGATATTATCGATGTGATAAATCGGGTAGGAAACGCGGGTGTTCTCAGTTTTTGAACCATCATCGAAATCGATGGAACCATCTTCGCGCACGGTGACGTTTTCCAGCAGCGCGTCACGACGGATCGCGTTGTAGATTTCCGGCTCGGCGTCTTTAGACAGTTTGATGGTTTTCGCGTAGCAACCGCCTTCGAAGTTAAACACGCCGTCGTCATCCCAGCCGTGTTCGTCATCGCCAATCAGGCGACGTTTCGGGTCGGTGGACAGTGTGGTTTTACCGGTGCCGGACAGGCCAAAGAAGACTGCCACATCGCCTTTTTCCCCAACGTTTGCTGAGCAGTGCATGGAGGCAATGCCTTTCAGCGGCAGCAGGTAGTTCATTACGGAGAACATACCTTTCTTCATTTCGCCGCCGTACCAAGTGCCACCAATCAACTGGATACGCTCAGTCAGGTTGAAAGCCACGAAGTTTTCGGAGTTCAGACCCTGCTCTTTCCACTGCGGGTTGGTGCATTTAGCGCCGTTCATCACGATGAAATCAGGTTTGAAATCAACCAGCTCTTCGTCGCTTGGGCGGATGAACATGTTTTTGACAAAATGCGCCTGCCAGGCAACTTCGGTAATGAAGCGCACGGAAAGACGGGTATCGGCGTTAGCGCCGCAGAAAGCATCAATGATAAACAGGCGCTTGCCGGAAAGTTGCTGGGTGACTAATCCTTTCAGATGCTGCCAGGTTTCCGGGGAAAGCGGTTTGTTGTCGTTCTTACCTTTACCTTTGTCGGACCACCACAGCGTGTCGCGCGTGGTGTCGTCACGGACAATGTACTTATCCTTTGGCGAACGTCCGGTAAAGATACCGGTATCAACGGCAACGGCGCCCAGATTCGTTAACACGCCACGTTCATAACCTTCCAGGTTTGGATCAAGTTCTTCCTGGAAAAGCGTGTCGTAGTCTGGATTGTAAACGATATCCTGAACGTCATTGATACCATAAGCCTTGAGATCTTGCGGGGTTAAACTGTTGTTCACACGCATTTCACTGCTCCTTAGCCAATATGTATTACCTGGAATAGTAAGGTTTTTTAGGGATTGTTAACCGCGACAAGGCTCATAGATTTACGCATCCGGGAAAATCACGGGCGACCGAATGCGCTGCGACTCCTGTCACAAAGAGGCAGATATTATGGCAGGAAACCCTTTTTTGTTGTGGAAAATGTTCTTAAAACGTTAATGGAGAGTGTTTTTGGCGGGAATCTTGTGAGTGTAATCGCATTCACGTAAGAAATAAATGTGGGTTATACATAAACAATATCGATTCACTTCCCGTCGTCGTGGTCTGAAATCGCTCTATCAATGCTCAAAATTGTGAAGTTGATGCGATAATTAGCTTTTCCCTTCATTCTGGATACTGACATGGATAGTGCTGAAATTTCACGTACGACGCGTTGGGGCATGATATTCATCGGCCTGTTGCAGGGGACATTATGCTATCTGCTGATGACATATCTGGCGCCCCATAATGACGGCTGGCTGTTCTATGGCATGCCTGCGACGATTGCGATCACCTCGGCCCTTTTGCTTACTGTTGTTTCTTTCAAACAACGCGCGCTGTGGTACTGGATGGCGTTGATCTTTATTGTCGTGCTGGCGATGAGTGTCTGGCTAAAGTGGCAAGTCGAGGACAGTGATAAGTGGCGGCAACATGAAGTTTTTATGTTCTACGGTTGGCGCTTACTGCTGATGGCGATGCTAGCTTTGCCCTGGATTCAGTACTCGCTTCATGTCTCTCGTGAGCAGGCGCGTTACCCGCATTTTTATCGGCAATTGTGGCTTAATGCGTTGACGTTGCTGATTGTCTTTGTCGCCAACGGTTTGTTCTGGCTGGTGCTCCTGCTATGGAGCGAGATGTTTAAGCTGGTCGGTATTCCCTTCTTCAGCACGCTCTTCTTTGATACCGACTGGTTTGGCTATGTGGCCTTTGGTCTGATTACCGCACTGGCAGTGGTACTGGCCCGTACACAGTCGCGTCTGGTCACGGCGGTACAAAAATTACTGACGTTTATCGCCACCGGTCTGTTACCTCTGGTCGCGCTGTTGGCGCTGATGTTCATACTGACCTTACCCTTCACCGGGCTGGAGGCTATTTCGCAACGCGTGTCTGCGGCTGGGTTGATGTCAACGCTGACGCTGCTCCTGTTGCTGTTGATAGCTATCGTGCGTGAACCGCAAAAAGAGGCGTTACCCTATCCTGGCGCGTTACGCTACCTGATCAAATGCTCTCTGATTGTCGCGCCCATCTATATGCTGATTGCCGGTTGGTCACTGTGGGTGCGAATACAGCAGTACGGTTGGACGCCTGAGCGTGTTTATGGCGTGCTGGTGGTCGTGGTGCTGCTGGTATGGTCGTTTGGCTATCTGGCCAGCATTTTGCGCCGCGGACGTAATCCGCTTGAGCTTCAGGGGCCGGTCATTCTTGGCGTTTCGTTGCTGGCGTTGGGGCTGTTGGTTCTGCTGTCATCGCCGGTTATTGATGCCTGGCGCATCAGCGTTAACAGCCATATGGGGCTGTATCACAGCGGGAAAATTAAACCGGATCAAGTCAGCCTGTATATGTTGGATCACAGCGGAAAACCGGGGCGCGCAGCGTTGGAAGCATTACAAAAAGATGTGGCGTTTAATCAAGACAGTAAACGCAGACGCGACTTGAATTCTCTGCTGCAAGGGCGCCGGGATCCGGTTAAAGAGCTAACCGCAACACAGTTAGTATCGAAGGTTGTGATGGCTCCGGGGAGCCAGAAGCCAGACGATGCGTTCTGGGCGTTTGTCAAAACACAGGGGTATCGCATCACCTCTTGTGCTGAGCAGAATGCGTGCGTACTGGTGAGTCAGGACCTCAATGCGGATGGTCATCCTGAGCAGGTGTTATATGCCTTTGGCGATGGGGAGAGTCTGGTCTTCGGCATGCAGAAAAACAAATGGGATTTGTTAGCGGTCGCCACGCTACCTGAAGGATTCACTAAGGATAAATTGCTGCAGGCGGTAGCGAATCAGCAACTGGGCTCAACCCCCAGAATCTGGCGGGATATCACTATTGATGGCAAAAGACTGCCGATGACTTATTACACCGAGTGAGTGTGTTGCCGACATCGTTTTTGCCGGATGGCAGCGTGAACGTCTTATCAGGCCTACGACAGTTTTTCCGTAGGCCTGATAAGCGCCGTGCCATCAGGCAAGACAGTGATTAATGCACCTGGGGATCGGCAGGGGAGGCATTGCTGCGGATCTCAGCAATATCCATGGCGTTAAACAGATAGTGACTACCGCAGTAATCGCAGTGCATATCGATCTCGCCTTCTTCCGCCAGAATGCTGTCCACTTCTTCGTCCGGCAACGTTTTCAGTGCGCCTGCGCAGCGTTCGCGTGAACAGGTGCATTTGAACTCAACGTCCTGCGGATCGTAGAGAGTAACTTCTTCTTCGTGGTACAGGCGCCACAGCACTTCGTTGGCCGGCAGCGTCAGCAGCTCTTCGGCTTTGATGGTTTCAGTCAGGGCTGTCAGGTGATCGAAATCATCTGCCTGCGCGTTTTGCGCCGGCATTACCTGCAGCAGCATTCCGCCAGCAGCGGGTTTGCCATCAACGTCGCCAGTGCGGATGAACAGGCGTGTCGGCAGCTGTTCAGAACGCATGAAGTAATCTTCCAGACACGCTGCCAGCGTGTCACCTTCCAGACCGACCACGCCTTGATAACGCTCGCCTTCTTCCGGGGTAATGGTGATCACCAGGTAACCGTTGCCCACCAGCGTTTTCAGATCGGCATCTTCAGGAATATCACCCTGCATGCGGGCCACGCCGCGCATCTGCTGATTGTTGTTGCCGTTGATGACGGCCAGGCTCAGCGGACCATCACCCTGCAACTGCACAGTGATATCACCGGCAAATTTCAGCGTGGCGGTGAGCAGGCTGGTGGCAACCAGTAGCTCAGCCAGTACGTTTTTGACCGGTTGCGGGTAAGTATGATTTTCGAGGATCTGTTGCAGGGTTTCCGAAACGGTCACCAGTTCGCCGCGCACGGCAAAGTTTTCAAACAGATAACGATGTAATTGGTCATGTTGCGGCATAATCATCTCTCTTGCAGGTGACAGTCACTCGCTGTCGCCGTGTTTAAATCGTAACAGGTCGCGGCGCTCTTTTTTGTCCGGTCGCCTGTCCGGGTGCGGCATGGTTAACGCGTTAAGTTTACGCGCCAGCGCCACTTTTTCGCGTTTTTCCACGCTTTCCGCGGTTTCTTCATACAGCGTAACGGCTTCCGTTGCCGGGCGACGCTGCTCGGTAATGGCCTTGATAATGACCGTTCGCTCGTCATTTCCCTGGCGCAGGGTGAGGGTGGCGTTCAGCTCGACAATCTTGCTTGGCTTACTGCGCTGGCCGTTGTAGTGCACCTTACCGCCTTCAACCATTTCGCGGGCTAGCGCACGCGTTTTGTAAAAGCGTGCAGCCCACAGCCATTTATCCAGCCTGACTTCAGCAGAGGGCTTTTCTTTCATGGCGTCTCCTTCACATCAGTGAGGGGATCAGTCGGCGGTAGTCATTCAGTGACGGATGGCGTGCGTACTGTTTTTCGGCGATGCCGGAGTCGGGATTGGTCACGCCGAGGCAGTAACGAATACCGTACAGAGCAGCGGCGTCGAGAATGGGTTCGCTGTCGTCAATAAACAGCGTCTTCTCTGCACTCATTCCCGTTTCTTCAGCCACAGCGTGCCATAACCGCTGATCCTCTTTGGGATAACCAAATGTGTGGGTGGAAAGTAATAAATCAAGGTGTGAGGCCAGACCGGTATGCTCAAGCTTCACCGCCAGATTATGCGGATGCGCGTTGGTGAGCAAAATGCGGCGCTTGCCGCTGGCTTTTAAGGCATCAAGAAACGGTACGGTATCTTCGCGCAAAACGGCGCGCGGTCCCTGTTCCGTGGTCATGGCGCAAATATCCAGATCCAGGCACTCGCTCCAGTAATCTAGGCAATACCAGTTTAGCGTATGCTGCACGGCATGATACTGCTGACGAATATAGTCCTGAGCTTCCTGAGGAGAGATACCTTGCTTCGCGCCATAGGTTTCCGGCACCAATTTTTGCCAGAAATAGTTATCGAATGCCAGGTCGAGCAGCGTGCCGTCCATATCTAACAACACGGTGTCGACATCCTGCCAGGCAATATTGATATGCATGGAAACTCCCCAGAAGAAAACATGATGCGCGACAGGGTAGCATATCCTGTCGCGCGAGCGTGTTATCGAATCAGGCTTTCCGGGTTGTCAATCAGTGTTGGATTGAGACAACTTTCGTAGTAGCTCTGAATTTCCGCGATGCGGGTGCGGTGACGCTGGTAGCGTCTGAATGCCTGTATGCTGTTGTAGATAGCGCATCCGAGCATGGAGAACATCAGCAGCGTCGTGCCAAGGTAGCGCCATAATCCTGAACGATCCGGAATACGATGCAGGCCAATGTGCTGGGTGCCATTGGCGTCAGTCGAAATATTGGTGACGATCCCCTCCGCGCGAAATGGTGTCTGCATTAGCATCTGCGCCAGGCGCTGGAAGGCGTTCCACTGTTCCTGGGGAGGATAGTCATATAGCGAGGTCGTCGGCCACGGCTGATCGACCAGATCGCTGCCTTCGTCGCTGATAATCAGGAAACCGCCAGGGGCAGGGCTATTCAGCGCCTGGGCTGCTCGCGCAGTCTCGCGTGAAATAAACGGCGCCGTAGAGGTATTCACCAGATTATCCAACGACTCTGCGCTTACCGGACGTAGCAGCACGTTCACGCCATCCAGTTTGCCTGCGTTCGCTCGCTTCACCAGCGCGGCCCAGTCTTTACTGTTACCGAGGTTAACCAGCGCATTTTTTAAGCGTACACATTCATCTTTGGCTGCACACAGATCGGCCGTTTTAAGGACTATCTCACCAAAATCGTCCAGTAACACCATGCCGGACTTTTGGATTGCCGAGCGTAGCGATGCGCTGACGCGAGAGTCATCGTCAGGTTTGGGATGCAGCTGACGGCTCACGGCCTGCGTGAGCGCGGTGGCCTTATTCACCAGGTCAGACTCAGGCAGCGGTAATGCGCGCGCATCATTCCAGATAATTTGCGAGCAATCGAAAGGCATAAACGGCGTGGCAGGCTGCGCATTCCAGCTCCCTTGGGTATGAATGTTACACATACCCGTACCACTCAGGTGCAGCGTGTCACCCACGCGAACGCCCGCGTTTTCGAGCTGTTTAACGCTGGTGGCTTCGATAGTTTGCGCGCCCTTCATCCAGGAGAGCGTGACCTTTATTGGCATATCCAGCGGGATCCAAAACAGCAGCATCAGCAGTACCAGCAACGAGCCGCCTGCGATGACGGCGTTGCGCAGCCAGTGCTGTAACGGGAAGTTTTTCACTTCATCGTGCAGAGATAAAAAACGCCCCTGGCGGGCAACGTGGCGATCGAGATAAATATCGATATCCGTTTGCTGGCCAAGGTCTTGGGCGATGTAAGGTTGCCAGTGAGCTGGGTAGATCAGATCAATAATACCCAGCGAGATATTATTAATTTGTTCCTGGTCGTTTTCGCCAAACAATCCCCAGCGACGCGGCGTACCGCGCAGACAATGAATTTCCCGCAGGGCGCTTTTAGACGGCGGGGCGAACAATCCCCACAGACCCGCAGCTAACAGCAACACCGCGCCACCGACTGCCCACGGAACAAACGTGTTCGGGATAACCAAACAGAAAAAGAACAGCAGGAATGATGCGGTTATCAGCAACGCCTCGCGCAATCCCGAAGGGCGGCTGAGCGCATATTCTTCATGGGTTTCCTGGCGAATATTCAGCAGTTCAATCTGCTCACTTTCTTCACCACGAATGGACGCCTGGGTAGAAGCGGTGTGCTGTAACGCATAACCTCGCGCTTCCTGCATATATTCCTGCAGCGTATGGCCGTTCAACGAGATAACCAGCGGTATCGTATTGGTGTGGATTATCTCAACGCTGTTTTCGTCGTTGATGTATTGTTCCCAGAAAGGGGGAAGATGTACCTCAACGGAATCAAGATAGTAGCGCCATTTGTTAGGATCGTCGGTGGTAATGCCGTAACGTGTAATCGAACGAGTAAGCACGATGACGCTATTACTTTGGGCATTCAACGTTAATGAGACCGGCGCAGCACTGGCTCCCGTGGGACCGGGTACTTGCTGAATTTGACTAAGGCTTTCGAGATAGTTTTCGACTGCGCTGCGTTCTTCAGGTGTGAGTTTACGTTTCGAGGCGTCTGAGAAGACGCTGCTCAAGGGTAAATTTTTCTGCCTGGATTTTGATTTGAGTAGCCATCCTGCAAGCAATGAGCAGGCCAGCAAAGCAGCTAAAAAAATCAGAATGGTGCTCATGCTTTCCCCATCTTACTTAGTCTGTCAGGCGTGGTCAGTCGCACCCTGTTCAATATTCGTGATTCTGTGGTTGGCTATCGGCAAGTGTGGAGTCGAACTTGAGCATCTTTAAGTACAGCCCAGTAAATGCGAATCATAGCAAAATCACCAAAAATGGAATATCAGCAAATTCCTGGAGTTATTTCAACCTATTGACTTTTAATTTGAAATAGGGATTAACTTTTAGTACGTTACATAAATGTAAATAAACGGCAATTCACATTGCCGAAACCGTGCGGTATATCGCACAATAACCCCAGATTTCACAGCAAAGATCCTCACAATGAGCAAATCATTACAGAAACCCACGATTTTGAAAGTGGAAACCGTCGCCCAATCCCGGCTGTTTAAGGTCGAAAGCGTGGACCTTGAGTTCAGCAATGGCGTACGCCGCGTTTATGAACGTATGCGTCCATCCACGCGTGAAGCGGTAATGATTGTGCCGATTGTTGACGACCATCTGATCCTTATTCGCGAATATGCGGTCGGGACCGAGTCCTACGAACTGGGTTTTTCCAAGGGATTAATCGATCCTGGCGAAAGCGTGTTTGAGGCGGCGAATCGGGAGCTGAAAGAAGAGGTGGGGTTTGGCGCAAAAGATCTGACGTTTTTAAAGAAACTCAGCATGGCGCCATCTTATTTCTCCAGCAAGATGAACATCGTGGTGGCAGAGGACTTATATCCTGAATCGCTGGAGGGTGATGAACCTGAGCCATTACCGCAGGTGCGCTGGCCGCTGGCGCATTTGATGGACCTGCTGGAAGATCCTGATTTTCATGAAGCACGTAATGTCAGTGCGCTGTTCCTCGTACGCGAATGGCTGAAAGGGCAGGGGCGGCTTTAATTACGATTGCCAACTGATACCTTATCCAGCCTACAAAATTCCGGAAGATCAAATAATTGTACCGAAATTGTAGGCCGGATAAGCGAAGCGCCATCCGGCAATCGATCAGAACAGTTCGTGTGTCTCACCATTATCAATAATGGTTGTTCCCACCTCATGCACCGCTTGTTGCGTCGGCTGTGTGCCTTCAATGAAGTACTCTGCGCGGCTATTGCCACCGCTCGCCAGTTGTCCTGTGCTGCGATCGATATTGACCGTCACGATACCCGGCGGTGGCGTCAGCGGCTGTTCAGGCACACCTTCCAGCACGGATTTCATGTAAGCATCCCATGCAGGCTGCGCACTCTTCGCACCGCCTTCGTAGCCGGAGATTTGGTCTTTGATCGCGCCGGAAGCCGTTGTATGACCAAGGTTGCGGCGATGGTCATCAAAGCCGATCCATACCGACGTTACTACCCCTGGTCCGTAACCGGAGAACCACGCATCTTTAGAGCTGTTGGTAGTCCCGGTTTTCCCACCGATATCATGACGCTGTAAATCGCGACCTGCGCGCCAACCGGTTCCCATCCAGCCTGGTTCACCAAAGATATTGGTGTTCAGCGCGCTTTTAATCAGGAAGGCTAGCGGCGTGTTGATCACGTGCGGAGCGTACTCTTGTGTGCCGCTTTGCGCGACCAGAGCCTGGTTTGCCTGCTCAAGTTGCGGCATAGGCACGGCGGCATTCTGCTGTTCCTGCGAGACGGCGACATCTTCTACGTTACTGTTTTCCAGCACATTAGATTTCTGGGTATCGCCATATATCACCGGAATATCGCATTCCGGGCAGGCAATTTTCGGCTTCGCTTCGAAGATAACGCCGCCCATATCGCTTTCAATCTTACTGATGAAATACGGATCGACCAGGAAGCCGCCATTAGACATCACTGCGTAACCGCGTGCCACCTGCAACGGTGTGAACGAAGCAGAACCCAGCGCCAGCGACTCGGTATGCACAATGTTCTGTGCCGGGAAGCCGAAACGTTGCAGATACTCTGCCGCGTAATCCACGCCCATGGCGCGCATGGCGCGTACCATGACTACGTTTTTCGACTGACCCAGCCCCTGACGTAAGCGGATAGGACCGGCGTACTGCGGCGGGGAGTTCTTCGGCTGCCAGTCGGAACCAGCACCGGCATCCCAGCGGGAGATCGGCACGTCGTTGAGCATGCTCGCCAGCGTCAGACCTTTATCCATCGCGGCGGTATACAGGAATGGCTTGATGTTGGAGCCCACCTGACGTAACGCCTGGGTTGCACGGTTAAACTTGCTCTGGTTGAAGTCAAAACCACCAACCAGCGCCAGCACCGCGCCGTTTTGCGGATTGATGGAGACCAGGGCTGAGTTGACGTCCGGCACTTGCGCCAGCCACCAGGCATCTCCCACCTGGCGTACCCAGATTTGCTGGCCAGTCTGTACTACGTCAGTCACTTTACGCGGCGTTGGGCCTTGTTGAGTATCTGAACGGTAAGGACGCGCCCAGCGCATACCATCCATCCGTAATGACACTGATGTACCATCCGCCAGCGCGGCAATGGCTTCCTGTGGATTGGCGCTGGTAACAACCGCCGGCAGCAGGGGGCCATAAGTCGGCAGCGCTTTCAGCGTATCGGTAATTTTCTTGCTGTCCCAACTGCTTTCGCCCACTTTCCACAGCACGTTCGACGGGCCGCGGTAGCCGTGGCGCATGTCGTAATCCATCACGTTGTTACGTACTGCCTGCTGAGCTGCCTGCTGTACTTTGCGCGTAATGGTGGTGGTGATGCGATACCCGTCTTCGTAGGCTTTCTCGCCATAACGGTTATACATCTCCTGGCGCACCATTTCAGACAGATACGGTGCAGAGAAAGCGATTTCCGGCGCGTGGTAGTTAGCGTCAATGGCCTCGCCGCGCGCCTGATCGTACTGGGCCTGCGTGATGTAGTTTTCGCTCAACATACGCGACAGTACAACGTTACGTCGCGCGGTTGCACGGTCCATCGAATAGAGCGGGTTGAAGGTTGACGGCGCTTTTGGCAGACCGGCAATCACCGCAATTTCACTTAAGCTGAGTTGATCCACTGTCTTACCGAAATAGACCTGCGCGGCAGCACCCACGCCATAGGCGCGATACCCCAGATAGATCTTGTTCAGATACAGTTCGAGGATCTCATCTTTACTCAGCAGTTGTTCAATGCGGATCGCCAGGAACACTTCTTTGATCTTACGCATCAGCGTACGTTCCGGGCTCAGGAAGAAGTTTCTCGCCAACTGTTGGGTAATGGTACTCGCCCCTTGCGAAGCGTGACCAGAGAACAATGCGACGCTGGCCGCACGGAAGATCCCCACCGGGTCTACCCCATGGTGCTCATAAAAGCGGCTGTCTTCTGTGGCGATAAAGGCTTTAACCATTACCGGCGGCATCTGATCCAGTGTGACCGGGATTCGACGTTTCTCGCCATATTGCGCGATTAGCTCGCCGTCAGCGCTGTAAACCTGCATCGGGATCTGTAAACGCACATCTTTGAGCGTCGCGACGTCAGGTAATTGCGGCTCGATATAGCGATAAAGGCCATAAATCGAGCCTGCTCCCAGCAGGATGCAACATACTGCAAGGATTAATAAATACTTTACGAACTTCACTGGAGATTTCCCATTTAGTGGCATTTGGGCAGTTTATAAACAAACGCGCGGTAGTATAAAGGCAAGCCAGACGCATTGATATACCCGTTAAAGCGACGGGTGATAAGGAGATCATCAGCAATGGCTTTCAATATCTGGAAAATTGGTCTGCATATTCAGCAACATGAAGCGCTGGCTGTCGCTATCGTTCGCGAAGCATCAGGTTGGTATCTGCAACGCTGGTGGCGTATACCGCTGACGCCTCAGGTTATCGTCGATGGCCACATTCGCGAGCCTGAACAGCTGGTCGCCGCGCTACTGCCGTGGAGCCGGGAGCTCCCTCGCCGACACCATATTCATCTCTCTTTTCCCGCCAACAGGACGTTACAAAAAAAGTTTCCTCGTCCGACAATGACGTTACGCGAGCCAGAGCAAACCGCATGGTTGTCCGGTTCGATGGCGCGTGAACTCGATATGGCGCCGGATGCGCTGCATTTTGATTATAGCGAAGACACGTTGAGCCCGGCGTTTAACGTCACTGCTGCGCAAAGCAAAGAGATTTCAGCGCTTCTGACGCTTATCCAAACCCTGAAGGTGCAGGTTACGGCGATTACACCGGATGCCAGCGCGTTACAGCGATTTATTCCCTTCTTGCCAGAGCATCAGCAGTGTCTGGTATGGCGTGATGACGCCCAGTGGTTATGGGCGATCCGTTCGGCATGGGGACGTAAATCAACGGGCGATATTGGCAGTATCGATGAGCTTGCCACGACATTATCTCTGCCCACGACAGCCATTGCGCAATGCTCCCCTGGCGGCTTCGACCCTTTGAGCGCCGTGTCTGTACGCCAGCCGCCCATTCCAACGCAAAGCCATCACTTCGCCATTGCGCTGGGACTCGCTATGGGAGGTGCGTACTGATGATAGCGACCATTAATCTTCTGCCCTGGCGTCAGACTCGGCGTTACGCTTGCCTGCGCTTCTGGGGCATCTTATTTAGCGCTTCGCTACTGCTTAGTAGCGGCGTGTTGTTGCGCTATTACAGCGTGTTGAGTGTAGAAAATCGGGCTGAATTGTTGCTGGCAGATGCCGAAAAGACGCGTGCCGAGGCCTTAATGGCGCTAAAGCCGCGTATGCAGCAGCGCCAGCAACGATGGCAACAGGTGCAGGCACGGAACAAACAGCGTGAGCAGACCCGAAGCTGGCAGTCGGTATTGCAAGAGCTGGCGGAATTCCTGCCTGAGCAGGCGTGGTTAACAAAAATGGCCTGGCAGCAGGACACGCTGGAACTGACGGGAAACACGCTGAACTTTGCCGCGCTGCAGGCGCTGGAGGCGCAATTACGCCAGCAGCCATTGTTTCAGTTGAGCAGCCCCGGTGAAACGCAGCAGGATGCGCAGGGACGCTGGCAATTCCACTATCGACTGACACGGAGCGGTGCGCATGATAACGCTCTGTGATGTCTGGTTAGCGCAGTCGCCGCGCTTTCGACTCATCTGCTGGTGCGGCTGGATGTTAGGGCTACTCATACTGGTGACGTTATGTCTTTATCCCGTCGCGCGGGAGCGGACGATGCAACGCGAGACGCTGGTCCAACAACGGGCAGCTATTCAGATGCAATGGCGAGATGTCTATCTGCTGTCGGCATCACCAGCAGAGCCGGAAGAGAAACTGACCCTGTTCTCCCCGCTGCTGTTTCAGACTTCACTTACTCGTCTTATCCACTGGCAACCCTCCGCGCAAGGCGGAGAGATGGCGCTGATATCGGCCTGGGATGCTATCCCGCAGACGTTTGTCCAGTTGGCGGAACAGGGGATGAACGTCAGCCGATTTTCGCTTAGCGCAGAAGACACGGAGTTGCTGCTAACGCTACAGCTGGAGCGTCTGAATGACGGTTGAACGCTGGCTGTTGGCATGTATGAGCGTACTGATGCTCACCGGTATGCGTAATCCCTTCCTGCCGCCGGAGGACCGCTGCCAAATTGCTGAGATGTCGACATGGCGCTTTCAGGGCATGGTGAGCCAGGGCACGCGACCCATCGGCATCGTTCAGGATAGCCAGAAAAAATGGCGGCGGGTTAAGCCAAATGACGTCCTGAAAAACGGTTGGACGATTACGCAGATAACGGCCCAGAACATAACCCTCGATACAGAAAAAAACTGCGAACCGCCGCGATGGCAGTGGCAACGACAAGGAGCGGTAAATGAAGCGATGGAGAGCGTGGATAGTAATAGCGCTGGCGGTCGGGATAACGAGCGCGCTGGCGACGAAACCGCAAAACGTGACGCTGGTGGTCGATGATGTGCCGGTTAAGCAGGTATTGCAGGCGCTGGCTGAACAGGAACAGAAAAACCTGGTGGTTTCGCCAGATGTCAGCGGTGTGCTGTCGCTGCATTTGACGGATGTCCCCTGGAAGCAGGCATTGCAGACGGTGGTAAAAAGTGCCGGGCTGGTATTACGCCAGGAGGGCAATATCCTGCATGTACATTCTGTTCAATGGCAGAGTGAAAATGCGGCCCGCCAGGACAATGAACAGGCGCGGATTCAGGCCAGTTTGCCGCTGGAGCAGCGCAGCATTATTTTGCACTATGCCGATGCTGCCGAGCTGGCAAAAGCAGGAGAAAAGCTGCTCAGTGCCAAGGGAAGCATGACGGTGGATAAACGGACCAACCGCTTACTGCTGCGTGATAATAGCGTTGCGCTTAACACCCTGGAAAAGTGGGTATCGCAAATGGATTTGCCGGTTGCCCAGGTCGAACTGGCGGCGCATATCGTCACCATAAATGAAAAAAGTTTGCGCGAGCTGGGGGTGAAGTGGTCGCTGGCTGACGCACAACAATCGGGGGCGGTTGGGAATGTTACAACGCTTGCCAGCGATCTCTCTGTAGCCACCGCCACATCCCGCGTGGGATTTAACATTGGCCGCATTAACGGTCGTTTACTGGAACTGGAGTTGTCTGCGCTGGAGCAAAAACAGCAGTTGGATATCATCGCCAGTCCACGATTACTGGCATCTCACCTGCAACCTGCCAGTATTAAGCAGGGCAGTGAGATCCCTTATCAGGTCTCCAGCGGTGAAAGCGGTGCGACATCCGTCGAGTTCAAGGAAGCGGTACTGGGGATGGAGGTAACACCAACGGTATTGCAGAAAGGGAGAATCAGGCTGAAACTGCATATCAGCCAGAATGTTCCCGGACAGGTTCTACAGCAGGCAGATGGCGAAGTGCTGGCTATCGACAAGCAGGAGATTGAAACGCAGGTCGAGGTAAAAAACGGCGAGACGATTGCGCTTGGCGGGATTTTTTCACATAAGAATAAATCCGCAGCCGACAGCGTGCCGCTATTAGGCGACATTCCCTGGCTTGGCTCTCTTTTTCGCCATGATGGTAAAGAAGATGAACGGCGCGAATTAGTGGTCTTTATTACGCCCAGACTGGTTTCAACGGAATAACTTATGCATGAAAAGCCATTGTTTTTGCACTGAACACGTTTCAGGGATTTGACGTGAGGGTGTATTTAGCATACAAGGAGTACCGATTTGAGCGTCGGTACTTTTCTTTACTTATGCGGCAGTGAATACGCTTTGCCTTTCCGGTGGTGTGCCATAGGCTTATTGGGTGTCATTTGACTGCGCGATACGTCGCCAGGTCTGATGTTTGCAGGGTAGCATGCCTGCCACGACCAGAAATGCGTTAGGTTTGGTGATTTATTCAGTTGCCAAACCCGCTTGAGTATTGAGATAATTTTCAGTCTGACTCTCGCAATATCTTATGAGGTTTCAGTTCATGTCCTGCTGCGCTGGGTGTCTGCGAAGCGGGTTTACCATTAACGAATAGTCTTAGTAGTACCGAAAAAATGGCAGAGAAACGCAATATCTTTCTGGTTGGGCCTATGGGTGCCGGAAAAAGCACTATTGGGCGCCAGTTAGCTCAACAACTCAATATGGAATTTTACGATTCTGATCAAGAGATTGAGAAACGAACCGGAGCTGATGTGGGCTGGGTCTTCGATGTAGAAGGTGAAGACGGCTTCCGTGATCGCGAAGAAAAAGTCATCAACGAGTTGACGGAAAAACAGGGTATTGTGCTGGCAACTGGCGGTGGCTCTGTAAAATCACGTGAAACACGTAACCGTCTTTCCGCGCGTGGCGTCGTGGTCTATCTTGAAACGACAATTGAAAAACAACTTGCACGTACTCAACGTGACAAGAAACGCCCGCTGCTGCAGGTAGAATCACCGCCTCGTGAAGTTCTGGAAGCGTTGGCTGACGAACGCAATCCTTTGTACGAAGAGATTGCTGACGTGACCATTCGCACCGACGATCAGAGCGCAAAAGTCGTAGCAAACCAGATTATTCATATGTTGGAAAGCAACTAATTCTGGCTGAATACACACTCGTCTGCGGGTACAAGTAACTAAGGTGGATGTCGCGTAATGGAGAGGATCACAGTCACTCTCGGGGAACGTAGTTACCCTATCACCATCGCGGCTGGTTTGTTCAATGAGCCAGCTTCATTCTTACCGCTGAAATCGGGCGATCAGGTTATGTTGGTGACCAACGAAACCCTGGCTCCCCTTTATCTCGATAAGGTTCGCGGCGTACTTGAACAGGCGGGTGTTAACGTTGATAGCGTTATCCTTCCCGATGGCGAGCAGTATAAAAGCCTGACGGTTCTGGATACGGTTTTCACCGCGTTACTGCAAAAACCGCACGGTCGTGATACCACGTTAGTTGCCCTTGGCGGCGGCGTGATTGGCGATCTGACCGGTTTTGCGGCAGCCAGCTATCAACGTGGTGTTCGTTTTATTCAAGTCCCGACAACCCTGTTGTCGCAGGTCGACTCCTCCGTTGGCGGCAAAACCGCCGTAAACCATCCCCTCGGTAAAAACATGATTGGCGCGTTTTACCAACCGGCCTCCGTGGTGGTGGATCTCGATTGCCTGAAAACGCTTCCTGCGCGTGAGCTGGCATCGGGGCTGGCGGAAGTGATCAAATACGGCATCATTCTTGACGGTGAATTTTTCAGCTGGCTGGAAGACAATCTGGATGCGTTACTGCGTCTGGATGGTCCGGCAATGGCGTACTGTATCCGTCGTTGTTGTGAGCTGAAAGCAGAAGTTGTCGCAGCAGACGAGCGTGAAATGGGCTTACGTGCTTTACTGAATCTGGGACACACGTTTGGCCATGCGATCGAAGCTGAAATGGGTTATGGCAATTGGTTACATGGTGAAGCAGTCGCAGCAGGTATGGTAATGGCTGCCCGTACGTCAGAACGTTTGGGTCAGTTCACCTCCGCTGATACGCAGCGCATCATTACGCTGTTACAGCGAGCAGGCTTACCGGTGAATGGGCCGCGTGAAATGTCCACCGAGGCTTATCTGCCGCACATGCTGCGAGATAAAAAAGTGTTAGCGGGAGAGATTCGTTTGGTGCTTCCGCGAGCGATAGGGAAGAGTGAAGTGCGCGGCGGAGTGTCGCACGAGGTGGTTCTTAACGCTATTGCTGATTGCCAGCAGGCGTAACAACAAGAAAGGTCAGGCTTACGTTGCGAAACGTAGGTCTTTTAGCTTCAGGTTATGTGCAAAGTCGTAAGCATTAACCTTTGAGTGGGGTGTTAAATGGATGAATTCAAACCAGAAGACGAGCTGAAACCCGATCCCAGCGATCGTCGTACTGGTCGTTCTCGTCAATCGTCTGAACGCGATAATGAGCCGCAAATCAATTTTGATGATGTTGATCTGGATGCTGACGATCGCCGTCCTGCGCGCGCACGCAAAGAGCGTGATGAAGAGCAGGACATTGAAGAAGAGTATGAATCTGATGACGATGCGGTGGATGAAGAGCGTGTAGAACGTCGTCCGCGCAAGCGTAAGAAAGCCGTCAGCAAGCCTGCCTCCCGCCAGTATATGATGATGGGCGTGGGTGTTCTGGTACTGCTGCTGCTGATTATCGGCATTGGTTCTGCGCTGAAAGCCCCCTCATCTTCTTCCAATGAGCAGGCAGCATCTGGCGAGAAGAGCATCGATCTCTCTGGCAGCAATGCAACGGATCAGGCGAGTGCAACGACACCTGCAACGGGCGCTGAGCAGACCGCTGGCAATACCCAGCAGGATGTTTCCCTGCCACCGATTTCCTCTACCCCGACTCAAGGTCAGGCACCTGCGGCAACCGAAGGCCAGCAGCGTGTTGAAGTGCAGGGCGATTTGAACAATGCTCTGACACAACCACAGGGTCAGGAGCAGGTTAACAACGCCGTGGTTAACTCTACGCTGCCGACTGAACCTGCGACCGTTGCGCCGATGCGTAATGGTAATGCTGCGCGCCAGACGGCGAAAACGGAAACGACTGAGCGTCCTGCTGCTACGCGCCAGGAACGTAAACAGGCCGTTATTGAGCCGAAGAGCAAACCGCAAACTACGGTGAAAGCGACGCCGACAGAGCCGAAACCTGTTGCCCAGGCAAAACCAACCGTAACTGCTACCGCGCCGACCACCACAACTAAAGCACCTGTGGTAACCGCTACGCCGAAAGCGACCGCTGAGCCGAAAGCAACCACAACTGTGCCAGCACAGACTGCAACGCCTGCGCCAACGGCGACAGCAACAACGCCTGTTGCTGGCGGAGCGAAAAGTGCAGGTAATGTTGGAGCGTTAAAATCTGCGCCGTCCAGCCATTACACGCTGCAGCTCAGCAGTTCTTCTAACTACGACAACCTGAACGGTTGGGCGAAGAAAGAAAACCTGAAGAACTATGTGGTGTACCAGACGACGCGTAACGGTCAACCGTGGTATGTTCTGGTGACAGGCGTGTATGCGTCTAAAGAAGATGCGAAACGTGCAGTGTCTACGTTACCCGCTGATATTCAGGCGAAAAACCCGTGGGCAAAACCGCTGCATCAGGTTCAGGCCGATTTGAAGTAAGATAGGATATGTTCTGCAATGGTTTGATGTTTCGCCCAATTGCGGGACAAAGACTAAAGCGCAGGATGCTGTCGGAGCTTTCTCCACAGCCGGAGAAGGTGTAATTAGTTAGTCAGCATGAAAAAAAATCGCGCTTTTTTGAAATGGGCAGGGGGGAAATACCCCCTGCTTGATGATATCAAACGGCATTTACCTCAGGGTGAGTGCCTGATTGAACCTTTCGTGGGTGCCGGGTCGGTGTTTCTCAACACCGACTTTTCTCGTTATATTCTTGCCGATATCAACAGCGACCTTATCAGTCTCTATAACATCGTGAAGACGCGTACCGATGAGTATGTGCAGGCTTCGCGTGAGCTGTTTATGCCTGAAACCAACCAGGCTGAGGTGTACTATCGGTTCAGAGAAGAATTTAATGCCAGCGAGGATCCGTTCCGCAGAGCAGTACTGTTCTTGTATCTGAACCGCTTTGGTTACAACGGATTGTGCCGTTATAACCTGCGCGGCGAGTTTAACGTCCCGTTTGGGCGTTATAAAAAACCTTACTTCCCAGAAGCCGAGTTGTACCATTTTGCTGAGAAAGCGCAGAATGCGGAGTTCCATTGCCTCTCCTATGAAGAGTGCATGAACCGTGCGGATAGCAACTCTGTGGTCTATTGTGACCCGCCTTATGCACCGCTTTCGGCGACGGCAAATTTCACTGCGTATCACACCAACAGCTTTAGCCCGAAAGAGCAGGCGCATTTGGCCGAGATGGCAGAAAAGCTGGTCAGTAAGCAGATCCCGGTGTTAATTTCGAACCACGATACGCCCGATACCCGTGAATGGTACCGAGCGGCGAAACATTTTCAGGTCAAAGTGCGGCGCAGCATAAGCAGCAATGGCGGCACGCGTAAAAAGGTGAACGAACTGCTGGCACTGTATAAACCAGGAGTCGTAACGCCTGCGAAGAAATAAATCTCAAGGAGAAGCGGATGAAACAGTATTTGATCGCCCCCTCAATTCTGTCGGCTGATTTTGCCCGCCTGGGTGAGGACACCGCGAGAGCGCTGACTGCCGGTGCCGATGTCGTGCACTTCGACGTCATGGACAATCACTACGTACCGAACCTGACCATCGGACCGATGGTACTGAAATCGCTGCGTAAATATGGCATCACCGCCCCGATTGATGTTCACCTGATGGTGAAACCGGTCGATCGTATTGTCCCGGACTTCGCCGCCGCTGGCGCCAGCATCATTACTTTTCATCCGGAAGCCTCCGAGCATGTTGATCGCACTTTACAGCTGATCAAAGAGCATGGCTGTAAAGCGGGTCTGGTGTTCAACCCGGCAACACCGCTGAGCTATCTGGACTACGTCATGGATAAGCTCGATGTGATCCTGCTGATGTCCGTTAACCCAGGCTTTGGCGGACAGTCCTTCATCCCACAAACGCTGGATAAGCTGCGCGAAGTGCGTCGTCGTATTGATGAATCTGGCTACGATATCCGCCTCGAAGTGGACGGTGGCGTCAAAGTGAATAACATTGGTGAAATTGCCGCGGCAGGCGCAGATATGTTTGTCGCAGGCTCCGCCATTTTCGACCAACCAGACTACAAAAAAGTCATTGATGAAATGCGCAATGAACTGGCGAAGGTAAGTCATGGATAAGTTTCAGGATATTCGGGGCGCTGCATTTGACCTCGACGGCACGCTGGTCGACAGCGCGCCGGGATTAGCCGCAGCGGTGGACATGGCGCTATATGCGCTGGAACTGCCGGTTGCCGGAGAAGAACGCGTTATCACCTGGATTGGTAACGGTGCAGATGTACTGATGGAGCGCGCGCTGGCGTGGTCCCGTCAGGAGCGCGCAACATTACGTAAAACGATGGGTAAACCGCCCGTTGATGATGATATTCCCGCCGAGGAGCAGGTACGTATTTTGCGTAAGCTGTTCGACAGATACTACGGCGATGTCGCAGAAGAGGGGACATTCCTGTTCCCTGATGTTGCCGACACGCTGGGCGCGCTGCATGCGAAAGGATTGCCGCTGGGTCTGGTGACCAATAAACCGACCCCGTTTGTCGCACCATTGCTCGAAGCATTAGATATCGCCAAGTACTTTAGCGTGGTCATCGGTGGTGACGACGTGCAGAATAAAAAACCGCATCCGGATCCGCTGCTGCTGGTGGCAAGTAAGCTTGGCATCAAGCCTGAGCAAATGCTCTTCGTAGGGGATTCACGTAATGATATTCAGGCGGCAAAAGCTGCTGGCTGTCCGTCCGTTGGCCTGACCTATGGCTACAACTACGGCGAGTCAATCGCGCTGAGCCAGCCCGACGTTATTTACGACCGTATTAATGAACTACTGCCCGCTCTCGGGCTTCCGCATAGCGAAAATCAGGAATCAAAAAATGACTAAGCCCATCGTTTTTAGTGGCGCACAGCCCTCAGGTGAATTGACCATTGGCAACTATATGGGTGCGCTGCGTCAGTGGGTGAGCATGCAGGATGATTATCATTGCATCTACTGCATCGTTGACCAACATGCCATCACCGTTCGTCAGGATGCTCAGCAGCTGCGTAAAGCAACGCTCGATACGCTGGCGCTGTATCTGGCATGCGGTATCGATCCTGAAAAAAGCACCATTTTCGTGCAGTCTCACGTACCGGAGCATGCACAGTTAGGTTGGGCGCTGAACTGCTACACCTACTTCGGCGAACTGAGCCGTATGACCCAGTTCAAAGACAAATCCGCGCGCTATGCGGAGAACATCAACGCCGGTCTGTTTGATTATCCGGTACTGATGGCGGCAGACATCCTGTTGTATCAGACCAACCAGGTACCGGTTGGCGAAGATCAGAAACAGCATCTGGAACTGAGCCGCGATATCGCCCAGCGCTTCAACGCTCTGTATGGCGACATCTTCAAAGTGCCTGAGCCGTTCATTCCTAAATCCGGCGCGCGCGTGATGTCGCTGCTGGAGCCGACGAAGAAAATGTCCAAGTCGGATGACAACCGCAACAACGTGATCGGCCTGCTGGAAGATCCGAAATCTGTGGTTAAGAAAATCAAACGTGCGATGACCGACTCTGAAGAACCGCCTGTTGTACGCTACGACGTGCAGAACAAAGCGGGTGTTTCCAACCTGCTGGATATCCTCTCTGCGGTCACCGGTAAGAGCATTCCGGAGCTGGAACAGCACTTCGAAGGCAAAATGTATGGTCATCTGAAAGGTGAAGTCGCAGAGGCCGTTTCCGGTATGCTGACCGAGCTTCAGGAACGCTATCACCGTTTCCGTAACGATGAAGCTTTCCTGCAGAAAGTGATGAAAGAAGGTGCGGAAAAAGCCAGCGCCCGCGCATCTGTTACGCTGAAGGCCGTTTACGAAGCGATTGGTTTTGTCGCCAAGCCGTAATGCTCCCTGCAATACTGAAGAAACCGGGTTACGCCCGGTTTTTTTTCGCCTTTCGGGGACGTTTCGCGAAGCGAGTCCGTCGTTGGGCGATTATGCGATTCGAATCAATCCAAACCGAAGTGGAGAAGAAACGGTGCTGCGTATTTTGCGCGAGAGCGTGAGTGCGATAACATGTGAATGAGCACCTAATCTATAAATGCAAAAACCGGGAAGTTCCCGGTTTTTTTGTATCTGCGCAATCGCTTCTATTACTGATTCGCAGCCGGGCCACAGCCACCAATAATTTTTGAAATCGAAATTGCTGGATGCAGGAAATAATCGTAGCTGCAGTTGTTTTTTGTGTTTTCGATATGACCAGTGCACGCGGTCAGCGTAGCCAGAACACCAGCAACTAAGGTGATTTTTGCAAATTTCAGCATGTTAAAATCCTTGTAAGATATCTATTTTTAAATGGATGAAATCCATTTTTCGGCGGTTAAGATATCAACTAACATAAACTTTAAGTAGTCCAGAAAAGGACATATCTTTTTTTATATAAAACATAAGATTGGTGAATTTGATTTATATAAAGATAGTCTGGTATTAATAAGTAATACCAGACTGCTGGATTTAATTAATTAGCGAAATGTTTTTCTGAAATTCAACATAAAGCCTTTATCATTGATGTTGTCCTCTTTCCACTGGTAAGCGTCCAGATTCAGGCTGGCGTCTTTGGCGCTGTATTTCACACCGACCGTCGCCAGACCGTTGATGCCTCCGCCTTTTTGGTCGTCGTCTACACTAAAGGACTGGCCTGCGGCACCTTGCAGTGACGCGGTACGCTGGCTTTTGCTGTAGCTCAGGTTCGGACCACCTTCCAGTGTGGCGCTGGCGCTCCAGCCATTTTCAGCGGTATAGTCGAACTTCATTCCGACAATGGAATCCACAGCGGTTTCGCTGCCAGCGTTCATCGACAGGTTGAAATCACCCGCACTACGCTCTTTATAGCTGCCTTCCAGCGTATGACGGAATTTCACCCCGGCGTACGGCGTGACTTTCAACGTATCGTTGAGCATGGTGAAGGTTTTCGCCCCTTCGCTGCGGAACTCAAGATACTGCTGACGTGCGTTGGAATCCGCCACCTTGTTGGTGTCGCCATAAGAGACAGAACGGCTGCTGTCGAGGTTGTGCACGTCATAACGCAGGCTGTTCTTCCACGCCAGACCTTCATTAAACGCCATGCTGTGCTTCAGACCAAAGAACTGGCTGTAGCCACCGGTCAGGCCGTTGTCGCCCGCGGTCTTCGAACCGTCACCATCCAGACGGGCGATACCGTATTCCAGCGTCAGATTCTGGTTCTCACTCAAATCCAGTTTCTGGCGCAATGCCAGCATGTCGTACTGGGTGTCGTTACCCAGCGCGGCGCGTGGATCTCCTTTTGCCACCACGTTGAACGCCAGACCATCTTTAATCTGTGGCGCGGCGTCAGCCAGCATACTGAAGCGGTTGCTGAGCACCCGGGCTTCACGGAATACGGTATGCGCTTGGCTGCCGCTCACCTGCTTCAGAGCGCTGTTCAGTTCAGCGGTGCTGCCAACGTTAAGACTGGTATACAGCTCGTTGTTGGTGTAGCCCGCATCCAGGGCGCTTGCCACATCGGATACGCTGCTGTCGGTTGCGACATCCGCGTAGGCGTTTTTGGTCATGGTGACGTCCACGTTGCCGTCGGCGTCTTGGCTGCCCTGGGCGTTCCACACCACCGAAGTGGAGGTGATGGCGGCAGCATCGGTCAGATTGTTGCCTTCCACGACGTTATCGAAGGTGACGGTGGTATCGGCGGTGCCTGCGGTGAAACCGGTGTTGATGCCCACGCCGTCCATGCTGGCGTTGCTGACTTTCAGTTGGCCCGCGCTGCCGTCAGCGCTGGTGCCGACCACGTAGCCGTTCAGGTTGTTGGTGGCGGAAGAGGAGGAGGAGCTGCCGCTGGAGACGGTGGGATCCGGCACGTCCGGCAGGATGTAGTCGGCATAATGCACTTCGGTCGAATTGCCATTATTACCGTTAGTCCCTTCCACGTTAACGTTGTCGCCCTGTTTGATCAGTCCGGAACCCGTCACGTCATCGGCAATCACCACCGTGCCGTTATTGACCACATGACCCGCCCCCGCAACGCTGAAGGCGTAAGAATTACTGGCATAGATATTAATGGTGCCGTTGTTCTCAATGACAGCGTCAGCCGTGGCGTTAGCGTCCAGCGCCATTGCCGTCATGCCGGTGTCGGTAGTGCCTTTTGTCCCGAGGTTGATGGTGCCGTTGTTCACCAGTTGCGCGTTGTGGCTGCCGTACATACCGTAAGCGTTGTTGCCGCTGATATTCATGGTGCCATCGTTTTCGGCAACGTAGTTACTGTGGGTAAAGCTGATGGCTTTGCCGTTATCCACATCGTAGTTAATCACCCCAGCCTGTTGATTCCAGAAAAAGGCATCACTGCTGCCGGCATTCGCTGCGCTTGCCATCACGGATTTAGCCGTGGCATCGACGACTCCGGCGTTTATAAAGGCCGCAGTGCCGCTCTGAACGTTCAGCCCGGCGCTTCCCTTAGCGTCACTGATTTTGATATGCCCGGTGTTATAGAGCCGACTGTTGTCACGGAAATTAACATCATTTTCCGCGTTATCAATAATTAGCTCACCGCTATTGTTGAACACGGAGTTACCGTTAATATCCAATGTGCTTTGATATGCACCTTCCCCTACGTAACCGAGATACCAGGTACCGCTATTATTCACTACCGCGTTATTATTCAGCTTAGCACTACGCTGTACTATACCGTCGGGCAGATTATTCAGGGTGCCGCCATTCATTGTAATCGCTTTGTTTACCGTACCGTCATTATTGAATATACCGCTGTTAACAGTGACGGCATTAACCGTACCTTCATTGTTCAGCGTACCGTCGGTTATTTGAATGGCGCTGTTGATTATGCCGGATGCAGTATTTGTGAGCGCACTGTCCCTCTCTTTAAGGTAAAGTGCGTTATTATTCACCGTTCCACTATTGGTGACATCACCCATGATGAGCGCATTTTTGTAGAGATCTACCGCTTCACCGACGTTGGCGATGGCCTCATCATCATAGACCAGAGAGATATAGTCATCCGTTGGGTTATATGACTCGCTATTCTGGCAGTCATCGCCAATGCAGACTGTACCGTAGTTCACGACGGTACTGCTGGCGTCAGCATAGAAAGGTTGCCCATAGTCTGCGTCAATATTAATCACCCCGGTGCTGTCATTGACTACCGTACCGCCGAAAAACGCCGCCATGCCGACCAGTTGATTCGTTTCGCCAGTAACACCGTCGTCTGCTGTGAGGTTGATGGTGCCCTGGTTAATAGCCGTGCCGCCACTCATCGCCGTCATCCCATATCCGGCGTTATTAACGGTAATGGTTCCGGTGTTGATCGCTGTCGCATTGCCGCTGCCAATATTGTCAGAACCTGCAACCATTCCAGCACTGGTGATTTCATGGCTATCTGTGTGCCAGTAGTTTTCACCAATCACATCCCCATTATCATCCAACTGCTGTTGGTACCCATTAACGTAGATATTCCCAGCGTTTTGTGCCGTGCCCTGACTGGCGCCCATCGCGTAAACTCCCGCGCCTGCGACAGAAATAGTTGCACCAGCATCATTGATAACACTGCCTTGTTCGGAAGCCAGTAAGCCATATTGTGTATTTTTATACCATGCCTGTGGGTACTCATATGCGCTGGTACTAAAATAGGGTGTTGCACCTGCGGTGAGCGTAATATTGCCGCCAGCACTGTTTTCCGCTATTGAGCCTTCTCCACTCGCTGATATTGCAATACCACGCGAATAATCATCTCCTGAGGTGCTAACCGAAATATCACCGCTGTTTTTGGCGGTTGCGCCACCTACGACGCCTATTAGTGTTACGGCATTTTTGCTATTTATAGACCCTTTATTTTCAATAGAAGAACCGTTACCTTCAGCACGTAATAATGATACGCCGGTACGCACAGGGGCATTAATAATATTAACGCTTATTGTCAGATTAGAATCTTCAGTGAGCGTCAATGAACCACCATTTTGTACGTGTGCTAGTTCGACATTTCCGCCCTGAATATCGGTAATGTTGACCTGTGAATTTCCGCTTAATGAGACATCACTGTTGCCATCAATATCAATACCTACAACAAAAGAATTTCTATCATGCAATACGTTTTGATAATTAACATTCAGACCACCACTGATATCGATGGTATTATTATCGCCATGGATGCTTAGTCCGGTTGTATCCATGTATTGATTGTTGTTAGTATATTGCTCGATCATTGATATATTCAATGCGCCATCTAACGAGATGTTATTGTCATCACCATTGATGGTTACCCCAGTGAGCGTTTCATCACTTGCCAGTATACTCTCTGATGTATGCGTGCTGAGTATGTTGACGTCACCGGTAATATCTGTTGTCACATTATCGCCACTTACCACTACGCCTGTTGCACCATGGAAAATACCATCACTGCCTTCATTTGAAATAACGTTAATCTTGCCATCAAGATTAATGGTTGAATTATTTCCACTAATTTCTGCGCCGGTTCCATTCAGGCTGACATCAATGTCCCCTTTATTACTAAAGGTGGCTTGCTCTCCAGTAATGGTAAAACCAATAGAGTCTTGATCGCGTACTGTTGTATTGCCAATGTTACTGACTTTATTACCCGTACCGTTGACGATAATGCCTATTGCTCCATTGGTTACAAGCAGGTCTCCCGCTTGCGTTATGCTAGCGTTATCGCCATTGATTGCAGTACCGATAGAACCTATGCCGTCAACGGTAATATTACCTGTATTGGCGATACGAGCATTGTTGCCATCAATATGAGTACCCGTTCCTCCTCGGGTAATAGTCTGATCCCCTTCGCTGATGATCAGCGCGCCATTACCCTCAATATTTAGTCCAGTTGAGTTTTCACCATCAACTTTTGAGTGACCAGTGTTATCCACGACGACATCATCGCCGCTGATTTTTGCCCCTGTACCGCCCTCGCTAACGTTTAACTCACCAGCGTTAGTGAAGCGTGCTTTATCGCCCATGATGGTCAGCCCGGTAGATCCGGCGCCGCTGATGGTTGCCGTCCCGGTACTATCAAGCGTGGTGTTGTCGCCATCAATAACCACACCAGTACTGCCGTTGCTGACATCAATATTGCCGGAGATATGGGTCGTTGAACCATCGCCGGAAATTAATGCGCCGGTTGCGCCGTTGATGGTGGAGTGGCCTGAAATGGTGTTGGTGGTGTCTTCGCCGGTAATGACCATGCCGGTTGCGCCGTCGCTGACGGTGGAATCCCCGTTTAGCGTATTGTTCGTTCGGTCGCCGGATATAACAACGCCGGTTTTGCCTTCGCCACTAATATCTATCCCACGTTCGGCAGTATGCGATTCGTCATCGCCGGAGATGACTGTTGTTTGCGCATCGGCAATAATCAAATAGCCGCGGCTATCGTACTTCCAGTAAAGCCCGTTTTCCTGCGTCCCTTCAATGATAGCTTCATTGTCATCGGTGACATTCCATCCAGAGACCTGCAATATTTTTCCATCTGCGGTAGTCAACTGCCATTGATCTCCCTGTTTGGCATAACTGAAAGTAGCGCCGCCGAGATGTTTGCCGCTATCAAGTTTAAGGTCGTCAAAGGAGAGGGTTTCTTTACCTTTATCCAGCGTTACGCCATTGCTGAAAGTGAGTACCGTCGTATCAGGCGGAGTCACATCGCCGCCGTCATCGGGTGGGGTGGGGGTAACGTCGCCACCATCGTCAGGCGGAGTCACATCGCCACCGTCATCGGGTGGGGTGGGGGTAACGTCGCCACCATCGTCAGGCGGAGTCACATCGCCGCCGTCATCGGGAGGCGTGGGGATAACGTCGCCGCCATCGTCAGGCGGAGTTACATCGCCATCGCCACCGGGTGGGGTGGGGATAACGTCACCGCCATCGTCAGGCGGAATGACAGGGGGATTATTATGTTGAGAATGCCCACTACCATTGTTATCGATACCAATTGCTACACCTGCGGCGAGTGCTGCGACACCTCCAGCCACCCATCCCCAGTGGTTGTCTTGTTCTTCGTAGTCTGCAAGGCAGCGTGTTGAAAGTTTGTCGCGTTCTTTTTTAGATAATACAGATATATTAGTGGGGCAATCGCTATCATCGTCGTTGTCGGCGGCTATCGCCGGAACGTAGTAAGTTTGGAGTGCAATTGCAATACCTACTGCAATGAGTTTTTCCCTTTGCATAATTTTTATCCTTAATTATATATCTGACGCAAGGTATAGATTTTTATCAAGAGGTAAATATTATATTGTTTGTCTTCGGGTAACGCTATTTCACAAATAATCATGGTAACTATGATTTATTAAATTCGTGAATTTTATTTATTCTTGTTAGGGATGTGAGTGGGATGTTTTGTGCGGTTTTTATGAATTCATGCGGAAATGTATTTATGTGATGAATGAATTCATTTTTTCTTCATCTGGATTTGAGAATAAATAATGAATGAAAAAAAGATAAATAAATGCCCTGAATGTCAGGGCATGATTTAAATTAATAATTAGAGAACCAGTTTAATTTATCCCGTAACCCTACCACACGACCAACAATAATTAGCGCTGGGCTTTCAACCTGTTGTGCCAACTCTCCTAGCTGAGTCAGCTCTCCATTGACGACACGCTGTTTCACGGAAGTCCCGTTTTCTACAAGCGCGACGGGCATATCGGGCTGCATGCCAAATTCGATCAATTTTTCCTGGATCGTGGCCGCCTGGTTTAGTCCCATGTAGAACACCAGCGTTTGTTTCTCTGCTGCCAGGTTTTCCCAGTCCAACTCACCGCCGGTTTTCAGGTGTCCGGTAACCAGACGTACGCTCTGAGCGTAATCACGATGGGTCAGTGGAATGCCGGAATAGGCAGAACAACCGGAGGCTGCGGTAATACCTGGCACTACAGAGAATGGAATACCAGCATGGCACAGCGTTTCCAGCTCTTCGCCACCGCGGCCAAAGATAAACGGGTCGCCACCTTTCAGTCGTACCACGCGCTTGCCCTGTTGTGCTTCACGCAGCAGAATCTGGTTGATCTCTTCCTGTGGTACGCAGTGATAGCCCGCACGTTTACCGACGAATACCCGGTCTGCGTCGCGGCGTACAAGGTTCATGATATCGTCGGAAACCAGACGGTCATAGACCACGACATCCGCTTGCTGGATCTGCTGTAGCCCTTTCAGCGTCAGCAGGCCAGCATCGCCAGGACCGGCGCCAACCAGCACCACTTCGCCACGGTGATCCAGCGGTTCGCTGAGCATTTGCTCGGTGGTTTCCTCGACGGCTTTCAGGTCATTGTTCGCCAACGACTGCGCCAGGCGGTCATTCACGAACAATTTTTCCCAGAAGCGGCGACGTTCACCCATGCTGGTAAACTGTTTCTTCACACGGGAGCGCAACTTGCCGGCATACTGCGCGACCTGGCCCAGATGCTGAGGCAGTACAGATTCAAGCCTTTCACGCAGCAGACGGGCAAGCACCGGCGATGTTCCGCCGGAGGAGACCGCCACCATCAGCGGCGAGCGGTCGATAATGGAGGGCATGATAAAACTGGCTGCTTTTGGCGCATCGACCACGTTGCAGAAGATACGACGTGATTCTGCTGCGGTGCTGACGCTTTGGTTGACGGCATCGTCATCGGTGGCGGCAATAGCCAACCAGCAGGTGTCGAGCAGGGACTCATCGAACGGTCCCTCCACCAGCGTCAGCATATTTTCATCTGCCCATACTTTGAACTGCGGAATAAACGCCAGCGCATTAACCGTTAAACGGGCGCCAGCTTCCAGCAGTAACCGCGCTTTGCGTTCTGCGACATCACCACCGCCGACGATCAAGCAGTCGCGGTCACGTAGTTGACAAAATATAGGCAAATGATCCACGACATTACCCCTTAATTATTGGCAGCAGCCTCTGGCTGATTGATTTTTGCCGGAGCCGGACGCTCCGATTTTGGCGTAGCATACCAATAACCTAATCCCATGAATACGACACCGGACAAAGTATTACCGAGTGTCACCCACAGCAGGTTATGACCAATTCCTGACAGGGTATAGGCTTCGCTGTGATGGCCGAACCAGGAGAGGGCAAACAGCGTCATGTTGGCAACGGAGTGCTCGTAGCCGGAAGCAATAAACGCCAGCAGACACCACCAGATAGCGAGGAATTTTGCCGCGCCTTCGGTACGGATTGCCATCCAGATTGCCAGACAAACCAACCAGTTACACAGTGCCCCTTTAAAGAACAGCACCATCGCAGGCGCGGTGGTTTTCGCCAGAGCAACAGAATGGACGATGCTGGTATCGACCGGCAGCAGGCTACCGCCGCCCCAGCTGTAAAGCAGAGCGACAAACACGGAACCGACCAGGTTACCCAGCCAGGTTTTTGGCAGGATTGCCCACATCTGGCCGTGACTTATGGTGCCCGCTTTGACGCCGAGCGTCAGGAACATGGTATGTCCGGTGAACAGTTCAGAACCGGCAATAATGACCAGTGTTAAGGCAATACCAAAGGTTGCACCCATCACCAGAGGACGAACGGACGGGTCGAGCAGATTACCGAGGGTGAAAATAAGAATGATGCCGAGACCAACATAGGCTCCCGCCATTGCCGAACTAATCCAGAATCCGAGCGGGTTATTAGCCGACAGGCGTGCGATGCGCGCAGCGTTAGCCGCACACTTATTGATAGTGTCTGTGAACATGTGTTGATTATCCTTTTCTCACTTCATCCTTTGCCCTGCCTCTTTGTTGGCTGCCCTCGCTCACCCCAGTCACATAGTGAACTATGCTCCTGGGGATTTGCTCAGTTGCCGCCGCGATGCAGTACAAATGATTTTGTGATAACAATGAAAATGAAAAAAAATACAAAAAAGGGGAGGCGTTGCGCCTCCCAAAAATTTATTAACCGCGCAGTTGCACCGTGCCGTCTTTCACTCGCGCTTCGTAATGTTTCACGGAGAACTGTTCGTCTTCCATGCACAAACCGTCGCTTAAGCGAAAACGCTGCTTTTTCAGCGGGCTGGCAACCCACAATTCGCCCTGATGTTCAGCAATCAGCCCACGAGAAAGCACGCTGGACTCAAAGAACGGGTCGATGTTGCTGATCGCAAACACCTGGTCGCTGTGATACGGGCGGAAAATCGCAACCTGCTCGTTACCTAACAGGGCGCAGACGCCTGTTGCAGGCAGAATGTCATCGATTTTGCAGATGTTTTTCCACTGGCTCATGCGTTTTCCTCCACCAGAGTCACCGGGATACGCTCATAAGGCGTGGCCGGACGATGTTGTTCACGTTCAGGCACAACCTGGACATTCGGATCGCGTTTTTCGCTGTTGATAAAGTGTTTGAAGCGAACCTGCGCGGATGGGGTGTTAACGGTTTCTGTCCACTCACACACCACTGCTTCACGCAGACGAGCCATCTCTTCTTCCAGGTGCTGGTTCAGGCCCAGCTTGTCGTCGATGATGACGGACTTCAGATACTCGATACCGCCTTCCAGATTGTCTAACCACGGTGCGGTACGGGTCAGTTTGTCAGCGGTACGGATGTAGAACATCATGAAACGGTCAAGGTACTTGAGCAGCGTTTCGCGATCGATATCCGCGGCCAGCAGGTCCGCATGACGAGGTTTCATCCCGCCGTTACCGCAAACGTACAGGTTCCAGCCTTTCTCAGTGGCGATGATACCCACGTCTTTGCCCTGAGCTTCCGCACATTCACGGGTACAGCCGGAGACGCCGAATTTCATTTTGTGCGGGGTACGGATGCCTTTGTAGCGATTTTCCAGCTCCACGCCGAAGCCAACGCTATCGCCGACGCCGTAACGGCACCAGGTGCTGCCTACGCAGGTTTTCGCCATACGCAGCGCTTTGGCATACGCGTGACCGGTTTCAAAACCGGCTTCAATCAGCTGACGCCAGATTTCCGGCAGGTCATCTTTCTGCGCGCCGAACAGACCGATACGCTGAGAACCGGTAATTTTGGTGTACAGGTTAAACTCACGCGCGATACGGCCCACAGCCACCAGGCCTTCAGGGGTAATTTCGCCACCCGCAGAGCGCGGGATCACGGAGTAAGTACCGTCTTTCTGGATGTTCGCCAGGAAGTTGTCGTTGGTGTCCTGCAACGGCGTGTGCTGTGGTTTGAGGATGTACTCATTCCAGCAGGAAGCCAGCAGGGAACCGACGGTCGGTTTACACACTTCGCAGCCGTAGCCTTTCCCGTGTTTTGCCAGCAGCTCTTCGAAGGTTTTGATGCCTTCTACGCGGATGAGATGGAACAGTTCCTGACGTGAGTACGGGAAGTGTTCGCACAGATTGTTGTTAACTTCGATACCCTGTTTCGCCAGTTCGGCGTTCAGGACCTGCGTTACCAGTGGGATACACCCACCGCAACCGGTACCCGCTTTGGTTTCCGCTTTCAGCGCCGCAACGGTATGACAGCCTTTGTTGATAGCGGCAATCAGCATGCCTTTGGTGACATCGAAGCAGGAGCAAATCTGCGCGCTATCCGGCAGTTTATCGACACCGATAGACGGCTTACCGCTGCCCGCGTGTGCTGGCAGAATCAGTGAATCCGGGTTTTCCGGCAGCTCGATGGCGTTCAGCACCAGTTGCAGCAGATTGCCGTAATCGCTGGTATCGCCCACCAGAACCGCGCCGAGCAGGGTTTTGTTATCTTCGCTAACGATGAGGCGTTTGTAGACTTCTTTGCTTTCGTCGAGATAGACATAGCTACGTGCGCCCGGCGTGCGCGCATGCGCGTCGCCAATACCGCCGACGTCAACGCCGAGCAGCTTCAGCTTGGCGCTCAGGTCCGCGCCTTCAAAGGCGTTTTCGGTCTCGAGAATATGGTCAACGGCAACCTGCGCCATTTTGTAGCCCGGAGCGACCAGACCATACACGCGGTTGTTCCAGCTGGCGCATTCGCCGATAGCATAGATGTCCGGGTCAGAGGTCTGGCAGGTGTCGTTAATGACGATACCGCCGCGAGGGGCGACGTCCAGGCCGCACTGGGTGGCCAGTTTGTCGCGTGGACGAATACCGGTAGAGAAGACGATGAAATCAACTTCCAGTTCGCTGCCGTCGGCAAAACGCATGGTTTTGCGCGCTTCGGTGCCTTCCTGAACGATCTCTTTGGTGTTTTTGCTGGTGTGCACACGCACGCCCATGCTTTCAATTTTGCGACGTAACTGCTCGCCACCCATATGATCCAGCTGTTCAGCCATCAGCACTGGGGCGAATTCAATCACGTGGGTTTCAACGCCGAGGCTTTTCAGCGCACCGGCGGCTTCCAGGCCCAGCAGACCACCGCCGACCACGGCACCGCGTTTGCTGCGGCGTGCGCAAGACTCAATGGCGTTGAGGTCTTCGATGGTGCGGTAAACGAAGCAGTCCTGGGTTTCCGAACCTTTAATCGGTGGGATCCACGGGTAAGAGCCCGTCGCCATGATCAGCTTATCGTAGTAAACCGTACGACCTGCGCTGGAGTGGATCACCTTCTCCTGGCGGTTAATGGTAATTGCGCGCTCGCCCACTAACACCTTAACGCCGTGCTTCTCGTAGAATCCTTCACGCACCAGAGAAAGCTCTTCAGCGGTGTGGTGGGAGAAGTAGGAAGACAGGTGTACGCGGTCGTACGCTTTGCGGGGTTCTTCACAGAAGACGGTAATATCAAAATTGGCAGCGTCGGATTTATCAAGAAGATCCTCAATAAAGCGATGGCCGACCATACCATTACCGATAATAGCGAGTCTGACTTTGCTCATTTTTGCCTCGATTTCTTTTCTATTACTGCCTACCTTAACGATTCAGCAACCGCGCTTATTGATGCAAATCAAATTCGCCCTTATATACTCCTTAAGAGGTATATAACTGATTTGTCAGCATTTTTATAAGTGACGGAATTATTTGGGTTTTCGTGTTTGTATAAATAGCGTACAAATTAAGGGGTTTTTGTAAGAATTGGCCTACATGACCAGTGAAAGAAGAGAGGAGAAAATATGCCGGATGATGTGGATACCATCCGGCAGTGAGATTAATGCGCTGCTGGGGCGTTATGCTGGCGATGACGCGTGACGAATCCAAGAATAAAGCACATCACGAATACAACCGCATACAAGCCGTTAGCCGTTTGCAATGCCGCCTGCGGGCCGCTGTGTGCCACGATAGGGCCGGTGACGACGAAAGTGAGCATAGTGCCGATGGTGCCGCAGGTCAGAACGAAGTTAACCAGTTTGGGTGAGGCGACCTTCGTCTGCTGGGAGCCAAGGGTAATGATGGTGGTATAAATCGCGCTGGAGAAGAAGCCCAGCGTCATAATAAACCACGGCATATGCTCTGGCGTACCGGTGATAAACAGATACATCAGGACGGTAGCCAGACCCGCCAGTACGGTCAGGATGCGCTGCAAATCGAAGAAACGCAGAATAAAGCTAAATGCCCACATGCCAACCATGTAAGACATCCAGAAGTCGCTGACCAGTTTACCCGCATCGTTCAGGCTCATGCCCAGACTTTTGGCGTACTCCGGGACCCAGGAGATAAAACCCAACTGACCGAGGATGTAGCACAGTGCAGCGATCGCCAGAAACAGCACGCCAATCCCCCATTTTTCTTTTACTACCGGCGCGTCTGACTGCTGAGCGTGTTTACCCAGTGCCGGGAATTCACAACCGAAGGTCAGCAGGAAAATGGCGACGTATACGAGGCCGATGCAGGCATAGACCCAATACCATTCGATGCTGCGCGCTAACAGGAACGCGGCAACCATCGGGAAAATCATGCCGGCCATGCTGAAGAAAGAGTCAGTAAACAGCAGGCGGGAACCGCGCTGGCGACCTTCGTACATTTGAGTTACCAGGAACGTACCAATCGACATGGTAATACCGCTCACCAGACCCAATACAAACATGGCGGCGGAGAACAAGGCCAGGCTATGGCTGAACATCAGTCCGGCAACGGCCAGTACCATCAGAATAAAGCCGAAGCGCAACTGGGTTTTCAGTGGCACGATTTCCATTAACCATGCATTCAGAAAGATAGAGATCAGAATGCCGGCATTCAGGAAGGTGAAGGTGTTACTCATGCTGGAAACGGGCAAATGGAAGTAATCTGCGATGTTTCCCATCACCATCCCGGTGACAATTACCAACGCACCTGTCAGGGCGTAGGAGAGAAAGCTAATCCATGTGAGCTTGATGCGATTGCTGTTAGTCATGACTGGCCTGTATAGAAGTGTAAGGCGCATTGACTGCGCCGTGAGCGGGCAGATTTTAGGCGCTTTAGTGACGCATTTAAATATTTATTGGTAATAACTTGGTACGTTACATTTTTCTATGTGATCTTGATCACATTGATACTTGCAGCCATGAGGTTACATTTGTTTCAGGTACGTAAAATTAAGTAAAGGGATGGCCTTGTCCTTGAAGGCTCTTTAGAATCAATTCACTTGCTTCATTTCTGCTCTTGTTAAGGAATTCTCATGCTCAAATCGACTCTGGCGGCTGTTGCAGCTGTTCTCGCTCTTTCTGCTCTCTCTCCCGCAGCACTGGCAGCAAAAGGTGACCCGCATGTTCTGCTGACAACCTCTGCCGGTAACATTGAGCTGGAGCTGAACAGTCAGAAAGCCCCGGTTTCAGTGCAAAACTTTGTCGATTATGTCAACAGTGGTTTCTATAACAACACCACGTTCCACCGTGTGATCCCAGGCTTCATGGTGCAGGGCGGCGGTTTTACCGAGCAGATGCAGCAGAAGAAACCTAATCCGCCAATCAAGAATGAAGCCGATAACGGACTGCGTAACACTCGCGGCACGATTGCTATGGCGCGTACAGCGGATAAAGACAGCGCGACCAGCCAGTTCTTTATCAACATTGCAGATAACGCTTTTCTCGATCACGGCCAGCGCGACTTTGGCTACGCTGTTTTTGGTAAAGTTGTGAAAGGTATGGATGTCGCGGATAAGATCTCTCAGGTACAGACCCATGATGTCGGTCCATACCAGAATGTCCCGTCAAAACCGATTGTTATCCTTTCTGCTAAAGTCCTGCCGTAATCGTATCTTGCGCGGGTAGTTCTTGCCCGCGTTCACCCCTCTCTCTGCGTAACCCGAAATTGCTGCTTATACTTGTGGCAAGTGTCGGCTCATTCAGGGAGGTCACGTGAAAAAACTCACCGATAAACAAAAGTCCAGGCTGTGGGAACAACGGCGAAACGCCAATTTCCAGGCCAGCCGACGGCTGGAAGGCGTAGATATTCCGCGGGTTACTCTGAGTGCTGAAGACGCTCTGGCGCGTCTTGAAGAGCTGAGGAGGCACTATGAGCGATAAATTCGGTGATGGTCGCGACCCGTATTTATATCCGGGCCTGAATGTCATGCGTAACCGTCTGGGGATTCATCAGGCGCAGCGTTTAGCGCAGGCGGCTTATGAACTGACAGCGCTGCGTGCGGCGACTATCGAATTGGGGCCGCTTAAACGGGGCTTACCGCACCTGTGCGCCATTCATCGCCAGCTGTATCGGGATATTTTTGACTGGGCGGGACTCCTGCGCGAAGTCGATATTTACCAGGGCGATACTCGCTTTTGCCATTTCGCCTATATCGAGAAAGAGGGCAATGCGCTGATGCAGGACCTGGAAGATGAGTCCTGGCTGGTGGGATTGCCGGAAGACAAGTTTGTCGATCGTCTTGCGCACTATTATTGCGAAATCAATGTGCTGCATCCGTTTCGCATTGGCAGTGGCCTGGCGCAGCGTATTTTCTTCGAACAGTTAGCGATTCATGCCGGGTATATGCTGAGCTGGGATGGCATTCCGGTTGAAGAGTGGAATCAGGCTAATCAGAGCGGGGCGATGGGTGACCTGTCTGCATTGCGGGCGATATTTCGTAAAGTGGTAAGCGAAGCCCCGGAAACTGAGTAGAATAGCGCGGTTCTTATGTACCGGAGCCGCCATGATCCTGCTTATTGATAACTATGATTCTTTTACCTGGAACCTGTACCAATACTTCTGCGAACTGGGCGCTGATGTCCTTGTCCGGCGCAACGACGATCTGACGCTGGCGCAAATCGACGCGCTGAACCCGCAAAAAATCGTGATTTCCCCAGGGCCATGCACGCCGGATGACGCCGGTATCTCACTGGACGTTATTCGTCATTTCGCCGGTAAGCTTCCCTTGTTGGGTGTTTGTCTTGGTCACCAGGCGATGGCGCAGGCCTTTGGCGCGAACGTAGTTCGGGCGGCTAAAGTGATGCACGGTAAAACCTCGCCGATTACCCATACCGGGCAGGGTGTTTTTCAGGGACTCGCTAACCCATTAACGGTGACGCGCTACCACTCTCTGGTGGTTGCCCCTGAGACGCTTCCCGAGTGCTTTGAGGTAACAGCCTGGAGTGAAACGCAGGAGATAATGGGCATTCGTCACCGCGAGTGGGATATGGAAGGGGTACAGTTTCACCCGGAGAGTATTCTCAGCGAACAGGGGCATCAGCTACTGGCTAATTTCCTCAATCGCTGATTTGTAGTTGCTATTCAGTGATTTTTTATTCATATTTTGTGATTATAATTTCACTGGCGTTTCTGCTTAACAGGGTGGTAATGACATGGCAACTGAACAAACTGCAATTACGCGCGCGACATTCGATGAAGTGATTCTGCCGATTTATGCACCGGCTGAGTTTATCCCGGTAAAAGGAAAAGGGAGTCGAGTGTGGGATCAACAGGGCAAAGAGTATGTTGATTTCGCGGGCGGCATTGCAGTGACCGCGTTAGGGCATTGCCATCCGGCATTGGTTGAGGCGTTAAAAACTCAGGGCGAAACCCTGTGGCATACCAGCAACGTTTTTACCAACGAACCGGCGTTGCGCTTAGGCCGTAAAATTATTGATGCGACCTTTGCCGAGCGCGTGCTGTTCATGAACTCCGGTACTGAAGCCAACGAAACCGCCTTTAAGCTGGCGCGCCACTATGCCTGCGTGCGTCATAGCCCGTTCAAAACCAAAATCATTGCCTTCCATAATGCGTTTCACGGCCGTTCGCTGTTTACCGTATCCGTTGGCGGGCAGCCGAAATACTCCGACGGCTTTGGACCAAAGCCGGCGGATATCATCCATGTCCCGTTTAACGATCTGCATGCGGTCAAAGCGGTGATGGACGATCACACCTGCGCGGTGGTGGTTGAGCCTATTCAGGGAGAGGGCGGCGTCACTGCGGCAACGCCGGAATTCCTGCAAGGTTTGCGTGAACTTTGTGACCAGCACCAGGCGCTGTTGGTATTTGATGAAGTGCAGAGCGGGATGGGGCGTACCGGCGATTTGTTTGCCTATATGCACTACGGCGTGACGCCGGATATCCTCACCAGCGCGAAGGCGCTCGGTGGCGGCTTCCCGGTGAGCGCGGTGTTGACCACTCAAGAGATTGCCTCCGCGTTCCACGTGGGCTCGCACGGCTCCACTTACGGCGGTAACCCGCTGGCCTGTGCGGTAGCGGGGGCAGCGTTTGATATCATCAACACGCCGGACGTGCTGGGAGGCATTCAGGCCCGGCGTCAGGCGTTTGTCCAGCATTTGCGCAAGATTGATCAACAGTTCGACATTTTCAGCGATATTCGCGGGATGGGGCTGCTGATTGGCGCCGAGCTGAAGCCGCAGTTTAAAGGCCGGGCGCGCGATTTTCTCTATGCCGCCGCGCACGAAGGCGTGATGGTACTGAACGCCGGGCCGGACGTGATGCGTTTCGCGCCGTCGCTGGTGGTGGAGCAGGCGGATATCGATGAAGGGATGCAGCGCTTCGCGCAGGCGGTAGCGAAAGTGGTGGGCTGATTGCCGGATGGCGTACAGGGTAAGCTGTGATTCGACTGCCGGATAAGCGTAGCGCATCCGGCAGTCGAGCTTAACCCTTCATATCCCGCAACCGGCGGCTCAGCCAGATCCCGTGGTGCGGTCGCTGACGCCATGCTACCGACGAAATAGTATGCATGGTGTTCAGATGCCCAAGAACCCGCTGCAGATGCTGCTCAAGGGTGCTTAACGGACCATGGGACAGCATCTCTGGCGCTTCGAGAATATTCACATCTCCCGAGCTTCCCGGCCCATCATATTCCAGCCGTTGCTGACAGCGCTGGAGCGCAATTTCACAGGACTCCAGATACCGCTGCGCCAAATCCGGCGTCAGCATCGTATGTTCCCTTGCCAGCGTGGTCATCGCGTTGATGTGTTCGACGATGAACTGGCTGTGCGTGACCCACAGTTTCATGTCTGCGAGGTAGTGCGAGTTAAATCCTGGCTCCTGCATTGCCTGGTTCAGCGAGTTGAACAGCGTGTTTTGCGTCTGGTTGACGCGCATGCGCTGATACGCCAGCGGCGTGGCCTGTGGATCGTTGCTGAGGATCAGACGAATGGCCTCCTGGTCGGCTTCTAACGCATCGTGGGCGTTCTTACGCAGCAGACCGCTCTGCCACTGTGGCCACAGCCAGAGCGTGCCGCCAAAGGCGATTAAGCAGCCAATGACCGTATCGACAAACCGCGGCACGATAAACTCTTCCCCGTTCAGCGTCAGCAGTTGCAGGGTGTATACCGCCGTTACCGTAAAACCGACGGTAGCCCAGCCGTAGTTTTTACGGATGATCAGATAGCTCACCAGGGTGATCAGCAGCATGGCCGCCAGCGTGAAACCTTCGGGAATATGAAAGTGCAACGTGACGCCGGCAATAACCAGTCCAACGAGCGTACCTACGGAACGGTGTAAGATGCGCACCCGGGTCGCCCCGTAGCCATTTTGCGTAACAAACAGGACTGTCATCAAAATCCAGTAAGGCTTTGGCAGGTGTAAGGCGCTGCCCATCAGGCTGGCGATACTCAACATAACGCTGATGCGTCCGGCATTGCGCAGCGCTGGGGATTTCAACGACAGGTAGTTTTTCAGGGCAGGGATCAGCGGCAACCGGCGCTGCTTGTCAGCCATTAAGTCACGGGCATACAGCGGACGCTGGGTCCGTAGCACGCGGGCAATACGGCTGAAGTGCCAGTAGCAAAATTGCCCCACCGGATTGTCCGGATGCTGCCTGGCGATTTTCTCCAGCGTGCCAATCTGCTTTTCCATCGAGAAACGGGTCGGCAAGCGGTGATACAAAATATCATCGGCCAGTACCCGAAGGCGTTCGGCGACGGTTCGCGCGTTCCAGCGAATTACCTGCTCCGCGTGGCTACGCTCAACCAGTTTTTGCACTTCTTCTGGCTGGTGGAGGCTAACGGAAATATGCTCCTGTAAATCCAGCGCCTCCTGAAAGGCTCGCAGCAGTCGTTTGTATTCGTTGTTGTGATGTGCCGACAGCATATGCATTTGCTGATAGCACTGGGTAATCAGATCCACTGCCTTTTGTTGGCGAACCAGCAGGGGAGGCAGCGCTTTTTCTGGGTCGGCATGCTGGGTCAGCATGCTGTACTTGGCTTCACAGTAATCGGCTAATTCACGGTACAGCAAGCTGAGCGATTCGCGGAGCGGTTGCTCGCGCCACATCCAGAACCAGAACCAGTTGAACAGGCCGTACCATAACGTGCCCAGCGCGTAGATCAGCAGTGGCTCCCAGACGGGCATATTCCCGGCCAGGCTGAGCGTGAAAATCGCCGCGATAAGCGAGGCTGGCAGTAATCGCGCATGCAAAGGGCTTAGCTCGGCGGTTACGCCAAGAATCAGCGTCAGGCCGGTGAGGATCAATGGTAACGGTATAGTTTGCGCAAGCAGTAACTGCATGATCAAACTGCACCCGGCAAACAGCGATGCACCAATGACTAAGCGTTTGAAAAAGCGCTTGTGCGGAGTATCAAGACCGGCAATGTTGCAGCAGGCAGGGACGAGGGAAAAGAGAAGCCCCAAATGAAGCTGACCGATGATCAGACCAACAGCCACAGGTAAACATAGCACCAGCGTTTGTCGTAGTGCGTAGTTGATCTCTGGGTGGTATATCAGTCTTCGCCACATCGGAGTAAACAAAAGTGGCGCATTACTGGGTAACGCGCCACTTCGATGGGGTTAACGCGTGCCGTAGACGACGATGGTCTTACCGTGCGCGGAGATCAGGTTCTGATCTTCCAGCATCTTCAGAATACGACCGACGGTCTCACGGGAGCAGCCAACGATCTGGCCGATTTCCTGACGGGTGATTTTAATCTGCATGCCGTCCGGGTGGGTCATCGCATCAGGCTGTTTCGCCAGATTCAGCAGAGTCTGCGCGATACGACCGGTTACGTCGAGGAAGGCAAGGTTGCCCACTTTTTCAGACGTGACCTGCAGACGACGAGCCATCTGAGAAGACAGGCGCATCAGAATATCCGGGTTGACCTGGATTAATTGGCGAAATTTTTTGTAGGAAATTTCAGCGACTTCACATGCGGTTTTGGCACGTACCCAGGCGCTACGTTCCTGACCTTCTTCGAAGAGGCCTAATTCACCAATAAAATCGCCCTGATTCAGATAAGAAAGGATCATTTCTTTCCCTTCTTCATCTTTGATCAGCACTGCCACGGAGCCTTTAACGATGTAATACAACGTTTCCGCTTTTTCACCCTGGTGAATCAGCGTGCTCTTCGATGGGTACTTATGAATATGGCAATGAGACAAGAACCATTCGAGAGTCGGGTCTGTTTGCGGTTTGCCAAGCACCATGCGCGGTTATCCTCTGTTATAAGCTGTCTCCAGAGCCAGAAAACGACGCTGCCTCTGGGTTTGCAAAAATATGCTTCCCGCTACCTGGGAAAGGGGCTGTCAAAAATATACTGCAGCCTGTAATGTGATGTCCTCTGCATACATGCAGTACGTCAATGTATTACTGTAGCATCCCGTCTGTTTTAGCATAGCTTTCGCCGTGTGTCTCCTGGTGTCTCGCTTCAGCATGACGCAGGTCGCCTTCCGTTGCGAGAATTGTTATGTGCGCGTAATCTGTCAGGAAAATTGAAACATTGGAGTTACGAAATATGCAAGCGCGTGTAAAGTGGGTTGAGGGGTTAACCTTCCTCGGTGAGTCCGCCTCTGGTCACCAAATTTTGATGGACGGTAACTCCGGTGATAAAGCGCCGAGCCCGATGGAAATGGTATTAATGGCTGCTGGCGGTTGTAGCGCGATTGATGTGGTATCGATCCTGCAAAAGGGTCGTCAGGATGTGACCAACTGCGAAGTGAAACTGACTTCAGAGCGTCGTGATGAAGCGCCGCGCCTGTTTACCCACATCAACCTGCATTTCATCGTAACGGGTAACGATCTGAAAGATGCGTCTGTCTCCCGCGCCGTCGATCTTTCAGCGGAAAAATACTGCTCCGTAGCGTTGATGCTGGAAAAGGCAGTGAATATTACCCATTCCTATGAAGTGGTTGCTGCTGCGTGATGCCATGCCTGATGGCGTTTCACTTATCAGGCCTACAGGATATAAACGCGTAGGCCGGATAAGGCATCAGCTGCCATCAGGCAAAAGACTAAATCACTCTATCTTCTTACCTTCCATCAGTCGCTGTACCAGCGGCAGCATAATCAATTCCATCGCCAGACCCATTTTGCCGCCAGGTACGACTAACGTATTGATATGGGAAATGAATGAGCCCTGCAGCATGGCCAGTAACCACGGGAAGTCGATCCCTTCCAGGTTACGAAAATGAATCACGACAAAGCTTTCATCCAGTGACGGAGTACTCTTAGCGGCAAAGGGATTAGAGGTATCGACGGTCGGTACGCGCTGGAAGTTAATATGCGTCCGGGAAAACTGCGGCGTGATGTAATTGATGTAATCGTCCATTGAGCGCACCACCGAGTCCATCACCGCTTCACGCGAATGGCCACGCTCGCTGGTATCGCGAGTCAGCTTCTGGATCCATTCCAGGTTTACGATAGGTACCACGCCAACCAGCAGATCGACATGCCGGGCCACGTTTTGCTGCGGGGTGACGACACCGCCGTGCAGCCCTTCGTAGAACAGTACATCCGTCGGTTCAGGCAGCGGCTGCCAGGGCGTGAATGTACCCGGAACCTGGTTCCATGGTACGGCCTCATCGTAAGTGTGCAGATATTTTCGCGACTGGCCTTTGCCCGTCTGACCGTATTCGATGAAGGTTTGTTCCAGCAAGCCGAAGTCATTAGCTTCGGGGCCAAAATAGCTGATATGCCGCCCGGCATCGCGTGCTTTGCGAATCGCCATATCCATTTCCGGACGGGTATAGCGATGAAAACTGTCACCTTCCACCTCGGCGGCGCGCAGATTTAACTGCGCGAAAATTTTACGAAACGCGAGGCTGGTGGTAGTGGTCCCCGCGCCGCTGGATCCTGTTACCGCAATCACCGGATGTTTGGCAGACATAACAACTCCATGAAATGGTTGTAATTATAGTAAAGTCGGCCGGCGGCTACGGATTACTCGTGAATCTGCTTCCTCGGCATAATGTTGACCGTTTCATGCAGTTCAGACCACACCAGCACGGCTTCACCTGATTGTAGTTGGCGTTTGACGTCGGCGACTTTTTGTTCGAGCGAGCGTTCATGTTCACCATAATCGGTGCCTTCGCGCAAGACAAAGCTTTCAATCAAATTGTCCAGCGCGTCCGGGGAGATATCTTGCCATGGGATAATCATGATGATGCCTCCAGATACGTTGTCAGCCAGTCCGGGATTCTTGATTCCAGCCACATCTCAGGACGGCGCACCGTGCCACCTATAAATCCAACGTGGCCGCCGTGTTCAGTAAGCTGGTACTCCACCTGTGAGGGCAGATTTTCCGGTTTCGGGATCACATGATGATCCATAAACGGATCGTCTTTCGCATGGATAATCAGCGTTGGTTTGGCGATCCGATTGAGCAACGGCATGGCGCTGCACTGGCGGTAATAGTCTATAGCATCGGCGAAACCGTGGATTTTGGCGGTGATTAGATCGTCAAAATCGCGAATGCGGCGTAAAGATTTCAACTGGGCCAGACTCACCGGCAGCGAACCTGGATAAGCTTCAAGCTTACGTGAGGCATTGGCTTTCAACAGATTGAGCAGGTAGCGCTGGTAGACCCGGGAGAAGCCCTTGTCCATATGGTAGCTACAGGCTTCGAGCACGAAAGGTGCAGAAACGATAACCGCCGCATCTATCGGAATATCGTTGCCTTCTTTTGCCAGCAGGCAAGCCAGCATGTTTCCACCGAGTGAATAACCTACCGCCGCGGTCGGTACGCGACCGAACTCACGCTCCAGCCAGTGTAAAAACCAGGTGCCATCTTCTGTTTCGCCCGAGTGATAAATGCGGTTCAGACGATTGGGTTCGCCGCTGCAGCCGCGAAAATGCATTACCACGCCCAGCCAGCCGCGCTTTTGTGCTGCTTCAATCAGGCCATGTGCGTAGGGGCTGTTTAGACTGCCTTCCAGACCGTGAAAAACCACCAGGCGCGGTTTGTGTTTCGCCTGTTGCGGATCTTCGCTCCACGCCAGATCGACGAAATCACCGTCGGGCAATTCCAGACGCTGCCAGTGGGCGTCGAACTTCACCTTGCGGCGAATTAAACGCGGCAGCATCGTCTGCAGATGGCGGTTACTGATACCGCGCATCGGGCGGAATTCTCGCGAATCGTCGGTAGGTGGGGTCATTTCTGTGGACGTGATTTCAACCATAACACCGGAGCAATTAATAATCGGAAAGAGTAACTATACCGCGCACAGCGCGTGCGGGTTAGCCAATATGTGATTTTGTCGCTAGTCAGTCAGCAGGTTACGCGAGATTGGGTCACAACTACGTCAACGAAACGTAGGCCTGATAAGACGCGCGAGCGTCCTCATCAGGCATTTTCGGCTCTGGCGCCGGATGGCAGCTTCGCCTTCTCCGGCAATCATGACGACTCGGCGAGCATTTGCTCAAGCTGCTCCTGAGCCCCCAGCCAGGCCATTTCACACTCTTCCAGCCCGGATTTCGCACTGGCCTGCTGCTGCAAACAGGCGGTAAGTTCGGCTTTGCGACTTTGGTCGTACAGTTCGCTGTCGCCGAGTTTTTCTTCCGCCTGCGCCAGCTGTGCGTGCAGTTTCTCCATCTCTTTTTCCAGACGGGTAATCTCTTTACGCAGCGGCTGCGTCAGGGAGCGCAGTTCCGCTTCGCGGCGCTTCTGGTCTTTACGCGCCTGGGCGCTGTTAACGCTCTCTTTCGCCGGTTCGTCGCCCTGGTTTTCCTGTTTCTGGACATCGCTCAGCCACTGCTGATAATCCTCCAGATCGCCATCAAACGGCTCGACTTTCTTGTCGTGTACCAGATAGAGGTCGTCGGTGGTGGAGCGGATCAGGTGACGGTCGTGCGAGACGACAACCAGCGCGCCTTCAAAGTCGATCAGCGCCTCGGTCAGCGCCTGACGCATATCCAAGTCCAGGTGGTTGGTCGGTTCATCGAGCAGCAGTAGGTTAGGGCGCTGCCAGACGATCAACGCCAGCACCAGACGCGCTTTTTCGCCACCGGAGAAGCGGCGTGTCTCTTCGCTGACTTTATCGCCCTGGAAGCCGAATCCACCCAGGTAGTCACGCAATTTCTGTTCCAACTCCTGCGGTGCCATGCGTGCCAGATGCTGAATGGGTGATTCATCGGCGCGTAAAAACTCCAGCTGGTGCTGCGCGAAGTAGCCCAGCTTGATGCCTTTCGCCAGGCCAATCTCGCCGCTGATGGGGGCCAGTTCGCCGGCCAGCAGCTTAATCAGCGTCGATTTACCCGCGCCGTTGCGACCGAGCAGGCCGATGCGGGAACCCGGCACCAGATTCAGTTTGATCGAATCGAGAATGGCGCGATCGCCGTAGCCAGCGCTGACCTTTTCCATCTTCAGCAGCGGGTTTGGCAGGCTTTCCGGCTCACGGAAGCTGAAGTGGAACGGGTTGTCCACGTGCGCTGGGGCAATCAGCTCCATGCGTTCCAGCATTTTGATACGGCTCTGTGCCTGCTTCGCTTTCGTTGCTTTAGCGCGGAAACGATCGATATAGCTTTGCAGATGCGCCACGCGCTCCTGCTGGCTTTCGTACATTGCCTGTTGCTGTGCGAGGCGCGTCGCCCGCTGGATTTCAAACGCGCTGTAGTTGCCGGTGTACTCGAACATGGTTTGCTGTTCGATATGGATAATTTTATCTACCACCGGATCGAGGAAGTCGCGATCGTGGGAGATCAAAATCAGCGTACCCTGATAGCTTTTCAGCCATCTTTCCAGCCAGATCACCGCGTCGAGATCGAGGTGGTTGGTGGGTTCATCGAGCAGCAGTAGGTCTGAACGGCAAATCAGCGCCTGGGCCAGGTTGAGACGCATACGCCAGCCACCGGAGAAGTCGCTGACCGGGCGCTCAAGCTGTTCGTTGGAGAAGCCGAGGCCATGCAGCAGGCTGGCGGCGCGTGAGCGCACAGTCCAGGCGTCGATGGCATCCAGCTTGCCATGGACAGTGGCAATGGCATGTCCATCGTTACGTTCGTTAGCGTCGTTCAACTGCGCTTCCAGTTGACGATACTCGCGGTCGCCGTCAATGACGTACTCCAGCGCGGGCTGTGGCAACGCAGGCGTTTCCTGATTCACCCACGCGAGCTGCCAGTTTCCCGGATAGGTAAATCCTCCAGCGTCGGCGCTGAGTTCATTTTTCAGCAATGCCAGCAGGGTAGATTTACCGCAGCCATTTTTACCCACCAGGCCAACCTTCTGCCCTGGATTAATGGTGGCCGTGGCATTGTCCAGCAAGACGCGCACGCCGCGACGAATTTGTAACGATGAGAAAACAATCATAAGGCGCCGTATGTTCAGACTATGTTAATTTATCATTATGATAATGTAATGTGTGGGCCGTTTGCCGCACCGAGGCGCAATGGTAGCCCAAAACGTCGAAAATAGACAAAAGACAAAACCGGGAGGGGGATGATGTTCCAGCCAGCGAAAGTCTTGCTGCTGTATGCCCATCCGGAATCTCAGGACTCGGTCGCGAACCGTGTTCTGCTTAAACCGGCCATGCAGCTCAGCAATGTTACCGTGCACGACCTTTACGCGCACTATCCTGATTTTTTTATCGATATTCCGCATGAACAGGCGCTGCTGCGTGAGCATGATGTGATTGTTTTTCAGCACCCACTCTATACCTATAGCTGTCCGGCGCTGTTAAAGGAATGGCTTGACCGCGTACTGAGCCGCGGATTTGCCAGCGGTCCCGGAGGGAATCAACTGGCGGGAAAGTACTGGCGTAGCGTTATCACTACCGGAGAACCGGAAAGTGCCTACCGCTATGACGCGCTAAACCGTTATCCAATGAGCGATGTGCTGCGTCCTTTCGAGCTAACGGCCGGTATGTGCCGCATGCACTGGATGAGCCCAATTATCGTTTACTGGGCCAGACGGCAAACGAAGCAGGAGCTGGACAGCCATGCGAAAGCGTATGGTGACTGGCTGGCGAATCCAATCCCTGTGGGAGGCCGCTAATGGAAGGTTCTGATTTATTGACAGCGGGAGTGTTGTTCCTCTTCGCGGCGGTGGCTGCAGTTCCCCTGGCCTCAAAGCTGGGTATCGGTCCTGTGCTGGGTTACTTGCTGGCGGGTATTGCTATCGGCCCGTGGGGATTAGGATTCATCAGCGATGTGGATGAAATTCTGCACTTCTCCGAGCTGGGCGTAGTCTTTCTGATGTTCATCATTGGGCTGGAACTTAATCCCGCCAAACTGTGGCAACTGCGGCGTTCAATTTTTGGCGTCGGTGCCGCGCAGGTGATGCTGAGCGCGGTGGTGCTGGCCGGATTATTGATGCTCACTGCGTTCTCCTGGCAGGCGGCAGTGGTTGGCGGCATTGGTCTGGCGATGTCATCGACCGCTATGGCGCTACAGTTGATGCGCGAAAAAGGCATGAACCGCAGTGAATCCGGACAACTGGGTTTTTCGGTACTGCTGTTTCAGGATCTGGCGGTGATCCCCGCGCTGGCACTGGTTCCGCTGCTGGCGGGTTCTGCTGACGAACATTTTGACTGGATCAAAGTGGGAATGAAGGTGCTGGCCTTTGCCGGCATGCTGATTGGCGGTCGCTATTTGCTGCGTCCGGTTTTCCGCTTTATTGCGGATTCTGGCGTGCGGGAAGTGTTCACCGCTGCCACGCTGCTGTTGGTGCTGGGTTCTGCTCTATTTATGGATGCGCTGGGGCTGTCAATGGCGCTGGGAACGTTTATCGCGGGCGTGCTGCTGGCGGAAAGCGAATACCGACATGAGCTGGAAACGGCAATCGATCCGTTTAAAGGCCTGTTGCTCGGGCTGTTTTTTATCTCCGTTGGCATGTCGCTCAACCTCGGCGTGCTCTACACCCATATTCTGTGGGTGGCAGCGAGCGTGATAGTGCTGGTGGTCGTAAAAATGCTGGTGCTGTATGTGCTGGCGCGTCTTAACGGCATGAGAAGCTCTGAACGGATGCAATTTGCCGGGGTTTTAAGTCAGGGTGGTGAATTCGCTTTCGTGCTGTTTTCAACGGCATCCTCGCAACGGCTGTTTCAGGGCGACCAAATGGCGTTGCTGCTGGTGACCGTCACGCTGTCGATGATGACCACACCGCTGGTGATGAAGCTGATTGATAAATGGCTCTCCCGCCAGTTTAACGGCACGGATGAGGAAGATGAAAAACCCTGGGTGGAAGATGATAAACCGCAGGTGATTGTGGTGGGGTTTGGGCGTTTTGGTCAGGTTATTGGTCGCCTGTTGATGGCCAATAAAATGCGCATTACCGTTCTGGAGCGGGATATCAGCGCGGTGAATCTGATGCGTAAATATGGCTATAAGGTTTATTACGGTGATGCCACGCAGGTGGAACTGTTGCGCTCCGCAGGGGCAGAGGCGGCGCAATCTATTGTTATTACGTGTAATGAGCCTGAAGACACCATGAAACTGGTGGAACTGTGCCAACAGTATTTTCCGCATTTGCATATTCTTGCGCGAGCGCGCGGACGTGTAGAGGCACATGAGTTATTACAGGCTGGTGTGACGCAGTTTTCCCGCGAAACGTTCTCCAGTGCGCTGGAGTTGGGGCGTAAAACGCTGGTTACACTGGGAATGCATCCGCACCAGGCTCAGCGCGCTCAGCTGCATTTTCGGCGGCTGGATATGCGCATGCTGCGGGAACTGATCCCCATGCATACAGATACGGTACAAATCTCTCGAGCCAGGGAAGCCCGACGCGAGCTGGAGGAAATTTTCCAACGAGAGATGCAGCAAGAGCGACGTCAGTTGGATGGCTGGGATGAATTTGAGTAGAGGATAACCATGGCAATTCGTAAACGTTTTATCGCAGGTGCAAAATGTCCGTCCTGCCAGTCGCAGGATACGCTGGCGATGTGGCGCGAAAATAATATCGATATTGTTGAGTGTGTTAAGTGCGGTCATCAGATGCGGGAAGCGGATAAAGAGGCGCGCGAGCACGTTCGCAAAGAAGAGCAAGTGATCGGGATTTTTCATCCGGACTAGCGATATGGCGCAGCTTTTTTTAAGCTAGAGGGTACACGGGTGCAGAATTCCGCTACAATCTGCGCCACTATTCTTTCCATGCTCAGGAGATATCATGAAAGTAGCAAAGGACCTGGTGGTCAGCCTGGCCTATCAGGTACGTACAGAAGACGGTGTGTTGGTTGATGAGTCTCCGGTGAGTGCACCGCTGGACTACCTGCATGGTCACGGTTCCCTGATTTCTGGCCTGGAAACAGCGCTGGACGGTCATGAAGTTGGCGACAAATTCGATGTTGCTGTTGGCGCAAACGACGCATACGGTCAGTACGACGAAAACCTGGTGCAGCGCGTTCCTAAAGACGTCTTCATGGGCGTTGACGAACTGCAGGTTGGCATGCGTTTCCTGGCTGAAACTGACCAGGGTCCAGTACCGGTAGAAATTACCGAAGTGGAAGACGACCACGTTGTGGTTGACGGTAACCACATGCTGGCTGGCCAGAATCTGAAATTCAACGTAGAAGTTGTTGCTATCCGCGAAGCGACCGAAGAAGAACTGGCTCACGGCCACGTTCACGGTGCGCACGGTCACGACCACGATCATGACCACGGTCATGACGGTTGCTGCGGTGGCCACGGTCACGACCATGGTCACGAGCACGGTGGCGAAGGCTGCTGCGGCGGTGGCGGTAAAGGTAACGGCGGCGGCTGCGGTTGCCACTGATCGGTATGATTGCCTGATGGCGCTACGCTTATCAGGCCTACCGTAGGCCGGATAAGACGTTTACGTCGTCATCCGGCACAAAAAAGCGGGGATATCCCCGCTTTTTTTACGTCTCAATAATGTGGCGGCGGGGTCTCTTCAGACTGCGACGCAATGTGGGACGGCTGCGTTGCTTTGAGCTTTTCTGTCAGCAGACGCAGATGGTCGCGCAGTTTGGCCATTTCCAGTTCATGCGCGGTCACCGTCACGTTGAGCTCTTCAATGGTGATCTCCTGAAATGCCAGGCGACTTTCCAGTTCAGCCAGGCGAGTTTCCATTGTTGTATCCTGCATGATTCACCTCTTTCTTTTTTCTCCGGCAGATCGCGGACTGCGGCGAATTCTACTTAACTTTGCCTGTTTGCACAGCACTCAATCTTCGGTAACGAAACTAATTTAAACAAAAAGAGTCTGAAAAGTGGTGATAATAGGGCGTGCCTGTATGTTGATTTGTTCTGCAACGCTTTATAGTACATTTTTATGTTAGCTAACCCTGGGGTGAGATGCCCCGGCCCTGGAGATATGGATGAAATCACTGTTTAAAGTAACGCTGCTGGCGACCACAATGGCTGTTGCTCTGCATGCCCCGATCACCTTCGCTGCTGATGCTGCGAAACCAGCCGCTACTGCTGACAGCAAAGCAGCATTCAAGAATGACGACCAAAAAGCCGCTTACGCGCTGGGCGCGTCCCTGGGTCGTTATATGGAAAACTCTCTGAAAGAGCAGGAAAAACTGGGCATCAAACTGGATAAAGATCAGCTGATCGCTGGTGTTCAGGATGCGTTTGCAGACAAGAGCAAACTGTCTGACCAGGAAATCGAACAAACTCTGCAGGCGTTTGAAGCGCGCGTGAAGAGCTCCGCCCAGGCGAAAATGGAAAAAGACGCGGCTGACAACGAAGCCAAAGGTAAAGTTTACCGCGAGAAATTTGCTAAAGAGAAAGGCGTTAAAACCTCTTCTACTGGCCTGGTCTACAAAGTAGAGAAAGAAGGTACTGGCGCTGCACCGAAAGACAGCGATACGGTGGTAGTCAACTACAAAGGTACGCTGATCGATGGTAAAGAGTTTGATAACTCCTACACCCGTGGTGAGCCGCTGTCTTTCCGTCTTGACGGTGTAATCCCTGGTTGGACTGAAGGCCTGAAAAACATCAAGAAAGGCGGCAAAATCCAGCTGGTTATCCCACCGGATCTGGCTTACGGCAAAACCGGCGTCCCGGGTATTCCGGCCAACTCTACGCTGGTCTTTGATGTTGAACTGTTAGACATCAAACCGGCACCGAAAGCTGACGCGCAGCCAGATGCTGCACCGGCAGATAAAGCTGCAGACAGCAGCAAAAAATAAGCTAACAAAAACCGCCGCCCACAGGGCGGCGGTTTTTTATTATCGACAGGATATAATTAATACTGGAAAGCGCCTTGTGCGCTGTATTACTTTAGATGCCCCTATAATAGTGATGAGCCTGCCCTGACAACATAACGACAGGCTCCTGAAAAGGAGTGCTTTTTTTCATGTCCAGGTCGCTTTTAACCAACGAAACCAGTGAGCTAGATTTGCTGGATCAACGTCCTTTCGATCAAACCGACTTCGATATCCTCAAATCCTACGAAGCGGTAGTGGACGGGTTGGCGATGCTCATTGGTTCCCATTGTGAAATCGTATTGCACTCTTTGCAGGATTTGAAATGCTCGGCCATCCGCATTGCTAACGGTGAACACACGGGCCGTAAAATTGGCTCACCGATTACCGACCTTGCGTTGCGTATGCTGCATGATATGACGGGTGCGGATAGCAGCGTGTCGAAGTGTTACTTCACACGTGCGAAAAGCGGTGTCTTGATGAAGTCGGTGACGATTGCCATTCGCAACCGTGAGCATCGCGTGATTGGTCTGCTGTGCATCAACATGAACCTTGATGTTCCTTTCTCGCAGATAATGAATACCTTTATCCCACCGGAAACCCCGGAAGTGGGCTCTGCCGTCAACTTCGCTTCTTCGGTGGAAGATCTGGTTACCCAGACGCTGGAATTCACGATCGAAGAAGTGAATGCCGATCGCAATGTTTCCAACAACGCGAAGAACCGCCAGATCGTCCTGAATTTATATGAGAAAGGCATCTTCGATATTAAAGATGCCATCAACCAGGTCGCCGATCGGCTGAACATCTCCAAACATACGGTCTACCTCTATATTCGTCAGTTCAAAAGCGGCGATTTCCAGGGGCAAGACAAGTAATGCGTTTTGCCATCATGGTGACAGGGCCTGCTTATGGCACGCAGCAGGCGAGTAGCGCGTTGCAATTTGCTCATGCGCTTCTCGAAGAAGGGCATGAGTTATGCAGCGTCTTTTTCTATCGTGAAGGTGTATATAACGCCAATTTCCTGACTTCACCCGCCAGTGATGAATATGATCTGGTGCGGGCCTGGCAACAGCTGAACCAACAGCATGGTGTAACGCTGAATATCTGCGTGGCGGCGGCGTTGCGTCGCGGCGTTGTTGATGAAACTGAGGCAAAGCGGCTGGGGCTGGCAGGGGCTAATTTACAACCAGGTTTTAACCTCAGCGGGCTTGGATCGCTGGCTGAGGCATCCCTGACCTGCGATCGCGTGGTGCAGTTCTGATGAAACGTGTTGCTTTTGTTTTTTCTACCGTACCGCACGGCAGCGCATCAGGCCGTGAAGGATTAGATGCATTGCTGGCGACATCTGCATTAACGGAAGACCTCGGCGTGTTTTTTATCGGCGATGGCGTCTTTCAAATCCTCCAGGGACAACAACCGGATGCCGTGCTGGCGCGAGACTATATCGCAACCTTCAAGCTGTTAGGGTTGTACGATATCGATCAATGTTGGCTGTGCGCCGCTTCATTACGCGAGCGGGGCCTTCAGCAGGGGGTTAATTTTGTGGTCGATGCGACAGCGCTTGAACCGGAAGATTTACGCCGTGAGTTAGGCAACTTTGACGTCATTTTAAGGTTTTGAGACTCTCATGCTGCACACACTACATCGCTCCGCGTGGCTTACCGATTTCTCCTCTCTTCTTCGCCTGATAGATAAAGACGATGAACTTTTATTGCTCCAGGATGGTGTGACGGCGGCAATCGAAGGCAGCCGCTTCCTTGAAAGTCTGCAAAATGCCTCCATTAAGGTCTATGTACTGGAAGAAGACATTAAGGCCCGCGGGTTGAGTGGTCAAATTTCAGACAGTGTCGTCAGGGTTAGCTATACTGACTTCGTCAGACTTACGGTGAAACATCCCAGCCAGATGTCCTGGTAATTGTGGGATCGTTGTATATTTCTTGACACCTTTTCGACACCGACCTAAAATTCTGCGTCCTCATATTGTATGAGGTCGTTTTATTACGTGTTTACGAAGCAAAAGCTAAAACCAGGAGCTATTTAATGGCAACAGTTAACCAGCTGGTACGCAAACCACGTGCACGCAAAGTTGCAAAAAGCAACGTGCCTGCGCTGGAAGCATGCCCGCAGAAACGTGGCGTATGTACTCGTGTATATACTACCACTCCTAAAAAACCGAACTCCGCACTGCGTAAAGTTTGCCGTGTTCGTCTGACTAACGGTTTTGAAGTGACTTCCTACATCGGTGGTGAAGGTCACAACCTGCAGGAGCACTCCGTGATCCTGATCCGTGGCGGTCGTGTAAAAGACCTCCCGGGTGTTCGTTACCACACCGTTCGTGGTGCGCTTGACTGCTCCGGCGTTAAAGACCGTAAGCAATCACGCTCCAAGTATGGCGTGAAACGTCCTAAGGCTTAATGGTTCTCCGTTAAGTAAGGCCAAACGTTTTATATTAATGTCAAACTAAACTCTTAGAGTTTTGGACAATCCTGAATTAACAACGGAGTATTTCCATGCCACGTCGTCGCGTCATTGGTCAGCGTAAAATTCTGCCGGATCCGAAGTTCGGATCAGAACTGCTGGCTAAATTTGTAAATATCCTGATGGTAGATGGTAAAAAATCTACTGCCGAAACTATCGTATACAGCGCGCTGGAGACCCTGGCTCAGCGTTCTGGTAAAAACGAACTGGAAGCTTTCGAAGTAGCTCTCGAAAACGTGCGCCCGACTGTCGAAGTTAAGTCTCGCCGCGTTGGTGGTTCTACTTATCAGGTACCAGTTGAAGTCCGTCCGGTCCGTCGTAATGCTCTGGCAATGCGTTGGATCGTTGAAGCTGCTCGTAAACGCGGTGATAAATCCATGGCTCTGCGCCTGGCGAACGAACTTTCTGATGCTGCAGAAAACAAAGGTACTGCAGTTAAGAAACGTGAAGACGTTCACCGTATGGCAGAAGCCAACAAGGCGTTCGCACACTACCGTTGGTAATCCCTTCGGAGTTTTAGTCACCAGGCGGGCGCTTCTAGTAAGCAGCCCGCTTTGGGCTACTTAAATTGAACGCCTAAAAGATAAACGAGGAATCAAATGGCTCGTACAACACCCATCGCGCGCTACCGTAACATCGGTATCAGTGCGCACATCGACGCCGGTAAAACCACTACTACCGAACGTATTCTGTTCTACACCGGTGTAAACCATAAAATCGGTGAAGTTCATGACGGCGCAGCCACCATGGACTGGATGGAGCAGGAGCAGGAACGTGGTATTACTATCACCTCCGCAGCGACTACTGCATTCTGGTCTGGTATGGCTAAGCAGTATGAACCGCATCGCGTAAACATCATCGACACCCCGGGGCACGTTGACTTCACTATCGAAGTAGAACGTTCCATGCGTGTGCTTGATGGTGCAGTAATGGTTTACTGCGCAGTTGGTGGTGTTCAGCCTCAGTCTGAAACCGTATGGCGTCAGGCAAACAAATATAAAGTTCCGCGCATTGCGTTCGTTAACAAAATGGACCGTATGGGTGCGAACTTCCTGAAAGTTGTTGGTCAGATCAAAACCCGTCTGGGCGCGAACCCTGTTCCGCTGCAGCTGGCAATTGGCGCTGAAGAAGCGTTCACCGGTGTTGTTGACCTGGTGAAAATGAAAGCCATCAACTGGAACGAAGAAGATGCAGGTGTAACCTTCACTTATGAAGATATCCCGGCTGACATGCAGGAACTGGCTGAAGAATGGCACCAGAACCTGATCGAGTCCGCTGCAGAAGCTTCAGAAGAGCTGATGGAGAAATACCTGGGTGGTGAAGAACTGACTGAAGAAGAGATCAAAAAAGCTCTGCGTCAGCGCGTTCTGAACAACGAAATCATCCTGGTAACCTGTGGTTCTGCGTTCAAGAACAAAGGTGTTCAGGCGATGCTGGATGCGGTAATTGATTACCTGCCATCCCCAGTAGACGTACCTGCGATCAACGGTATTCTGGACGACGGTAAAGATACTCCTGCTGAGCGTCATGCTAGCGATGACGAGCCGTTTGCTGCTCTGGCATTCAAAATCGCTACCGACCCGTTCGTGGGTAACCTGACCTTCTTCCGTGTGTACTCTGGTGTGGTTAACTCCGGTGACACCATCCTGAACTCCGTGAAAACTGCACGTGAACGTTTCGGCCGTATCGTACAGATGCACGCTAACAAACGTGAAGAGATCAAAGAAGTTCGCGCGGGCGATATCGCTGCTGCAATCGGTCTGAAAGACGTGACCACTGGTGACACTCTGTGTGACCCGGATCACCCGATCATTCTGGAACGTATGGAATTCCCTGAGCCGGTAATTTCCATCGCGGTAGAACCGAAAACCAAAGCTGACCAGGAAAAAATGGGTCTGGCTCTGGGCCGTCTGGCGAAAGAAGACCCGTCATTCCGCGTATGGACTGACGAAGAATCTAACCAGACCATTATCGCTGGTATGGGTGAGCTGCACCTCGACATCATCGTTGACCGTATGAAGCGTGAATTCAACGTTGAAGCGAACGTCGGTAAACCTCAGGTTGCTTACCGTGAAGCGATTCGCGCGAAAGTTACCGATATCGAAGGTAAACACGCTAAGCAGTCTGGTGGTCGCGGTCAGTACGGTCATGTTGTTATCGACATGTACCCGCTGGAGCCGGGTTCAAACCCGAAAGGCTACGAGTTCATCAACGACATCAAAGGTGGTGTAATTCCTGGCGAATACATCCCGGCCGTTGATAAAGGCATCCAGGAACAGCTGAAATCTGGCCCGCTGGCTGGTTACCCGGTTGTTGATCTGGGCGTGCGTCTGCACTTCGGTTCTTACCATGACGTTGACTCCTCTGAGCTGGCGTTTAAACTGGCCGCTTCTATCGCCTTCAAAGATGGCTTTAAGAAAGCGAAACCAGTTCTGCTTGAGCCTATCATGAAGGTTGAAGTAGAGACTCCGGAAGAGAACACCGGTGACGTAATCGGTGACTTGAGCCGCCGTCGTGGTATGCTTCGTGGTCAGGAATCCAACGTCACTGGCGTTGTTATCCATGCTGAAGTTCCGCTGTCTGAAATGTTCGGATATGCAACCCAGCTGCGTTCTCTGACCAAAGGCCGTGCTTCTTACTCCATGGAGTTCCTGAAGTACGACGATGCGCCGAACAACGTTGCTCAGGCCGTTATTGAAGCCCGTGGTAAATAATCCACAGGATTAAAACCTAAGTCCCGTGCTCTCTCCATAGGGGAGAGCACTATAGTAAGGAATATAGCCGTGTCTAAAGAAAAATTTGAACGTACAAAACCGCACGTTAACGTCGGCACCATCGGCCACGTTGACCACGGTAAAACTACCCTGACCGCTGCAATCACTACCGTACTGGCTAAAACCTACGGCGGTGCTGCTCGTGCATTCGACCAGATCGATAACGCGCCGGAAGAAAAAGCTCGTGGTATCACCATCAACACTTCTCACGTTGAATATGACACCCCGACTCGCCACTACGCACACGTAGACTGCCCGGGCCACGCCGACTATGTTAAAAACATGATCACCGGTGCTGCGCAGATGGACGGCGCGATCCTGGTTGTTGCTGCGACTGACGGCCCGATGCCGCAGACTCGTGAGCACATCCTGCTGGGTCGTCAGGTAGGTGTTCCGTACATCATCGTGTTCCTGAACAAATGCGACATGGTTGATGACGAAGAGCTGCTGGAACTGGTAGAAATGGAAGTTCGTGAACTTCTGTCTCAGTACGATTTCCCGGGCGACGACACTCCGATCGTTCGTGGTTCTGCTCTGAAAGCGCTGGAAGGCGAAGCAGAGTGGGAAGCGAAAATCATCGAACTGGCTGGCTTCCTGGATTCTTACATCCCAGAACCAGAGCGTGCGATTGACAAGCCGTTCCTGCTGCCTATCGAAGACGTATTCTCCATCTCCGGTCGTGGTACCGTTGTTACCGGTCGTGTAGAGCGCGGTATCATCAAAGTTGGTGAAGAAGTTGAAATCGTTGGTATCAAAGAGACTGCTAAGTCTACCTGTACTGGCGTTGAAATGTTCCGCAAACTGCTGGACGAAGGCCGTGCTGGTGAGAACGTTGGTGTTCTGCTGCGTGGTATCAAACGTGAAGAAATCGAACGTGGTCAGGTACTGGCTAAGCCGGGCTCTATCAAGCCGCACACCAAGTTCGAATCTGAAGTGTACATTCTGTCCAAAGACGAAGGCGGCCGTCATACTCCGTTCTTCAAAGGCTACCGTCCGCAGTTCTACTTCCGTACTACTGACGTGACTGGTACCATCGAACTGCCGGAAGGCGTAGAGATGGTAATGCCGGGCGACAACATCAAAATGGTTGTTACCCTGATCCACCC
>NZ_JAOWHO010000031.1:0-4081 GCF_030332605.1 Citrobacter sp. Cpo103 | reverse complement strand
CGCACGCAGCGCATAGTGATAATTTTCACTTTCTGCCGGATAAGACGACGCTCCTGGTTTTGCCCACGCCGGCAACGACCCTTTAATATGTTCAGGGACCACTGCATAACGGACAGGTAGTAATGCCGGTCCCTGTGACATACAGTCACATTTATGATTTGTCATTTCAGCCAACCCGATAAATTGCGCAGAATTTCCTGCGTTCGCGCCAGCTCACTTTTTTGCTGCAGGTAGTTATGAAGCGGATATTTTTTATTGCTGCCTTCGAGGCTTCTTCGCAACCCGTCCGAGAATTTCAGTTCTTTTTTCATACGTTATCCATGCCGTTAAGAACCATTCAACATCCGTATTAATAATAAAAAAAACAATGTGTCCCCCCTGAATAATCAAAGGGGGTACCTTTACGCAGAGGGTTTGGCGGGTTCCCCGTTCGCTTCCACTCTTTTTTTCGCCGTTTATGGAGCGTATCCAGATTAATATCCGCCACGTTTTCCCAGCCCAACAGGGTGAATATCTCCTCTGACAGCGTTTCTTCCGGTAACGGTTTATGTTTGTAAATTGACCACGCCGCAGGAAGCAGGCACAACCCCAATGACATAAAACAAAACACAGCCAGCATCATGTAAAATTCCGGATCAGAAAATGCCTCCCATCCATTATATACATGTATATATAATGGGATAATAATAACCAGACACAAATAGCAAACCCGTAGCGGGATACGCACTGCCGCCCGGCGCGCCTGGTTCTTTCCCCGGTAACACCCCGGCGTCATGCACAGGGACTGCTCCTCCGGCTTGTGGATGGCATACACCAGATACTCCTCGCCGACCGGGGCCGCCAGCAGCTCCACCTCCTCCCCTTCATAGCACCAGTGACATCCCAGCCAGCCGGAAAAACGCCTGCCGTTAATACGCCCTGTCAGATACCAGGCCCCGCACAACGGCCTGTCATAGTCCTGCAGCAGGGCTGAGGCCGTCCCTCCCGAGCCGCTGGCCGCCCAGACCACCGCCGATGCCGCCATCTTCTTTTTATACCGGGCGTAGTAGGCGCTTCCTTCCGGATAGGACAGAACGTCGAAATGCTGCACCACCCGCCGCTGCGTCAGTTTTTCAATGACGCCCCGAACCTTAATCAGCGGCGCCGGAGGCGGCAGCACCGGGTCCGGCGGGGCGTTTTTCAGCACGTCCAGCAGCTCTTTCTCTTTCAGGCGAAAATGTGCCAGCCATTTTCCTTTTTCATTTCTGGCCTCAATATTGCGCAGAATTTCCTGCGTTCGCGCCAGCTCACTTTTTTGCTGCAGATAGTTATGAAGCGGATATTTTTTATTGCTGCCTTCAAGGCTTCTTCGCAACCCGTCCGAGAATTTCAGTTCTTTTTCCATAATTTATTCTTACAATATGTGAATACGACCATGTTGATATTTCTTGAATAGCTTTATTGGAAAATATAATTCACTCTTATTTGCTGGAAGATTCTATTTTACGTAAACATTCCGTCAGTGATTTTCCGCATTTCACTATAAGTTCTGCTTTTTTTTCTTCAGAACAGCTATCAATATCTATCGAAAATTTTTCACCAAACAGCGTGTTCTGCAACCAGATTTGAATTTCATCTTCAAAAAAATACTCTTTCAGGGCATACTCTGCGACCACCAGAAGCAAAGCGAACTGCCAGGACGAGAGGGCACCAATCCACTCAATTCCCAGCGCATACACCGTAGGTATCGCTGCACGCCCCAGCCACACCTCCATACTGCCGACAGCCGTACTCCAGCCAAATTTTGACATTAAAGCAGGCAAGACTTTGCCGCTGACTGAAATAATGGTTGTTATATCATTAAGAATTTTCCCCAAATATAGTATTCCGTATGTCCATTGTTTATTTACTGATCTTTCATCTTTTAACTGGTAGGCATCTGAAAAATCAGCCCCCAACGATGCAATAGCATTGAGCATCGCACAACTGGCACCTATCCATTTCAGTTTCGGAAATGATTTATCATTCTTTTTTATGACATCCATCATTTTACTGACAATATCAATCGCGCCTCCCGTGGTGGCAAATCCCGCAGCGACCAGTTTGGCATAACTGGAAAAGTCATCACGTTTAAAATGATCTACCTGGTTATATAGCTCCGTCATATTAAAAAAAAGCACCAGAAAATTGATACTTGTCGCACGATAAGCATTTTTTTTCGCTCCCGTGATACTGAAGTCCGCAGTCGCCTTTTCCAGATCGGAAAACCGCACCTGAGCAACTTTTAAACGCCCTGACACTCTGTCTTTCTGAGGATTAATAAAGAGCATTTCGTTTATATAGTAACTACGCTCGGTCGCCCAGCCAAAATATTTACTCGAAAATGACTTTATCTCCGCTACTGTTTTACCTGCCGAAAGAGAACAGAGTGTTTTAACAACAAGATCGTTTAAAGTGTCCAGTTTCGGTCCCACACCCGAAACGGAGAATAAACGGGAACCCAGAGTTGCCATGTGTTGATCAACTTGATACAGCACCCGCTTTGACCAGACTGCATCATTTCCAGGTGGCTCATCCAGCGCAGCTGTTGCTTTACTAAACCCTTCGAATAATTTAACCAGATCGCCGGATTTTGACTCAAAAAATGCCAACAAACTTTGTTCTGTAACCGGCTGACTCCCCCCTTTGCGCACACAGGCAAGCAAAGACTCGGCAACAGTCATTAATTCAGGTGCATTATAAAAATGAGTACGCCAGACGAGGTTGTTTTCATCAGTAGTAGAATAATCTTTTATCCAGTCATCCAGTAAACTCACACCAGATTTCGCCGCACCTAACCCAGACATTGCAAAAGCTGCTATCTCACGAAAATGCAAATTATCCTGTGGAAGGTCAGAATAAAAGTCCTGCAGTGTACGAATAAAAACTGAAAATTTAAGCCATTGGCAGCGGAAACCAATTAGTACTTCGAGTTGTTTATCGATTTTGTGCGTCAGGTCCTCACCACATTTAATAAACGAATCCAGACGCTCTTGCTTTATCTTTCTTTTATATCTGCGCAGGCTATTTGCCACCCTCGAACTTTTCAGGCTCTGCTCCTGTCTTTTCTTCGCCTGACGCTCGAATTCTTCCCGGCTTATAATATTCGTATTGCCTTTCCGCCCCTCGTTCCAGACATACATGCCATATGCGTAATCCATATCACGAGATGTTGAAAGTGAACCACCCATTGCCGCGAGCTGCTGTTCCACATTCTGCTCAGCACTCTTTTTTATAATATTCTCGACACCGTTAATCAGACTCTGGGTACAGAACTCCAGGGCACGTTCTTCACCATATATCTTCGCCATCGCCAGGACATCATTCGTCCATCCCGTCAGCTCATGCGTTATCCCTGTTGCATCATGCAGCGCCATCAGCAACGGCGTGACAGGGGAACCGTCTGGCTTCACTCCCCGTTCCTTCATCTGCCGGATTGTGTTTCCGGCCACTCCGCTCTTCCACGGATACAATGTCTCCTGCGGCCCCGGCTCTTTGACTATTGCATAGCGTTCACCCACACACTGGCTGACGCGGATTTTAGTCTGGGTGCCATACGGTAACAGCATTGCCGGACTCAGCTGGCTTCCCTGCGGCGCGATGTAATCCAGAACCCCTGCAAGATTGCCTGTCGTGGCTTCTGTCGTTTGCTCTGAAGTCTGCGGTGACGTCCAGTTTAATGCACTCAGACGCTGCATTCTGCTCTGCCGTTGCCCGCCATCGCTTGCGTAACGTTCCAGCGTCTTTTCCGTCCAGCGACACTGTGTGAATGCTATCCAGATATCATTCTCCAGCACTTCATATGGCAGCGTCAGAAAATCCTTTCCGCCATTACTGTAGGTTCCCTGCCTACAGTCAGGCTCTGATTTCTCCAGAACATTTTTCGCCGACAGTTGCTTCCATAAACTGCCGTCATCACACACCGACCATGCTTCCCAGTCCGTCAGGTATGGATAGTAGATATAGATATAGCCCCTGCGCATCGCACGCAGCGCATAGTGATAATTTTCACTTTCTGCCGGATAAGACGACGCTCCTGGTTTTGCCCACGCCGGCAACGACC
>NZ_JAOWHO010000030.1:0-3164 GCF_030332605.1 Citrobacter sp. Cpo103 | reverse complement strand
TGCTCTCCACCATGCCCTGTGCCGTTGCCGCTGACCCCGTCGAGGCCAGCACCATTGCGGCAGACGCCATGTTCTCATCCTGCCTGCTGAAATATTCCCACGTCTGTGGATAGGCTTTGGTGTCAAAATAGTGCGTCAGGCAGCGCTGGTGGTAGTTTGTCACCACGCCACTGACCTTTATCAGCGGGGCTGGCGGGGGCAGTACCGGGTCCGGTGGCATATCAGCCAGCGCTTCTGCCAGCTGCTTTTCTTCACGGTACAGTTCTGCCAGGCGTTTTTTATGCTTCTTCTTGCCTTCCGATTCATAGTGCGCAATGGTTTGTCTTAATTTTATCCATTCCCTGCGCTCCCGGAGATAGTTCTCCTTCACATACCCTTTCCCCTTCTCCAGACCCCGGATATAAGCCCTGGGCATATCGGCGAACAGTTCGTCATCTTCTGTCATAGTATTTCGTTGCTCCAAAATTAAACCACAACAGGAACTTCCGGCTCATCATAGATAATAAATGGCCAGTAAATTATTGGTTTTCCACGTTGTTGCTCTTTACCTGAAGATAATTGACGTAAGCTTTCTTGCAGTGAATTTCTGGTCTCATCAATAAATATATTGATTTTTTCCGGTGTACAACTATCGATATCAATCGAACAATCATCACCAAACAAGCTATTCTCAATCCACGACTGTAAGGCATCACGTGAATAATATTCCGTCAGAATATATTCAGCGACCATCAATAACAGGGCTACCTCCCACGAGGCCAACAGTCCCACCCATTCGACGCCTAACTTTGTGAATTGAGGCGCAGCTGCCCTCCCCAGCCATACGGCTAATTCCCCTTTAGCAGTATCCCAGCCAAAGCGTTCAATCAGCACCGACATCAATTTTCCTTCCGCTTTAGCAATAATGGCAACATCGCTAAGTGTCTTGATTGAATATAAACCCGTAAATGCCCATTTTTTACTGGAATTCGGCAAACTAACTTTGTTCAATAATGTGGAAATATCTAACCCCAGCGAAATACCTGCACTTATCAGCGAGCATCCTGCGCCAAACATTTTCATATAGTGGAGACTATTTTTATCTTTAAGAATGACCTCCATTGCAGGGGTTGCAATATCAATCATCCCGCTCGCCGTTGCCGATATTGCGCTGACTACCTTCGCGTAGTTAGCAGGTTCATTTTTAAAATTATCGAGTTGGTTATACAACTCAGTAACATTGAAAAATAAAACAAAAATTCTAATACTTGTCACCGCATAACCAGAATGTCCCGCTGGCTGGCTTAGATAAGCTGCATAAGATTTTTCAAGTGCGGCATATTTCTTACCCGCCCCCCGGAGAAGATCAGCCCGAATTGCTCTTTGCGGGCTGTAAAAAACAGTGCCGGTAATGTAAGCCCTGCGTTCCGTGGCCCAGCCAAAATATTTACTGAACAATATTTTGGTTTCTAACTCTGACTTTCCAGCAGACAGCGAGAAAAGGGTTCGAACAATGAGGTCATTCATGGTGTTGAGAACAGGTCCAATCCGTGATACGGAAAAAAACCTGGCCCCTACGGTTGCCATGTGCTGGTCCATTTGATACAGAACTCTTTTCGAGAATACGGCATTGCCAGCCAGAGGTTTTGAAATTTCACTCGTTGCTTTTTCAAAACCTTTAAATATTTTATTAAGTTTAGCGCCATTCTTCTCAAAAAAGTAGAGCACATCATTTTCAGAAACCGGCGCTATGCTACACTGACGCAAGCTAGCCAATAATGACTCCGCATCTGCCATGATCTCTGGATTATTATAAAAATGTGTTCTCCAGACAAGATTCTTTTCACTTGTCGTAGTATATGCGTCTATCCAGTCATCCAGCAATTTTACACCTGATGACGACTCACCAAGACCAGCCATCGCGAAGGCAGCTATTTCACGATAGTAAGCGTTATCAACAGGATCGTTAGAGAAAAAATCCTGTAGCATTGTTATAAATAAAGAAATCTGTAACCATTCACAACGATAGCTAATCAGTTTAGCGAGCTGTTCATCAATTTTTTGTGTTAGATCGGCACAACATTTATTAAAAGACTCCCATTTATTCTGATTGATCATTCGGGCATATTTAGACCAATCATTAGCTACCTGGCTTTTTTTATAAACTTCGTTTTGTTTTCCTTTTACCTGCTTTTCGAATTCTTCACGAGTTAGTATATCCTTCGAATCTGTACCTCTAGATTTCTCATTCTGGACATACATATCATAAGAATAATCCATTGCAGGAGGGGAAATATATGTTTCCTGGGGTAATACAGAAAGTTGAGCTGCAACATTCTGTTCCGAGCTTTTGTTAACAATCTCCTTAACTCCGTTTATCAGACTCTGGGTGCAGAACTCCAGAGCGCGTTCTTCACCAAATATCTTCGCCATCGCCAGGACATCATTCGTCCATCCCGTCAGCTCATGCGTTATCCCTGTTGCATCATGCAGCGCCATCAGCAACGGCGTGACAGGGGAACCGTCTGGCTTCACTCCCCGTTCCTTCATCTGCCGGATTGTGTTTCCGGCCACTCCGCTCTTCCACGGATACAATGTCTCCTGCGGCCCCGGCTCTTTGACTATTGCATAGCGTTCACCCACACACTGGCTGACGCGGATTTTAGTCTGGGTGCCATACGGTAACAGCATTGCCGGACTCAGCTGGCTTCCCTGCGGCGCGATGTAATCCAGAACCCCTGCAAGATTGCCTGTCGTGGCTTCTGTCGTTTGCTCTGAAGTCTGCGGTGACGTCCAGTTTAATGCACTCAGACGCTGCATTCTGCTCTGCCGTTGCCCGCCATCGCTTGCGTAACGTTCCAGCGTCTTTTCCGTCCAGCGACACTGTGTGAATGCTATCCAGATATCATTCTCCAGCACTTCATATGGCAGCGTCAGAAAATCCTTTCCGCCATTACTGTAGGTTCCCTGCCTACAGTCAGGCTCTGATTTCTCCAGAACATTTTTCGCCGACAGTTGCTTCCATAAACTGCCGTCATCACACACCGACCATGCTTCCCAGTCCGTCAGGTATGGATAGTAGATATAGATATAGCCCCTGCGCATCGCACGCAGCGCATAGTGATAATTTTCACTTTCTGCCGGATAAGACGACGCTCCTGGTTTTGCCCACGCCGGCAACGACC